>NZ_CP018187.1:799899-1527298 GCF_009738225.1 Streptococcus salivarius
ACTATTCCAGAAATGCAAGAGTATTCTCTTGTTTACTCTGAGAATACTCCAGCCTATGCTTTGGCGGAACGCCTTGGTGGTATGGAAAAATTCTATGGTATGCTTGATAAATATGGTAAATCAAAAGGTGAAGTGAAGACTATCCAAATGCATGGTAATAAGACAACAACGGATTATTACATCCAAGTTTTGGATTATCTCTGGAAACACCAAGAGGATTATAAAGACATTCTCAAATATTTAGGAGAGTCTTTCCCAGAATATTATTATAAAACATATAATCAAGGATTGACTATTTATCAGAAACCAGGTTATGTCCGTGAAGCACTTAACGTTGATGCTATTGTAATGGAAGATACACCATATCTTATTGCAATTTATACACGTTACCTAGGAGGTTCTAACGAAGAAACTTCAGAGGTTAATAATGTGGGATTACAACAATTAGAGATGCTCTCTTATGTTATTAATGAGTGGCACCGTGTTAATATGAACTAATAAAGAAAGCCGAGTTTATCGGCTTTTTTCTATACAATTGAATAAAAGGTAAGAAGTACAATCCCTAGAAAAAGAAATGGGACAAATGCGATACATTCCTTAAGATTTCTTCGTATAAGGAAGTACGCTAGCCCTAATAGGCACGCAAGCTCGATAGTTAGAAGTATTTTTGAAAATGGGAAAATAAGTGAGGCACTTGCTAAGTAGAGAAAATCACCTTCCCCAATATTTAGATGTTTTATAAAAGAAAGGAAAGCGAGGATTATCCCTATGGCAAATGTGAGGTAATAGTTGCCCATGAATAGGAGTGGGACTGTTCCAACTATCCAGATCAGAAGTGGATAGGATTTCTGTTTCAAATCAAAAATAGATAAACAAAGGCTGAAGTAAAGAAAGTAGGTTACTTCAAGATTTAAAAAGTCATAGAAATATAGAAGACATATTATCCCACAAAATATTTCCATAAAGAGGTAACGAAAAGGTATAGGAGACTGACATGAACGACATCGAGATTTTAAGAAAAGTTGTGAGAGGATAGGAATCATCTCGGAAAAACGCAACTGATGCTCGCAATGGCTACAGTGACTACTAGGAAAAATAATCGAGTTCTCAGGAAAACGATCACAAACTAGTCCGATAAATGAGCCTAAAGAGGCTCCTAGAAAAAAATAAATAATGCTTAACATACCTAATTATTCGAAAAAGAATGAGAAAAAGCATTTCACTTGCATATTATTTAGAAATATTCTAAAATAAAAGTGTAAATAATAGTAATTCTAAATAAGGAGAATTAATATGGTAGATTCAATTAAAGAAACAATCAATGAAACGGTTAACCAACAAGCTGAAACTCCAACAAATACAAAAACTAAAGCAGTTTTGAATCAAGCAGTTGCTGATTTGTCTGTAGCAGCTTCAATTGTTCACCAAGTTCATTGGTATATGCGTGGTCCTGGTTTCCTCTATCTTCATCCAAAAATGGATGAATTGATGGATAGTTTGAATGCTCATCTTGATGTTATTAGTGAACGTTTGATTACTATCGGTGGGGAACCATACTCAACTTTGGTAGAATTTTCATCTAATTCAGGCTTGACTGAAACTACTGGCACATTTGATAAACCGATGTCTGATCAAATTCAATTATTGGTTGATACATACAAATATTTGTCAGTATTGTTCCAAGTTGGTTTGGATATCACAGATGCAGAAGGAGATGCTCCTTCAAATGATATCTTCACTGCAGCTAAATCTGAAATTGATAAGACAATCTGGATGTTGACTGCTGAACTTGGACAAGCACCTGGATTGAGATAAGCATTTTTGAGTTAAGATGATTGTCAAGAGTTCCTCTAAAAGTGTATAATAAACGTAAAATACTTTTAGACGAAGGGAGGCGGCGATATGTCTGAGCATCGACGTAGTCTAGGCGTTTATGAAGATGTCCTAAATCAGTTAAAAGCTAAGGGAATTCGGTTGACGGAATCTCGTAAAGCTGTTATTCGTTATTTGATGATGTCTGATCAACACCCTAGTGCAGATGTGATATATTATGACCTTCTCCCTGATAATCCTGGGATGAGCTTGGCGACGGTCTATAACAACTTGAAGGTGTTGGTTGAAGAAGGGATTGTCTCTGAAATTAAGGTTAATAATGATAATACAACCTATTATGATTTTATGGGACATGATCACTTAAATATTGTTTGTGAAAAATGCGGTCACATTACCGACTTAGACCTACCAATTCCGTCTTTCAAGGAAGAGGTAGAATCACAAACTGGCTTTCGCATTACTCGTGAACAGATGATATTACATGGGATTTGCCCAAACTGTCAATAACCTGAGTCTTAATGACTTAGGTTTTTTAAGTCTTGAAGTATACAATAATCTGTAAAGGTTTTCAAAACTATCTTGTCATGGCAGAAGCTTTTTGCTAAAATATTGCTATGAAAACTTTATATGACGTTCAACAGTTGTTGAAACAGTTTGGCATAGTGGTTTACCTAGGGAAAAGGCTCTATGATATCGAAATGATGAAGATTGAATTAGAAGCCCTCTACCAGAATGGTTTAGTGGACAAGGACAACTATCTTACTGCTGAAATGATTTTACGACGTGAACATCGCATTGAAATGGAGAAAGAAAATGGCTAAAAAACTCTTAGGAATTGACCTTGGTGGAACAACTGTTAAGTTTGGTATTTTGACTTCGGAAGGTGAAGTGCAAGAAAAATGGGCTATTGAGACAAATACGCTTGAAAATGGTCGCCACATCGTTCCTAACATTGTAGAATCTTTGAAACACCGTTTGGAAATGTATGGACTTACTGCTGAAGACTTCATTGGAATTGGTATGGGTTCTCCAGGTGCAGTTGACCGTGAAAATAAAACAGTAACGGGTGCTTTTAACTTGAACTGGGCAGAAACTCAAGAAGTTGGCTCTGGCATTGAAAAAGAACTTGGTATTCCATTCGCTATTGATAATGATGCTAATGTGGCTGCACTGGGGGAACGTTGGGTTGGTGCTGGTGCTAACAATCCAGATGTTGTCTTTGTAACATTGGGTACAGGTGTTGGTGGCGGTGTTATCGCTGATGGTAATTTAATTCATGGGGTTGCCGGTGCTGGTGGTGAAATTGGTCACATTATTGTTGAACCTGAAACAGGATTTGAATGTACATGCGGAAACAAGGGGTGTTTGGAAACTGTAGCTTCAGCAACAGGTGTTGTACGTTTAGCACGTCATTTGGCAGAAGGATACGAAGGGAACTCTTCTATTAAAGCTGCTGTAGATAATGGTGAGCAAGTGACAAGTAAAGATATCTTCGTAGCTGCTGCTGAAGGTGATAAGTTTGCTAATAGCATTGTTGATAAAGTCTCTCAATACCTCGGACTTGCAACAGCAAACATTTCAAACATTCTTAACCCAGATTCAGTTGTAATCGGTGGTGGTGTTTCAGCAGCTGGTGAATTCTTGCGTAGCCGTGTTGAAGGATACTTTACACGTTATGCATTCCCACAAGTTCGCCGTACAACAAAAGTGAAATTAGCAGAGCTTGGAAATGATGCTGGAATCATTGGAGCTGCTAGTCTTGCACTTACAATTGATAACTAATGACAGAAGGTGTGTCTGACCAATTATAGGTGGACAGCACCTTTTTCTTGTTGAAAAACGTTTACAATCAGCTGAGCTCTGCCATTTTGTCGAAAATGTGGTATACTTTAAAAGTTGAAATAAAAATTAAAGAGGAAAAAATGACTAAACTTAGAGAAGATATCCGTAACGTAGCCATCATTGCCCACGTTGACCACGGTAAAACAACACTTGTTGATGAATTGTTGAAACAATCACACACTCTTGATGAGCGTAAAGAGCTTGATGAGCGTGCAATGGACTCAAACGATCTTGAAAAAGAACGTGGAATTACAATTCTTGCCAAAAATACAGCCGTTGCTTATAACGGTACACGTATCAACATCATGGATACACCAGGTCACGCGGACTTTGGTGGAGAAGTTGAACGTATCATGAAAATGGTTGATGGGGTTGTCCTTGTTGTCGATGCCTACGAAGGTACAATGCCTCAAACACGTTTTGTGCTGAAAAAAGCGCTTGAGCAAAACTTGACACCTATCGTTGTTGTTAACAAGATTGATAAACCATCAGCACGTCCTGAAGAAGTTGTTGATGAGGTTCTTGAACTCTTCATCGAGCTTGGTGCCGATGATGATCAGCTGGAATTCCCAGTTGTGTATGCATCAGCGATTAACGGTACATCATCATTGTCAGATAACCCTGCTGATCAAGAGCACACTATGGCTCCAATCTTTGACACTATTATTGATCACATCCCAGCTCCTGTAGATAACTCAGATGAGCCTCTTCAATTCCAAGTGTCGCTTCTTGACTACAATGATTTCGTTGGTCGTATCGGTATTGGACGTATCTTCCGTGGAACTGTAAAAGTTGGTGACCAAGTTACCCTTTCAAAACTTGACGGAACAACAAAGAACTTCCGTGTTACTAAACTTTTCGGTTTCTTTGGTTTGGAACGTCGTGAAATTGAAGAAGCAAAAGCCGGTGATTTGATTGCCATCTCAGGTATGGAAGACATCTTCGTTGGTGAAACAATTACACCAACTGATGCTGTTGAACCATTGCCAGTTCTTCGTATTGACGAACCAACACTTCAAATGACTTTCTTGGCGAATAACTCACCATTTGCCGGCCGTGAAGGTAAACACGTGACATCACGTAAGGTTGAAGAGCGTCTTTTGGCAGAGTTGCAAACAGACGTTTCTCTTCGTGTTGATCCAACTGATTCTCCAGATAAATGGACTGTATCAGGTCGTGGTGAATTGCACTTGTCTATCCTTATTGAAACAATGCGTCGTGAAGGATACGAACTTCAAGTGTCTCGTCCAGAAGTTATCATTAAAGAAATTGATGGCGTGAAATGTGAGCCATTTGAACGTGTTCAAATTGATACTCCAGAAGAGTACCAAGGTTCTATCATCCAAGCCCTTTCAGAACGTAAAGGTGACATGCTTGATATGCAAATGGTTGGTAACGGTCAAACTCGCCTTATCTTCCTTGTACCAGCTCGTGGACTTATCGGATTCTCTACGGAATTCTTGTCTATGACACGTGGTTACGGTATCATGAACCATACCTTCGACCAATACTTGCCAGTTGTTGCTGGTGAAATTGGTGGACGTCACCGTGGTGCCCTCGTTTCTATCGATACAGGTAAAGCGACAACTTACTCAATTATGCGTATCGAAGAACGTGGTACAATCTTTGTTAACCCAGGTACTGAAGTTTATGAAGGTATGATTGTTGGTGAAAATGCTCGTGAAAATGACCTTGGTGTCAATATCACTACAGCAAAACAAATGACAAACGTGCGTTCAGCAACTAAGGACCAAACGGCTGTTATCAAGACTCCACGTATCTTGACTCTTGAAGAATCACTTGAATTCTTGGATGACGATGAGTACATGGAAGTAACGCCTGAATCTATCCGCTTGCGTAAACAAATTTTGAATAAAGCAGAGCGTGATAAAGCCAATAAACGTAAGAAAAAAGCAGCAGAAGCTGAATAATATATAGAGAGGAGAAGAGATGTTTTATCTGATTGTTGCTATATTGATTGCATCATTCTATTTCTTTATTGCACCAAAGTCGGTAAAAAACACCATGAATCTTCTCTTTGTCATGGCTACCTTAGCATTGCTCCTACTTTTAGCAGTGCTATCAATCATTAAATTCTTCAGTTTACCTGGTGAGTTCTTTGTTACGGTGGGAATGCTTGTATTGAGCTATTTCACCTTGAAAGATCTTTTCGCTATGTCAGAGCTTAATCATGAAAAAGCTGAACATGAAGATAAATAAGTAGCATGAGATTAAAAGTCAATCGAATAGATTGGCTTTTTCTTTTGCCAAGAAGAGGTAACTCCTTGAAATAGCTTGGGATAAAGGGTAAAATGATTATGATACAATTTGAGAGAATGGACGAATTATGAAATCAGTAACACAATTTGAAAATAAAAAAGTTTTGGTCCTTGGTTTGGCTAAATCTGGTGAAGCAGCTGCCCGCCTATTGGCTAAGTTGGGTGCTATTGTCACAGTAAATGATGGGAAACCATTTGAGGAAAATCCATCAGCACAGACGCTTCTTGAAGAAGGGATTAAGGTTGTCTGTGGCGGACATCCTCTTGAACTATTGGATGAAAATTTTGAATTAATGGTGAAAAATCCTGGAATTCGTTATGACAATCCAATGGTAGCTCGTGCACTTGAAAAAGGCATTCCTGTTTGGACTGAAGTGGAATTAGCTTACCTAGTATCTGAAGCACCTATTATCGGTATTACAGGCTCAAATGGTAAGACAACAACGACAACTATGATTGCTGATGTCCTAAACCATGGTGGCAAATCGGGTGTCTTGTCTGGAAATATCGGTTTCCCTGCGTCAGAAGTTGCACAGTCAGTTACTGCTCAAGATACCTTAGTTATGGAATTGTCTTCTTTCCAATTGATGGGGATTGACAGCTTCCATCCACATATTGCTGTGATTACTAACTTGATGCCGACACATATTGACTATCATGGTAGTTTTGAAGAATATGTGGCTGCTAAATGGAATATTCAAAATCAGATGACTGCGGATGATTTTGTTGTTTTGAACTTCAATCAAGATTTAGCTAAGGAATTGGCTACACAAACTAAAGCACAAGTAGTTCCATTCTCAACAGTGGAAAAAGTAGATGGTGCCTATCTTGAAAATGGTGGTCTCTACTTCAAAGGTGAATTGGTGATGCAAGCCGATGAGATTGGCGTTCCTGGTAGTCACAATGTTGAAAATGCCTTGGCAACTATAGCTGTAGCAAAATTGTCAGGTATTTCAAACCAAGCTATCAAGGAAACTCTCGCAAGCTTTGGTGGGGTTAAGCACCGTCTCCAATTCGTTGACACTATCGATGAAGTGAAATTCTATAATGATAGTAAGTCAACAAACATTTTAGCGACACAAAAAGCACTTTCTGGTTTTGATAATAGCAAAGTCATTTTGATTGCCGGTGGTTTGGACCGTGGTAATGAATTTGATGAACTCATTCCTGACATTACTGGTCTTAAGAAAATGGTGATTTTAGGAGAATCAGCTCCCCGTGTCAAACGTGCTGCTGATAAAGCGGGCGTGACTTATCTTGATGCCAAAGATGTGGCAGATGCGACACGTATTGCTTTTGATCAAGCAAGTGCAGGAGATGTTGTCTTGTTGAGCCCTGCAAACGCAAGTTGGGATATGTACAAGAATTTCGAAGTGCGTGGTGACGAATTTATCACAACTGTTGAGCAATTGAAGGGATAGTCTATGGCAAAAGCGAAAAAGATTGTTTTTACCGGTGGTGGAACCGTTGGACATGTGACTTTAAATCTTATCTTAATTCCAAAATTTCTCAAAGATGGATGGGAAGTGCACTATATCGGTGACAAGCACGGGATTGAACATGAGCAGATTGATAAATCTGGCTTAGATGTGACTTTCCATAGTATTGCTACAGGTAAACTACGTCGTTATTTCTCATGGCAAAATATGTTGGATGTCTTTAAAGTTGGTTGGGGGATTCTACAGTCTATTGCAATTATTGCCAAGATTCGCCCCCAAGCACTCTTTTCAAAGGGTGGATTTGTCTCAGTTCCACCGGTAATTGCTTCTAAATTATTAGGAGTTACTGTATATGTGCATGAGTCTGATCTCTCTATGGGCTTGGCCAATAAAATTGCCTATAAATTTGCGACTACTATGTTTACGACTTTTGAACAATCAAAAGGATTGGCGAAGACAAAACATGTAGGTGCTATTACAAAGGTAGGAATGGCGACATCCAATCAGTCTGATGCCCTTGAAAAGATTAAAGAACAGTTTGATGACAACTTAAAAACTGTCCTTTTCATTGGTGGTTCAGCTGGTGCAAAGGTATTTAATGATTTTATTAGTAATACTCCACAACTGACGGAAAAATATAATGTCATTAATATTTCTGGGGACTCTTCATTGAATACCTTAGAACGTCATCTTTATAGAGTTGATTATGTGACAGAATTGTACCAACCTCTTATGGATATGGCAGATTTAGTTGTAACTCGTGGTGGCTCAAATACGATTTTCGAATTGTTGGCTATGAAAAAACTTCATTTAATTATTCCTTTAGGGAAAGAAGCTAGCCGAGGAGACCAACTTGAAAATGCTACTTATTTTGAACGAAAAGGTTATGCACGTCAATTACAGGAAACAGAATTAAGTTGGGAAACCTTAAATCATGAGCTTGAACAACTTGTTGAACATGCAGAGACTTACAAAGAAGCTATGGCTAAATCTGAGGAAATCACTTCTCCTGATGATTTTTATAACCTATTAGTGACTAGTATTTCAAAAAAATAAAGGAATTTCATGGCAAAAAAGGATCAAGAATCACAAGAAAAACAAGTTCTCACAGAGTGGCAGAAGAGAAACCTCGAATTTTTGAGAAAAAAAGAAACCGAAGATTCTGAAGAATTTGCGAATGGAAAGGTCGTTCATTCACAAGAAGCGACTTCAAATGAGAGCCAGCCACCAGTGAAAAAGAAGGTTAAAAAGAAAAAAAAGACCAAAAGGAAGAAACGAAAAAAAGGTAATACAACTAGTAATATTCCAATTGCACAACAAAATCTTGCAGGACTAGTTGTTTTTATCGCTGCACTCCTAATCGTATTTTCACTTTTCTTTATTTCACCTTGGTCAAAACAAAAGGTTCTCACTGTATCAGGAACAAAAAATGCTTTACCAGAAGATGTGAAAGTTGCAAGTGGTATTCTTGATACAGACTATATTACTCATGTCTTTTTCAACCAAGGAAAGGTTGCATCAACTGTTGAAAAAACCAATGTTTGGGTTAAAAAGGCTACAGTTACATATAGTTTTCCAAATCAATTTAATATTGCGGTAAAAGAATACCCAATCGTGGCTTATCGTCAAACTACAAATGGTTATGTTTCTATTCTTCAAAGTGGTAAGACAGGAGGAACGGTTTCAACTAGCAATCTACCTGATAAATTCATCACTTTAAAAATGGATGACGAGAAGAAAATCGAAGAATTAGTAAAAGAATTAAATAAACTTGATACAAAAATCAAGAATAATATTCAAATTATTAATCTTACGCCTACTAAAGCAACTTCAGATTTACTAACGATTGAGCTGTATGATGGCAATTCCATTCGTGTTCCTCTTTCTCAATTAACGGTTAAGCTTCCTTACTACGAGAAAATTAAGAGTCAACTTTCAGATGGAAGTATTGTAGATATGGAAGTTGGACTTTATACAACGACTCCTGAAGTTGAATCATCAAAAACTGATGGGGATAAAAAGAAAGACAAAGATAAGACTGATAAAAAGGAAGAAAATCCAACTTCTGAAGAAGGTCAAGATACTACAACATCAACGGAACAGCATTCTGAAGAAGAAACTAATTCTGAAAATTCAGGTATTCAACCAGAAGAAAAACCAAGTGTTGGTCAAGAAACAACTCTTCGGACTTCCTCTGCTCAAGGCTAATATTGAATAATAAAAAACGTAAAATGCTGACATTTTACGTTTTTTTATGGTACAATAGTATCCGAATAATTCTGTTTTTATACAGTTTACAAAGATATTGAATGGAAAGATTGAGAGGTCGAGTGAATGGCTAGAGATGGCTTTTTTACAGGATTAGATATAGGAACTAGCTCGATTAAGGTTCTTGTTGCTGAGTTTATTGATGGATCAATGAATGTCATCGGAGTAAGTAATGTTAAGAGTTCTGGTGTGAAAGATGGCATCATTGTTGACATTGACGCTGCAGCGAAATCAATCAAAACAGCTATTGAACAAGCAGAAGAAAAAGCTGGGATTGTTATTGAGCAAGTCAACGTTGGGCTTCCAGCTAATCTTCTTCAAATTGAGCCTACACAAGGTATGATTCCTGTAACAAGTGAATCAAAAGAAATCAAAGATGAAGATGTTGAAAGTGTTGTTCGCTCAGCCTTGACAAAGAGCATTACACCTGAGCGTGAGGTTATCTCACTAGTTCCTGAAGAGTTTATTGTTGATGGCTTCCAAGGAATTCGTGATCCTCGTGGAATGATGGGAATCCGTCTTGAAATGAGAGGTCTCATTTACACAGGTCCAACAACAATTCTTCACAACCTTCGTAAGACAGTTGAACGTGCGGGTATTCAAGTAGAGAATATTATCATCTCTCCTCTTGCAATGACACGTGCTGTTCTAAATGAAGGTGAACGTGAGTTTGGTGCTACTGTTATTGATATGGGTGGCGGTCAAACAACTGTTGCAAGCATGCGTGCTCAAGAACTTCAATTTACCAATATTTATTCTGAAGGTGGCGAGTACATCACTAAGGATATTTCAAAAGTTTTGAAGACTTCAATGCAGATTGCTGAAGCACTTAAGTTCAATTTTGGTAATGCAGATATTGAAGAAGCAAGCGAAACAGAAACTGTCCAAGTAGAAGTTGTAGGTGAGAATTCACCAGTTGAGATTACAGAAAAATACCTTGCTGAGATTATCTCAGCTCGTGTGAAGCATATCCTTGATAGAGTTAAACAAGACTTGACTCGAGGACGTCTACTTGATTTGCCTGGTGGCATTGTCCTTGTAGGTGGAACAGCTATCATGCCAGGTGTGGTTGAAGTTGCTCAAGAAATTTTTGAGACAAATGTTAAACTTTACGTGCCAAATCAAGTTGGTATCCGTAATCCAATGTTTGCAAATGTGATTAGTCTTGTTGAGTATGTTGGTCTTCTTACAGAAGTTGATATCATTGCACAACAGGCTGTGTCTGGTGAAGAGTATCTTCGTCGTAAACCAATCGACAATGAGGCTCCTGCCTTGAGTTTTGATAGAACTCCTGCTCCAGCACCTCGAGTGGCTCCTCAGCCAAGTCCTGTTCCAGTTGAGAACACCATTGAGGTACCTCTGCCAGTTGAAGAAGAAAATCATGAACAAAAACAAAAACTTGGTGATCGTGTTCGTGGTATTTTCGGCAGTATGTTTGATTAATTGAATCTAGTAAAAGCGAGGAAATAAAATGAGTTTTTCATTTGATAGCGCATCAGTTCAAGGTGCGGTAATTAAAGTTATCGGTGTCGGTGGAGGTGGCGGAAACGCCATCAACCGAATGATTGAAGAAGGTCTTGCTGGTGTTGAATTTATTGCAGCTAATACTGATATTCAAGCACTCAGCTCTTCTAAAGCAGAAACAGTAATCCAATTGGGTCCTAAATTGACTCGTGGCCTTGGTGCCGGAGGTCAACCTGAAGTTGGTCGTAAGGCAGCTGAAGAAAGTGAAGAAACACTTACAGAAGCACTTACAGGAGCTGATATGGTCTTTATCACTGCTGGTATGGGTGGTGGCTCTGGTACAGGGGCAGCACCAGTTATTGCACGTATTGCGAAAAGCTTGGGTGCATTGACAGTTGCAGTTGTGACACGTCCATTTGGATTTGAAGGTAACAAACGTGGTGCCTTTGCTGTCGAAGGTATTCAAGAGTTGCGTGAGCAAGTTGATACCCTTCTTATTATCTCTAACAATAACCTTCTTGAAATCGTTGATAAGAAAACACCACTTCTTGAAGCTCTTAGTGAAGCAGATAATGTTCTTCGTCAAGGGGTCCAAGGTATTACGGACCTTATCACTAACCCAGGTTTGATTAACCTCGACTTTGCCGATGTGAAAACAGTTATGGCAAATAAAGGTAATGCACTTATGGGTATTGGTATTGGTTCAGGTGAAGAACGTATTGTTGAAGCTGCGCGCAAAGCAATCTATTCACCACTTCTTGAAACTACTATTGATGGTGCAGAAGATGTTATCGTTAACGTAACTGGTGGTCTTGATATGACGCTTACAGAAGCAGAAGAAGCATCTGAAATTGTTGGTCAAGCAGCTGGTAGCGGTGTTAACATTTGGCTTGGTACATCAATCGATGATACATTGAAAGATGAAATCCGTGTAACTGTTGTTGCAACTGGAGTTCGTCAAGATCGTGCTGAAAAAGTATCTGGTATGAAAGCTCAGCCACGTAAAGTGACTACAGCTCCTTCACAACCATCAGCTCCTGCTCAACAAGTTGTTCAAGAAGAGCAACGTCCAGTTTCTCAACCTTCATTTGAACGTCAACCAAATTTTGACTATAATGAAACACCTTCAATGCCTCAAGCAGGAGTTCGTCCTGCAGCGGCAGCTCCTCAACAAGAGCAGTCAGCTTTTGGTAATTGGGATTTGAGACGTGATAATATTTCTCGTCCTGAAACTGGTCAACTAGATAGTCAATTGACTATGTCTACATTCTCAAGTGATGTTGAAGATGATGATGAATTGGAGACACCACCATTCTTTAAAAATCGTTAATAATGACTATAGAAGAGAATAAAAATAATGTTTATCAAGCGGTAAAAGAAGCATGTGAAAAGGCTAATCGCTCTAGTAATGAAGTCAATATTATTGCCGTAACCAAATATGTTTCAAGTGATGTCGCTGAAGAATTGGTTCAAACGGGAATTAAGCACATTGCTGAAAATCGCGTTGATAAATTCTTAGATAAGTATCAAGCTTTAAAAAATTATGATTTGACTTGGCACCTTATTGGTACCTTGCAACGTCGTAAAGTAAAGGATGTTATTAATTTAGTTGATTATTTTCATGCTTTGGATTCTGTTAAATTAGCAGAGGAAATTCAAAAGCGTGCCGATCATACTATTAATTGCTTCCTACAAGTTAACGTTTCAGGGGAGGAATCAAAACATGGTTTTTCAGCTGAAGAACTTGATACTGTTCTAAAACAAATTGAAAATCTTGATAACATTTGTATCGTTGGCCTAATGACTATGGCTCCAATTGATGCAGATGCTCAAGAACTTGATAAGATTTTTTCTGAGACAAATAAGCTTAGACAATCAATTCAAGAGAAAAAACTAAAGAATGTTCCTTGTGATCAGTTAAGCATGGGGATGAGTCGAGACTATGACATGGCTATTCAGAATGGATCAACCTTTGTCAGAATAGGCAGTGCATTCTTTAAAGAGAACGGAGAATAACCTTATGGCATTAAAAGACGCAATTGATAAAATTGTTTCATATTTTGATACCGACGAAGTAACAGATTATGAAGATGCTGCTAAAGAAGAGGCTAAAGAACGTCCAGTAAAAGCACGTCCAGTAAAAGCACAGAGACCTGTGCAGACACCACCTCCTCGTCAGCAACGTCAACCTGAGCGTTCTCAGGCAACAGTCCCTCCTCGTCGCCAACATGTTAATTCAGACTTACAGGAAACTCAAGTCCTTCGTAGTTTACCTCTGAGTCGTTCACAAGCAAATCAGGGACCACAACAAATGAATACAACTAAAACAACAATTGCAATTAAATATCCTAAAAAGTATGAAGATGCTCAGGAAATTGTAGAACTATTGATTGAAAATGAATGTGTTTTAATCGATTTTCAATATATGTTGGAAGCGCAAGCTCGTCGTTGTCTTGACTTTATTGATGGTGCTAGCAAGGTACTTACAGGCAACTTGCAAAAAGTCGGCTCTTCAATGTATTTGCTTACGCCAATTAATGTCGTAGTTGACATTGAAGAGATTGGTTTGGCTCACGGCAACCAAGAAGCTAATTTTGACTTCGACATGAAGAGACGTTAAGTGATGTCAGTATTACTTTATGTTATTTGGGCACGTGTTGTTAACGTGATAGAGATTCTTCTTGTAGTCTATGCTTTGTTATCCTGGTTTCCAGGAGCTTATGATACTAGCCTTGGAAGAATCATTAGACAAATTGTTCAACCGATTCTCGCACCATTTCGTCGCTTGAATTTAGCTTTTGCTGGTATTGATTTTTCAATAATCGTAATTGTACTTCTACTAAACTTTTCACTTAGAATTCTTAGATTTATTCTACTCTGATGTCAGATATTAAAAAAATTGAACAGCATTACTCGTTAGATGAACGGCCTTTTCTAGAGAAGGTTAGGGGATTTTGTCATTTAGTTGATGAGAGGTACAGTCCTTACTTAACTGATTTCTTGAACCCTCGTGAAATTCAGATTGTTGAAGAGTTGGCTCATTATTACAATTTAAAATTTTTTGTGAGTTCAACTCTTGAATCTGAAGAGTATGGAAGAGTGATACTTGCTCCCGAATATTACGAGCTTGAAGAAGATGACTTTGAAATTAAACGATTAGAAATCTCATATGCGAGACAGTTCAATAAATTGACACACCCAAAAGTTTTGGGAGCACTGATTAATCAGCTTGGTCTTGATCGTCAAGTATTTGGAGATATTATTCTTGATGAAGAAGGACGCGTTCAATTTTACATTGCTTCTCATTTAGCAAGTTATGCGATAATGACTATTACTAAGATTGGTAATGCTTCGGTTACTCTAAAAGAAGTAAGTAAAGACGATTGGATTTCAAATCAAGAAAAGTATTCAAAAACTTTTGTCTTACTTTCCAGTATGCGTCTTGATAATGTGTTAGCGACGGTATTAAACTTATCTCGTTCTAACGCCTTAAAACTTATTGCTTCTGGAAAAGTAAAATTAAATTATAGACAAGTTGAGAAGGCTGATCAGGCAGTTATTATTGGTGATATGATTTCGGTTAGAGGTTATGGTCGATTTCGACTAGCTCAACAAGACGGATTTTCAAAGTCCGGGAAAGCTAAAATCGTTATTGAAAGTCTGTTAAGACGGAGAAAAAAGTAGTTATTTAATTTAAACCATTAAATATGGTAATGAAAAATAAAGGAGGCCTGTAATGGCTATTACAGCACTTGATATTAAAGATAAACAGTTTACAACTAAATTTCGTGGATATAATGAGCAAGAAGTTGATGAATTTCTTGATATTATTGTAGACGATTATGAAGATTTAGTTCGTGACAATCGTGAACTTGCTGCTCGTGTAAAAGAGCTTGAAGAAAAATTGGCTTATTTTGATGAAATGAAAGAATCATTGAGTCAATCAGTTATTTTGGCTCAAGAAACAGCTGAAAAAGTTAAAGCTTCAGCGGCTGACGAATCAGCTAACTTGATTAATAAGGCTAACTTCAATGCTACTCATTTGGTTGAAGAAGCTAAATCTAAGGCATCTGAAATTCTTCGTGATGCAACAGATGAAGCCAAACGTGTTGCCATCGAAACGGAAGAACTTAAACGTCAAAGTCGTGTCTTCCACCAACGCCTATTGGCTGCAGTTGAAGGTCAGCTTAGCTTGGCAAGTGCTCCAGAATGGGGTGAATTGTTGCAACCAACAGCTATTTATCTTCAAAATTCAGATGCTGCCTTTAAAGAAGTTGTTGAAAAAGTTTTGGATGAACATGTACCTGATTCAAATGATGCAGCTTCATTTGATGCAACTCGTCAATTCACTCCTGATGAAATGGCTGAACTTCAACGTCGTGTTGCTGAAAGTAATAAACAAGTTGAAGATTTCTCTAGTCCAGAAGTTGATGAAACAAACGAAGTTGTTTCAACTCCAGTTGATTTTGGTATTCCAGACACTTTCGAGAGTGAAGTAGCAGATTTCCCAACTTCAGCACCAGTAGATGAAGATTTTGATTTGCAACCTGAGTCAACAGGTGAAATTAATCTTAACGAAACACAAACGTTTAAATTGAATATTAGCGAATAAGAAAAATACAACTTACCAAGTATATTAACAGCGAGTGGGAGATGGTGTGAGTCCCACATTCCCTATTTGGATAGTTATCATTTTCAAGCATTCTAACTGAACTAAGTAAGTTAGAAGGATGGTCCTCCTTACGGACATATGAGGGAGCAAATGTTTTTTGCTCTGAATTAAGGTGGTACCACGAGCTTTCGTCCTTTTTGATGAAGGCTCTTTTTATTTAGTAAATTAATTTAAAGAGGAGATATAATGAAACTCAAAGAAACCTTAAATCTAGGTAAGACAGCTTTTCCAATGCGAGCTGGACTTCCTAACAAAGAACCAATCTGGCAAAAAGAGTGGGAAGATGCTAAGATGTATCAACGTCGTCAAGAGTTGAACCAAGGTAAACCTCACTTCACTCTTCATGATGGTCCTCCGTATGCCAATGGTAATATTCACGTTGGACATGCGATGAATAAAATTTCTAAGGATATCATTGTTCGTTCAAAATCAATGTCTGGTTTCTATGCTCCTTACGTTCCTGGTTGGGATACGCATGGTCTTCCAATTGAGCAAGTGTTGGCAAAACAAGGTGTGAAACGTAAAGAACTTGATCGTGCTGAATATCTTAAGATGTGTCGTGATTATGCACTTTCACAAGTTGACAAACAACGTGAAGATTTCAAACGTCTTGGTGTTTCGGCTGATTGGGATAATCCATATGTTACTTTGACACCAGACTATGAAGCTGCACAAATCCGTGTCTTTGGTGAGATGGCTAAAAAAGGTTACATCTATCAAGGCGCAAAACCAGTTTATTGGTCATGGTCATCAGAGTCAGCACTTGCTGAAGCAGAAATCGAGTACCATGATTTAGTTTCAACCTCACTTTACTATGCCAATAAGGTTAAGGATGGTAAAGGAGTACTAGACACAGATACATATATCGTAGTTTGGACAACAACACCATTTACAGTAACAGCTTCACGTGGTTTGACTGTTGGTGCTGATATTGAATACGTTCTCGTAAAACCTGCCGGAGAAAACCGAAAATTTGTCGTTGCTTCTGAATTACTTAATAGTCTTTCTGAGAAATTTGGTTGGACTGATGTGGAAGTACTTCAGTCATACCGTGGTGAAGAATTGAATCAAATCGTCACTGAACACCCATGGGATACAGAAGTTGATGAGCTTGTTATCCTTGGTGATCACGTAACTACAGATTCAGGTACAGGTATCGTCCATACGGCTCCTGGTTTTGGTGAGGATGACTATAACGTAGGTATTGCTAATGGCCTTGAAGTTGCCGTAACCGTTAATGAGCGTGGTATCATGATGGAAAATGCTGGTCCTGATTTTGAAGGTCAGTTCTACGATAAAGTGGCGCCAATCGTTATGGAAAAACTCGGTGATTTGCTCCTTGCTAAAGAAGAAATCTCACACTCATACCCATTTGACTGGCGTACGAAGAAACCAATCATCTGGCGTGCCGTACCACAATGGTTTGCTTCTGTTTCTAAATTCCGTCAAGAGATTTTGGATGAGATTGAAAAAGTTAAATTCCATTCTGAGTGGGGTAAAGTTCGTCTTTACAACATGATTCGTGACCGTGGTGACTGGGTAATCTCTCGTCAGCGTGCCTGGGGTGTGCCACTCCCAATCTTCTATGCTGAAGATAAAACACCAATCATGACCGAAGAAACAATCGAACATGTGGCTAAACTTTTCGAAGAGCACGGTTCAGTTATCTGGTGGGAACGTGATGCCAAAGATCTTCTTCCAGAAGGCTTTACACATCCAGGTTCACCAAACGGAGAGTTCACTAAAGAAACTGACATTATGGACGTATGGTTTGACTCAGGTTCATCATGGAATGGTGTTGTAGTTAACCGTCCTGAGTTAACTTATCCAGCTGACCTCTATCTTGAAGGTTCAGACCAATATCGTGGATGGTTTAACTCATCACTTATCACATCTGTTGCTAATAATGGTGTTGCACCATACAAACAACTCTTGTCTCAAGGTTTTGCGCTTGATGGTAAGGGTGAAAAGATGTCTAAATCCCTCGGTAATACTATTGCTCCTAGTGATGTTGAGAAACAATTTGGTGCTGAAATTCTTCGTCTTTGGGTAACAAGTGTTGATACAACTAATGACGTTCGTATCTCAATGGATATCCTTAGCCAAGTATCAGAATCTTATCGTAAGATTCGTAACACACTTCGTTTCTTGATTGCTAATACATCTGACTTCAATCCAACAACTGATGCAGTAGCCTTTGAAGACTTGCGTTCTGTAGATCAGTACATGACTATTCGATTTAACCAATTGGTTAAGACTATTCGTGATGCCTATGCAAACTTTGAGTTCTTGACTATCTACAAAGCCTTGGTTAACTTTATTAACGTTGAGTTATCTGCATTCTATCTTGATTTTGCCAAAGATGTGGTTTATATTGAGAGTGCGGAATCACTTGAACGTCGTCAAATGCAAACAGTCTTCTACGATATTCTTGTCAAGATTACAAAACTATTGACACCAATCCTTCCTCACACTGCAGAAGAAATTTGGTCATATCTTGAATTTGAAACAGAAGACTATGTTCAATTGTCAGAGTTACCAGAAGCAGAAGATTTTGTGGGTCAAGATGCACTTCTTGAAAGATGGAATGCCTTCATGGATTTCCGTGGCCAAGCTCAAAAAGCTTTGGAAGAAGCTCGTAATGAAAAAGTTATTGGTAAATCGCTTGAAGCTCATTTGACTATCTATCCTGATGATGAAGTCAAAGAACTTATTGAAGGTTTGAACACTAACCTTGCTCAACTTTTGATTGTTTCAGCATTGACTATTGCTGAAGGAGAAGCACCTGAATCTGCTGTAAGCTTTGAAGGTGTGGCATTCACAGTAGAACGTGCTACAGGTGATGTCTGTGACCGTTGTCGTCGTATCGATCCAACTACTAAAGAGCGTAGCTACAACGCGACTATCTGTGATCACTGTGCTAGCATTGTTGAAGAAAACTTTGCTGAAGGTGTAGCAGAAGGTTTTGAAGTAAAAGCAAAATAAAATAAAAAGAGTTCACCGTGAACTCTTTTTTCTATTTGTTTTTCGAATATAGTATTGAACACAATAAAAAACTAGCTGAGCTAGTTTTTTATTATAGTCCGTAGTTATAATCATCGTCTTGCATGGCTTCGACAGTTCCTAGAAGGTAACCATTACCAACTTGAGAGAAGAAGTCGTGGTTGGATGTTCCTGTAGAAATACCATTCATAACGATTGGGTTAACATCGTTCGCACTATCTGGGAAGAGTGGATCTTGTCCTAGGTTCATAAGAGCTTTGTTGGCGTTGTAACGAAGGAAAGTCATGACTTCCTCAGTCCATCCAACACCGTCATAAAGAGATTTAGTGTAGAGCTCTTCATTTTCATACAATTGGTAGAGAAGATCATACATCCATTCACGGAAACTTTCTTGTTCTTCCTCAGGCAATTCGTTGAATCCAAGTTGGAATTTATAGCCAATATAGGTTCCGTGAACAGATTCATCACGGATAATAAGTTTAATGATTTCAGCAACGTTAGCTAGCTTGTTATTACCAAGATAATAGAGTGGAGTAAAGAACCCTGAATAGAAAAGGAATGTTTCAAGATATGTTGAAGCAACCTTCTTCTGAAGAGGCGTTCCATTTTCATAGATATCGTTAATGATTTTCGCCTTGGTTTGGAGGTATTTGTTACTGTTAGTCCACTCGAAAATTTCTTCAATTTCAGATTTAGTATTCAAAGTTGAGAAGATTGAAGAGTAAGATTTGGCGTGAACAGACTCCATGAACTGAATGTTGTTCAATACAGCTTCTTCATGAGGTGTACGGACGTCTGCACGAATGGCTTCAACACCCGTTTGAGATTGCATGGTATCTAGCAATGTTAAACCACCGAAAACTTTTCCAACTAAATCTTTTTCTTCAGCGGAAAGTTTACGCCAGTCATCAAGGTCATTTGAAAGTGGGATACGTGTATCTAGCCAAAATTGCTCGGTCAATTTTTCCCAGGTAGATTTATCAATCGCATCTTCGATTTCATTCCAGTTAATGGCTTTGTAGTAAGTTTCCATTAGAAACCTCTTTCTTTATTGATATCGTTACTATTTTATCATAATTCAAAATCATGATATAGTTTTTTGAGTTGATCTATTAAAAAAGTCGGCAAACCGACCTTTTAATGCATTTTGTAAATAAGAGTAGTGAAGTTGCTATCGTTAAATCACTATCTTAAATGACACAGCTTTCACATTGGTTAGAACCAACCTCTTCCCCATCATCTGTATAAGTACGGATGTAGTAGATTGATTTAATTCCTTTGTTAAAGGCGTAGTTACGAAGGATAGAAAGGTCACGAGTTGTTTGTTTATTTTCTGTTTTCCATTCGTAAATTTCTTTTGGTAACTCACTACGCAAGAATAGGGTTAATGACAAACCTTGATCAACGTGTTCAGTCGCAGCGGCATAGACGTCGATAACTTTACGCATGTCCATGTCGTAGGCTGAAGTGTAGAAAGGAATTGTGTCTGTTGAAAGACCGTTGGCCGGATAGTAAATTTTTCCGATTTTCTTTTCTTGACGTTCTTCAATACGTTGTGTGATTGGATGGATAGAAGCAGAACAGTCATTAATATAAGAGATTGAGCCATTTGGTGCAACAGCCAAACGGTTTTGATGGTAGAGTCCATCTTTCTTAACGAGTTCACGTAGTTCTTCCCAATCTTTGGCTTGTGGAATGAAGTGACCATCGAAAAGTTCTTTGATACGGTCAGATTTAGGAACGTATTGGCCTGTAACGTATTTATCAAAGTAAGAACCATCAGCATATTTTGATTTTTCAAAACCGACAAAGGTTTCTTGACGTTCGCGGGCAATATTGTTAGATTCAACCAAAGTCCAGTAGTTCATAAGCATGAAGTAGATATTAGTGAATTCAACAGATTCGGGGCTACCATACTCGATATGGTGTTTAGCAAGGTAAGAGTGAAGCCCCATAGCTCCTAAACCAAAGGTATGAGCTTGTTGGTTACCATTTTTGATGGATGGTACAGCATCAATACTTGAACTATCTGTAACAAAGGTAAGTGCACGTGTCATAGCCTTAATCGAACGTCCGAAGTCAGGAGATGTCATCATGTTAAGGATATTAGTTGATCCAAGGTTACATGAAATATCTGTACCGAGTTTGACAAACTCTTGTGCATCGTTAAGTTCACTTGGTGTTTGAACTTGGAGAATTTCAGAACAGAGGTTGGACATGACGATCTTACCATCAATTGGGTTGTGTCGATTGGCTGTATCAACATTGACAATATATGGATAACCTGATTCTTGTTGGAGTTTAGAAATTTCAGTTTCTAGCTCACGTGCATTAATCTTGGTTTTTGTAATATTGGGATTGGCCACCAACTCATCATACATAGCTGTAATATCAATGTAGTTATATGGTTTACCATACTCTTTTTCGACTGAGTAAGGGCTGAAGAGGTACATATCTTCATTATTACGTGCCAACTCGTAGAATTTATCTGGAACTGTAACACCAAGTGATAGTGTCTTAACACGCACCTTCTCATCGGCATTCTCTTTCTTAGTAGAAAGGAAGGCAAGGATATCTGGGTGGAAAACATCCAGGTAAACAACACCAGCACCTTGACGTTGGCCAAGTTGGTTTGAGTAAGAGAAGCTATCTTCAAAAAGCTTCATAACAGGTACGACACCAGAGGCTGCCCCAGCGTATCCTTTGATAGGAGCACCAGCTTCACGTAGATTGGATAGGCTAATACCTACCCCACCACCAATACGTGATAACTGGAGGGCCGAGTTGATAGAACGTCCGATTGAATTCATGTCATCCGTTACTTGAATAAGGAAACATGACACGAGTTCACCACGACGGCTACGTCCAGCATTTAGAAATGAAGGAGTAGCAGGTTGGTAACGTTGGTGAATCATTTCGTTAGCAAGGTCACTAGCAAGGTTTTCATCACCATCAGCAAAGTAAAGGGCGTTGAAAAGAACGCGATCTTCAATACTTTCGAGGTAAGACTCGCCATCGTTTGTTTTGAGGGCATATTGTTGGTAGAACTTGTAGGCTGCCATGAAAGATTGGAAGCGGAATTTTTGAGAATGAATTTCTGCAGACAACTTTTCGATGAAAGCAGGTTCGTATTTACCGATGAATTCAGACTCGATATAATCGTTCTCAATCAAATAATTAATTTTATCTGTGATGCTGTTGAATGCCATTGAATTTGGCTTAACGTTTTCAAGGAAGAAGGCACGAAGTGCTTCTTTGTCCTTATGCAAAGGAATTTGACCGTTAACAGGACGGTTAATTTCGTTGTTGAGGCGGAAGTATGAGACATCGCCAAGATTTTTTAAAGACATAATACAGATACCAGGCTTACTTAGTTTAATAGTATATTAAGGTTAAAACATTATACTAAGCAGACAAGTTCCTTTCTATTTAAAAACTTGATAATTAAAGGATTTCTTTAAGTTTAGTCGGTTGAAAACCTGAAAAGACGATATCGCCTGCTTCAATAACTGGAGCAGCAGTGAAACCAAGACTTTTTACGTAATCGATTTTTTCTGGTTGTTCATCAATGTTGATTTCTTCGAAATCAGCACCTTCCTTTTCCAAGAATTTTTTAGTCATTTTACACTGCATGCAGTTGTTTTTAGAAAACAATGTAATCTTTGCCATTGCAAATACTCCTTTGTAAAAAGATTTTAAGTGGCCAAGAGAGCCACTTTTTTAACTCTAATAGAATACCCAAAATATTGGGAAAAATCAAGCTAAATATCTTAAGGAAATACAATATTTTGTGTTTAGTATTGAAACACAACCCTATATCTTGTGTTTCAAAGGCTTTTTTAAGTTCTCTAAATTAAATAGAATTTGTTTATGAAAATGGCTAAAAAAGAAATATCTCACCATATATGTTATGTAATATAACATCAAAATGCCGATTCTATTTGTTTTTTCAAAAATAACAGTGTAGAATAAAGAAAATTTTTAACTAATGGAGGTTCAAGTATGCAAGAATACTGTTCAAATCTAACTGTAAATGGTAAGACATTCTCTTTCTATGATCTCGAAAAAGCAGCAAAATCTCATGATGTTAAGGTCGGAGAACTACCTTATACCATTCGAATACTACTTGAAAGTCTCCTCAGAAAAAAAGATGGTGTCGATGTTAAGGAATCTCACATTTCTGATCTAATAAAATTTCCGAATTTTCCAACAATTTCTGAAGTACCTTTTAAACCAAGTCGTGTTATCTTACAGGATTTTACAGGGGTTCCTGTTGTTGTTGATTTAGCTTCCATGCGTGATGCTATAGTGGCTAATGGAGGTAAAGCCGAATTTATTAATCCCGAGATTCCAGTAGATTTGGTCATCGACCACTCTGTCCAAGTTGATTCATATGGATGTGATACTGCTCTTGAAGATAATATCAATCTAGAGTTTAAACGTAATAACGAGCGCTATGAGTTTCTTAAGTGGGCCGAACAGTCTTTTGAAAATTACCGTGCTGTTCCACCAGCAACAGGGATTATTCATCAGGTTAATATTGAATTTTTGAGTGATGTCATTATTGAAAATGATGGGCTCCTATATCCTGACTCTATGTTTGGTACAGATAGTCACACGACTATGATTAATGGTATTGGCGTTCTTGGTTGGGGTGTTGGTGGAATTGAAGCTGAAGCAGCTATGCTAGGTGAAGCGTCTTATTTCCCAATTCCAGAGGTTATTGGTGTACATCTGACAGGTGAGCTGCCTAAAATTGCCACAGCAACAGATTTGGCTCTCAAGATTACTCAGGTGCTTCGTTCTGAAAATGTGGTTGGTAAATTTGTTGAGTACTTTGGACCTGGCTTGAAGAGTTTATCTCTAGCTGACCGTGCTACTGTCGCTAATATGGCACCGGAATATGGTGCGACTTGTGGTTATTTTCCTATTGATGACGAGACTCTTAACTACATGCGTTTAACTAATCGTGATGAGGAACATATCCAAGTCACTGAAGCCTATACAAAAGCCAATCATCTTTTCTATGATCCAAGTAAAGAAGCCAAGTATACTAAGATTGTTGAAGTCGATTTGTCATCTATTAAACCTTCTATCTCAGGTCCTAAACGTCCACAAGATTTGATTCTTTTATCTGATGCTAAGCAAGAATTTCAAGATGCAGTGGTACGTGAAGCAGGTGTCCGTGGTTTCGGTTTGGATAATGAAGAGTTAGCAAAAACTGCAAAAGTTGATTTTGAGGATCATTCAGAAATAATTCAAACGGGTCATGTTGCCATTGCAGCAATCACATCATGTACCAATACCTCTAATCCTTACGTTCTTATGGCAGCCGGTCTTTTAGCCAAAAAAGCTGTTGAGAAAGGATTAAAAGTATCTCCAACAGTGAAGACATCTTTAGCACCAGGTTCTAAGGTTGTTACTGGTTATCTCAAAGCTTCAGGCTTGCAAACCTATCTAGATAAGCTTGGCTTTAACTTGGTAGGTTATGGTTGCACAACTTGTATTGGTAACTCAGGAGATTTACGTCCTGAAGTGGCTAAGGCTATTGTAGACAATGATCTCTTAGCGAGTGCTGTGTTGTCAGGAAATCGTAATTTTGAAGGGCGTATTAATCCACTTGTTAAAGCGAATTTCTTAGCTAGTCCACCATTAGTTGTTGCTTATGCCTTGGCTGGTAACACGAATATTGATTTGACAACTGAGCCTCTAGGCTTTGACGACAATGGTCAAGCTGTTTATTTAGAGGAGATTATGCCATCTCGTGATGACATTGAGACTTATGTTGATAAATACGTCACCCGTCAACTCTTCCAAGATGAATATGCCAGTGTCTTTTCTGATAGCGAGAAGTGGAATGCCATTCCTACTGAACAAAGTCAAAATTATAAATGGAATCAAAACTCTACCTATATTCAAAACCCACCTTACTTTGATGCTTTAGGAGATGATTTGAGTATTAAACCATTGGATGATTTGAAGGTTTTGGCTAAATTTGGAGATACGGTTACAACAGACCATATTTCTCCAGCGGGTAATATTGCCAGAAATAGCCCAGCAGCTCGTTATTTGACTGAGAATGGTGTTGATTATCAAGAATTTAATTCTTATGGTAGCCGTCGTGGAAATCACGAAGTCATGATGCGAGGAACTTTTGCTAATATTCGTATAAAGAATGAGCTAGCAGATGGAAAAATTGGTGGATATACTAAATATGATGGTGATATTCTACCTATATATGATGCTGCTATGAAATATAAAGAAGCTAATCAAGATACGCTTGTAATTGCTGGTAAGGATTATGGTATGGGCTCTAGTCGTGACTGGGCTGCTAAAGGTGCAAATCTCCTTGGTGTAAAAGTAGTGCTTGCTGAGAGTTTTGAGCGTATTCACCGTTCAAATCTAGTTATGATGGGGATTTTACCAGTACAATTTATGGAAGGGGAAAATGCTGAAAGTCTTGGATTGACAGGGCATGAGACCTTTAGCTTCGATCTTTCAGAAAATCCAGGTGTCCATGATGTTATCACTGTTACAGCTTCAACACCTGAACAAACCAAAACCTTTAAAGCCTTGGTACGCTTCGATGCAGATGCTGATATTCGCTACTATAAAAATGGTGGTATCTTACCAATGGTTGTAAGAAAAAAATTGAAGGGAGCCTAATATGACAACAGTTGAAATTAATGGACTTAAGGATATGATTGCCTGTAATACTAGGATTTCATCTATTATTGATGACCATTTATCCTATGCAGGATATGATATTTCCGAGTTTATGGAAAATAAAGCGTCTTTTGAGGAAGTGATTTATCTCTTATGGAATGGTCATCTTCCTACGCAAATGGAACTCAAGTATTTTGAAGCAGAGTTGCGTAAGAACTATGACATTTCAGATGCTGTAGAACAATGCATTCTTATCCAATCTCGTCCACATTTGCACCCAATGAGTGTTTTACGTTCAACAGTTTCACTTCTTGGGGTATACAATGTGGATGCTGAGGAGAAGTCCATGGAAGCCGTTTATCAGCAAAGTATTGAATTGATGGCTAAATTGCCAACAATTATTACGACTTTTGCACGCTTACGCACTGGTAAAATGCCCCTCAAACCAAGAGAAGATTTAGGTTTTGCTGCTAATTTTCTTTACATGCTGAATGGTGTTGAACCTTCTGAAATTGAAGTTGAGGCTATGAATAAGGCCTTAATTCTACATGCTGATCATGAGTTGAATGCTTCAACTTTTGCAGCGCGTGTTTGTGCTTCGACTCTGACAGATATTTATTCGTGTGTTACAACAGCTATTGGTGCTCTAAAAGGTCCCCTGCATGGTGGGGCTAATGAACGCGTCTTTGATATGCTTAAAGAAATCCGCGAATCAGGTGATGTTTATGCTTACTTACAGGAAAAACTTGACTCTAAAGAGAAAATCATGGGATTTGGGCACCGTGTATACAAGAAACAGGATCCTCGTGAAATTTTCTTAAGAGATATGGCTAAAAAGTTGACAGAGGGTACCGAGAATGAAGAATTCTTTAATATGTCTCAAGAAATTGAAGAGTTCATGAAAGATAAGAAGGGATTAATTCCCAATGTAGACTTCTATTCAGCCACCGTATACCATACTCTAGGAATTGACAGCGATATCTTCACACTTATCTTTGCAATGAGTCGTGTTGCCGGCTGGATTGCTCATATTCAAGAGCAGCAAAAAAATAACAAATTGATTCGTCCTCGCTCACAGTATATTGGACAAGAAAATATGACCTATATTCCTTTAGAAAAACGCTAGGGAGGAAAGCTATATGGCAGAAAAAATCGTAATGACAAATGGACAGCTTCAAGTTTCTGATAGTCCAATTATCCCTTTTATTGAAGGGGATGGTGTTGGACATGATATCTGGAAGAATGCCCAAGCAATCTTTGATAAAGCAGTAGAAGTAGCCTATGAAGGAACGCGTCATATTGAGTGGCAAGAGCTCCTAGCTGGTAAGAAGGCTTATGATAAAACAGGAGAATGGTTGCCGAAAAAAACATTGGAGACTATTCGAGAAAGTTTAGTTGCTATTAAGGGTCCGCTTGAGACGCCAGTAGGTGGAGGGATTCGTTCTTTAAATGTAGCTTTACGTCAAGAACTTGATCTCTACGCTTGTGTTAGACCGGTTCGTTACTTTGAAGGAGTAGCAAGTCCGCTTAAGGAACCAGAAAAAACGAATATTACTATTTTTCGTGAAAATACTGAAGATATTTATGCGGGAATTGAATGGGAAGCGGGAACAACAGATGTTAAGCGCGTGATTGAGTTTCTCCAGACAGAAATGAATGTTAGTAAAATTCGCTTCCCAGAATCAAGTAGTATCGGAATCAAGCCAATTTCAATAGAAGGAAGTAAACGCCTCATTCGCTCGGCTATCGACTATGCTCTCAAGAACAATCTAAAAAAAGTGACCTTAGTTCATAAGGGGAATATTCAAAAATTTACAGAAGGTGGCTTCCGTAAATGGGGTTATGAATTGGCTCAGGAAGAATATAAAGAAGAATTGCTGGCTGGTCGTTTAGAGATTAATGATATAATCGCGGATAACTTTCTACAACAGATTCTTTTAAATCCAGAAAAATTTGATGTTGTTGCCTTAACCAACTTGAATGGTGATTATGCCAGTGACGCCTTAGCTGCACAAGTTGGTGGTATCGGCATCTCCCCTGGAGCCAATATTAACTATCAAACAGGCCATGCTATTTTTGAAGCAACACATGGAACAGCTCCGGATATCGCGGATCAAGATAAGGCTAATCCTTGCTCAGTTCTATTATCTGGCTGCATGCTTCTAGATTATATTGGTTGGACTGAGGCAGCTCAACTGATTACAAGTGCTATTGAAAAGACATTTAAAGCTGATATCTTTACAGCTGACTTGGCATTTGGGAAACAAGCTTATTCAACGAGTGCCTTTAGCAATCAAATTCTTTCAATTATGTGATTGTTTTTGCTCGAAAATGAAAATTAACGATTGAAAACACCATGAAAGAAATTTTCTGAAAATGTTGTAAATAACTAGAGACTAGTATTTGCTTATGTTTAAAAAATTGAAAATGAGCAGTAAAATGAGAGACAGGCTTTTGAAAAACTTGTAGAAAGTACGTTTTAACCTTGATAATCTCAATTAGCTATGTTATAATTCTAAATTGTAAGGGTTATCATTGATAACTCAAATATTCCAAACTAAGAAGGAGAATCCATTATGGCTTCTAAAGATTTCCACATTGTTGCAGAAACAGGTATCCACGCACGTCCAGCTACTTTGCTTGTTCAAACAGCTAGCAAATTTGCTTCAGATATCACTCTTGACTACAAAGGTAAAGCAGTTAACCTTAAATCAATCATGGGTGTTATGAGCCTTGGTGTTGGTCAAGGTGCTGACGTAACTATCTCTGCAGAAGGTGCTGATGCTGATGATGCAATCGTAGCAATCGCAGAAACAATGACAAAAGAAGGATTGGCATAAGAATATGACAGAAATGCTTAAAGGAATCGCAGCATCTGATGGTGTTGCAGTTGCTAAGGCATATCTGCTTGTTCAACCGGACTTGTCATTTGAAACTGTAACAGTTGAAGATACAAGTGCAGAAGAGGCTCGTCTAGATGCTGCTCTAGCGGCGTCACAAGACGAGCTTTCTGTTATCCGTGAAAAAGCAGTTGAAAGCCTTGGTGAAGAAGCGGCAGCCGTTTTTGATGCTCACTTGATGGTTCTTGCTGACCCAGAAATGAC
Source organism: Streptococcus salivarius (assembly GCF_009738225.1). Lineage (NCBI taxonomy): Bacteria > Bacillati > Bacillota > Bacilli > Lactobacillales > Streptococcaceae > Streptococcus > Streptococcus salivarius. The sequence goes on from NZ_CP018187.1 coordinate 828,470, forward strand.
TGGTCAAATTAAAGAAACTATCCGTGCTAAACAAGTTAATGCTGAAGCTGCTTTGACAGAAGTAACAGACATGTTTATCGCTATTTTTGAAGGTATGGAAGATAACCCATACATGCAAGAACGTGCAGCGGATATTCGTGACGTTACAAAACGTGTGCTTGCTAACTTGCTTGGTAAGAAATTGCCTAACCCGGCAACAATCAACGAAGAATCAATCGTTGTTGCTCATGACTTGACACCATCTGATACAGCTCAGTTGAACAAAAAGTACGTAAAAGCCTTTGTTACTAACATCGGTGGACGTACAAGTCACTCAGCTATCATGGCGCGTACACTTGAAATCGCAGCCGTTCTTGGAACAAATAACATCACAGAACTTGTCAAAGATGGTGATGTTTTGGCTGTTTCAGGTATTACTGGTGAAGTTGTTATCAACCCAACTGAAGAGCAAATTGCTGAGTTCAAAGCAGCTGGTGAAGCTTACGCTAAACAAAAAGCTGAATGGGCTCTCCTTAAAGATGCTCAAACAGTTACTGCTGATGGAAAACATTTCGAATTGGCTGCCAACATCGGTACACCTAAAGACGTTGAAGGTGTAAATGATAACGGTGCTGAAGCTGTTGGTCTCTATCGTACAGAATTCTTGTATATGGATTCTCAAGACTTCCCAACTGAAGATGACCAATATGAAGCTTACAAAGCAGTTCTTGAAGGTATGAACGGTAAACCTGTTGTCGTTCGTACAATGGATATCGGTGGGGATAAAGAACTCCCTTACTTCGACCTTCCTAAAGAAATGAACCCATTCTTGGGTTACCGTGCTTTGCGTATTTCTATCTCTGAAACTGGTAATCAAATGTTCCGTACACAATTGCGTGCTTTGCTTCGTGCATCTGTTCACGGTAAATTGCGTATCATGTTCCCAATGGTTGCTTTGTTGACTGAGTTCCGTACTGCTAAAGGTATTCTTGAAGAAGAAAAAGCTAAATTGGTTGCTGAAGGTGTTGCCGTTGCAGACGATATCGAAGTAGGTATCATGATTGAAATCCCAGCTGCAGCTATGCTTGCTGACCAATTTGCTAAGGAAGTTGATTTCTTCTCAATTGGCACAAATGACCTTATACAATACACAATGGCTGCTGACCGTATGAACGAACAAGTTTCATACCTTTACCAACCATATAACCCATCAATCCTTCGTTTGATTAACAATGTTATCAAAGCGGCTCACGCTGAAGGTAAATGGGCTGGTATGTGTGGTGAAATGGCTGGTGACCAAACTGCTGTTCCACTTCTTGTTGGAATGGGATTGGATGAGTTCTCAATGTCAGCGACATCTGTTCTTCGTACACGTAGCTTGATGAAGAAACTTGACACAGCTAAAATGGAAGAATACGCTAACCGTGCTCTTACTGAATGTGCAACAATGGAAGAAGTTCTTGAACTTTCAAAAGAATACGTTAACGTAGACTAATCATAAAAAGTGGAGGCTTAGGCTTTCACTTTTTTTATATCTAAACGGAGACAAAATAATTGACTCATTCTTTAGTTAGGAGTAGAATACGGCTAACCTAGGTTAACAATTTTAACTATTTTTTGTCAAAATTTTCTGAATAATTCTCGTTTAAATCTTGGAATATTTCTAAAAAAATGATAAAATAGGTCTTATAATAGATAAAAGGAGTTACTATCTTGGCTAAACAATACAAAAACTATGTCAATGGTGAGTGGAAAACATCTGAAAACGAAATTACTATTTACGCACCTGCAAACGGTGAGGAACTTGGATCAGTTCCAGCGATGAGCCAAGCTGAAGTAGACGAAGTCTACGCAGCAGCTAAAGCAGCACTCCCAGCATGGCGTGCGCTTTCATATGCTGAACGTGCAGCTTACCTTCATAAAGCAGCAGATATCTTGGAACGTGATGCAGAAAAAATCGGTCAAGTTCTTTCTAAAGAAATCTCTAAAGGTTTGAAATCTGCAATCGGTGAAGTTGTTCGTACTGCTGAAATCATCCACTATGCAGCTGAAGAAGGTTTGCGTTTGGAAGGTGAAGTACTTGAAGGTGGTGCCTTTGACGCTGGTAGCAAGAAAAAAATTGCTGTTGTTCGTCGCGAACCAGTAGGTCTTGTCCTTGCTATTTCACCATTTAACTATCCAGTAAACTTGGCTGGTTCTAAAATTGCTCCTGCCTTGATTGCTGGTGACGTTGTTGCCTTCAAACCACCAACACAAGGTTCTATCTCAGGTCTTCTTTTGGTTGAAGCATTTGTTGAAGCTGGTATCCCTGCAGGTGTCTTGAACTCTATCACAGGTCGTGGTTCTGTTATCGGTGACTACATTGTTGAGCACAAAGCAGTTGATTTCATCAACTTTACAGGTTCAACACCAGTTGGTGAAAACATCGGTCGTTTGGCAGCTATGCGTCCAATCATGCTTGAACTTGGTGGTAAAGATGCCGCTATCGTTCTTGAAGATGCTGACCTTGACTTGACTGCTAAAAACATTGTTGCTGGTGCCTTTGACTATTCAGGTCAACGTTGTACAGCTATCAAACGTGTCCTTGTAATGGATAGCGTTGCAGATGAATTGGTAGAAAAAGTAACTGCTTTGGTAGGTAATATCACTGTTGGTATGCCTGAAGAAAGCGCAAGCGTTACACCACTTATCGATACAAAAGCAGCTGACTTCGTTCAAGGTTTGATTGATGATGCCGTTGAACAAGGTGCTACTGCTAAAACTGAATTGAAACGTGAAGGCAACCTTATCTACCCAGCTGTTTTTGACCATGTGACAACTGACATGCGTCTTGCTTGGGAAGAACCATTTGGTCCAGTATTGCCATTCATCCGTGTATCTTCAGTTGAAGAAGCAATCAAGATTTCTAACGAATCTGAATTTGGTCTTCAAGGTGCAGTCTTCACTCAAGACTACCCACGTGCGTTTGCAATTGCTGAACAACTTGAAGTTGGTACAGTTCACATCAACAACAAAACACAACGTGGTACAGATAACTTCCCATTCCTTGGTATTAAAGGATCTGGTGCCGGAACTCAAGGTGTGAAATACTCTATCGAAGCTATGACTCGTGTGAAATCAACAGTATTTGATATTGCAAACTACTAAGAGTTTAGCTATTCAATCATTAAAAAAGTGTAAAGAGTCCCCATTATTGGGGCTCTTTTTCTTTTAAAATATGGTATAATAGAACTAAATTTCGAATATAGAGAGTTTTCTGACAATGAATAAATCTTATTTTTACTTGGTTATGAAGACCCATGAATTAGAGGTGCCATACACTGGTAAACTTCGTCGTGTGCGTGTTCTTCTACCTAAGAACTATGAAACGGATACAGATCGTTCTTACCCTGTCGTGTATTTCCATGATGGTCAGAATGTTCTTTATAGTAAGGAGTCATTTTCTGGATATTCTTGGAAGATTATCCCAACAATCAAGCGTAATCCTGATATTTCGCGCATGATTGTTGTAGCCATCGATAATGATGGCCCTGGCCGTATGAATGAGTATTCTGCGTGGAAGTACCAAGAATCTAATATCCCTGGTGTTCAGTTCGGAGGCAAGGGAGTAGAGTATGCGGAGTTTGTCATGGATGTGGTTAAACCCTTTATTGACAAGGAGTACCGTACCTTCTCAGATCGTCAGCATACAGCTATGATTGGTTCATCTCTTGGTGGTAATATCACTCAGTTTATGGGGCTTGATTATAAGGAGCAGATTGGTTGTCTTGGGGTATTTTCTTCAGCTAACTGGTTGCATCAAGATGCCTTTGATCGTTACATGTCGCGTCAAAAGCTCGATGCAGATCAACGTGTCTACATTTATGTAGGGACTGAGGAAGCTGATGATACTGACAAGACCTTGATGGCTGGTAACATTAAGCAGGCTTATATTGACTCTTCATTGAGCTATTACCATGATTTGATCGCTCGTGGGGTTGATTTGGAAAATATCAAGATTCACATTCAATCTGGTGCTGAACACAATGAAGAAGCTTGGGCCGAGAATTTACCAGACTGTCTTCGCTTTTTCGCTGAAAAGTGGGACTAGTCTATATTAACGAAAATTATTTTAATTTAGGAAAAGGAATATAAATATGAATATCGAACATCTTAGCCACTGGAGTGGTCAACTTAATCGTGAAATGTATGTTAACCGTTATGGGCACGCTGGTATCCCTGTTGTGGTTTTTGCGTCATCAGGTGGTAGCCATAACGAATACTATGACTTTGGTATGATTGATGCTTGTGCACGTTTTATCGAAGAAGGACGCGTACAATTCTTTACGCTATCAAGTGTGGACAGTGAAAGCTGGCTTTGTGATTGGAAAAATCCACACGATCGTGCTGAAATGCATCGTGCCTATGAACGTTATGTTATTGAAGAAGCTATTCCGTTTATCAAACACAAAACTGGTTGGTTTGATCCAATGATGACAACAGGATGTTCAATGGGTGCTTACCATGCGCTTAATTTCTTCTTGCAACACCCTGATGTTTTCAATAAAGTAGTAGCCCTTAGTGGTGTCTATGATGCTCGTTTCTTTGTGGGTGAGTTTGGAGGGGATGAAGCTATTTACCAAAATTCCCCATCAGATTATATCTGGAACCAAAATGATGGTTGGTTTATCGACCGCTACCGTCAAGCTGAGATCATCGTATGTACAGGTCTTGGTGCTTGGGAACAAGATGGTCTTCCATCTTACTATAAACTCAAGGAAGCCTTTGAACAAAAGAACATTCCAGCTTGGTTCTCTGAGTGGGGCCATGATGTCGCTCACGATTGGGAATGGTGGCGTAAACAAATGCCTTATTTCCTTGACAATATGAACCTATAATTTCTTTGTCTATCCTATCTAAATAACTATAAAAGAGGAATCACTAATGAATTATCTTGTTATTTCACCATACTATCCACAAAACTTCCAACAGTTTACAGTTGAACTTGCAAATAAGGGAATCACAGTTCTTGGTATTGGTCAAGAGCCTTATGAGCAATTGGATCAACCTTTGAAAGATGCATTGACTGAGTACTTCCGTGTAGACAATTTGGAAAACTTGGATGAAGTTAAGCGTGCCGTAGCCTTTCTTTTCTACAAACATGGTCCAATCGACCGTATCGAATCTCATAATGAATACTGGTTGGAATTGGATGCAGCACTTCGTGAACAGTTCAATGTTTTTGGTGCTAAGCCAGAAGACCTTAAGAAAACTAAATTCAAGTCTGAAATGAAGAAACTCTTCCAAAAAGCTGGTGTTCCAGTTGTGCCTGGTGCTGTTATTAAAACTGACGAAGATGTGGATAAAGCTGTGAAAGAAATTGGTCTTCCAATGATTGCTAAGCCAGATAATGGGGTTGGTGCAGCTGCAACCTTCAAACTTGAAACAGAAGATGATATCAATCATTTCAAGGCTGAGTGGGACCATGAAACAGTTTATTTCTTTGAAAAATTTGTAACTTCAAGTGAAATCTGTACTTTCGATGGTTTGATTGATCATGATGGTAATATTGTCTTCTCAACAACTTTCGATTATGCTCACACTCCACTTGACTTGATGATTTACAAGATGGACAATTCTTACTACGTTCTTAAGGATATGGATCCTAAGTTACGTAAGTATGGTGAGGCAATTGTCAAAGAATTTGGTATGAAGGAACGTTTCTTCCATATTGAGTTCTTCCGTGATGGTGACGATTATATTGCTATTGAATATAACAACCGTCCAGCAGGTGGCTTCACAATCGACGTCTATAACTATGCTCATTCTTTCGATTTGTACAAGGGCTATGCGGATATCGTTGCTGGAGAACCATTCCCAGCTTCTCAGTTTGAGCCACTTTACTGTTTAGCAACTTCACGTCGTGCAAGCTCACACTATGCTTACTCAGAAGAAGAACTTTTTGATAAGTATCGTGAACAACTTAAAGTTAAGAAAATCATGCCTGCAGCCTTTGCAGAGTTGCAAGGTGACTTCCTTTATATGTTGACAACTCCAAGTCGTGAGGAAATGGAACAAATGATTGAGGACTTTGGTAAAAAAGCCTAATCTGTATATGTTAAAAGCACTTCAGAGTAAACTGAAGTGCTTTTGTAATGGCTTATTTTTCGTGGAGTTCTTGGTTTTTAAGAACCAGTTCTGATACTTTAGCGAATTTTTTAAGTTTTTTGAGGTCTTCTGGATGGGTTACCAAGCTAATGACGCTACCTTCATTTCCCATACGTCCGGTACGACCTGCACGGTGAGTGTAGGCTTCACGGTCTCGAGGAATATCGAAGTTGATGACCACTTCCAGATTTTCAATATCGATGCCTCGTGCCAATAGGTCAGTACCTAGTAAGAGTGAAATCTCATGGTTCTTGAATTTTTCCAAGATAACCTTACGGAATTTGACGTTGATGTCACTTGCCAATGATACTGCTGAAGCTCCGTTAAATTGGAGGCGTTCTTCAGTAGCACCAAGGTCAGAAAGACTGTTGAAAAAGACAAGGCCACGGAAGTCAGGAATATTGGAGAACTTACGGAGAAGTTCGACACGGTTACGTTTATCAACACTGATATAATAATGTTTGATGGTGTCTAGTTCCTGATCAGATAGGTCATAAACGATAGTATTTTCGACAAGATCTTGATCGTCAATTTTGTTGGTTGCCGAAATATAAATCATTTGATGGTCACGAGGAACATGGTGGCTGATTTTTGTCACAAAGTGGTATTGGCTATCACTGAGAAGCTCATCAAATTCATCAAGGACGATAGTATTGACGTTCATCATCTTGATCTTTTTGAGTTTAATCAGCTCAAAGACACGGCCAGGGGTTCCGATGAGAATTTCCGGTCCTTTCTTCAGGCGTTCAATTTGTCGCTTTTGACTAGAGCCAGAAAGGAAGAGCTGGGCAGTGAGTCCTAGTGGCTCAGCCCACTGTTTGGTTACGTCGAAAATCTGTCCAGCAAGTTCAGAATTAGGTGCTAGGATAAGCAGTTGCTGAGCTTTTTTGGGTTTGAGTTTGAGGAGCAGTGGGAGAAGGTAGGCAAGGGTCTTACCTGTTCCTGTAGGACTGATACCTAGGACATTATCTCCTTCAGTGATTGGTGCAAAGAGTTCTTTTTGAATGGCAGTCTCTGTAGTGATTCCTTTTTCTTTAAGGAGGTCTTGCCATTGTTCAGTAAAGTTTTTAAACATAAAAGTCTCATTTTCTATATGGATTTGCTTTTATTATATCATGATTTAGTGTAGAATAGATAAGAAAGACTATATTAGATAGGAATTTACCATGCCTAAAAAACCGATTATTATTGGGGTTACGGGTGGCTCTGGTGGCGGTAAGACCAGTGTTTCTCGTGCCATTCTATCAAATTTTCCAGATGAGAAAATTGCCATGATTGAGCATGATTCTTATTATAAGGATCAGACACATTTGACTTTTGAAGAGCGTGTGTCAACTAACTACGATCATCCCTTTGCCTTCGATACAGATCTTATGATTGAACACATCAATGAGCTGATTGCTGGGCGTCCAGTGGATATTCCCATTTATGACTACACCCAACACACTCGTAGTGAAAAGACTTATCGTCAAGAGCCACAGGATGTTTTCATTGTTGAAGGGATTTTGGTACTTGAGGATAAACGTTTGCGTGATTTGATGGATATCAAGCTTTTTGTAGATACTGATGATGACATTCGTATTATCCGTCGTATCAAGCGTGACATGGAAGAGCGTGGCCGTAGCTTGGATAGTATCATTGAGCAATATATCAGTGTGGTTAAACCTATGTATCACCAGTTTATCGAACCAACGAAACGCTACGCAGATGTGGTGATTCCTGAAGGTGTCACAAATACTGTTGCTATCGATTTGATTAATACTAAGGTAGCAAGCATTTTGAAAGAAAGTCAGAAAGCCTAAGCAGGAGCTTGGCTTTTTTGGTATAATTGAAACGTTATGATTATTTTACAAGGAAACAAGATTGAGCGCTCTTTCTCAGGAGATGTGCTCTTTGATAATATTAATATTCAGGTAGATGAACGCGATCGTATTGCCTTGGTTGGCCGTAACGGTGCTGGAAAATCAACCTTATTGAAAATCTTGGTTGGAGAGGAAGCGCCGACGAGTGGTGAAATCAACACAAAACGTGATTTGAATTTGTCTTACTTGGCTCAGGATAGTCGCTTTGAGTCTAGCAATACCATCTATGTGGAAATGTTAAATGTCTTTGCAGACCTACGTGCAGATGAAAAACGTCTACGTGACATGGAAATGAAGATGGCCGAGTTGACTGGGGCTGATTTGGACAAGTTAATGACTGACTACGATCGACTTTCCGAGGATTTCAGACAGCGAGGTGGATTTACCTATGAATCTGATATCAGAGCTATTCTCAATGGTTTTAAGTTTGATGAAAGCATGTGGGAGATGCCTATTTCAGATCTTTCTGGAGGGCAAAACACGCGCCTGGCTTTGGCGAAAATGCTGCTTGAGAAGCCTGAGCTCTTGGTACTGGACGAACCGACCAACCACTTGGATATCGAGACCATTGCCTGGTTGGAAAATTACTTGGTCAATTATCAGGGAGCTCTAATCATTGTCAGTCACGACCGTTATTTTTTGGACAAGGTGGCGACAGTGACCCTGGATTTGACCAAACATAGTTTAGATCGTTATGTCGGAAACTATTCAAAATTCATGGATCTCAAGGCTGAAAAATTGGCTACTGAAGCAAAGAACTTCGAAAAGCAACAAAAGGAAATTGCTAAGCTGGAGGATTTTGTTAATCGTAATATTGTCCGTGCCTCTACAACTAAGCGTGCTCAAGCCCGTCGTAAACAGCTAGAGAAAATGGAACGTCTGGATAAGCCAACAGAAGGTCAAAAGTCAGCTAATATGACTTTCCATGCGGATAAGGTCTCTGGAAATGTAGTTTTGACTGTTAGGGATGCTGCTATTGGTTATGACGATGAGATTCTCTCAGAGCCTATTTCTCTCGATGTTAAGAAGATGGATGCCATTGCCATTGTGGGACCTAATGGTATCGGAAAAACAACCTTTATCAAGTCGGTAGTAGGTAAACTGCCATTTATCAAGGGAACATCAACTTATGGTGCCAATGTTGAAGTGGGTTACTATGACCAAACCCAATCTGCCTTGACACCGTCAAACACTGTTCTTGATGAGTTGTGGAATGATTTTGCGACAACTCCTGAAGTTGAGATTCGTAACCGTCTGGGAGCCTTTCTCTTCTCAGGTGATGATGTCAAAAAGTCGGTTTCCATGCTTTCGGGTGGTGAGAAGGCTCGCTTGCTCCTAGCTAAATTATCAATGGAAAACAACAACTTCCTCATCCTAGATGAGCCGACCAACCACTTGGACATTGATAGTAAGGAAGTCTTGGAAAATGCCCTCATCGACTTTGATGGAACGCTTCTTTTTGTCAGCCACGACCGTTACTTTATCAACCGAGTGGCAACCAAAGTGATGGAAATTTCTGAGGATGGAGCGACCATTTATCTTGGAGACTACGATTACTACCTTGAAAAGAAGGCGGAGCTTGAAGAGTTAGCACGTCTTGAGGCAGAGGAAAATCAAGTATCAGAGGAAGTCCAAGTGGCTTCAGCGGGAGCTAGTGATTATCAAGCTCAAAAAGCCAATCAAAAAGAGATGCGTAAACTAAGTCGACGCATTGAGCAAATTGAAAATGAGCTAGAGACGATTGAGGAACGCTTGGAGGAAATTTCTGCTGCCATGCTTGAAACAAATGATGTGGCAGAATTGTCTGACTTGCAGAAAGAGCTGGATGACTTATCAGTTTCTCAAGAAGCTCTGATGGAAGAGTGGAGTGACTTATCAGAACAGTTGGAAGGTTAAGGAATGATGAGAGCCTTTTCATGTTTTGAGTTGTGAAAGGCTTATATTGTTGGTATAATAGTCTTAGTATATAAAAGGAGACTAACTTTATGAACAAAGTAAAGAAAAAAGTGTATCGTAACACAACATCTTTCAACATGATGGCATGGGGATCATTTGCCTTCTTCGTAATCTTGATGTTGGTAGGCCTCTATACCCTTAAAGAGCCTTTGATGGTTAAGGGTTACTACCTCATGGGATGTGTTGGCTTGATTTCATCTTCCTTTACAGTATCTAAGGTTGTCCGTGATAATCAAGAAGATGAAGAAAACTATAACAAACTCATCGCACAACAAACTTTCGAACAATAAGAAGAGAAGCCTGAAAAGGCTTTTTCTTTTTGCAGAAAATGCACAAATATTCTGACTCTTTCCTAGTGGAAGTGTTATAATGGAGTGAAGAGGGTTAGATGGTTTTGGAATGAGATAAGTCCAATTCATCAGCCTCAATGCCTTATAAGACTAATTATCGTATAAGAATGCGTTAGTGAAAAGGTAGGTAATATTATGGAATTCAAAGTGAAAGATGGTCAAATCATCTATTATCGTGATCTCGGTAAAGGCTTTCCAATTGTTTTTTTGCATGGCAATAATTTGTCAGGAAATTACTTTGGTAAGCAAGGAATTCTGTATCGAGACTATCGTTTAATTTTCATTGATAGTCGTAATCACGGCAGGTCCAGTCGTCATAGTGTTAAGATGACCTTTGAACAGATGGCTGCCGATTTGGAGGAAATTTTGCAATATTTGAATATCAAGAAGGCCTTATTTGTCGGTCATAGTGATGGTGCCAATTTGGCTATGGTTTATGCTAGTCGTTATCCTGACCGGATTGCAGGGCTTTTGCTTAATGCGGGAAATATGACCTTTAATGGGTTGACGAGACGCTCAAGATTCGCGGTCTATCTACAATATCTTTGCTTAAAAGCCTTGTCACCATTTTCATCTAAAATGGATATCATGGCTCAGGTAACGGGGCTTATGCTTCATGACTTGCCACTAGATAGGGAACGTCTACATCAGGCTGCCTATCCTGTTTGGGTAGTTATGGGGCAAAGGGATGTTATCAGTATCAGGCATTCTAGGGAGATTTCAGAACTCTTTCCGATTCATAAGCTCTATGTCCAACGTCGTGAAGGGCATCGTCTAGCTCAACGTAAATATAAGATTTTCAATCAAATGATTCGTGAGCTTGTGAGAATTAGTCGAAAAGAGGTGGTGGCATGAAGCGTCTTTTAGAGAGACTTCAACCTTTAAAAGCGGCCGTTAAATCTATCTTCTTTATCTCGATTACGGTTCTTGTCGTCATAGAATTGGTTCGCCTCAAACGGACCATCACTTTAGAGTCACTTGAGTCAGCTCTGGCCGGTTTGTCTATTTGGCATCTTGTTTTGATGGCTATCATCGGACTAGTCGCTGTCTCCCCTATGCTCTTTTATGACATCATACTGAATAAGGAGCTAGAAACGGATTATTCCAAATCCTATATCTTAGAAACAAGTTGGGCTGTTAACACCATCAATAATTTAGCTGGTTTTGCTGGTTTGGTCGATGTGGGTCTGAGATATTCCTTTTATTCTGAGGATGGGCAGGAAAAGACGGGTGTTAAGGCACTTTCTCGTTTATTGCCTTACTTTATGTCTGGCCTATCCCTTTTAAGTGGTTTGGTATTCGCTGTCTTTTGGTTCTTCCCTCTAAGTCCAGATTTAAGAAAGTATTGGTTACTGTTATTGGGTATTTTCCTTTATCTGCCTTTTATTTTCTTTGTTTCTAGTCGTGAAAAATTAGCCTATTTTGGTCAAGTACCATTGAAAACGAGGCTAAGTCTTCTTTTAGCTTCGACAGCTGAATGGGGAACGGCCCTTGGAAGCTTTGTAAGTGTAGCTTATTTAATGGGCTTGCATGTTCCTCTTTATAATCTGATTCCTCTTTATTTCCTAGCGGTTATTATTGGTATCTTCTCTATGATTCCGGGCGGGATTGGTAGTTTCGATTTGATTGTGATTACCGGTCTGACCTCTATGGGGGTTAGTAATGCTCTTGCGGTTAGTCTGCTCTTGCTCTTTCGTTTAACTTACTACGTTATTCCCTTCTTGTTAGGTGTTGTCTTCTTTTTCAAACACATGGGAGGGCGTATCAACGAGAAATACTTCAAACTTTCTTCACGAGTATTTGGTGGAACTCTCCACCGTTTTCTCGTGTATTTGCTGCGTTTCTTAGGTATTTTCTTGATTTTGTCAGCCTTAATCCCTGAACGCTTGGCAAATGTCTACTTTATTAGCAGTTTTGATCCTATTCAGGAACAGTTAATTTGGCAATTCCCAAGCATCCTATTTGGAACCCTATTCATTTTCATGGCTCGTCTCATCAGACGTCGGGTGAAGGGAGCTTTCATTGCTTCCTTAATAACCTTTGTTTTGACATTGATTTATGTCAATCTCAATGGTATTTCTTGGGCTATGTCTTTCCTAATTGTACTCTCTTTGGTGCTTATGTTGATCATCAGAAAGAGGTTGTATCATCGTTACTTTGTTTATAGTTGGGAAGACAAAACAAAGGATTTCCTTTTCCTAGCCTTTACTATTCTGGTTCTTCTTGTTCTGGGTGGCAGCGGTTTTTGGTCTCATTTATTGCCACCTAAGAACCGGGATGTTCTTGGACATTTTGTTCATATTTGGTTTGATATTTTACTGGCATCAGTTATCATTGCAACTATTGTTTGGGGAGTCTTGAGAATTTTGGCACCCCGTAGGCCCTTTGGTCAAAGTATGGATGACGAGCGCTTCACAGCTCTCCTTGAGAAATACGGAGGTGCATCAGAAAGTGCTCTGGCTTATTTACATGATAAACGCCTCTTTTGGTATCGTGTCGATGGACAAGACCAGGTAGTTTTCCAATTTGCACAAACCAGCAACAAGTGTGTGGTTATGGGAAATCCAATTGGTAATGAAAACTATTACCGAGCAGCTTGGGAATCTTTCTTGAAGACACTATCAGATTGGAATTTACAAGCCTTGTTTTATGAGGCAGACGAGAGTATTACCCTGATGCTTCATGATTATGGCTTTGATTTTATGAAATTTGGGGAAAACGCCATGGTTGATTTGACGACATTCTCTGTCGATGGTAAGCATGGTAAGAAGTTCCGTAAACCAACCAATCGTGTCGAAAAAGCAGGTTTCCAGTTTAAGTTGCTTGATCCTCCATTTTCAGAGACTCAGATGCAAGAAATGAAGGCTGTCTCAGATATTTGGCTTAACGGTCGTAAGGAGAAGGGCTTCTCTCTTGGTTTCTTTGATGAAGCTTATCTGCAGCAGGCACCGATTGCTATTGTTGAGAGTGAGGATGGAGAAATTGTAGCCTTTGCCAATATCATGCCAACCAAAAACAAACGGGTGGCGACGATTGACCTTATGCGTTATGATTTTGAAAAGGCACCTGAAGGTATCATGGATTACCTCTTTGTCAAACTCTTCCAGTATTTCCAAGCAGAAGGAAAGCAGTACTTCGATATGGGAATGGCTCCACTCGCGAATGTGGGTACTGAAGAAGATAGTTTCTTGGAAGAGAAGGTTGCCAATTTGGTCTATGTCTTTGCGCAGCGTTTTTACTCTTTTAGTGGGCTCCAACGTTATAAGGAAAAGTTCTCTCCAATATGGTCTCCAAAATACATTGTTTATCCTAAACGAACTTGGCTCTTGTTTGATATGATTGCCATTTTAAGGATTGATAATCGTAAAATTGAAGACAGATTGAAGAAAAGACGACTTTGGAAATAGAGATGAAAAAATAGCGAAACCCTTAGGGTTTCGCTATTTTGCTATGTCATAGAATTATTTTTCAAATTCTGCTTTTGATTTAGTATCTGCGTATTCTTCAGCGACTTCGCTTGAAAGAATGTCATTGTAACTTGGCAATTTAATGTCTTGGCCATATTTGTTGCGAAGGGCAGTAGTGACCAAACGGTAGGCTAGGTTGGCGTTACGAGAAAGAATTGGTCCATGGAAGTAGCTACCATAAACATTTTTATAGTGGACACCCTCAGAACCATCTTCCTTGTTATTACCATTACCGTAGACCACTTTTCCAAGTGGTTTTTCATCATCAGAGAGGAAGGTACGCCCTTGGTGATTCTCAAAGCCATAGTAAGTTTCATCGAACTCTTCGTTATGGATCTTGATGTCACCAATATAACGATTATTTTCTTGATTGAGGGTGTAGTGGCCCATAACACCGATACCATCAATGCGGACACCGTTAGCCTGGATGTAATATTGACCAAGAAGTTGGAAACCACCACAGATGGCAAGAATTACTTTGTTATCTTGGATGAATTGACCAATAGCCTCACGCTTAGTTGGGAGGTCTTTAGCAACGATGGATTGTTCGTAGTCTTGACCACCTCCAAAGAAGACCATGTCGTAGTGGTCCTTGTCGAAATCATCTCCAACTGAAACGATGTCGAAGGTCATCTTAGCACCAAGTTTTTCGCCTACGTATTTGATCATAAGGACATTACCGTTGTCACCGTAGGTATTGAGCAGATTACCATAAAGGTGGGCGACATTTAGGTCGTAGGTGTAGTCACGATTTTCTGGAGATTTGAGTGAAGTATAGGTCATTAGTTCATCTCCTTTCCAACAGCATGACGTTGAGCAAGAATATCACGGAATTCAAGCATGGCAGTATAGGTCGCCAAGATATAGGCATGGTCGCAATCTTGTTTTTCAATCAAAGCCATAATATCTTCAAGTTTTTCTGCTTGCGTAATCTTATCCTCTGGATAGCCAGTCACACGAAGGCGGCGAGCAATTTCAGAATGGCGAACACCACCAGCATTAATCTCAGGGATATCCATCTCGAGAATGCTTTCAAAGTTGGCATCCCAAATCCAGCTGGTGTCAATACCATCAGCATAGTTAGCATTAAGAAGGACTGACAAGCTAAATGGATAATCTGCAAGTTTAATCATGTCAAGAGCTTGGCTGGCTCCTACGGGATTCTTAATTAGTACGAGGGTACATGATTTGTCACCAATCTTAAAAGTTTCTTGGCGTCCAAAGACAGCACGGCTCTTATCAAAACCAGCTTTGATTTGCTCTGGAGCTACTCCGAAGAATTCAGCGACAGAAACAGCAGCAAGGGCATTGTAGATGTTATAAAGACCACCGACATTAATCTTGTAATCTTGTCCATCAATGACAAATTCAGAAGTAGTGTTGGTGATTTTAGTCAACTCTGTCAGCTTATAATCTAATTCTGGACGGTGGAAGTCGCAGTTAAGGCACACATAGTCACCCAAGTTAGCGTAAGTATTAAGGCGATACTGAAGAATACTCTCACATTTAGGGCAGACAATACCTTCAGTATTATAATGAGCCAGCTCAGGATCATGTTTTTCAGTGTCAAAACCGTAGAAGCGCACGGGATTGACTACCTCTTTAGAATTGAAAAGAGGACTGTCTCCATTAGCCAAAATAGTAGCCTCAGGCGCCTTAGCAGCACCATCTAAAATCATCTGATAAGTGGTATAGATTTCACCATAGCGGTCCATTTGGTCACGGAAAATATTTGTGAAAACAAAAAGACTTGGAGTGATGTACTCAGTGATTTTTGGAAGGCTGGCCTCGTCAATTTCCAAGACAGCAATTTTCTTACCAGACTTGGCTTTTTTAGCTGTTAGGAAAGTAGAAGTGATCCCTGTGATCATGTTGGCTCCGCTAGGATTGGTCACAATCTCACCAAAAGCTTCTTTAAGAATACCTACTGTCAAAGCCGTTGTCAGAGTCTTACCGTTGGTTCCAGTAACAACGACAATTTCGTAGTCCTTGGCTAAAGTGTCTAAAATATCTTTGTCAAATTTAAGGGCAATTTTTCCAGGCAGGGTTGAACCACGTCCCAATTTTGAAAGGACGAAATGGCTAGCTTTACCCGCCAGAATTCCCATGGTAGTTTTCATAGTCATGAATTTATTTTATCACAAAAAGTAGTGATTGTAGTCTCAAAATAGTTAGAATTCGTGGTATAATAGAAACTGTTTAAAAATTAAAAGAAAGTGTGATATGTATGGGAATACTTTCGTCCATTGATATTGATTTTTGGCGGTCACTCTTTGATAGTCCGCTGAAAGTTATCGTCAATAGTTTGGACATATTGATTGTTGCTTTTTTAATTTATCGCTTTATTAGAGCTCTACGAGGGACAAAAATTATGACCCTTGTTCAAGGGGTTGTCTTATTTATTTTAGTCAAACTGATTTCTGATTTTATAGGCTTCACGACGATTTCTTATTTGATGAATCAGGTCATCAACTATGGAGCCATTGCGGCGGTTGTGATTTTTGCGCCAGAGCTTCGTTCTGCACTTGAAACCTTTGGGCGTACGCCTCAGCATTTTTTGCAAAATAAAGAGGTTAGCTCAGACGAGAAGTTGGTTCAAGCCTACGTTAAAGCTGTTAAGTACATGAGTCCTCGTAAGATTGGGGCATTGGTTTCTATTGAACAGACTCAGACCTTACAAGAGCAGATTGCGACTGGGATTCCGCTTGATGCGGTGGTGACTGGGGAACTATTAATTAATATTTTCATCCCAAATACACCGCTTCATGATGGAGCAGTTATCATCAGAGATAACAAGGTTGCGACGGCTTGTTCTTATCTGCCATTGACAGAATCTAATAAGATTTCCAAAGAATTTGGAACTAGACACAGGGCTGCCATTGGTCTTTCAGAACAAACAGATGCGCTTACCTTTGTTGTGTCAGAGGAGACTGGTGCGATTTCCATTGCTTACAAGGGGAATTTCAACCATGATCTCTCCGTTCAAGAATTTGAAGAAGAGTTGAGTCTTGTCTTGTTGAAAGAACAAGAACCACGTCAGTCATTCTTCCAACGTTGGATTGGAGGTAGCAAAAAATGAAGCGTTTGGTAAATTTCTTTAAAAACGATCGTTTATGGCAGATACTAGTTGCACTCTTCTTTGCTGTGGTACTCTTTTTCACAGCCTGGTCGGGGAACTCGCAAAATAAAAGCAATAGTTCAAGTGCATCTAATACCTTTACACAAACCGTTGAGTCGGTCCCTGTGGATATTAAATATGATAGTGATAAGTACTTTATCAGTGGTTATTCCTATGATGCCGAAGTCTATTTGACGGCGACAACACAGCTGGCTTTAACGACTGAGACAAGTAGTGATACACGTCACTTTAAATTAGTTGCTGATTTGTCAAACCTGGGTCAAGGAACCAGTCGAGTACCTATTCAGGTTAAGGATCTTCCAGCCGGCATGTCTGCGCAGGTATCCCCATCAACCTTGACGGCAACTATTGGTAAAAAAGCCAGCAAAACCTTTGACGTAGTAGCTAACATCACTTCTGATAAGTTGGCAAATGGCTATGAGGTTAAAAAGGTTAGCCTGGATAACACCAAGGTAGAAGTGACCTCGAGTGAAGATATCATTAATCAGATTGACCATGTTCAAGCAGTATTGGAAGGTGATTCCAACCTGTCTGAAGATTATGATGGTAACTTGGTCCTTCAAGCAGTTTCGACAAATGGTACAGTCCTAGCAAGCTCTATCTCACCAGCTAAGGTACATGCAAAGATTAGTTTGAGAAAATTAAGCAAGTCTGTTCCTGTCAAGGTCGAACTGACTGGGGATAAGGCTAGCAATGTGTCTAGTATCAGCTATAGCTTTGATCGTGGACATGTGACTATCGTTGGTAGCCAAGAAGCTATGGATAAGATTGATAGCATCACAGTCCCAGTAGACATTAGTCAAGTGACTAAGGACACTTCAAAAACAATAGACCTTAAGGCAGAAGGTGTTACGGTTCAGCCTGGCACTGTTAAGGTTAACTTAAAAGTCACGCAAAAATAGGGGAGTTACATTTTCCCAAAATTCATGTATAATGGATGGGATTGAGAGGGACTAATCTCATAAAAATGTAACCAATTAAAAATATTTAAAATCAAGGGTTGAAAATATTGGCGAAATCTTATAAAGTTAGATTATCTAGATAGATTTCACTAGATTGACTCTTGCTAAACAGCATCACAGTTTAAGGAGGATTTAGTGCTCAAGCACTAATAATAAAATTATGGGTAAATATTTTGGAACAGACGGTGTTCGTGGAGAAGCAAACGTTGAACTTACGCCTGAATTGGCCTTTAAATTAGGTCGTTTTGGTGGTTATGTGCTTAGCCAACATGAGACTGGCCGTCCTAAAGTTTTTGTGGCACGTGATACACGTATCTCTGGTGAGATGTTGGAATCTGCCTTAGTAGCAGGTTTGCTCTCAGTGGGTATTGAAGTCTACAAACTTGGAGTACTTGCAACACCTGGCGTCTCATACTTGGTTCGTACAGAAAATGCAAGCGCTGGGGTTATGATTTCAGCCAGCCATAATCCAGCTCTTGATAATGGTATCAAGTTCTTTGGTGGTGATGGCTTTAAATTGGATGATGCGCGTGAAGCGGAAATTGAAGCCCTTCTCGATGCTGCAGAAGATACACTTCCACGCCCTTCAGCTGAAGGACTTGGAACACTTGTTGATTATCCAGAGGGTCTTCGTAAATACGAAAAATTCTTGGTGGCTACAGGTGTTGACCTCGGTGGCATGAAAGTTGCCTTGGATGCGGCTAATGGAGCAGCTGCGGTATCTGCACGTAACATTTTCCTTGACTTGAACGCAGAAATCTCTGTTATTGGTGACCAACCTGATGGCCTTAACATCAATGCTGGTGTTGGTTCGACACACCCAGAGCAGTTGCAAGCCTTGGTTAAAGAAACTGGCTCAGCTATTGGTCTTGCCTTTGATGGTGACAGTGACCGTCTCATCGCTGTTGATGAAAATGGCGATATTGTTGATGGTGATAAGGTGATGTATATCATTGGTAAACATTTGTCTCAAAAAGGCGAGTTGGCTAAAAATACTATTGTAACAACAGTTATGTCAAACCTTGGTTTCCACAAGGCACTTGACCGTGAAGGTATTAACAAGGCAGTGACTGCTGTTGGTGACCGTTATGTTGTCGAAGAAATGCGTAAAAACGGCTACAACCTTGGTGGTGAACAGTCTGGACACGTTATTATCATGGATTACAACACAACTGGTGATGGTCAATTGACAGCTATCCAATTGACTAAAGTCATGGTTGAAACAGGTAAGAGCTTGTCTGAATTGGCTTCAGAAGTGACCATCTATCCACAAAAATTGGTTAATATCCGTGTGGAAAATAGCATGAAAGATAAGGCTATGGAAGTTCCTGCAATTGCCGCTATCATTGAAAAAATGGAAGCTGAGATGGCTGGAAATGGACGTATCTTGGTTCGTCCAAGTGGTACTGAACCTCTTCTTCGTGTTATGGCAGAAGCCCCAACAGATGATGAAGTGAATTACTACGTTGATACGATTGCTGATGTTGTTCGTGCAGAAATTGGATTGGACTAAGTATGATAGCTAAGCTCAGAGTCTTCATGGCCACCGAAGTTTTCAAGTACCTTTTCTTTGGTGTCTTGGCAACTTTGGTTTATATGGTCAGTCGTATTTTGATTTTTCAGTTGACCAATCAGGGGACACTCTCGGCGATCTTAGCCAGTGCGATTGCCATCATCTTTGCCTTTTTTACAAATGACATGTTTGTCTTTAATCAGGAAAAGACAGGTATGGTTACGCGCTTTGTTAAGTTCGTGGGTGCTCGCCTATTGACCTTGGTCTTGGATTTGGCTCTGGCCTATTTCTTGGTCGATACCTATCCAGAAATTATTGGTCAATTTGTTGGTCATAGTCATGCTTGGGTAAACGGTATCGAGAGCCTCTTCTCTCAGGTCCTTATCATTGTATTGAACTATATTATTTCTAAATTCTTCGTCTTTACAGGCGAGAAAGTATAAGCAAAAAGGAAGTTGTTAGGAAATGTGGTAAAAGCATTTCTTACCAACCTCCTTTTTTGATATAATTGAAGAGACTTAAAAAAATAGAAAGATGAAATATGTACGTACAATTATCTCAACGCCTTAAGGATGTAGCAATCTATGTTCCCAAAGGCGCAAAACTCTTGGATGTAGGCAGTGATCATGCCTATCTTCCGATTTATTTACTTGAAAAAGGCCTGATTACTTCAGCTATTGCTGGTGAAGTTGTAAAAGGGCCCTATGAATCTGCTCTTGCTAATGTCTCAGCCTCTGGTTTCCAAGATAAAATCGACGTGCGCTTGGCTAATGGCTTGGCTGCCTTCGAACCTGCTGATGAGGTAACAACTATCACGATTTGTGGTATGGGAGGACGTCTTATTGCGGACATCCTTGATGCTGGAACGGACAAACTTAAGGGCGTAGACCGCCTAATTTTACAACCAAATAATCGTGAAGATGATCTCCGTATCTGGTTGATGGAAAATGGTTTTGAGATTATTGCAGAGTCTATCATGACTGAAAATGGCAAATACTACGAAATCATGGTGGCAGAAGCTGGACACATGAGCCTTTCGGACAAGGAAGTGCGTTTTGGTCCTCATCTCATGAAAGACCAATCTCAGGTTTTCCAGCTCAAATGGCAACGCGAAATCAATAAATTAGAGATTGCTTTAGGATCCATTCCACTGGCCAATCAGGCTGATCGTACAGCTATTGAAGATAAAATTCAAACCATTAAGGAGGTTTTGAATCATGTTAGCTAGTGAACTTATTAAGACTTATGAAGAATTTTGTCCACCGGAGCTTTCTATGGAAGGTGATGTGGTTGGCTTGCAGATTGGTAGTCTGGACAAAGAGATTCAGAAGGTCATGGTTACTTTGGATGTTCGTGAAAATACGGTAGCCGAAGCCATTGAAAAAGGTGTGGACCTCATTATTGCTAAACATGCTCCAATTTTTCGTCCAGTTAAGGATTTGGTGTCTTCGCCTGACCGAGATATTTTACTTGACCTGGTTAAGCATGATATTGCAGTCTATGTGAGTCATACTAATATTGATGTCGTTAATAATGGGCTTAATGATTGGTTCTGTGACTTACTTGATATTAAAGACACCACTTATTTAACGCAGACTTCTGGAAATCATGGAATCGGTCGAGTGGGTGATATCGTGCCTCAGACTATTGAAGAACTTGCTCTTAAAGTCAAGTCTGTTTTTGGCTTAGATAGTGTTCGCTTGGTTCGTTATAATCATGACAATCCTCTAGTTAGCCGTGTGGCTATTTGTGGGGGTAGCGGTCAAGGATTTTACAAGGATGCTTTGGAAAAGGGGGCACAAGTCTTCATCACTGGTGATATTTACTACCATACAGGACAGGAAATGATTACTAATGGTCTCTTGGCAATTGATCCTGGGCACCATATCGAAGCCCTTTTTATCTCAAAGAATGCTGAGAAACTTGAGGCTTGGAAACTTGAGCATGATTGGAATGTGACCATACTTGAAAGTCAGTCCTCAACCAATCCTTTTGACCATTTGTAGGAGGATGTGTCTGTGACTTGGCTTTTACATCAAAATGTGGTCTTTTTGGCCTTGATTGCTGGTCTTTTTACTTGGGGCTGTACCATTGTCGGATCGGCCATTGTTTTCTTCTTCAAGAATATTAGCCGTAAATTGCTAGATATCATGATGGGCTTTGCGGCAGGTGTCATGATTGCGGCCTCTTTTTGGTCGCTTTTGGACCCTTCTTTAACTTATGCGACTCAAAATGGCTATGGGAAGTGGTCATGGTTCCCTGCGGCAGCTGGTTTCTTGCTTGGCGGTGTTGCCCTTCGTTTGATTGATGCCGTCGTTCCCCATTTGCATTTGGGGAATGACATCTCTAAAGCAGAAGGTATTCAACCTCGTAAGAAAAAGTTGTCCAAGACAGCCCTGCTCTTTTTGGCTATCACCATTCATAATTTTCCAGAGGGATTAGCAGTCGGTGTGACTTTCGGAGCCTTGGCTGGTGGCAATATGACATTTGCGGGTCTTATGGGAGCCATTGGTCTAGCTATAGGTATTGGTTTGCAGAATGTCCCTGAAGGTGCAGCCCTCTCAGTTCCTATTCGAGCAGATGGAAAATCTCGTATCAAGGCCTTTTATTGGGGATCTATGTCAGCCATCGTGGAGCCTATAGGGGCTGTTATGGGAGCTGCTCTTGTCATGTGGATGATGGCGATTATTCCTTATGCTTTGGCCTTTGCGGCCGGTGCCATGATTTTTGTGGTAACGGAGGAATTGATTCCTGAATCACAAACCAATGGTAATACTGACGTAGCAACCTTGGGCCTTATGGTTGGCTTTGTCGTCATGATGGTCATGGACGTGGCCTTGGGGTAAAAGAATAATAAAAAGCTGTGCCTATTGATATAGGATTCAGCTCTTTTCAAATAGATGGAGTAAAAAATGAAAATTGCAATTGTTGGTGCAGGTATCGTCGGTTCAACGGCTGCCTACTACTTATCAAAAGAAAAAGGCGTAGAAGTTACAGTATTTGATCATGGTCTTGGACAAGCAACCAAGGCAGCAGCTGGTATTATCAGCCCCTGGTTTTCCAAGCGTCGTAATAAGGCCTGGTATCGCATGGCCCGTTTGGGAGCCGATTTTTACCAAGATTTAGTTTCAGATCTTGAAAAGGATGGTTATGACACGAGCTTCTATGATCAGTCTGGTGTAGCCCTTCTCAAGAAAGACGATAGTAAATTGGACGCTTTGTACCAGCATGCAGAAACGAGACTAGAAGAATCACCCATTATTGGTGAACTCTCTATAAAAAATGCTGAGGATCTCCCTGAATTCATTGGCTTTGACCATTATCTCTATGCTTCTGGAGGAGCCAGAGTGGAAGGGGCAGAGTTGACAGCTACCTTGATTGAAGCCTCTGGTTTTGAAAAGGTGGGGGGACCAGTTACACTCTCTCCTCTTGACAATGGCACTTACGAGATTAATGCTCAAACTTTTGATAAGGTCATTCTCGCTTGTGGTGCCTGGCTAGGTCAAACGCTTGAACCCCTTGGTTTTGAAGTAGATGTTCGCCCCCAAAAAGGTCAATTACGTGACTATTTCTTTGAGGGGTTAGATACTGGTAAGTTGCCTGTTTTGATGCCAGAGGGCGAACTAGATGTCATCCCCTTTGCTGGTGGAAAGATTTCGGTAGGAGCCAGCCACGAAAATGATCAAGGCTTTGATTTGACAGTTGATGAGACTGTACTTTCAAGTCTGGAGGAAGAGGCTAAGACCTATTTCCCTGACTTAAGTACGGCTAAGTCCTTCTCAGAACGTGTGGGAACGAGAGCCTACACGAGTGATTTCTCTCCTTTCTTTGGAGAAGTTCCAGAGCTTGAGAGTGTCTTTGTTGCTTCTGGTTTAGGATCTTCAGGGCTCACGACAGGGCCACTGATTGGAAAAAATCTGGTTGATTTGGCCATGTATCGACCTGGTAGCTTGGATAGTGCGGACTATCCAGTGGCTCAGTACATTGAGAAAAAAGACTAATAGTATTAAAGTTCTTCTAGATATTTAGACTCAAGAATCAGCTGGCTATTTCTCGCTATTGAGGGATGTTGGCTGATTCTTTTTTATTAGAGTTATTTACATCTATTTCTTATTTGATTAGAAAATGATAAAATAGTAACTGTTCATCGATTGTAGGTGAATACTAATAAAAAATGGGGAGGGACTATGTTCCAAAAAGTTAAAGTATATGTGACAGTCTTTGTTTCCTTGTTAGCCATAAGTTTAGGCTTGTCTGTCAAAGCAGGGGCAGCAGAAGACTTGGCTGTGACAAAGACAAGTATTGTTCTAGAAAGTTATGAGTTTGGACCAGCTGTAACCAAAGTCATTTTTGAATTTAATCAGAAGGTCACACCAGAGGTTGTCCACAGCTCAACTCAGGTTACAACAGCAGGGGTCAGTCGTCAGGTAACGAACTCTTATGTTTCTGATGATAAGGGGCATGTGGTCTATTATGACAATAGCAAGTACGTGACGCTTGAATTGAGCCTACCATCTTATAATCGCTACAACATGGGTGGGAATGCTGAACCTATGTATTTTAACCTTTCTACTTGGACCAATCAATGGCTGGAAAGTTATATGGTATCAATGAAAGACTTGTCAGTAGTGGCAGAAGGTAGTAGTCAGTCACAGATGGTTTCATCTGAGCAAGATGCCATCAACAATCGTTTGATGCCAACGACGGAGGTTTTCGGCGATCGAGGACAGGTAGGTAACATGCAGTATGCGGCTTATAGTGCCCAGACTGGTACGGGGAATAGCACAAAACCTTTGATTGTCTGGCTACACGGCATTGGTGAAAGAGGGACAGACATGAATATTCCGCTTCTTTCAAATGACGTCTATGCGCTTGCCCAGCCTGAGATTCAAGGCCATTTCTTAACAACTGGTGATCAGGCGCGTGGGGTTAATGTTCTAGCTGTTCAAACACAGACACCTTGGGGATCGGATAATGCAGCCCAACTCAAAGAGACCATTGATACCTACCTAGCTAATCACCCAGAGGTAGATAAGGGACGAATCTATCTTGCGGGAGTTTCAAATGGTGGTGGTATGGTCTTGACCATGGGAGCAGCCTATCCAGATTATTTTGCAGCTCTTATTCCAATTGCTGCTCCCTTAACTGTTGACCAATCTGGAATTGATAAACTGAAGAACCAGCCTATGTGGTTGATTCACACAAAGGCAGACGCAACAGTACAACCAGAAAATAGTGTCTTGCCTTTATACAAGAGCTTGATTACCTCTGGAGCTACTAACAAGTGGTTCTCATACTTTGAAACAGCGACTGGGACTGATCTTCCTGGCACAGAGTATGATGGTCATTGGGCTTGGATTTATTTCTTCCATGACCAGGTGATTGGCGTTCAGCATCCTGAAAATACGAAAAATTGGGATGGTTACAGTGGTATGGTAGCCACTGATCCAACCAATGGAGGTGGCTCTCGTGCCAGTGTCAATGGACAAACTTATAATAGTATCTTTGACTGGATAAGTGCACAAAGACACTAAGAGTATGATAATTACACTTCCCAAGGGGAATATATCAAGAAGTTGTCTTCAATCGAAAAGGGTTTCAATCGAAATCCTTTTTTGATTGGATTAAGAAAATGGACACTTGTGATTTTCTTAATGAAAGCTTAAGAACATAGGGTTTACCGTGACAAGAGGGCTGAAAAATGCTAAAATATAGGTAATATATTAGAGAAAAAAGGAGCCTTCTTATGAAAGGTATTATTCTTGCAGGCGGTTCAGGGACACGTTTGTATCCATTGACACGTGCTGCATCAAAACAACTGATGCCGATTTACGATAAACCAATGATTTACTATCCACTTTCAACGCTTATGTTGGCTGGTATTAAGGAAATCCTCATCATCTCAACGCCACAGGACCTTCCACGTTTTGAAGAGCTCCTTGGTGATGGTTCTGAGTTCGGTATTTCACTTTCTTATGCAGTACAACCAAGTCCAGATGGATTGGCTCAAGCCTTTATCATTGGTGAAGACTTCATTGGTGACGATAGTGTTGCCCTTGTCCTCGGGGATAACATTTTCCATGGCAATGGTCTTTCTGCCATGCTTCAACGTGCTGAAGCTAAGGAAAAAGGTGCTACAGTCTTTGGTTATCAAGTTAAGGACCCAGAACGTTTTGGTGTTGTTGAGTTTGACGACAATATGAATGCCATCTCTATCGAGGAAAAACCTGAGCATCCAAAATCAAACTTTGCTGTAACTGGTCTTTATTTCTATGACAATGATGTTGTGGAAATTGCCAAAAATATCAAGCCAAGCCCTCGTGGCGAACTTGAAATCACGGATGTTAACAAGGCTTACCTAGAACGTGGAGATCTCTCTGTTGAGCTTATGGGACGTGGCTTTGCTTGGTTGGATACAGGCACTCATGAAAGTCTCTTGCAAGCTGCTCAGTACATCGAAACAGTTCAACGTTTGCAAAATGTCCAAGTAGCTAACCTTGAAGAGATTGCCTATCGCATGGGTTATATCACTAAAGAACAGGTTCTTGAATTGGCACAACCACTTAAGAAAAACGAATACGGACAATATTTGCTCCGTTTGATTGGAGAAGCATAATGACTGAACAATTTTTTGGTAAAGAACTAGCTGCCCGCAAGATTGATGCCATCCCAGGTCTGCTTGAATTTGATATTCCTGTTCATGGAGATAACCGTGGATGGTTCAAGGAAAACTTCCAAAAGGAAAAGATGTTGCCACTCGGTTTTCCAGAGTCATTCTTTGCAGAAGGAAAATTGCAAAATAACGTTTCTTTCTCACGTAAAAATGTTTTGCGTGGCTTGCACGCTGAGCCTTGGGATAAATACATCTCAGTAGCAGATGAAGGAAAGGTTCTTGGAACTTGGGTTGACCTCCGTGAAGGCGAAACGTTTGGGAATACTTATCAAACTGTTATTGATGCCTCAAAAGGAATCTTTGTTCCTCGTGGTGTTGCTAATGGTTTCCAAGTTTTGTCTGACAAAGTATCATACAGCTACCTTGTAAACGACTACTGGGCACTTGAACTTAAACCTAAATACGCCTTTGTCAATTATGCTGACCCAAGCCTTGATATCAAGTGGGAAAACTTGGAAGAAGCAGAAGTCTCAGAAGCAGATAAAAATCACCCATTGCTCAAAGACGTTAAACCACTAAGAGCAGAAGATTTGTAAGAATAAACCTTGCACAGTATTTTTGCGACTGCAAGGAGCCTGGTAGTATCGTTCCTGCCCTAGTGATAACAAGATTGCCGTAGGGAATCTTGTAGGGAAATCCGGAGACTTCGGCTTCGGATTTAGCCATGAAACCGAAGGGTTGCTGGCGTCCCTCACTAGCGAAAGGAACGATAAAAAAACTAAAATTTTTGGAGAAAAAATGACTGAATATAAAAACATCATCGTAACTGGTGGCGCAGGTTTCATCGGTTCAAACTTCGTACACTATGTCTACAACAACCATCCAGACGTACATGTGACTGTCCTTGACAAACTCACTTACGCTGGTAACCGTGCTAACATTGAAGAAATCCTTGGTGACCGTGTTGAATTGGTTGTTGGTGATATTGCTGATGCTGAATTGGTTGATAAATTGGCTGCTAAGGCTGATGCTATCGTTCACTATGCGGCTGAAAGCCACAACGATAATTCATTGAACGACCCATCACCATTTATCCACACAAACTTCATTGGTACTTACACACTCTTGGAAGCTGCTCGTAAATACGATATTCGTTTCCACCACGTGTCAACAGATGAAGTTTATGGTGATCTTCCATTGCGTGAAGATCTTCCTGGACACGGTGAAGGTCCTGGTGAAAAATTCACAGCAGAAACAAAATACAACCCATCATCACCATACTCATCAACTAAGGCTGCTTCAGACCTTATCGTTAAAGCATGGGTGCGTTCATTTGGTGTTAAGGCAACTATTTCAAACTGCTCAAACAACTATGGACCATACCAACACATCGAAAAATTCATTCCACGTCAAATCACCAACATCTTGTCAGGGATTAAACCAAAACTTTATGGTGAAGGTAAAAACGTCCGTGACTGGATTCACACTAACGACCACTCAACTGGTGTTTGGGCTATCCTCACTAAAGGCCGTATCGGTGAAACTTACTTGATTGGTGCCGATGGTGAAAAGAACAACAAGGAAGTGCTCGAGCTTATCCTTGAAAAAATGGGGCAACCCAAAGATGCTTACGATCGTGTAACAGACCGTGCTGGTCATGATTTGCGTTACGCTATTGACTCAACAAAATTGCGTGAAGAACTTGGTTGGGAACCACAATTCACAAACTTTGAATCAGGTTTGGAAGAAACAATCAAGTGGTACACAGATCACCAAGACTGGTGGAAAGCCGAAAAAGAAGCTGTTGAAGCTAACTACGCTAAGACACAAGAAGTGCTTAAATAATTGGGAAATCTATCACTTCCAAGCTAGTGATAGATTTTTCTGTTAAGAACTGTTAGGAGAGATGATGAATAGAAAAGAATGGATTGAATATTTTGAAGCGATTAATAATCGTAAGCCCACTATTCAGGAGTGTCAGCAGGCCCTTCTAAATGGTGAATTTGTTATGGAAGGAAAACAAGCCACTTTTTCCAACAATGGAAAGTCTGTGACTGGAGAAGTCGGACCTTTACCTAATCAAATGACTGCTCAAATGGTTAACCCAGCTCATTCACAACAAATGGTCTTTGTTAAGAAGAAAAAGTTTGGCAAGAAGACTTTTATTGGTCTTGGTATTGCTTTATTTCTTGTTGTAGCAACAAGTCTTGGCCTCTTTTTGTTTTCTTCCAAAGGAACAAACTTGGGTGGCTTGTGGGTAAATGGTAACAATACCGCTCTTGTTTATGAGTTAAATGGGAAGAAGTCAAAACTTGTTGCAGGCTATAGGGAAGAAGAAATCAAAGAAATCTCTATTGGTAATAAAGTTAGACAGGAGTTTGAAGCACGTTTAGAAGATGTCAGTAATTCAAAACTAAAAACGATTGCCGATTTTGACAAGAAATATCAATTACAGACCAAAGAGATCATACTGGTTAAGACGAAATGGGAATGGTTTGGCTACTATAATCTGATTCAGAAAGATGGGACAAACTTAGTTCTAGATTTATTCTTATCAGACCTCTACTACGGATCAAGAAGTACCAAAGATTTAAAAAAGAAATGTCTTTTTCATAAGGCAGAGGTTCCAAAAGCCTTTGTTGGAAAATGGAAGACATATGATGATGAAAATGAATCAGAAGGAGAAGTGACTATTTCTGAAAATGGTGTTATGACTACAGATTCTGATGATATAGATATCTTAAATGTTAAGCCTTTAGATATCTTAATTGCTAAGCCTTTAAAAGAATATCTGGCGGATCAATCAGGCAGCGCAGATAATGATAAGGTGCAAAAAGAGTTTGCTAAAATACAGAAGTCTCTTAAGTCACATGGTTATCAGGCTAAGAGTGTTAATGACATCTACCACGATGCGAGAAAGTCATACTATTATGTCCTTGTAGATGGTGGTAATCGCATTATTGTCTTGGAGGATAGCTTCAACCTTCTCTCCATAGGGGGTTATATTGAAAGAGAAGACAAATAGTAATTAGGATACCTCTAGCAGGTAAGAAGTACCTAGATAAGATGCAGAAGCCTATCATTCCTTTGGGAGTGATGGGCTTTTTTTACTAGTAAATATGATATTAACTTATAACAGCGATACAATTGATTACATAAATGTTACAAAAGTTACATAAAATACTTGATTTCTGTAACAAAATAGATATAATAGACATATAGAAAAGAGGTTTATGAAAATGAAAAGTAAAGTTATCCGTGTTTGTTCCCTTGTTTTGTTGTCTGTAGCTGTTTCTACAGCACTTGTCGGATGTGGCTCTAAGTCAGAAAAAGACACTACAGCATCATCTACAACTTCAACTTCTAAAGTAGTGAAGTCCTCTGCTAAAACAAAAACATCTGAGAAGAAGTCTGCTAAAAAGGCTAAGACAGAAGCTTCAGCTTCAAAGGATTCTCAAGGTCAAGAAGAAGCGAGTGCTCCTGAAGCTAGCTCATCAAAAAATCAAGCCACAGCTGGAAATGATGCTCAAGCAGGGACAAATAGTAGTGCTGCTTCTGAGTCAAACAAGTCTAGTCAAGCCACAGCTGATACCCAAAGTGACGCTCCTGTCCCAGCAGGTTTGGTTGGAACTTGGACTGGTACGAGTCCTCAAGCAACAGACATTAGTTTTACAGTTGATGCTGATGGCAACATCACTTCAAAGGCAAATTTCAATGTCGATTACGAACCCTATCGTCAAAGCTCTACAACTGCAAAAGCTGTTCAAATTTCTGGAAATCTCTACGTTTGGGAGGGTGGCGATTTTTCTACCTTGCTTCCTGGTATTACAGGAATAGGGGGAGCTGGTTTTCAAGCTAAGCCTGGCTTTATTCTTGAAAATGGAACTTACACGCCAGTTCAATTCATCTCTGACTTGGGACCAACCTTTGATTATAGCAACTATAATGCTTTCCCATTCTCATTAACAAAATAAAGAATAGAAGCTATCTGGAGAGATGGCTTCTTTTTTGGCTCAAACTCTTATCATTCGAGGTCTCATTTCTGTTTAAAAAATGGTAGAATAGTTACATGCAAACAAAACCAACGTCAGCCTATGTGCACATTCCATTTTGCACACAAATTTGTTATTATTGTGACTTTTCTAAGGTCTTTATTAAAAATCAGCCCGTTGATGACTACCTACGGGCTTTGATTCGTGAGTGGGAGCTTTTAGATATCAAGGAGCTTCGCACCCTTTATATTGGTGGTGGGACACCGACAGCTATTTCTGCGGAGCAATTGGACTACCTTTTAAGTAATCTTCAGAAAAATTTGGATTTGTCTAAGTTGGAGGAGTTTACCATTGAGGCCAATCCTGGGGATTTGACGGTTGATAAGATTGAGGTGCTCAAAAAATCAGCTGTAAATCGCGTATCTTTAGGGGTTCAGACCTTTGATGACAAGCACTTGCGTCAAATTGGTCGCAGTCACAATCAAGCACAGATTTATGAAAGTATTGATAGCTTAAAGGCTGCTGGTTTTCATAATATTTCCATTGACCTTATTTATGCACTACCTGGTCAAACTATGGATCAGGTCAAGGAAAATGTGAGAAAGGCACTGGAACTGGATATTCCACACCTAAGTCTCTATAGTTTGATATTGGAACATCATACGGTCTTTATGAATAAGATGCGTCGGGGTAAGCTCAATCTTCCGACTGAGGACTTGGAGGCAGAGATGTTTGACTATATTATCCAAGAGTTGGAAGACAATGGTTTTGAGCACTACGAGATTTCAAACTTTACCAAACCTGGGATGGAGAGTCGACATAATCTCATGTATTGGAATAATGATGAGTATTATGGTGTGGGTGCTGGAGCCTCTGGTTATGTTAATGGTGTTCGTTATCGCAATAGAGGGCCTATCCAGCATTATCTAAAGGCTATAGCTGAGGATGGTCATGCTAGACTTCACGAGGAGCATCTGACTAAGGCGGAGATGATGGAAGAGGAGTTCTTCCTTGGCTTGCGTAAAAAGTCGGGAGTGTCCATCAAACGTTTTGAAGAGAAGTTTGGCTTGTCATTCGCGGATACTTATGGAGACATTGTGAAAAAACTACAGGAAGATGGGCTCTTGGTCAAGGATCCAGAGGTGGTTCGTATGACCAAACGAGGACTCTTTTTGGGTGATAGTGTCGCTGAGCAATTTATCTTGGAGGATTAGATGGGATTAAAATTTAGTATTTCTTATCAGATTCCGTTTTATGAGACGGATATCACGCATCAGGTGAAATTACCGCACTTATTGGCGTTTTCATTGCAAGTATCTGGTATGCAGTCAGAATCTCTGGGAAATACGGATAAGGACGTTTTTGATAAGTACGGTCTGGTTTGGATTGTGACAGACTATGCGATTGAGATTGACCGTCTGCCTCGCTACAATGAAAAGGTGACCATTACAACGGAAGCTATTTCCTATAATAAGATTTTCTGTTACCGTAATTTTTACATCACAGATGAAACTGGTCAGCAAATTATGCTCTTTAAGACTACCTTTGCTCTCATGGATTATGAAACGCGTAAGGTAGCAGAAGTACCAGATGAGGTGGTAGCACCTTATGGAGCTGATAAGACTAAAAAGTTGCTTAGAGGACCTCGCTATAAGGCTTTGGAAAATCCAATTGAGACTTTATATCGTGTGCGTTATTTTGACCTAGACATGAATGGTCACGTTAATAATAGCAAGTACTTGGAGTGGATGTTGGATGTTTTCGATTTGGACTTTTTGACCAAGTACACACCGGCCCATATTGACCTCAAGTATGTTAAGGAAATTCATCATGGATCAGAAATTTATTCAGGCTACGAGTTTGACCAAGAAAGTTTGAGCAGTCAACACCAGATTTGTGTGGATGGCAATATTCATGCTCAGGCTATTATCCAATGGAAAGAAATAGGAGACGAGTAGGATGACATATAAAGGTTATTTGATTGATTTAGATGGAACAATTTATAAGGGGAAGGACCGCATTCCTGAGGGAGAAGCCTTCGTTAAGGAGTTACAGAAGCGTCAGATTCCCTATCTTTTTGTGACGAATAACAGTATGCGTACACCAGAAATGGTCCAAGAACTTTTACGTAATCAGTGCGAATTGGAAACACCTCTTGAAACGATTTATACAGCAACCTTGGCGACAGTTGACTACATGAACGATATGAATCGTGGCAAGACGGTTTATGTTATTGGTGAGACTGGACTTAAATCTGCTATTGCGGATGCGGGTTATACGGTAGATGAGGAAAATCCTGCCTATGTGGTAGTGGGATTGGACCGTGACGTCACTTATGAAATGCTTGTTAAAGCAACCCTTGCTATCCACAAAGGGGCTATGTTTATTGGGACAAACCCAGATTTGAATATCCCAACAGAACGCGGTCTACTTCCAGGTGCTGGTTCCCTCTTGGCCCTCATCGAGGCAGCGACACGTGTGAAACCAATTGTTATTGGTAAACCTGAAGCAGTCATCATGAATAAAGCCTTAGATATCCTCGGGACAGAACGTAACCAGACAATCGTAGTTGGCGATAATTATTTGACTGATATTACAGCTGGCATTAAAAATGACTTTCCAACACTTCTAGTGACAACTGGATTTACCAAGGCGGAAGAGGTTGCAGGTCTACCTGTAAAACCAGACCATGTGCTTGCTAGTCTAGCGGAGTGGGATTTTGATGCGAACTAAGATTGAGGCTGTTCTGACTCCGATTTGGCTTTTGGCCCTGTCTATTCTGGTGACAATTTATCTGGCATGGGGATTCTATTATTTTGATATTGATTGGATGCATCTTATGGACTATGTCATTATCGGAAAGACGGAGCTTTGGCATAATTTCAATGTCCTCATGCAGTACTTGACCTTTCCTTGGGTTGGTCATCTGGCCATGCCTGATTTTCCATCGTCGGAGAGTGGGCTAAAGCATTTTCATGATGTGAAGTGGCTCTTTCATTTGGTACAGGGGCTTGTTATCCTACTGGCTTATCCAGCTGTGACCTTTCTTTGGCGAAATGTGAAGAAGAGCACCTTTGGTCTTTATCGTAGGCTTTATATGAGTTTAGCTGTTTTACCAATCCTTATTGGAGTGGTGGGAGTTTTTCTCGGATTTGATGAGTTTTTTACGCTCTTTCATGAAGCCCTCTTTCCTGGAGATAGCAGTTGGCTCTTTAATCCAATCTTGGATCCGATTATCAATGTTTTACCAGAAGAGTATTTCCTTCAATGTTTTGTGATTTTCTTTATTATTTATGAGGGGTTGATGGTGAGTTTGACCTGGTTGGCCCATAAGCAGCTTACAATGTATTTGAAAAATAAGGAGTAGTTATGTCTATTCGTGATAACCATTTGCATACCCATCATTCCTATGATTCGGATGCGAACTTTACTGACTATTTGACACATTTTGATGGGGAGATTGTAACGACAGAGCATTATGATCTCTCTAATCCTTATACCAAACAGGACGATGTGCCCGAGTACGAGGCTTATAGTCACGAAATCGAAAGTCTTAACCTCAAGTATGGCAATCGTATTAAACGTGGCATCGAGATTGGTTATTACCAGCCTAGAGAAAGCGATATTTTGGCCTTTTTGGATGGTAAGGACTATGATCTCAAACTTTTATCTGTTCACCATAACGGAGTCAATGATTATCTTGATGATGAGGTAGCTGATATGGACAAGGCTAGCATTATTCAAGAATATCTGGACAAGTTGGAGTACGCTATTGGTCGTGTGAACGCAGATGTTCTGGCCCATTTTGACTATGGTTTCCGCCTGTTTGACGTGACTATTGATGAGTTAAAAACCTATGAGGAGCAGCTCAAACGTATTTTCCAGAAAATGCTTGCTAATGATTTGGCTTTTGAGCTGAATGCAAAGAGCATGTATCTCTATCATCACGAAGATCTTTATCGTTATGCCTTGGGGCTTGTTAAGGATTTGGGATGTTGCAAGTATTCTATCGGCTCTGATGGGCATAAGTTAGAGCATTTTCGTCTGAACTTTGATAAGATTCAGGAGCTCTTGAGAGAATTTGATATTACTGAAGATATGATTATATAGCGAAGATGGCTTCAACTGAAGCTGTCTTTTTCTTAAGGAAAACTTAAAGGAAAAGCGTGGTTGTGGGATTTATAGAAGATTTTAAGCTTTGCTTGTTATGCTAATGTCAAGTAAAAGGAACTTATGGTTTCTATCTTATCTTTTAAAATTGGAGGTCTTCTATGAAATTCTTAAAAAGGCATGCCTATGCCTTACTCTTTACCCTTTTTCTGATGGGGGCAAATGTCTACTCTCTCTTAAAGGTCTTTGTCATTCCCTCAGCAGTCTCAACGGTTTCAGCCAATACGACTAGCTCAAGCACATCTTCGTCGACAGCATCTACCAGCACTGGTAAGGTGACTAAGACGGATACGACTTATAAAGATGACAATATGGAAATTGAAATCACGACGGGTAAAACCAGTGATACCACTTACTATGTGGCAGATATCAAGTTGTCAAGTGCCGACTACCTTAAAACAGCTTTGGCGCAAAATACCTACGGGACTAACATCACTGACACGACATCAAGTATTGCCCAGCAAAACAATGCTATCTTTGCCATCAATGGTGACTACTATGGAGCTAATCAGTCAGGTTATGTGATTAAGAATGGTCAAGTCTATCGTGATAATGATCGAAACAGTGATTACGAGGACCTTGCCGTGTACTCAGATGGTAGCTTCAAGACCTTTAAGGAGAGCGATACAACGGCTCAAAAATTGGTTGATTCAGGTGTTGTGAATACCTTTGCCTTTGGTCCAACTTTGGTTGAAAATGGCAAGGTAGCTGTATCAGAAAATGAAGAGGTCGGTCAAGCTATGGCTGACAATCCACGTACAGCCATCGGAGTCATCGAAGAAAGTGACGGCAGTGTGCACTATATTGTCATTGTCTCGGATGGTCGTACCAGTGAGTCGTCAGGATTGACTCTTTATGAAATGGCAGAGTTGATGAAATCCTATGGTGTGACGACAGCCTATAACCTTGACGGTGGTGGCTCATCTACCATGTACTTCAATGGTCAAGTCATTAACAAGCCAACCACAAACGGAAACAAAATTTCAGAAAGGGCGGTGAGTGATATTGTTTACATCGGTTACTAAGAAATCAGCTAGCAAGCATTTTTTCACCTACATTGGTTTAACTATTTTTAGCCTAGTCTTTACCTTTGTCTATGAACGCTTTTCTTATGGCGAATCATCCATGTTTATGCGCATGATGTTCTTCGCACCATTGGTCGGAGCTTTAATTTATCTACTAACAGGAATGGGAATGTCTTGGGTGAAGAATCGTGCCTCGAAACTCTTATTAAATTCAGCCATCGCTGTTGTCGCTAGTGCTTGTTTAGTTAAAGGTATTGTTGAAGTCTCAGGACGTACAACTAGTGTAGATATGCCCTATTGGTATGTGGCAGCTGGACTACTTTGTTTGAGTATTATGACAGGATTTATCAGACCTAAAAGACTGGCTTAACCATGAGAGCTTGGAGCTGTGCTTCAGGCTTTTTGTCTTGCTTTGAAAAATTATTTAGGATAAATATACAAAGATAATATGAAGAAATGATTTCAATTTGGGAAATAGTACAAAGAAATTGTCATAAAAAATAACTGAGCAAGATTTTTTGTGATAGGAATTTAGATAGAACGAGATCTTCTGTAGTGATGAAAGTACTTGAAAAAAGTAGTGGTTTCCAGTTAAGCTATCACAGTCAGAAGTCTCTTTAGGTATCCACTTGGTTTGTAAAAAGATACCGCATCAACTTTTTATTTATTTGAACTCAATTTCACAGCAGTTTGTTTTGGCTATTAAATATACAAGAATTTAAAGTTTTTATAAAAATATACAAAAAAGTCTTGCTTTGTTCTGAATTTTCAGGTAGAATAAACTAAAATCTAAATCGTTGATAGAAAAAGTCAGATCGTTTCACAGAGAATGCGGGAAGCTGAGAACGCATGAGATCAAAGACGACACATTCTTGAGAGCGTATGCGAACTCTGGATGACAGTAGTGTACGACGGGTGGTTCCGTTAGAGACTGGGAGTTACAAGTGATACTTTGTGACTTCATGAGGAAGAGGGGGCGACCCCTGTTCGAATTAAGGTGGAACCACGTGCCAACGTCCTTGCAAAAGTTATTTTTGCGAGGACGTTTTTTGTTACACTTTTTTAAGAGTGTGTAGCTAGCAGTACACTTGGTCGGAGTTGAGCAGAAAGGATAAACTATGGAAATCAAGGGATTACGAAAGATTGAACCCTATGTAGCGGGTAGTCAGCCTGCTGAGGAAAATATCATTAAGTTGAATACTAATGAAAATGCTTATGGACCAAGTCCAGCAGTTCATCAAGCTTTAGCATCCTTTGATGCCCATCAGTTACGAAAGTATTCGACTTTAGATCAAGCAGCTTTACGTCAGGCTTTGTCTGAACAGTTGGGTGTGCCTGCCGATCAAGTGATTATCGGAAATGGCTCAGACGATATCCTGTCAATGGCTTTTCTAGCTTTCTTTAATAGCGAGGAAGAAATTTTGTTTCCAGATTTGACCTATGGTTTTTACAAGGTATGGGCAGATTTGTACCACATCCCTTTTAGAGAAGTGCCTTTGAGCTCTTCGTTTGAGATAGCTACTCAAGATTATCTGGAGGAAAATGGTGGGATTGTCCTTACTAATCCGAACGCGCCAACAGGTATTTATAAACCGCTCGATCAAATTGAGGAGATTGTAAAGGCCAACCAGTCGGTAGTTGTGATTATTGACGAAGCCTATATTAACTTTGGTGGGGAGACGGCCTTACCACTCCTAGAAAAGTATGACAATGTGTTTATCACTAGGACCTTTTCTAAGGACGCCTCCCTTGCTGGCTTGCGTGTCGGCTATGGCATCGGAAGTCCTAAATTAATGGCTGTAATCAATGCCGTCAAGAATTCAGTCAACCCCTATAATGTGGATAGCATTGCGGAAGTCTTGGCGACTGCAGCGGTTAAGTCCTGGGACTACTATGAGGACACTTGCGCAAAGATTATGGCAACACGTGACTGGTTTAGCCAAGAATTGCAGGCGATTGGTTTTGATATCCTACCTTCAAAAACTAATTTTGTTTTGGTCAAACCTCACGGAGTGACTGCAGGTCAATTGTTTGACTACCTCCAAAGTAAGAAAATTTATGTCCGTTATTTTCCAAAAGTGGAGCGTATTTCAGATAGACTACGAATTTCTATTGGGACGCAGGATGAGATGGAGCGCGTCTTAATGACAATACAGGAGTTACAAGCATGAAAAAAACGACATTAGCCTTAGGAATGCACGATAAACTTTTCAAACGTGCCCGTACCATGTATCAGATTGAACACCGTATCTGTGACTTGTTGATGACAAAGGGGTTCCTTCGAATTGAGACACCAACCTTAGAGCATTTTGAAGTCTTTAGTGATCTTGTGGACAATGGTAACTATAATTTCTTTGATAAAAATGGAGATCTTGTTAGTTTACGTCCTGATATTACCAGCCAAATTGGGCGCGTGATTGCTTCGACTCAAGTTCATACACCGATTAAATTTTCTTACTCTGGAAAAGTCTTTAACTACAATGAGGAGATGCGTGGCTTGTCCAATGAGCATACGCAGGCTGGTGTGGAAATCATTGGTTTTCCAGTTCATCAGGCATTGGAAGAAGCAATCGCTTCTGCTAAAGAGGCTCTAGATGCTGCAGGGGTCAAAAATTACAAGTTTGAATTTTCACATGCCCGCCTCCTACAACTCATTTTTGAAGAATTAAACCTTCCAGCTGTAAAAGAAGCAGAGTTGGCGGCCTATATCCGTGATAAATCGATTACCGGTCTTAAGGAGTTCACCAAAGAAAATCCAAGTCAATATGACAAGGTCTTGGAGCAGTTACCCTTCTTGTTTGGTGAGACAAATGCTGTCCTGACCAAGGCTAGACAGTTAACGGACAGTGAAGCCTTTTTGACGGCCTTGGATAGTTTGGAAGTTTTAACTAATCGTTTATCAGATAGTCTCCCAGAGACGACGCTTGATTTGGCTCAATTACCAGCAGTGCCTTACTACACGGGTATGATGTTTAAGGTCTTCGGTGACAAGGTACCAGATGCCTTTGTATCAGGTGGCCGTTACGATAAACTATTTGAACGCTTTGGAGCTACCGAGTTAACAGCGGTTGGCTGGGCCATTGATATCGACTCAGTTTATCAAGCAGTACATGACGATGTGGAATTTGGAGGTGACTTGGATGACTAGCAATCAAATCACAATTGCCTTGACCAAGGGACGTATTGAGAAAGATACGGTTAAATTACTGGAAAAAGCTGGCTTTGATATGTCTTTCATGGCCGATAAGGGACGTAATTTGATTTTCGAGAGTCCTGACAACCGGTTCCGTTTTCTCTTGGTCAAAGCTCCAGACGTGACTACCTATGTTAGACACGGTGTCGCAGATATTGGGATTGTCGGTAAGGATGTTTTGGTCGAACATCCGACAGGCTATTTAGAAATGTTAGACCTTAATTTTGGTCTTTGTAAATTCTCCGTAGCATCAACAGAAGACTATAACCCTGATGACCATAAGCGTAAACGTATTGCGACCAAGTATCCAACCATTGCGACGGATTATTTTAATCAAAAGGGTGAGGATGTTGAGATCATTTCGATTCAAGGGAGCGTTGAGATTGCCCCCGTCATTGGTCTAGCAGATGCCATTGTCGATATTGTAGAAACAGGGAATACCCTTGTTGCAAATGGCCTAAAAGTTTATGAAGATATTTGCCGTATTTCAGCACGAATGATTGTGAACAAGGCTTCTTTGAAAAATAACAAGGAAGTCCTGCCATTCATTCGTAAGATTGAATCACTTGTAGGGAACGAGGAGGTACCGTTCGAATGAAACGATTAACTGGAACAAATAAAGAAATTGCTGAGCTTCTTTATCAGGAGCAATTGGAACTTTCAAAAGAAAATAGAGACGTTGAAAGTACGGTTCAAGCCATTATTGAGGATGTCAAAAAACGAGGAGACGAGGCCCTTCGTGACTATTCAGCTAAATTTGATAAGGTTGACTTGACTGATTTTGAGGTTGGACAGGATTTGATTGATCAAGCCTTTAAAGAGATTGATCCAGAGGTTTACCAAGCCCTAGTTAATGCCAAAGAAAACATTGAATCTTACCACAAGCATCAGTTGGAGGCTGGTTTTGAGGACCAACCAAGTGAGGGTGTTATTCGTGGTCAGTTGATTCGTCCCATCAATCGTGTAGGTGTTTATGTGCCTGGAGGAACTGCGGCTTATCCATCATCAGTTCTTATGAATGTCATCCCTGCTAAAATTGCTGGGGTTAAAGAGATTATTATGATTACGCCGCCACAAGAACACTTTGTTCCTGCAATTCTAGTAGCCGCAAAATTGGCTGGTGTGGATAGCATTTATCAAGTTGGTGGGGCTCAAGGGGTTGCGGCCTTGGCTTTTGGTACAGAAACGATTCCAAAGGTTGACAAGATTACAGGTCCCGGAAATATTTTCGTGGCGACTGCTAAGAAGCAAGTTTACGGTATTGTCGGTATTGATATGATTGCAGGACCATCAGAAATCGGTGTTATTGCTGATAGTAGCGCTAATCCAACCTATGTGGCAGCCGATCTCTTGTCTCAAGCAGAGCACGATACACGTGCACGTGCCATTTTGGTAACAGATTCTCAAGCCTTGGCTGATGCAGTTGAAAGTGAGATTGAACGTCAACTCAAGCTTTTGCCACGTGAGGCGATTGCTCGTCCATCTATCGAAAATAACGGTCGGATTATTATTGCCAATGATACAGATGCTATGTTTGAACTCATGAACTTGGTTGCGCCAGAACATTTGGAAATTGCTATGGACAATGCTTATGATTACTTGGAAAAAGTGGAAAATGCTGGTTCCGTCTTTCTTGGTCACTTTACCAGCGAACCAATTGGCGACTACTATGCAGGTGCCAACCACGTTCTTCCAACGACAGCGACTAGCCGCTTTTCATCAGCTTTAGGCGTGCATGATTTTGTCAAACGTATCCAATATACGCAATACGACAAGGCAGCAGTTAATAAGGCTCAGCACGATATCACAACCTTGGCTTATGCGGAAGGCTTGCAGGCCCACGCCAAGGCAATTGAAGTCAGAAACGACAATAATTGAGAGAGTAGAGGAAGAAGTTATGAGACAAGCAGAAATTGAACGTAATACCTTTGAAACCAAAATTAAGTTAAGCCTCAATTTGGATGCTCAAGAACCAGTAGATATTCAAACAGGTGTCGGATTTTTTGACCACATGTTGACCTTGTTTGCCCGCCACGGTCGTATGTCTTTGGTGGTTAAGGCTGATGGCGACCTTTGGGTTGATAGTCACCACACTGTTGAAGATGTCGGTATTGTCCTTGGTCAAGCTCTTAAAGAGGCCTTGGGCGATAAAGCAGGAATCAACCGTTATGGAACGGCTTTTGTACCTATGGATGAAACCCTCGGAATGGCAAGTTTAGATTTGTCTGGACGTAGCTTCTTGGTCTTTGATGCTAGTTTCGATAATCCAAAATTGGGTAATTTTGATACAGAACTGGTAGAAGAATTTTTCCAAGCCTTGGCTTTCAATGTTCAGATGAATCTCCATCTCAAGATTCTCCACGGAAAAAACAATCACCACAAGTCAGAAAGTCTTTTCAAGGCAACAGGACGTGCCTTGCGTGAGGCAATCACAATCAATCCTGACATTCACGGCGTAAACTCGACAAAGGGGATGCTATGATTATCGTCATTGATTACGATGCTGGGAATACTGCAAATGTTCTGCGTGCCCTTGAAAAAATCGGAGTGACTGCAGAATTGTCTGCCGATAAAGAAAAAATCCTAGCTGCAGATGGGTTGATTTTACCTGGTGTAGGTGCTTATCCAACGGCTATGGCAGAGTTGGAGCGAAGAGGTTTGGTAGCTGTTATCAAAGAGGCAGTCGCACAGGGAGTTCCCCTTTTAGGAATTTGTTTAGGCATGCAGATTTTAACAGAAAAAGGACTGGAACATGAAGAAACAGATGGTCTTGGCTTTATTCCAGGTGTCTGCCGTCCTATTCCAGCCAGCAAGGAGCAACCTGTCCCACATATGGGGTGGAATGATTTGGCTGTTAAGCAAGCCAGCCCTTTGACAGATGGTTTAGATGGCCAAGCTGTCTACTTCGTTCACAGTTATTTCACAGATGCCCCTAGTCAATACATTGATGTTACCGCAGATTATAGTATTGAGGTACCAGCCATGATTCATAAAGACAATGTTTATGGGGCCCAATTTCATCCTGAAAAATCAGGGGATATTGGCTTAGGTATTCTTGAAAAGTTTGCAGGGTTATGTAAAGCCTAGAAGCTAGTGAGAACAAAGACTTTTTAGTTAGAAAGGATGGTAGGGGAGATGCAAATTCTACCAGCAATTGATATTAAGGATGGACAGGCTGTTCGTCTCTTTAAAGGAGATTTTAACCAACAAACCGTTGTCAATCCAGATGTTATTGAGCAGGCAAAGATCTTTAAGGATGCGGGCATTCAATTTATTCATGTCGTCGACTTGGACGGTGCCCTTGATGGTCGTGCCACTAACCGTGACTTGATTGCAGAGGTCAAGAAGGTTTCTGGACTTGGCATCGAAGTTGGTGGCGGTATCCGTACCTTGGAGCAGATTCGTGACTATTTGGAAGTTGGCATCGACCGTATCATTATCGGTTCAATGGCCGTTAAAAATCCTGACTTCGTTCGAGCAGCTTTAGAGGAATTTGGTGCCGATAAGATTGTCGTGGGTATTGATGCCAAGGCAGGGTTTGTCGCTACTGAAGGTTGGTTGGAAACAAGCAATGTAGACTACATCACCTTGGCCAAGGAAATGGAAAGGATGGGTGTAACCCTCTTTGTCTATACAGATGTTGATCGAGATGGCACACTGACAGGACCCAATCTTGATCACTACAAACGTTTGGTATCTGAACTCACAACCGCCAAAGTCATTGCTTCAGGTGGGATTGCAGAAGTAGCTGACTTAGATCACCTAAAAGAGATTGGTGTGGCAGGAACCATTGTCGGTAAAGCCTACTATAACGGCAATATCACTTTAGACCAGCTCAAGTCTTTCGGAGGTTAATATGCTTAAAAAACGTATTATTCCTTGTTTGGATGTCAAGGACGGTCGTGTCGTTAAGGGAGTCAATTTTGTGAATTTGACAGACGTTGGAGACCCTGTTGATTCTGCACGTGCTTACTATGAGGCTGGCTGTGACGAACTCGTTTTCCTAGATATCACAGCGACTTCAGACAATCGTGAAACAACGGTTGACATGGTGCGACGCGTTGCCGATCAGGTCTTTATTCCCTTCACAGTTGGTGGTGGTATCCGTTCAGTTGAAGACATGAACAAGATGCTTAAAGCTGGTGCTGACAAGGTTGCGGTTAATTCCTCAGCCCTTGCCAACCCGCAACTAATCGCTGATTGTGCTCAAAAATTTGGCAACCAGTGTGTGGTGGCTGCGATTGATGCCAAAAAGATGGCTGATGGGAGCTGGCATGTTTTTGTGGCGGGTGGCCGTAAGGATACAGGTAGGGACCTCATCCAATGGGCTCAAGAAGTCGTCGCCTTGGGGGCTGGAGAAATTCTCTTAACCAGCATGGACAAGGACGGCACTAAGTCTGGTTTTGATTTGGAAATGCTAAATCGTGTGGCGGAAGTCGTTGATGTTCCGATCATCGCTTCTGGTGGCGCGGGAAATATTGAGGACATTGTAGAGGTCTTTGAAAAGACAACAGCAACGGGTGCACTGGCAGCCTCTATCTTCCACTTTGGTGAGGTAAATATAGGCGAAACCAAACAAGTCTTGGCAAATGCAGGAATTGAGGTGAGACGATGACAGAGGTTAAACTTGATTTTGATAAACAAGGGGGACTTGTACCAGTCATTGTGACCGATTACAAGACGGGGCAGGTGCTCATGTTGGCCTATATGAATGAGGTGTCCTATCAGTTGACACTAGAGACCAAACAAATGCATTACTGGAGCCGTTCTAGAAACGAGCTTTGGCATAAGGGAGCCACATCTGGTCATTTCCAACATGTTAAAAGCATCAAGACTGACTGTGATCAGGACACTCTGCTTATCGCTGTGGAACAAGAAGGAGCAGCCTGTCATACAGGAGCCTACAGCTGTTTCTTTACGGATATATATGATGACAGACAAGACAGATAGGAGTAGCTATGTTAGAAACACTTTATAAGGAAGCCTTAGATCGTAAAAAGAATCCTAAAGAAGGGTCTTATACCAATTACCTTTTTGACAAGGGACTAGACAAGATTCTTAAAAAGGTTGGCGAAGAAGCGACAGAAGTTGTGATTGGGGCCAAAAATGCTGATAAAGAAGAAATTGCCAACGAGACAGCAGACGTCCTCTATCACCTAGCCGTTATGCTCGTTGAAACAGGGGTTAGCCCTGAAGACGTTGAAGCCGTACTTAAAGCACGTCAGGGCAAGCAAAGCAATGTCCATGACCGAAAAGAAGTAACAGATTATTGAGGATTATCTCAAC
This sequence comes from Streptococcus salivarius, assembly GCF_009738225.1. Taxonomy (NCBI): domain Bacteria; kingdom Bacillati; phylum Bacillota; class Bacilli; order Lactobacillales; family Streptococcaceae; genus Streptococcus; species Streptococcus salivarius. The sequence goes on from NZ_CP018187.1 coordinate 872,124, forward strand.
CGATTTGAACTAAGATGAAAAGCCTGAAGTGATGATTCAGGCTTTTTTGCTAGAGGAATTCTAATGATTTTGTCCCTCTAACTACCATGAGAAAGCGCTTTAAAATGCTATAATAGGAGTGAAGAAAGCTCGTTTTATTTGAAGGATTTGGTGTGCTTATTTATACAAATCATTGAGGAAAGGAAGGATGTCCTATGAAGAAAAATACTCCTTATATCATAACTCTTTCTCGTTTAGCAATTCTCCTCCTTTGTTCTAGTCTTTTAGTTGGTTGTACAGTTGTACTTCCAAATGCTTACTCAAAAGCCAGGGAAAAAACGCAAAAAATCTTGGCTCATAATGGTTTTAAGGGAAAGGTCCAAGTTAAGAATATCAAAAAGGTGATTCTAGATAGTGCAGGTATTTATGTCGATTATACCTATTCAGAGGAAACCTACGACAATCAAACTATATCATTAGATTCACAAATTACTTTTAACCTGGACTGGACAGTTAATGGTGAAGAATATAAGACTCCTGGTCTATACTCGGAAACCTATTTACAACAAAAATCTGTAAAAAAAGAAGAGCAAAAACTCTTCAAGGAACTTAAAAAGCAATCTTTAGACCTTGATATTGAAGAATTCTCCTTCAGTGATAATACTTTGATAGATCAAGAAGCTAATAATCGTAAAGCTCATTTAGCTGAAGAAAACCGTAAAAATGGCAAGAATGATTTTTATGGCTATTATCAAATTCCCTACCAAACAATGATTGATGAACACCTTGTCACTATGAGAATAGAAGTAGGCGATACAGAAAATACTAGTAAGAAAGATTTAGAAGAGGCAGTAACTAAACTGGATGCTAGCAAGCTGCCAGACGGAGAGTACGAATTTTATTTTTTCACAACTGATGAAGAAAATTCCACTAATTATGACAAGTCCGTATATATTGGCTATACCTTTAACATACAAGATGGTAAGGTTATCCAAGATGATGATGATTAGATGATACTTTGATTCCTGCGATAATCTCGCACTCCATACTGGTGGCATAGAAGTATAGGCTATAGCTAAGTGAAAATGTTAACCTCAAAACATGCAAAAAGACATCTCCAAAAATCAATTGGAGATGTCTTTTTATCTTACAAATTCTTTTTCTTTTTAGCTTTTTTGGTTATGGCAAGGTCACAATTTTCAATACTTGAGATAAGGTGGTTCGTCAATTGGAAGTCATCCACTTGGGGATTCAAGTCCACTTCATAGACCAGTTGCATGCTTTCACCCCCACCAGTGGTGTTAAGGGAAATCAAGTCACATTCGCTGGTGAAATTGAGCAAGGTTTTAGTGATTTTTTGATCAATCAAGTCTTGGTAGGAGACGTTAATGGTCAGGAGTCTACGACGTTGGTTGTCGGTACGACTTTGACGATTTTCCAAAAGGAGCCAAACAGCCAATAGAAAGGCGGTGAAGAGGACGGCCAGTAGCAAATAGCCTGTCCCAGATGCCAGACCGATAATCATGGCCATGAAGACGGCGATTAGCTCCCTGGAACCACTAGTCGCTGATCGAAAACGAATGAGACTAAAGGTCCCTGCCACGGCGATAGAGGTCCCCAAACTACCATTGACAAGGAAGATAACTAGGGTCATCAAGCATGGCAGCAAGGTCAAACTGATGGCGAATTCTCTGGTGTAGAGGGTTCGATATTTGTAAGTCCAGGTCAAGGCCAAGCCTAAAACAAGGCTGACCAGTAAGGCCAGCATGAGTTGAAGGGGACTTGCAGTTGCGGTTGCATCATTAAAGATAGAATTGAAGAGATTAGACATAGGCGGCAGCTCCTTTTTCTTGAACAGGATGTGGCCCGTAGTCTAGACCTTGAGACTTATGATAGGCACAGCTGTATTTTGAGAATTTCTGCTCTTCCAAACCATGTTTGTCTAAGATAGCTTGAAGTCATTCTGGCTTTTGACCAGGTGCCTTGATTTCCATGATAATCGTATCTTCATCAAGAAGGGGAAACCCATGATTTCCCTTGAAGAGACTGACGTCTTCATCACGGTAAGTCAAATTTTGGTCAAGGGTAACACGAACTTTATTGTAGGCATAGCCTTGGATAGTCTCTTTTTCTTTCATTGAAAAACGGTCGTAGTAGATATACATACGAGGTTTGAGACCTTCATCATAACGCTGACGTAAGTGGTGAATATCCTGTAAGAGCTGGCGGTCAGTGATTTGACCATGATTCTTACCGTCTGTCATCAAGTTAGTGATGGCAAGCGGTGTTGAAACGAGACGAAACTTATGACCGATTCCCTCCTCATCTTTAGCTTTGACCTCAAGAAAGACCTTGCTATCAATTTGGGGATTGGCTAGGTAGGTACGCATGCGGATTTTCTCTTGACGGTGATTACCATCTAGGGCATCTTGGATGACGTCAAAATTATCCGTATCAAAGTAAATATTTGAAATGGTAGATGTCGGATAATCATCCTCTACCAAATACTCCTTAAGATCAGCGAGCAAGTCTTCAAGATTTTCCTTTGAGACCACATATTTCGTTTCAATACGTTTAAAACGTGTTTCCAATTGTTTAACCATGAAAAAACTCCTTTTATAGATAAGATACAAAGCCGTAAAGCAACTCTCAGGGAAATAGGGGGACGAGACGCAGGAGTTTATCTCCAAGCAGGGCCCATCTTTTTCCCCCGAGTTGTAGGCGTGTTCAATTAGATAAGATTCAAAGCCTTCACTTTAAGATTTGGCTTTTATTTTTATAGTAGAAAATTAAGTTAAGGGCAAATGTACTATTTTATAAAGCACTTACTTGCCCGCCTATTAGTCTATGGAACTTTTCTGAAAGAAGTCCTAAGCCAAACTTTCACCAAACTTAACTTAAGATAAGTTTCAGTTAACCTTTAGAAATGTTTTAGGTAAGTCCCGTAAACTGTAATCATCCAAACGAACACGAGAGGAAAAAATATGAAATCAAAAAAACTAAAAAAATGGACGACTTTATTAACTTGTGCGACTGCTCTAACAGTCATGACCGCTTGTAGCCAATCAAACAGTCAAGTAACTGGGACGACTACAAGTTCCAAAACAAGTGCTGTAACAGCAACGACTAGTAAGAAAACAAATAAGAACAATAGCAACTATTTCACTTCAAAAGACTCGGACACATCTTATGATGAAAGTTCAGCCTCTAAGATTAAGCTATCAGGCTCATCTGCGGATGTTTCAGGTGATGGCGTAATGGTATCAGATTCAACCGTAACCATCTCCAAAGCTGGGACTTACGTCATTTCTGGAAAATCTGATGGTGTGCAAATCAAGGTAGATGCTGGGGATTCAGATGATGTCCATATTGTTCTAGATGGTGCTACCATGACAAATACAAATGCACCAATCAACGCTACAAAAGCCGGGCATGTCTACCTAACGCTTAAAGATGGAACCACTAGCACCCTCTCTGATTCAAGTTCTAATAGTGATGAAGATGCGGATGCCGTGATTTTCTCTAAGGGAGATTTGACCATTAATGGGTCAGGTACTCTAAACATTGATGCCAAGAAAAACAATGGTATTAAAGCAAATGACAGTCTTCATATGAATGGCGGTACCTACAAGATTACTTCAGTCGGTGATGCCTTCAATGTCAATGATGAACTTAATATCACAGGAACAACCATGACCATTGAAGCGGAAGAAGATGGCGTTAAGGTCGACAATGATGACGACACATCAGTAGGGACCATGTATCTGTCTGATAATACCATGACTATCAAGGCTGGTGACGACGGTATTCATGCCTCAGGTGACCTGATTATTGATAGCGGTACTTACAAACTTGAAAAATCAACCGAAGGTATTGAAGGTAAATCTGTGACTATTAATGGCGGAAATATCGATGTCTATGCGACAGATGACGGTATCAATGCTGCTAATAGTAATGCCAGTCAAAGTGAGATTTTCTTCAAGATGACTGGCGGAACCCTAAATGTTGAGGTCGGTGAGGGAGATACAGATCCAATCGATTCCAACGGCGATATTATTGTATCGGGGGGAACGATTAATTTGACTGGTCAATCTGGCTTTGACTTCGATGGTTCAGCGACCTATACTGGTGGTGACATTACTATCAATGGTGAAAAACAAACTAAGATTGAAAACTCAATGCCTGGTGGGGGTGGCCCTCAAGGTGATGGTGGTCCCCAAGGTGGTGGGCAACCAGGTGGCTTTAGCGGAGGTCACTAAAGAATCATAGGATGAAACAGAAAGGAAGTGCCTATGTATATTATTATTCCAGCTTATGAACCAGACACTCGCCTGATTCAGGTGGTTCAAGATATTACTTTAAAACTCCCTAAATCACGCATTATTGTTGTCAATGATGGGAGTGGACCACGCTATGACGACTTTTATGACGAAACGGCTCTTTTTGGAGCTACGGTCCTTAAACACCCGATTAATAAAGGAAAGGGAGCTGCTTTAAAGACTGCTTTCGCTTATATCCAAGAAGAAGTGGTCAGCCAACATCTGTCTGCTCAACCTATAGTAACAGTTGACAGTGATGGTCAGCATCTGATTAAGGATATTGTCCGTGTGGCCAAGGCGACTGAGGAAAATCCAAGTCATCTTATCTTGGGTGCGCGTGCCTTTGTTGGTAAAGTGCCAGCACGAAGCCGCTTTGGAAATAAAGTGACTGCGGGGCTCTTTCGTCTAGTAACAGGTCAGAAGATAACGGATACCCAGACGGGGCTTAGAGGCATGTCAACGGACCTGATTCCATGGTTGCTTAATCTAGATGGCAATCGTTTTGAGTACGAGTTTAACATGTTGCTTGAAGCCAAAAAGTCAGGTCACCAAATCTCAGAAGTCCCTATCGAGACCGTTTATCTGGAGGAGAATAAAAGCTCGCACTTTCGGCCCATTCGTGATTCCATCCGTATTTACAGCCCTTTTTTAAAGTTCTCTGGCACGGCTGTCTTGGCCTCAGTCATTGATGCAACCGCCTTATTTGTGCTCTTTGCCTTGACGAAAAATCTCCTCCTTTCGGTCGTGCTAGCTCGAGTGATTTCGGCTTCCAGCCAGTGTCTACTAAACGCTAATGTGGTCTTCAATCCGACAAGCTCCCTCTTTAGATCGAGTGTTCGCTACTTTATGTTGGTCCTGGTCCTCTTGGCTTGTAATTATTTCTTACTTAGTAGTCTAGTTGCCATTGGTTTGGGACTGGTTCTGGCAAAATTGGTCACAGAAACCTTGCTCTTTTTAGTCAGTTACAGGGTTCAACATAACGTGGTTTTTGCTTAATAGCTGGCTTGAAAATTGCCAACTGATTGCATAGAGATAGCTTAATCAGTGACTTCTAAAAACTTTCCTAAAAAATAGAAAAAGACTACCGTTTTCTAGATTCGGTAGTTTTTAATATTTGTCAAAATATTTTTCAATTTACATTATGATTAAAAATTGAAATGACTTGATAAAGACTCGAAATGGCTGAAAAAAATATGCTATAATGAAATTGTTTGAATTATGTAGATTTCATTCAAACTAGGAAAATGAAAAGAGGACCTAAAATGGGAAAAAAGGTACATTATAAGCTTCACAAAGTTAAGAAGCAGTGGGTGACGATTGCCGTCACTTCGGCAGCACTTGCCTCTATCGTAGGTGGCGCTACAGTTGCCAATCAAAAGGTTTCAGCTGATGAAACAACTCAACCAGTTGCCTCTACGACAGCTGAAAGCGATGTTGTCGTCGAAACGCATGAAGTAGCCGCTCCTGCAGCAACTGCTACGACAGATGCGACAGCAACAACAACTGACAAGGCTGCTGATACTGCAACAGTCGAAACTCCTGCGGCAGCAACCACTGCAGCAGATACAACTACTAATACCGCAACACCAGCAACAACTGATCGTGCAGCAGTAGCAAATGGTGCGACAACAGAAACACCAGCTGCAGCAGCGACAGATACAACGCTTACAGTAGCTGAAAAACCAAAATCTGGTGTTACTGAAAAAGAAGAAACAGCAGCACTCTCTTTGGACAACATCAAACAAGTTGATGGTAAATACTATTATGTCAAAGAAGATGGTTCATACAAAACAAACTTTGCTGTTTCAGTTAATGGCCAGTTGCTTTACTTCGGTAAAGATGGTGCTTTGACAAGCACATCAACACACTCGTTCACACCAGGTACAACTAATCTAGTTGATGCTTTCTCTTCACATAATCGTGCTTACGATTCTAAGAAAGAAAGCTTCGAGTTGGTAGATGGATACTTGACACCAAACAGCTGGTATCGTCCAGTCACTATTTTGGAAAATGGTGAAAAATGGCGTGTATCAACTGAGAAAGACTTTCGTCCACTTTTGATGGCATGGTGGCCTGATGTAGATACACAAGTTGCCTACCTCAATACTTTCTCTAAACACTTTAACCTTAACGCAACTTATTCAACCAGCCAAAGTCAATCTGAATTGAATGCAGCTGCTAAGACAATTCAAATTAAGATTGAACAAGAAATTTCAGCTAAAAAATCAACTGAATGGCTTCGTCAAGCAATTGAGTCTTTTGTAAAAGAACAAGACCAGTGGAATACTACAACTGAAAACTATACCCTTGCTGACCACCTTCAAGGGGGAGCTCTTCTTTATGTCAATAATGACAAGACACCTTGGGCAAATTCTGATTACCGTTTGCTTAACCGTACACCAAGTAACCAAGATGGTTCTCTAAATGGTACAGGAAGATACTTGGGTGGTTATGAATTCCTACTTGCCAATGACGTTGATAACTCAAATCCAGTTGTGCAAGCTGAGCAGTTGAACCAAATTCACTATCTTGTGAACTGGGGATCAATTGTTATGGGTGATAAGGATGCTAACTTTGATGGTATCCGTGTTGATGCAGTTGACAATGTCGATGCTGACCTTCTCCAAGTTTATACAAACTACTTCCGAGCAGCCTTTGGTGTGGATAAATCTGAAGCCAATGCACTCGCTCACATTTCTATCCTTGAAGCTTGGGATTTAAATGATAATGCTTATAATCAAAAACATGATGGTGCAGCCCTTGCCATGGATAATAACCTTCGTTATGCAATTATGGGTGCACTTTATGGATCGGGCTCTTCATTGAAAGATTTGATTACTAGCAGTTTGACAGACCGTACAAATAATAGTAAGTATGGAGATACACAAGCTAACTATATCTTTGCACGTGCTCATGATAACCTTGTTCAAGATATCATTCGTGATATTGTTCAAAAAGAGATCAATCCAAAATCAGATGGTTATACCATGACTGATGCTGAATTGAAACGTGCCTTTGAAATCTATAATGAAGATATGAAGAAGGCAGAAAAACGTTATACTATTAACAATATTCCAGCTGCCTATGCTTTGATTCTTCAAAATATGGAGCAGGTAACTCGTGTTTATTATGGAGATCTCTATACGGATAACGGCCAATATATGGCTACCAAGTCTCCTTACTACGATGCTATCACAACGCTCTTGAAGAACCGTATGAAATATGTTTCAGGTGGACAATCGATGAAAGTCGACACGTTCAATGGAAAAGAAATCTTGTCATCTGTTCGTTACGGTAAAGATATTATGACTGCTGACCAAACTACGGGTGTAGCAGAAACAAGTAAACATTCTGGTATGTTGACACTTATTGCCAATAATCAGGATTTCTCACTGGGTGATGGTACTTTGAAAGTTAACATGGGTAAACTTCATGCTAACCAAGCCTACCGTCCATTACTTCTTGGTACTGATAAGGGAATTGTCACTTACGAAAATGATGCGGCAGCAGCTGGAAAAATTAAATACACTGATGCTGAAGGGAACTTGACTTTCAGTGGAGATGAAATCAAGGGGTATCGAACTGTTGATATGAGAGGTTATCTTGGTGTTTGGGTACCAGTAGGTGCGCCTGATAACCAAGATATCCGTGTTAAAGGTTCAGATAAGAAACTTGACAAGACATTTTCTGCTACTGAAGCATTGGACTCACAAGTTATCTATGAAGGTTTCTCAAACTTCCAAGATTTTGTTGAAAAAGATAGCCAATATACTAATAAATTGATTGCAGAAAATGCAGAACTCTTCAAGTCATGGGGAATCACATCATTCGAGATGGCTCCTCAATTTGTATCGGCTGATGACCGTACCTTCCTTGATTCTGTTATCCAAAATGGTTATGCCTTTACTGACCGATATGACCTTGCCATGAGCAAGAATAACAAATACGGTTCTAAAGAAGATCTTCGTGATGCACTTAAAGCCCTTCACAAGCAAGGTATTCAAGCAATTGCTGACTGGGTACCAGATCAACTTTACCAATTGCCAGGACAAGAAGTTGTAACAGCAACACGTGCTAATAGTTATGGTACTCCAAAGGCCAATGCTTATATCAATAACACTTTATATGTTGCAAATTCTAAATCATCAGGTAAGGACTTCCAAGCTCAATATGGTGGTGAGTTCCTTGATGAGCTCCAAAAGAAATATCCACAGTTGTTTGAAGATGTGATGATATCAACTGGTAAGAAGATTGATCCATCTGTTAAAATCAAGCAATGGTCTGCTAAGTACATGAATGGTACTAATATCCTTGGTCGTGGTAGTCGTTATGTTCTCAGTAACGATGCTACTGGTCGCTACTATCAAGTTACTGATAATGGCATCTTCTTGCCAAAACCTTTGACAGATCAAGGTGGTAAGACAGGTTTCTACTATGATGGTAAGGGTATGGCCTACTTTGATAATAGTGGTTTCCAAGCTAAGAATGCCTTCATTAAATATGCTGGAAATTACTATTACTTCGATAAAGAAGGTTATATGTTAACTGGTCGTCAAGATATCGATGGTAAGACTTATTTCTTCTTGCCAAACGGTATCCAGCTTCGTGATTCTATTTATCAACAGGATGGTAAATATTATTACTTTGGTAGCTTTGGTGAGCAGTACAAAGATGGTTACTTTGTATTCGATGTACCGAAAGAAGGTACTTCAGAAACAGAAGCTAAATTCCGTTATTTCTCATCAACTGGAGAAATGGCAGTTGGCTTGACTTATGCTGGTGGAGGATTACAATACTTTGATGAAAATGGCTTCCAAGCTAAAGGCACTAAGTATGTGACTCCAGATGGGAAACTCTACTTCTTCGATAAAAATTCAGGTAATGCCTATACAAATCGTTGGGCAGAAATCGATGGTATCTGGTATGAATTCAACGATCAAGGCTATGCACAAGCTAAGAAGGGTGAATTCTACACAACGGATGGCTCAACATGGTTCTACCGTGATGCAGCTGGTAAGAATGTGACAGGTGCCCTTACTTTGGACGGTCACGAATACTACTTCCATGCAAATGGTGCCCAAGTTAAAGGTGATTTTGTTACTGAAAACGGTAAGATCAGCTACTACACTGTAGATAACGGTTATAAAGTAAAAGACAAGTTCTTCGAAGTGAACGGTAAATGGTACCATGCTGATAAGGATGGTAACCTCGCCACAGGTCGTCAAACGATTGACCACCTTAACTATTACTTCAATGCTGATGGTAGCCAAGTTAAATCTGATTTCTTCACTCTTGATGGTGGTAAGACATGGTACTATGCCAAAGATAATGGTGAAATCGTGACAGGTGCCTATAGTGTTGGTGGTAAAAACTATTACTTCAAAGAAGATGGTAGTCAAGTCAAAGGTGACTTTGTTAAGAATGCTGACGGATCACTCTCTTACTATGATAAAGATTCAGGTGAGCGTCTCAATAACCGTTTCTTGACAACTGGTAACAATGTTTGGTACTACTTCAAAGACGGTAAGGCTGTAACAGGACGCCAAAATATCGATGGTAAAGAATATTACTTTGATAAATTGGGACGCCAAGTTAAAGGTAGCCCAATCAGCACACCAAAAGGAGTAGAATACTACGAATCAGTTCTTGGCGAACGTGTGACAAACACATGGATCACTTTCCAAGACGGTAAGACTGTCTTCTTCGATGAAAATGGTTATGCTGATTTCGATAAATAATCAATCAATCTAATCTTAATCTGAGAGATTAAGGGAAAAACGATATGATTTGACATGAATTTATAGGTGAAATTTCTTGAAAACGAGAATCGTTTAAAGAAATTTCACCTTTTTTTGCTCCTTAAAGAAAAAAATCTGACAAATATCAATTTTGAGTCAGAAAGGCTACAAATGTTATTAAATCAAGTGTTCTAGACATTTTCTAAAAAAATAGTTTCAGTTATCAAATGATATAAAAATGAGAATTGAAAACCTATGAAACAGGCTTATTACAAAAATTTTCTAATATTAATATTATGTTACATATATTTTATAAAAAAACAATTAATTCGAGAAATAGTTAGAAAATAATGATATAATGTAATTGTTTGAAATCGGATAGATTTCAGTCTGATTTTGACAAATAAAATCACGGGGAAAATTATAATGGAAAATAAGGTACACTATAAGCTTCATAAAGTTAAGAAGCAATGGGTTACAATTGCAGTTGCCTCTGCAGCACTTGCTACTGTCGTAGGAGGATTGTCTGCAACAACATCTTCAGTTTCAGCGGATGAAACTCAAGTTAAGACAGTAACTCAACCAAATTCAGATACAACAGCCGACTTAGTTACTTCTACAGAAGCAACCAAAGAAGTCGATAAACGTACAAATACAAAAGAAGCAGATGTTTTAACGCCTGCTAAAGAAACAAATGCTGCCGAAACAGCAACTACAACGAACACACAAGCAACAGCTGAAGCAGCTACAACAGCAACAACTGCTGATGTAGCAGTGGCAGCTGTTCCAAATAAAGAAGCAGTTGTGACAACAGATGCACCAGCTGTTACAACTGAAAAAGCAGAAGAACAGCCAGCTACCGTCAAGGCTGAAGTCGTCAATACAGAAGTTAAAGCTCCTCAAGCTGCTTTGAAAGATTCAGAAGTGGAAGCAGCACTTTCTTTGAAAAACATCAAATACACTGATGGTAAATATTACTATGTTAATGAAGATGGTTCACACAAAGAAAACTTTGCCATTACTGTAAATGGTCAATTGCTTTACTTCGGCAAAGATGGCGCCCTTACAAGTTCATCAACACACTCTTTCACACCTGGAACAACAAATATTGTTGATGGTTTCTCAATCAATAACCGTGCCTACGATTCATCTGAAGCAAGTTTTGAATTGATTAATGGTTATTTGACTGCTGATAGCTGGTACCGTCCAGTTTCTATCATCAAAGATGGTGTGACTTGGCAAGCATCAACTGCAGAAGATTTCCGTCCACTTTTGATGGCTTGGTGGCCAAATGTAGATACGCAAGTTAATTACTTGAACTACATGTCTAAAGTCTTCAACTTGGAGGCTAAGTACACAAGCACAGATAAGCAAGCAGACTTAAATCGTGCTGCTAAGGATATCCAAGTTAAGATTGAACAAAAGATTCAGGCTGAAAAATCAACACAATGGTTGCGTGAAACTATCTCTGCCTTTGTTAAGACACAACCACAGTGGGACAAAGAAACTGAAAACTATTCAAAAGGTGGAGGAGAGGATCACCTTCAAGGTGGAGCCCTTCTTTATGTGAATGACTCACGTACACCATGGGCAAATTCTAACTATCGTCTTTTGAACCGTACGGCTACTAACCAGACTGGTACGATTAATAAGTCAGTTCTTGATGAGCAGTCTGACCCAAACCACATGGGTGGCTTCGACTTCTTGCTTGCTAATGACGTAGACTTATCTAACCCAGTTGTTCAAGCGGAACAATTGAACCAAATTCACTACCTTATGAACTGGGGTTCAATTGTTATGGGTGACAAGGATGCTAACTTCGATGGTATCCGTGTCGATGCGGTAGATAATGTCAATGCTGACATGCTTCAACTCTACACAAACTATTTCCGTGAGTACTATGGTGTAAATAAATCTGAGGCGCAAGCTCTTGCTCATATCTCAGTTCTTGAAGCGTGGAGTCTTAACGACAACCATTACAATGACAAGACTGATGGTGCTGCGCTTGCCATGGAAAATAAACAACGTTTGGCCCTCCTTTTCTCATTGGCTAAACCAATTAAGGATCGTACACCAGCTGTAAGTCCTTTGTATAACAATACTTTCAATACGACTCAACGCGATTTTAAGACTGACTGGATTAACAAAGATGGAAGCACTGCCTACAACGAAGACGGTACAGCTAAACAGTCTACAATTGGTAAATACAATGAGAAATACGGAGACGCGTCAGGAAACTACGTCTTTATCCGTGCCCATGATAACAACGTTCAAGATATTATTGCTGAAATCATTAAGAAAGAAATCAATAAAAAATCAGATGGTTTCACTATCTCTGATTCTGAAATGAAGCAAGCATTTGAAATTTACAACAAAGACATGCTCAGCAGCAATAAGAAATATACCTTGAATAACATCCCTGCAGCTTATGCTGTAATGTTGCAGAACATGGAAACGATCACTCGTGTCTACTATGGAGACCTTTATACAGATGACGGTCACTATATGGAAACTAAATCACCATATCACGACACCATCGTTAACTTGATGAAGAACCGTATCAAGTATGTATCTGGTGGACAAGCGCAACGTTCTTACTGGTTGCCAACTGATGGTAAGATGGACAATTCAGATGTTGAACTTTACCGCACAAGTGAAGTCTACACTTCAGTACGTTATGGTAAAGACATCATGACAGCTGACGATACAGAAGGTTCTAAATACAGCCGTACCTCTGGTCAGGTAACTCTTGTAGTGAATAATCCAAAATTGACTTTGCATGAGTCAGCTAAACTTAATGTTGAAATGGGTAAAATCCATGCCAACCAGAAATACCGTGCTTTGATTGTTGGTACAGCTGATGGTATCAAGAACTTTACATCTGATGCAGAGGCAATCGCAGCAGGTTACGTGAAAGAAACAGACAGCAATGGTGTCTTGACTTTCGGCGCTAATGACATCAAGGGTTATGAAACATTTGATATGTCAGGTTTCGTAGCAGTTTGGGTTCCAGTCGGAGCTTCAGATGATCAAGATATCCGTGTAGCACCTTCAACAGAAGCTAAAAAAGAAGGCGAATTGACCCTTAAAGCGACTGAGGCTTATGATTCACAATTGATCTACGAAGGATTCTCAAACTTCCAAACTATCCCGGATGGTTCAGATCCTTCAGTCTATACTAACCGTAAGATTGCTGAAAATGTTGATTTGTTCAAATCATGGGGCGTAACATCATTTGAAATGGCACCACAATTTGTATCTGCCGATGACGGTACCTTCCTTGACTCAGTTATCCAAAATGGTTATGCCTTTGCAGATCGTTATGATCTTGCCATGAGTAAGAACAATAAATATGGTTCTAAAGAAGATCTTCGTGATGCTCTTAAAGCCCTTCACAAAGCGGGTATCCAAGCAATCGCTGACTGGGTTCCAGACCAAATTTACCAATTGCCAGGTAAAGAAGTCGTAACAGCGACTCGTACTGACGGTGCAGGACGTAAGATTGCAGATGCTATCATTGATCACTCACTTTATGTAGCTAACTCTAAGTCATCAGGTAGGGATTACCAAGCTCAATATGGTGGCGAATTCTTAGCTGAACTTAAAGCTAAGTACCCTAAAATGTTCACGGAAAACATGATCTCAACTGGTAAACCAATTGATGATTCTGTTAAATTGAAACAATGGAAGGCTAAATACTTCAACGGAACAAACGTTCTTGACCGCGGTGTTGGCTATGTACTTAGCGATGAAGCAACTGGTAAATATTTCACTGTCACTAAAGAAGGTAACTTCATTCCTCTTCAATTGACAGGAAATGAAAAGGCTGTTACTGGGTTCTCAAATGATGGTAAGGGAATCACTTACTTCGGTACAAGTGGTAATCAAGCTAAATCTGCCTTTGTTACTTTCAATGGAAATACCTATTACTTTGATGCACGTGGTCACATGGTTACAAATGGTGAATACTCACCAAATGGTAAAGATGTTTATCGTTTCTTGCCAAATGGTATCATGTTGAGCAATGCCTTCTATGTTGATGCTAACGGTAATACTTACCTTTATAACTATAAAGGTCAAATGTACAAGGGTGGTTACACTAAATTTGATGTAACTGAAACTGATAAAGATGGTAATGAATCTAAGGTTGTGAAATTCCGTTACTTCACTAATGAAGGTGTCATGGCTAAAGGTCTTACTGTTATCGATGGTTCCACACAATACTTTGGTGAAGATGGTTTCCAAACTAAAGATAAGTTAGCAACCTATAAAGGTAAGACTTATTACTTCGAAGCTCATACTGGTAATGCTATCAAGAACACTTGGAGGAACATCGATGGTAAATGGTACCACTTCGATGAAAATGGTGTTGCCGCTACAGGTGCTCAAGTTATCAATGGTCAAAAACTTTACTTTAATGAAGATGGAAGTCAAGTTAAAGGTGGCGTTGTTAAGAATGCAGATGGTACTTATAGTAAGTACAAAGAAGGTTCTGGAGAGCTAGTGACTAACGAATTCTTCACAACTGATGGCAATGTTTGGTACTATGCAGGCGCTAATGGTAAGACTGTTACAGGTGCTCAAGTTATCAATGGACAACACCTCTACTTTAATGCAGACGGAAGCCAAGTTAAGGGTGGTATTGTTAAGAATGCAGATGGTACTTATAGCAAGTATGATGCTGCAACAGGTGAACGCTTGACTAATGAGTTCTTCACAACAGGAGACAACAATTGGTACTATATCGGTGCTAATGGTAAGTCAGTGACTGGTGAAGTTAAAATTGGTGACGATACTTATTACTTTGCTAAAGATGGTAAACAAGTAAAAGGGCAAACAGTAAGTGCTGGCAATGGTCGAATCAGCTATTACTATGGTGATAGTGGTAAGAGAGCTGTTAGCACATGGGTAGAAATTCAACCAGGAGTTTACGTTTACTTTGATAAGAATGGTCTTGCTTACCCACCTAGAGTGCTAAACTAATTGATTTAAAAAGGAGAACTTCGGTTCTCTTTTTCTACCATTTGCCAAGTCTATCAAGGCTTTAAGTAAAAAAAGAGATAAGATAGTGGCTATTCTGAGGTTACTGTCTTATTTTTAACACTTTTTGATCCATAAATGGGCATGCTAAAAAAACACCTCATCTGGTATTTTTTGAAACAAGGTGTTACCATAATACGGCATAGACAGCCTTATCGATTTTGGGTCAAAGAGTAATCGTAAAGTTTGTTATGCGTAATGAGGTAATACATTGTTCGAATGAGACGATGTATAGAGGAAATCGTATGTGGCTTAGTTGAAGCTATTGTCGATTGTCTGTTTCGTTTCTCATAGAAATCTGCGATATGACAAGGATTGGTATGGCTAGCTGAAGCGATATTGCGAATAGATTTGTACAGAATTTTTCTTGCACAAGGATTCCCACGCTTAGTAATATGCTCTTGACCTAGGAAATCTCCCGACTCATAGTGTTTGAGATCAATACCGATAAAAGCGTTGATTTGATTAGCAGACGTAAAGCGACGAATGTCTCCTAATTCGCCAATAACGCTTGTACCCGTTGTCTCTGCGATGCCAGGAATAGAGAGAAGAATCACATATTCAGGTAGAGGTTTAGCTAACTCTATCAACTGTTCTAAAACTTGTTCTCGACGGCTTGTCAACCTTATAAGTTTCTGTGCATTATACTTAACCTCTTCTATTATAGGAGAGGTTTTTGAAATGGCAGAATAAGATTGCTTTACCAGTCCAACTAGCTTCTCAGCCAAGTTACCTACTCTGTTCTCTGAAATGCGTTTAGAGGTTGACTGGCGAATAGTCTCTTTCAACTCAACTTCCGATAATTCCAGCACCTAATGCTTTGTTGGGAAGATGGACACGAGATTCTAATATTGCTCACCTGCAGGAGTAGATAGTAGAATCTCGATTTCTGGGAAGGCGACTTGAAGAACTTTGTGCAGCCTATTCTTCGTCCTTACGATATCCTCTGTCAGATTTTGGTAGAACCGGCTAAGATCATGCAAGTTTTGATAGACTTTTTCTTGAACATAAATTGGCTTACGGTTTAAAACGAATTGTGACGAAGCTAGTTTCCCTGCGTCAATTTTATCGGTTTTCCGGACTCGTAAGCTGTCAAGTTGCTTTTTAGCTTCCAAAGGATTAAGACGTGTATAGTCATAGCTGTTTTCTTCTAGAAAAGCCTGAAGTCGACAAGAGTAGACACCATTAGCTTCGAAAATAATTTCGGGGTTTCTCACGGTCTTTAGTCCTTCAGTAGACGAGAAAATCCGATAATGTCATTAGACATAGTATAGCCATGAACCCTTTCACCATTCACAAGAATAGCGACTTCTGAGCTTGCTTTACTCACATCAATTCCAAAAACTGTCCGCATTATGTTTACCTCTTTGTCTTGAATGATTCCTTATTTTAGTGATTTCATTTTCAATACTCGACGTCTAGCGTCCAACATACTTTGATAAAATTCCATCTAAAACAGGTGTCTTGCCAGTTTTTTTACGGCGTCTAGCGCCAAAAGAAGCCACGACTTCACAAGACACCTCTACTTTAACACAAAGAAAAAGTAGTGAGTACTCACTCCCGTCGGAGATTTCTTCACTACTAATCTTAGTATGTTTTCTACAGGCGGCAGGTCTAGTTGATGACCATGAGAATGATTGTGAATGGAAAAGCGGAAGTTAGTGAGTGCAGCGTTTAATTATCTGAGAATAGAGAAAAAGCTGAGAAACTCATCTCAGCTTTTTATACATACTATTAAATTTGTTAAAGTGAAGTCAAAAAAGTGAGTCCACCCAAAATCACACCAGCTGAGTTTGGAATAATTAGTATCCAATCTTTCTTGGGTTCTTTTGTCCATCCATAAAGAACCCAAATTAAACAAGATACTGCTGCGGATAAAGGCTGGAATGGTTGAGCTTTGTTGCCTTGTAAATTGGCAAAAATTTGTGGGATGTAGGCGATAAATACAATAATCCCGATAAAGGCCCCAATGGAACCGACAATTTGATTTATTTTTTGTTTAGTCATATATACCTCCAATTGTAGAGTATCAAAATGATTGAAAATAGGCAAGGAATATGGTCATTTGTTGTTATTTTCTGTACAAAATAGAATAAAATGTTTATATCTATATTTTGCAGAGGATAGTATACAATATGTTCTGTAAACACAAAAAGGAATAAATCCGTTATAGTAGAGTTGCGAAACATTACTAGAAAGAGATTTATTCCTATGACTCAGTTTAGCACAGAACTACTTAACTTCTTAGCCCAAAAGCAAGATATTGATGAATTTTTCCGTACTTCTCTTGAAACGGCGATGAATGATCCGCTTCAAGCAGAATTGTCAGCCCTTTTAGGGTATGAGCCTTACGATAAAGTAGGCTATAATTCTGGTAATAGTCGTAATGGAAACTTTAGTCCAGCTTTGATCCCCTCTTATGGACGTCGAGATGACCACTTGGAAGAGATGGTTATCAAACTCTATCAAACCAGCGTAACGACTCGAGAAATTAGCGACATCATCGAGCGAATGGATGGTCATCACTATAGTCCTGCCACAATTTCTAATATCTCAAAAACAACTCAGGAGAATGTCTCTGCTTTTCATGAGAGAAGCTTAGAAGCCAATTACTCTGTTTTATTTCTTGATGGAACCTATCTTCCATTAAGACGTGGAGCCGTTAATAAAGAATGTATTCATATCGCACTTGGCATTACACCAGAAGGACAGAAGGTTGTTCTTGGATATGAAATCGCCCCAAATGAAAACAATGATTCATGGTCCACCCTGTTAGATAAGCTTCAAAAACAAGGCATTCAACAGGTTTCTCATGTAGCGACCGATTGCTTCAAGGGGCTTGAGCAGATGATCAGTCAGGCTTACCCATTAGCTAAACAACAACGTTGCTTAATTCATATTAGTCGAAATCTAGCTAGTAAAGTGAAACGAGCAGATAGAGCGGTTATTTTGAAGCAATTTAAAACGATTTATCGTACTGAAAATTTAGAAATAGCAGTCCTAGCTTTGGAGGACTTTATCGCTGAATGGAAACCAAAGTATAGGAAAGTCATGGAAAGTCTGGAGAATACGGATAATCTTTTAACTTTTTATCAGTTTCCCTACCAGATTTGGCACAGCATTTATTCGACAAACCTCATTGAGTCTCTTAACAAAGAAATCAAACGTCAAACGAGGCTGGGACAATAGTCCTAGCCTCTTAATTGTCTTTGGATTGTCGAGCAAGACGCAGTGGTTGAGTGGGCTCTACTACGCTGATTTCATCAGTTTTTACAGCCCTACTCAACTGTGCGGAGGTGTGACGACGAAATCGACTTCTAACGAATTACCGATTTCTGTCCCACTCTCCTAACGAGGAGGCTCTGGAACGTTATTTAGTTACTTTGTTTGAAAATTATAATTTCAAGCAAAGTCAACGTATCCACAAAGGGTTTGGCCAATGTGCTGACACACTTGAAAGCTTATTTGATTAACATTCTTCAACTCTACTTGAGTGTTTACACAAAATTATTGACAGTATCCAATTCGATTACATGACAATTATTTAATCTTTCATTAAGATAGTAAAAAACTCGTTAAAATAAGATTTATCAAGTTTTTTTGGCGCTAAAAAATGATATAATGAATGAGTCTTTAAGGTGTAGATTTTTAGACAAAAAATATATTGGGGAAAAATTGAATATGGAAAATAAAGTACGCTATAAACTGCACAAAGTGAAGAAGCAATGGGTTACTTTAGCGGTTGCTTCAGTAGCCTTGGCTACCATTGTTGGTGCTAGTGTTACCACGTCTTCACTTGTTTCGGCAGAAGAAATAAATAATACTAATGGATCACCTTCAACAACTACAGTCGGGGAAAATACAAATCCTGTGGTTGAAAAAGAGGTAGGCACAACAACAGAGGTGGCAAATACTTCAAATGCCACAACAACAGACCGAGCAGCAGTTACTGCTGATAAACCAGCTGAAACGACAGTTCAACCAAATTCAGGAGCAACTAGTGATAGAGCTGCAGCAGTAGAGGTTGAAGCCAAACCTGAAACGACTGCTAAGCCAGAAGTAGCCGCTAAACCAGAAACAGCTACAACATCTGAAGTAGCTGCAAATGCTGGAGTAGCCGCTCCAACGACTGAGAAGTCTAAAGAGCTTTCTGAAGCTGAAATTAAAGCTGCAGTCTCACTCGATAATATTAAAAAAGAAAAAGATGGTAAATATTACTATCTTTTAGAAGATGGATCACATAAGAAAAACTTTGCCATTACTGTAAATGGTCAGGTCCTTTATTTTGATGAGAATGGTGTCCTTTCAAGCACATCAACTTATTCATTCACACAAGAAACAACAAATCTTGTCACTGATTTTACTAAAAACAATGCTGCTTACGATTCAACAAAAGCAAGCTTTGAACTTGTTGATGGTTATTTGACAGCTGATAGTTGGTACCGTCCAAAAGAAATCCTTGAAGCAGGAACAACTTGGAAAGCGTCAACTGAAAAAGATTTTCGCCCACTTTTGATGTCTTGGTGGCCTGATAAGGATACTCAAGTAGCTTACTTGAACTACATGACTAAGGCTCTTAGCAATGGTGAAGAAACAAAAGATGTCTTTACGATTGAAAATTCTCAAGCTAGCTTGAATGCCGCTGCTCAAATCATTCAACGTAAGATTGAGGTTAAGATTGCTGCTAATAAGTCAACAGACTGGTTGCGTCAGTCAATCGAGGCCTTTGTTAAAGACCAAGATAAATGGGACATTAACTCTGAATCTCCAGGTAAAGAACACTTCCAAAAAGGGGCTCTCCTCTTTGTTAATAGTGATTTAACGAAGTGGGCTAACTCAGACTACCGTAAACTTGACCAAACGGCAACAAGTCGTTTGGCAAACGATAAGATCAAGAGTGGTAGTGATGCTGGTTATGAGTTCTTGCTATCAAGCGATATCGACAACTCAAACCCAATTGTGCAAGCTGAAATGCTTAACCAATTGTATTACTTCATGAACTGGGGACAAATCGTCTTTGGTGACAAGGACAAAGATGCTCACTTTGATGGTATCCGTGTTGATGCTGTGGACAATGTCAGCATCGATATGCTTCAATTAGTGTCTTCATACATGAAGGCTGCTTACAAGGTCAATGAGTCTGAAGCACGTGCCCTTGCTAATATCTCAATTCTTGAAGCTTGGTCTCAAAACGACCCATATTATGTGGACGAACATAATACAGCTGCCCTTTCTATGGATAATGGTCTCCGTTTGTCTATTGTTCATGGATTGACTCGTCCAGTAACTAATAAAGGTACAGGTGCTCGTAATGCATCAATGAAGGACCTTATTAACGGTGGTTATTTCGGTCTTTCAAACCGTGCGGAAGTTACATCATATGATCAACTTGGTTTTGCAACCTATCTCTTTGTTCGTGCACACGACTCAGAAGTTCAAACGGTTATCGCAGACATTATCAGCAAAAAAATTGATCCTACAACAGATGGATTTACTTTTACATTAGATCAATTGAAACAAGCTTTTGACATTTATAATGCTGATATGTTGAAAGTGGATAAGGAATATACGCATTCAAATATTCCTGGAGCTTATGCTTTGATGCTTCAAACAATGGGTGCAGCAACACGTGTTTATTATGGAGACTTGTATACTGATAATGGTCAGTACATGGCTAAGAAATCACCATACTTTGATCAAATCACAACTCTTCTTAAAGCGCGTCCTAAATATGTAGCTGGTGGACAAACATCTTATATCCACAATCTTGCTGGAGATGGCGTATCGTCTGCTAAAGACAATAAAGAAGTTTTGGTTTCTGTCCGTTATGGTCAAGATTTGATGTCTAAGACTGATACAGAAGGTGGAAAATACGGTCGTAATTCTGGTATGTTGACCCTCATTGCTAATAACCCAGATTTGAAATTAGCAGATGGTGAAACAATTACTGTAAATATGGGTGCAGCCCACAAGAACCAAGCCTACCGTCCACTCTTGCTTGGTACGGATAAAGGTATCGTGTCCTCATTGAATGATTCAGATACTAAGATTGTTAAATACACAGATGCACAAGGAAATCTTGTCTTCACAGCTGATGAAATCAAAGGCTTTAAGACTGTTGATATGAGTGGTTACCTTTCAGTTTGGGTACCAGTAGGTGCGACTGACGATCAAAACGTTCTTGCCAAACCATCAACAAAAGCCTACAAAGAAGGGGATAAGGTTTATAGCTCTTCTGCAGCACTTGAAGCACAAGTGATTTACGAAGGTTTCTCAAACTTCCAAGACTTTGTCAAAGAGGATAGTCAATATACTAACAAATTGATTGCAGCTAACGCAGACCTCTTCAAGTCATGGGGTATTACGTCATTTGAGATTGCACCTCAATATGTCTCATCTAAGGATGGCACTTTCCTTGATTCTATTATTGAAAATGGTTATGCCTTCACAGACCGTTACGACTTTGCCATGAGCAAAAACAATAAATATGGTTCAAAAGAAGATCTTCGTGATGCCCTCAAGGCTCTTCACAAACAAGGTATTCAAGTCATTGCTGACTGGGTTCCAGACCAATTGTATACTCTCCCAGGTAAAGAAGTAGTGACAGCTACTCGTACAGATACGCATGGTAAGGTGCTTGATGATACTAGCTTGGTTAATAAGCTCTATGTGACAAATACCAAGTCATCAGGAAATGATTTCCAAGCACAGTATGGTGGGGCCTTCCTCGACAAACTTCAAAAACTTTATCCAGAAATCTTCAAAGAAGTTATGGAAGCGTCAGGTAAGACAATTGATCCATCTGTGAAGATTAAACAATGGGAAGCTAAGTACTTTAACGGTACAAACATCCAAAAACGTGGTTCAGACTACGTTCTCAGCGATGGTAAATTGTACTTCACCGTTAACGATAAAGGTACCTTCCTTCCAGCTGCCTTGACTGGTGATACAAAAGCTAAAACTGGATTTGCTTATGATGGTACAGGGGTAACTTATTATACAACATCTGGTACTCAAGCTAAGAGTCAATTTGTGACATATAATGGCAAACAGTACTACTTTAACGATAAGGGTTACCTTGTAACTGGTGAACAAGCTATCGACGGTTCAAACTATTTCTTCTTGCCAAATGGTGTTATGTTTACTGATGGTGTTATTAAAAATGCCAAAGGTCAATCATTGGTTTATGGTAAGTCAGGTAAATTGACGACTCAAACTGGTTGGAAAGAAGTTACTGTTAAAGATGATAGTGGTAAGGAAGAGAAATTCTACCAATACTTCTTCAAAGGTGGCATCATGGCTACTGGTTTGACTGAAGTAGAAGGTAAGGAAAAATACTTCTATGACAATGGTTACCAAGCTAAAGGCATCTTCATTCCTACAAAAGACGGCCACTTGATGTTCTTCTGTGGCGATTCAGGTGAACGTAAGTACTCAGGCTTCTTTGAACAAGATGGTAACTGGTACTACGCTAATGATAAGGGCTATGTTGCCACTGGATTTACTAAGGTAGGTAAACAAAACCTTTACTTCAATGAAAAAGGTGTTCAAGTTAAGAATCGCTTCTTCCAAGTTGGTGATGCCACTTACTATGCAAATAACGAAGGTGATGTTCTTCGTGGTGCGCAAACCATCAATGGTGACGAGCTCTACTTTGATGAGTCAGGTAAACAAGTTAAAGGTGAGTTTGTGAACAATCCTGATGGTACGACTTCATACTACGATGCCATTACAGGTGTGAAACTTGTGGATACATCACTAGTAGTTAATGGTCAAACCTTTAATATCGATGCTAAGGGTGTTGTGACTAAGGCACATACACCAGGCTTCTATACTACTGGGGACAACAACTGGTTCTATGCAGACTCACATGGACGTAATGTCACAGGTGCTCAGGTCATCAATGGTCAACACCTCTACTTTGATGCAAATGGTCGTCAAGTTAAGGGTGGCTTCGTAACGAACACTGACGGTAGTCGTTCATTCTACCATTGGAATACTGGTGATAAATTGGTATCAACCTTCTTCACTACCGGTCATGATAGATGGTATTATGCTGATGATAAGGGAAATGTCGTTACAGGAGCTCAAGTGATTAACGGTCAAAAACTCTTCTTTGCTACTGATGGTAAACAGGTTAAAGGTGACTTTGCAACAAATGCGAATGGCAGCCGTTCATACTACCATGGAGCTACTGGTAATAAGTTAGTCTCAACCTTCTTCACTACTGGAGACAACAACTGGTACTATGCTGATGCCAAAGGTGAACTTGTTGTTGGCGAACAGACGATCAACGGCCAAAACCTTTACTTTGACCAAACTGGTAAGCAAGTGAAAGGTGCAACAGCTGCGAATCCTGATGGCTCAATCTCTTACTATGATGTTCATACAGGGGAAAAGGCTATTAATCGTTGGGTTAAAATTCCTTCAGGGCAATGGGTATACTTTAACGCTCAAGGAAAAGGCTACGTGTCAAATTAAGATTAATGAATGAAAGAAGTCAATCACTTTTTGTGGTTGCTTTTTTCGTAAAAAATTGTCAAACTTTTATACATTCAGGTCATTTGTCTGGCCAAAAAGTGGTATAATAACTCTTGCTAAATCTTTATTTTGGAGTACACATGGCTAAGTCAAAAAATACTATTGAAAGTCGGATAGATTACTCGATTCTCTTGCCAGTCCTTATTCTACTACTGGTTGGTCTGGTCTCGGTATTTATCGCGACAAATTTTGATTACCCAAAGAATCTTGTGCAAGTCATGTCTCAGCAAGTACTATGGATTTTTCTAGGTTCAGTACTTGCTTTTGTTGTCATGTTATTTAATACAGAGTTTCTTTGGAAGGCAACCCCCTGGCTCTATATTTTTGGCCTGGGACTTATGGTTCTACCTCTCGTTTTCTATTCACCTGCTTTGGTTGCCTCGACAGGGGCAAAAAACTGGGTCAGCATTGGATCAGTCACCCTTTTCCAACCATCAGAATTTATGAAGATATCCTACATCCTTTTTCTTTCGAGAATAGGTGTTTGGGCTAAACAAGGAAAGGAAGTAACTGAACTTCAAGATGACTGGTTGCTACTTTTCCAATATGTAGCGGTCACGCTTCCTGTCCTAGGTTTACTGGTTCTTCAAGGTGATATGGGGACAGCCTTAGTCTTCCTCGCTATTTTAGCAGGTATAATAGTTGTTTCGGGGATATCCTGGCGTATTATCTTGCCGGTAGTTCTAGCTTTTGCAGTGGGATTAGGCTTGTTTGTAATGGTATTTACCACAGATTGGGGTAAGGAAGCTATGCTCAAGATGGGGGTACAAACCTACCAGATTAACCGTATCTCAGCTTGGTTGGATCCTTTCACTTATGCAGATGGTATCGCCTTTCAACAGACACAGGGGATGATTTCGATTGGTACTGGAGGAATCTATGGTAAAGGCTTTAATCATCTGGAGTTGAACGTACCGGTTCGTGAGAGTGACATGATTTTCACAGTTATTGCGGAAGACTTTGGTTTGGTAGGTGGTGGATTGGTTCTTCTAACCTATCTCTTCCTTATTTATCGCATGTTGCGGGTGACATTCAGGTCTAACAATCGTTTCTATACCTTTATTTCGACAGGTTTTATCATGATGATTGTCTTCCATATTTTTGAAAATATTGGGGCAGCAGTGGGAATTCTTCCTTTGACAGGTATTCCTTTGCCCTTTATTTCTCAAGGGGGGTCATCACTCATCTCTAACTTGATTGGTGTTGGTTTGGTGCTTTCAATGGCTTATCAAACCAACCTCAACGAGGAAAATAAAATTCTCCTGGCTATGTCTCGTCGTATGCGTACGTCTGGAACTAGTCAAGTGAAACCTGTTTCTAAGAGCAAGTCTAAGAAAAATAAGCCTTCGAAGAGTGTTACTAAGGCCTCTCAAGAATTGGTCAAGGCTAAAGATAAGGTTGATAAGGCCACTGAGAAAATGCGTCAAACCATTTCTCAAAATACGCCAAGCATTCATCAAGGCAAGCGTCGTAAGGGTTCGAAAAAGAAACCGACACGTAAACATTAAGAGAAAACAAGTTGGTTAATCCAACTTGTTTTTCTTTGAGATAAATTGCAAGAATAAGTGCAACATTTACTCGAACTCATCCTCTAGAGCTTCACAAGCAGTTCTGTAAGCTAAACATTTTCGCGGTCTGTGATTGATATCATATAAGGCTTTGTTCAAAGCCTCCTCAGAGATAGCGGCTAAATCTGTTTTCTTTGGGAAATATTCTCTTAGTAAGCCATTTGCGTTTTCATTGCTTCCTCTCTGCCAGGATGAATAGGCGTCCGCAAAGAAAAAGGAAGTTCCTAAGTTCTCTACCAGAGGATAGCAGGCAAACTCTTTTCCCCTGTCTGAAGTGAAGGTTTTAAGAGCCTCTTTTGGAAATAGCTTACAAAGTTGTTTGATGGCTAAAAACATGGATTTGGCTGTTCTGTCTGGTATCTTGAAAGCTAAGTAAAAGCGCGTTTTTCGCTCCAGAAAGGTCGCTAAACAGCCCCTGCTTTTGCCTCTGGAAGACACCACAGTATCAAGCTCCCAGTGGCCAAAAGTCTCACGATTCCTGACCTCTTTAGGACGTTTGGCAATTGATGTGCCAATCCTAAATGTCCCACGTGTTTCTTTGGGTTGTCGAGTCTTTCCTTTACGACGCAGGACGCTTAAATCCAGATCAATCAAACCGGCGTAGAGCCAGTTATAGATGGTTTTAAAAGCTACCATTGGCTTTTGTTCAAGCTGATAGCGGCCACAAATCTGTTCAGGCGACCAGGAGGATTTTAAACCGTCCTCAATTTCCTTTTTCAACTCTGGTGTCAAACAAGACTTCCGACCTTTTTGTTTAGCCCTGTGGTCGTACTGTTCCTGTGCTAAGGCTGCGGAATAGCCATTTTGGCATCGTCTTAACTCTCTTGAGATGGTGGATCTATGTACGCCAAGTTTGTTGGCAATTTGGCAAGGTTTCAAACCTAATTCCAAATAGGCTTCTATCTTTATTCGCTCGGTTATGGTAAGATGGGAGTAGCTCATAGTGTTTCCTCGGGTTCTGTTTGTGTGGTTACTTACAGTTTACACCAATGAAACGCTATGAGTTTTTTTGTTGCACTATATTTTACAATTTATCTTGAAAAAAATTAAGGTCTGTGACCTTTTCTTTGCCCCTGCCTGTGGTATAATAAAAGTTGACTATTTTGAAAAGGGGTTTGCTATGATAGAGACAGCCAAACAGCAAGAACGTGCTATTTTAGTAGGTGTTGAATTGCAAGAAACAGAGCATTTTGACATGTCAATGGAGGAACTTGCCAGTCTTGCCAAAACTGCAGGAGCAGAGGTTGTAGCTAGCTATACCCAAAAACGTGAACGCTATGATAGTAAGTCTTTCGTAGGTTCAGGAAAATTAGAAGAAATCAAGGCCATGGTGGATGCGGATGAGATTACTACGGTCATTGTCAATAACCGTTTAACACCTCGTCAAAATACCAATCTTGAAGCAGCATTTGGCGTAAAAGTTATTGATCGTATGCAATTAATTTTGGATATCTTTGCCATGAGGGCTAGAAGCCATGAAGGGAAACTTCAGGTTCACCTAGCTCAACTAAAATACATGTTGCCCCGTTTAGCTGGTCAAGGGATTATGCTCAGCCGTCAAGCAGGGGGCATTGGTAGCCGTGGACCTGGTGAAAGTCAATTGGAGCTCAATCGTCGTTCGATTCGTAACCAGATTGCTGATATTGAACGCCAGTTAAAGGTTGTTGAGAAGAACCGAGAAACCATTCGCGAAAAGCGTGTTGATTCAAGTGCCTTTAAAATTGGTTTGATTGGTTATACCAATGCTGGGAAATCAACAATCATGAACCTTATGACGGATGATAAGCAATATGAGGCTAATGAACTTTTCGCGACCTTGGATGCAACGACTAAGAAAATTTACTTAAAGGATCAGTTTCAAGTGACCTTGACAGATACGGTTGGTTTTATCCAGGACTTGCCAACAGAATTGGTTGCTGCCTTTAAGTCAACACTTGAAGAAAGTCGTAATGTGGATCTTCTTTTGCATGTTATTGATGCGAGTGATCCTAATCACGAAGAGCATGAAAAGGTGGTCTTAGACATTCTAAAAGACTTAGACATGACTGATATTCCTCGCCTAGCAATTTACAATAAGATGGATGTAGCTGATAACCTAGTAGCAACAGTCTTTCCAAATGTTCGTCTCTCAGCACGTGACAAGGGAAGTCGTGAGGCACTAAGAAGACTCTTGATTGATGAAATTCAACAGATTTTTGAACCTTTTAGTATTAAGGTCCATCAGGATCAAGCTTATAAACTTTATCAGTTGAGTCAATTAGCCTTGCTAGATAGCTACACTTTTGAGACAGAAGTGGAAGAAATTACAGGTTATATTTCACCGAAAAATAAATGGAAATTGGAAGAATTTTATGACTGATTATATGGATTTAGCTTTAAAATATGGTGGTTTTACAAGTTTAGATAAGGTCTATTTGAAAAATACCTTGTCAGACCTTTCGGACAGTCAAAAATTGGCTTTCATTACGCCACCACCAAGCGTGATTAATGCTTATTTTGCAGAGATTTACCAAAAACAATCTCCTGAAGCAGCGACGGATTACTATTTGGACCTTTCAAAGGAGTTGAACCTCTTTAACCCTGCACCATCTTTTGATGAGCACAAGCCATTTATTCGCCTCAATTTGTCAGGAAAATCCTATGGATTTTGCTATGAAAATGCTGATGAGGTAGCCTTAGTCTTTGCAGAGCATTTAGAGGTTCCAACGGCTAGCATTTTGTTTGAGCTTGCTCAAGTTTTCCCGCAGTATAAGGTTTATCTTGAAGGCACTCAAATTAAGATGGCCAAGGTTGATTTTGACGAAGAAGTATTGGAAGAGTTGACACCTGAGACACAGTTACTTAGTCGTGTAACTAAGTTGAAGGGGAATGTCATTAAGTTGGCTAGCTTCAATCAAGATGAATTAGTGGAACTTTTGTCTCAATATAAAGGGCAAACCGTTTATTACGGCTTTGCTCAGCGTGAATGCCTGGCTTATATTGTCCAGAAATAAAAAACGATAGATAGAAAGTATAGGAAGTCATGGAATTACAATTTTTAGGGACGGGTGCCGGGCAGCCCTCCAAGGCCCGTAACGTGTCGAGTCTGGTTCTGAAGTTACTCGATGAAATCAATGAGGTCTGGATGTTTGACTGTGGAGAAGGTACCCAACGTCAGATTTTAGAAACAACAATCAAACCTCGTAAAGTTAAAAAAATCTTTATCACACATATGCATGGAGACCATATCTTTGGCCTACCTGGTTTCTTGGCTAGCCGTTCTTTCCAATCGAGTGAAGAACAAACAGATTTAGAGGTTTATGGTCCAGTCGGCATTAAACAATATGTTATGACTAGTCTTCGTACCTCTGGAACACGCCTCCCTTACCATGTGCATTTTAAGGAAATTGATGAGCATAAGCTTGGCTTGGTTATGGAAAATGACAAGTTCGCTGTTTATGCAGATAAGTTGGATCATACCATTTTTTGTATTGGTTACCGTGTGGTTCAAAAGGATCTTGAAGGAACCTTGGATGCTGAGGCCCTTAAAGCAGCAGGTGTGCCATTTGGTCCGCTTTTTGGTCAAATTAAGAATGGGCAAGACGTGGTTCTTGAAGATGGAACCAAAATCATTGCCAAGGACTTTATTTCCGCACCTAAGAAAGGTAAGGTTATCACTATCTTAGGTGACACTCGTAAGACGAATGCCAGTGTTCGTCTTGGCTTGGGAGCAGATGTCTTGGTGCACGAGTCTACTTATGGTAAAGGTGACGAAAAAATTGCCAAGAGCCATGGGCATTCAACCAACATGCAAGCAGCACAGGTCGCTAAAGATGCGTCAGCTAAACGTCTTCTTCTAAATCACGTATCAGCTCGTTTCTTGGGGCGTGATATCGGTAAGATGGCAGCAGATGCTAAAACAATTTTCGAAAACACCCACATCGTTCGTGACTTGGAAGAGGTAGAGATTTAATGGCTAAACAACGTATTATCGCTATTACTGGTGCTTCAGGAGGGCTTGCACAAGAAATTGTCAAGCAGCTCTCACCCAGTGATGGCATTATCCTCTTAGGAAGAGACAAGGATAAACTTGAGAAATGTTATCGCCATGTTGAAAATAAAACTTGCCTTGCCATTGACCTTAGAGACGACAGTGCCATTAAAGAAATGGTCGATTATCTCTATCAACGATTTGGACGTATTGATGTCTTTATCAATAATGCTGGTTTCGGTGAATTCAAGTCTTATGATCATTACACTAGCCAAGAGGTCCGTGATATGTTTGATATCAATACCTTTGCGACGATGACCTTTTCACGTCTGATGGCTGAGAAAATGGTGGAGCAAGGCCATGGCCATATCATCAATATCGCCAGTATGGCGGGAAAAATTGCGACAGCCAACTCAAGTGTCTATGCAGCGACAAAGTTTGCTGTAATTGGCTTCTCAGATGCCCTTCGTCTAGAGCTGGCTGATAAGGGAGTCTATGTGACTACAGTCAATCCTGGTCCAATTGAGACAAGCTTCTTTGACCAAGCAGATCCCTCTGGAGCCTATCTTGAGAGTGTTAAGAAGTTTGTCCTCAGTCCTAAATACGTGGCTAAAAAGATTGTTCGTATTCTGGGTAAAAACAAACGTGAAGTCAATCTACCACGACTCTTATCAGTTGCCCACAAAGGATATACGCTATTTCCACGCATCTCGGACAAACTAGCTACCAATGTGTTTAACTACAAATAGGGGAATGGTAGATGGCAGTCAATATTCAAGTCTATTTAGAAACCATCCGGAAACCCTGAGGACAGGTATAATACGCCTTGCAGGACAATCGCTTCAAAGACCAAGAGGGATGGCGAGAGTCTATGCTCAAGATGGAGCTGGCGGTCTGCCAAGAATCCCCTTATCGGGATATCGCCTTCTTCCAGCATTATAGGTTAAAAAGGAGTTAAGATGTTAAATTATAAAAAAGAGATTCCAGCGATAACAGACCTACTCGCACTGTACAGTTCAGTCGGCTGGACCAATTATACCAACAACCCAGCTATGCTAGAAGAAGCTGTCAAAGCTAGTCTCTGGCAGTTGGCAGTTTATGATGAGGAAGAGTTAGTAGCCTACATTCGCTTGGTAGGAGATGGACACTCTGTTCTTTTGGTGCAGGACCTCTTGGTGCGACCAGATCATCAGCGCCAAGGAATCGGAAAGAAACTCTTAGAAGAGGCTTTAGCAACTTTTCCCAATGTCTATCAACGACTCCTTGTCACTGAACGTAGCGAGAAAAATCTAGCTTTTTACCAATCTCTGGGCTTTATCGAACTTTCAGAGCAAGCTTGTACAGGGATGATTTATAAATATTGATGTAAAGGATTTCCAAATAGGGAATCTTTTTCTTGTTTTTTCTAATATTACTTGAAAATGATAGTAGAATAGAGCTAGATAAAAAGAAGAGAAGAATATTTGAGAAAACATAAGTCAAATAAGGAGCAATACCTAGTTTTTTATTTTATCCAGAAAAGCAGGTCTTGATTGGAAATATAGCACGAGTCGAAGCACCTTTCGATGTTTTCCATTCTCTTTCTAGGAAACTTAGGCTTCTATTCACTATGATAAATTTTTTCATGTTATAATAGGTTGACTAGATGACAGGGAGAAAATATAAAAACATGATTACATCAACGTATGATTGGAAAATAAACACAAAAGAGCCAGATGCTGGCTTTTTTAAACTTGCTAAAGAACATGGACTGGCAGAAACAGCAGCTAAGATTGCCTATGAACGTGGCGTGACGACAGAAGAGGCCCTTGAAGACTTTCTTAAGGCTGATTTATCACACCTTCATGATCCATATCTTCTTCATGATATGGACAAGGCGGTTGCTAGAATTCGTCAGGCCATTGAAAATTACGAGCAAATCTTAGTCTATGGAGACTATGATGCGGATGGGATGACATCAGCATCGATTGTCAAGGAAGCCCTTGAAATGATGGGCGCTGAGGCTCGAGTCTATTTGCCTAACCGTTTCACAGATGGTTATGGGCCAAACGAAAGTGTCTATAAGTATTTCATTGAGCAGGAAGGCATTTCACTCATTGTTACAGTGGATAATGGGGTTGCGGGAAATGAAGCTATTGCTTATGCGCAAGAGCAAGGTGTGGACGTTATCGTTACAGACCACCATAGTATGCCGGCACAGCTTCCAGATGCCTATGCCATTGTCCATCCAGAGCATCCAGATGCCGATTATCCTTTTAAGTATTTGGCAGGATGTGGTGTAGCTTTCAAATTGGCAACGGCCCTCCTTGAAACTATTCCTACAGAGATGTTGGATTTGGTAGCCATTGGTACCATTGCTGATATGGTTAGCTTAACGGATGAAAATCGTATTATGGTCAAGGTCGGCCTGGAAATTCTCAAGACTACTGAGCGTATTGGGCTTCAAGAATTGCTCCGCATCTCAGATGTAGACCCAACAACGATTTCCGAAGAAACGGTAGGCTTCAAACTGGCTCCTCAACTCAATGCCTTGGGACGCTTAGATGATCCAAATCCAGCCATTGAACTGTTGACCGGATTTGACGATGAGGAAGCACAAGCCATTGCTCTGGAAATCAATGCTAAAAATGAAGAACGTAAGGAAGTTGTTCAAAAAATCTTTGATGAAGCTATGACCATGGTAGACTTGGACAAACCAGTTCAGGTTTTGGCCAAGGAAGGTTGGCATCCTGGTGTTCTAGGTATTGTAGCGGGGCGCATCATGGAACAAATCAGCCAGACAGTAGTGGTTTTGAATATTGAAGATGGTCTGGCTAAGGGTTCAGCCCGTAGTTTGGAATCTATCAATATCTTCCATGCGCTTGATGACCACCGAGACATCTTTACTGCATTTGGAGGACACGCTGGAGCCGCTGGGATGACCCTTCCGGAGGAAAATCTTGGTCAACTCTCAGATATTTTGTGCAATTATGTCTACGATAATGACATTGATACGACTGCCAAAAATACGCTTAATTTAGACGAGGAGCTCCAACTCAGTGAGCTTAGCTTGGATACCATTAAGAGCCTTGAAAAACTAGCACCTTTTGGTATGGATAATAAAAAGCCAGTCTTTTGGCTACATGATATTACCGTTACTCAAGCTAGGACAATGGGACAAAATGGAGCCCATCTTAAGTTTAAGGTGAAGCAAGGCAAGGATAGCTTTGACGTTGCCGCTTTTAATAAAGGTAATCTGCTTCAAGAATTTCAACAAGCTCAAGGTTTGGAATTGGCAGTGACCTTGTCTGTTAATGTTTGGAATGGTCAGACAACGCTACAGCTCATGCTAGAAGATGCGCGTGTAGATGGTGTTCAATTATTTGATTTCCGCTCAAAAAATATGGCACTTCCTGAAGGTCTACCATCGGTAGAAGAAGCAGCAGACACAGAGCCTGCGGTTATCCTCAACACCCTACCTGAATCAGCGACGGAATTAAAAGAGTGGTTTGAAGGTAAAGATTTCCAGGCTATCTATTTTAAAAATAGTATAAAGGAAGCCTATTATCTGACAGGTTATGGAACAAGAGGGCAATTTGCAAGGCTCTATAAAACCATTTACCAATTCCCAGAATTCGATGTTCGCTATAAATTGGATGAACTCAGTCATTACCTTAAAATCGACAAGATTCTTCTGATTAAGATGATTCAAATCTTTGATGAATTGGATTTTGTGACTATTGATAATGGTGTTATGACAGTCAATAAAGAAGCTGAAAAACGTGAGATTGAGGACAGTCAGATTTTCCAAGATCTGAAACGACTAGTTAAGTTCCAAGAACTCATGGCTTTGGGAACACCACAGGAAATTTATGATTGGCTTTATAAGTAGGGGAGTTTTAATCCAAAGGATTCGTCTCGAAATGAGGGTTAGCATTTTCTAAATTTACTATTTCATGTTATAATGGTATGTAAATATTTTTTGGCGAAAAGCCTATAGGAAGAACAAATGAAATTAGAAGATTATATTGCATCTATTGAAAACTACCCTAAAGAAGGGGTTACTTTCCGTGATATTAGTCCTTTGATGGCTGATGGAAATGCTTATAGCTATGCTATCCGTGAAATCGTTCAGTATGCGACTGATAAGAAGATTGACATGATTGTTGGTCCCGAAGCGCGTGGTTTCATCGTTGGTTGTCCAGTTGCTTTTGAACTTGGTATTGGTTTTGCTCCTGTTCGTAAACCTGGTAAATTGCCACGTGAAGTGATTTCAGCCGATTACGAAAAAGAGTATGGTGTCGATACACTTTGTATGCATGCCGATGCAATCAAGCCAGGCCAACGTGTACTTATCGTTGATGATCTCTTGGCAACTGGTGGTACCGTCAAAGCTACAATTGAAATGATTGAGCGCCTAGGTGGTGTCGTTGCTGGTTGTGCCTTCTTGATTGAGCTTGATGGTCTTAATGGACGTGAAGCTATTGAAGGTTACGATACTAAAGTATTGATGAACTTCCCAGGATAAATCTATCTATGAACTAACAAAAGGCCTTAGGGCCTTTTTAACTCTTTTAAAACAAAGGTAGCCTCTAAATATAGTTTAAAGCTATAGCTAACTAGAGAAAATATATATTTGATAACAATACCTCCCCGGTTTATAATATGAAGATAGAATAAATAAGGATGGAGATATTGTTATGCCTATAAAACTTGATAATAAGTTACCAGCTCTTGATGTATTGCGTTCGGAAAATGTCTTCATCATGGATGAGAACAGAGCTAGTAGCCAGGATATTCGACCAATGGAGGTCTTAATCCTTAATCTTATGCCTACTAAAGAAGTTACGGAAACTCAATTGCTACGTCTTTTGGCCAATACGCCACTTCAAATTAACGTCGAGTTTCTTTATATGGCTAGTCATAAGTCAAAAAATACCCATGCCGAACATATGGAAACCTTTTATAAGACTTTTGATGAAATTAAGCATAAGTATTATGATGGTCTCATCGTAACAGGTGCACCTGTTGAGCAAATGCCATTTGAGGAAGTGGATTATTGGCAAGAATTAACACAAGTTTTTGATTGGTCTAAAAAGCATGTCTATTCAACACTTCATCTGTGTTGGGGAGCTCAAGCAGGTCTCTATTATAAGCATGGAGTTGACAAGGTCCCATTGTCAGAGAAATTATCTGGTATCTATAAACAAACGGTTGACATGCCTGAAAACTTCCTTATGAATGGCTTTGATGATAGCTTTGTGTCACCACACTCTCGCTATACTGAGGTTACGCTCGAGGATATTAAAAACAAGACGGATTTAGATATTGTTGTGTCAGGACCAGAGGTCGGTTTATCCATCTTAGCAAGTAAGAATCTTCGTGAAGTATATAGTTTCGGTCATTTTGAATATGACCGTGATACTCTGGCCAGAGAATACCGAAGAGATTTGGATGCCGGGATCGATCCAGACGTACCGGCAAACTATTTCCCAGAGGATGATCCAAGTCAGGAACCTAAACTGCGTTGGAATCTTGCGGCATCGGCCTTCTTTAGCAATTGGATTAACTATGCGGTATATCAAGAAACACCTTATCGTTTAGAAGAGTTGGAAGACGATTTTTCATTCTACGGTTATTTGTAGTAGACAGTCTCAAAAGACTTATGTGAGCGCATAAAGACTTTTTAGGTGTCTAGCTACTCTGAAAGGTAAATATGAGTTTTTTTGAACAGTATCGATCAGGCAATCTGGTCCTTCCTAATGCTTTATTTTTCCACTTTAAGGATATTTTTCCATCTGCGGATGACTTTCTGGTTTGGCAGTTTCTCTATCTACAAACGACAACTCAGATTGGAGAAGTGGCTTCTAGTCAGATAGCGCAAGCAACTGGAAAGACACCAACTGAGGTTAATAAAAGTATTACGACATTGACTGAGGCTGGACTCCTTGATTTCACGACTATTAAGGTTAATAATGAAATTGAGATGGTTGTAGATGCTTCACCTGCCTTGGCAGTTTTGGATAAGTTAGTGAGCAATGAAAAGACAACGACGGGGCCTGTAGTTGGTCAGCCTACAAATACACAGCTCATCAAGCAGTTAACAGATGAGTTAGAACAAGCTTTGGGAATCTTGAATCCTATGGTTATCGAAGATTTAAACAAGGAAATTCAAGAAGAGCATACTGATCCCGAACTTATCCGTGAAGCTCTGAAAGAAGCAGTATTTAACCGCAAGACAAATTGGAATTACATCAAAGGGGTTCTGCGTAACTGGAAATTGAGTGGTATTACGACGAAAATTCAAGTTGAAGAGCGTCGTTTGGAGCATCAAGGTAAGAAGCACCATCACCAAGTTTCGGATGACTTCAAAACAGGAATGGATGCAGCCCGTCAATTATGGGGTGGCCAATAATGTTAGGAAGAAAACGTGTTAATGAGGCTCTAGCTCTCATGGGGGAGATGTTTCCCAATGCTCATGGAGAGTTGGAGTGGGAAACTCCTTTCCAACTGTTAGTTGCTGTTATTTTATCAGCCCAGACAACTGATAAGGCTGTTAATAAAATTACACCAGGCTTGTGGGCGCGTTATCCAGAAATTGAGGATTTGGCTTCTGCCAACCTCGATGATGTTGAGATGTGTTTGCGAACGATTGGTCTTTACAAGAATAAAGCAAAGAACATCATCAAGACTGCTAGAGCTGTTTTAATGAATTTTGATGGACAGGTTCCGAAAACGCATAAGGAATTGGAAAGTCTACCTGGTGTGGGACGAAAAACAGCTAACGTGGTTTTAGCTGAGGTTTATGGTATTCCTTCTATTGCTGTAGATACGCATGTCTCACGTGTATCTAAGAGGCTAAATATCGTGCCAGAGGATGCTAGTGTAGAGGAAATTGAAGCAGAACTGATGAAGAAAATCCCAAAGAGGGATTGGATTATCAGTCATCACCGTATGATTTTCTTTGGACGTTATCATTGCTTGGCTAAGAATCCTAAATGCCAGACATGTCCTCTTCAAAGTTATTGTAAGTATTATAAAGAAACAACCAAGAAATAAGCTGGAGAATGTGACTTTCTTCGGCTTTTTACAGCTGTAAGAATTTGTTACAAACTAGTAACTTGACAAAAGTCTCAGGCTTTAAGAAAATAGAAGAAACGATTTAGAAGCAGGAGCGATATAGTGAATGGCTGAATTCAGTAATGAAGAGTATCTGAGAGCCTTAGCTGATAATGGTGATAGAGAAGCAGCCAAAGAATATGAGCAAGCTTTGGATAATCGTATTTTTCAGTTGCAGATTTCATTGGCTCAAACGAGTGATCCGCAGGGTCGTAGGGAAGTGCAAAAACTCTTGGAACAAGAGGAAAAGAAAAAAAGGGACTACTTTCAAGAAAAAGAGGAAAAAGCTGTGAGCGAATTTAGACGTCGTAAAAATGAAACTACAAAGGGAAGAAAAGTTTCGAGTTTTGATAAACTCAAAGATCCTAAAATCATTAGATGGGTAATTGGAGTTGTTGCAGTACTTGCAGTGGTTATTCCTGTGGTTACCTTGATGTGGTATAGTAATAACCAAAAAGAGAGTGTAACAAATCCATGGAAAAATGGTCAGTTAGCTAAAAGTAAGGAACAAGCAGCAGCATCATCTGATAACCAATCCTCTCAAGTTGATACCTCATCCTTGTCTGACCAACAGTTAGAAGACTGGGTAGTTTCTACTTATGCTAAAGAACAAGGGTCAACAGGAGAAAATTATAAAAATCTAGGTTGGAAAGTCTATTCTTGGACGGATGATGATGATAACCTAGTTTATGCTCAACTTTATGATGCCTATGGTAATGATGTTCTTCTTTTCCGTGTGGACAAGAAGGGACAACTCGAAGCCTATGGTGGTATTGATGGTTCAAGCGATTCTTGGGACGTTGTTTCAAAAAAATATACAACCGATTAATGAAACCATATAAAACACCTGACAATGGTGGTTGAGACTGTCTTTTGACAGTCTTTTTTGGTATAATTTTAAGTAATCGTGTATACAATTAAAAAGCCGACTGAGAAGATTTGGGGATGATAGTTCTGCAGAACTTTTTTAATGTCTTCAGGTTTTCGAGGATAGGTTAAATAAAGGAGAGTTGTCGTGTCAGACTATTTATCGGTCACATCCTTAACCAAATATTTGAAAATGAAATTTGACCGTGATCCTTATTTAGAGAGGGTATATTTGACGGGACAGGTTTCCAATTTTCGTCGCCGCCCGAGTCACCAATATTTTTCGCTTAAGGATGAAGGAGCTGTTATTCAGGCGACGATTTGGGCTGGAGTTTTCAAAAAACTTGGTTTTGAACTCGAAGAAGGGATGAAGATCAATGTCGTAGGTCGTGTCCAGATTTATGAGCCTAGTGGCTCTTATTCCATTATTATAGAGAAGGCTGAGCCGGATGGTATTGGAGCTTTGGCTATCCAGTTTGAACAGCTTCGTAAAAAATTGACTGCAGAAGGCTACTTTGATGATCGTCATAAGCAAGCGCTGCCTAATTTTGTCAAAAAAATCGGGGTTGTCACAAGTCCTAGTGGTGCGGTTATTCGAGATATTATTACGACCGTTAGTCGTCGTTTTCCAGGGGTAGAAATCTTACTTTTCCCTACCAAGGTTCAAGGTGAAGGAGCTGCACAGGAAATTGCTGAAAATATTCAAAAAGCCAATCAAAGGGATGACTTAGATTTACTTATCGTTGGTCGTGGTGGAGGTTCTATTGAAGACCTCTGGGCTTTTAACGAGGAAATTGTTGTTCAGTCCATTTTTGGGAGTCGTCTACCTGTGATTTCAAGTGTTGGTCACGAAACAGATACGACTTTGGCTGACTTTGTTGCAGATCGAAGGGCTGCCACACCTACAGCAGCGGCAGAACTTGCTACTCCGGTATCAAAGGCCGATACCTTGGTTTGGATTCGTGAAAGACAAAATAGAGCTTATCAAGCCTGTTTGAGACGTATACAGTACAATCAAGAACGTTTAGCTAAACTGTCACAATCTGTTGTCTTTAGGCAACCTGAGCGCCTATATGATGGTTATTTACAAAAGTTGGATCGACTAACAACAAGGCTTGAAACCTTCGTGAGTCAAGATTTCGAGCGAAAGCAAAAAAAAGCGGAACTTTTGAAACAACGCTTACAAGGCTTAAATCTTCTGAGCAGTGTTCAGAACTATCAAGACCGTCGAGAGTCTTTGCAACGTTTATTGGTGACCACAACCAAGAACACCATTAATGGTAACCGTGTGAGATTAGAAAAGGCACAGGATGCTTTATTGTCTCTAGATACTAGCCGTATTGTTGCAAGGGGCTATGCCATTGTCAAAAAAGATGATAAACCTTTAACCAGTACCAAGAATATTACCGAAGGTGATCAATTAACCGTCCAAATGAGAGATGGAGAACTAGAAGTAGAGGTAAAAAATGTCAACTAAAAAAACATTTGAGGAAAATTTACAGGACTTAGAAGCCATTGTCACTAAGCTCGAAACAGGAGATGTTGCTCTTGAGGATGCTATTGCTGAGTTCCAAAAAGGTATGGCCTTGTCTAAGGATTTGCAGAAGACCTTGGAAGATGCTGAAAAAACACTAGTTAAGGTTATGCAAGCAGATGGTACAGAAACGGAAATGGATGCCTAATGAGCAAGCTAAATAAAATTGATGCGGCTATCCGTGATTACTACCAAAAAAATAATCTTCCTGTATCAAGTGATTTAATCACTGCTATTCTTTATTCAGTTGATAGTGGCGGTAAGCGTATTCGTCCACTGATTTTCTTAGATTTACTTGAAGGATTTGGTTTAGAGCTAACTCCTAGTCATTTCGATGTTGCAGCGAGTCTTGAAATGATTCATACTGGAAGTCTGATTCACGATGATCTGCCGGCTATGGATGATGATGATTACCGTCGAGGACGTTTAACCAACCATAAGAAATTTGATGAAGCAACGGCGATATTGGCTGGCGATTCTCTCTTTTTGGATCCCTTTGATCTCCTGTCCCAAACAGAGCTATCAGCAGAAATTCGAGTTCAATTGATTCAAGCATTGTCTCATTCCTCAGGCACCTTCGGTATGGTTGGTGGCCAGATGTTGGATATGAAGGGGGAAGGTCAGGAACTTGATTTATCGCAACTGTCTAAAATTCATGAGCATAAGACAGGTAAGCTTTTAACCTTTCCTTTTGTGGCGGCTGGTATTGTTGCTCAAAAAAATCTAGAGGTTTTGGAAAATCTGAAAGAAGCTGGTCGCCTGATTGGTCTTGCCTTTCAAGTACGTGATGATATTTTGGATGTGACTGCTGATTTCGAAGAACTTGGAAAGACACCTGGAAAAGATGTAGTAGCTGGGAAATCAACCTATCCGGCTCTTCTTGGTCTGGAAAAATCACATGCTATCCTCGAGGAATCACTCAATAAAGCGGAGGCTATTTTCCAAAATCTAGCTGAGACTCAAGGTTTCAAGAAAGACAGTATTATAGAAATCATAGAAAGGTTACGACTCCATGCCTAAGGAAAGAGTAGACGTCTTGGCTTATAAACAAGGCCTTTTTGAAACACGAGAACAAGCAAAACGTGGCGTAATGGCAGGTTTAGTTGTTAATGTTATCAATGGTGAGCGTTACGATAAACCTGGTGAAAAAATCGACGACGGTACAGAGTTGAAGCTTAAAGGTGAAAAACTTAAGTATGTGAGTCGTGGAGGACTCAAACTTGAAAAAGCTTTGGAAGTTTTCAATCTGTCAGTTGAAGGTATGACGACCATTGATATCGGAGCCTCAACAGGTGGGTTTACTGATGTTATGCTTCAAAATGGGGCCAAACTGGTTTATGCTGTTGATGTCGGTACCAATCAGTTGGTTTGGAAATTGCGTCAAGATGAGCGTGTTCGTTCCATGGAGCAATATAATTTTCGTTATGCTGAACCTGTCGATTTCACAGAAGGACTACCGTCTTTTGCATCAATCGATGTCAGCTTCATCTCTCTTAATCTGATTCTACCGGCTTTGGCTAAGATATTGGTTGATGGGGGGCAAGTTGTTGCTCTTGTGAAACCACAATTTGAGGCGGGCCGTGAACAAATTGGGAAAAACGGGATTGTCCGTGAGAGCAGTGTCCATGAAAAAGTGTTAGAAACAGTGACTGCTTTTGCGGTTGACTATGGCTTTTCAGTTAAGGGGCTGGACTTTTCACCTATCCAAGGTGGTCATGGTAACATTGAGTTTCTCGCACACTTGGAGAAGACAAATTCTCCTCAAAATGATGCTCAAACCTCTATTAAGGAAGTTGTAGCACAAGCACACAAGGAGTTTAAAAAGAATGAAGAAGAATGATCGTTTGGAGTTAATCCGAAAGATTGTCCAAGAAAATAAAATTACGACTCAAGGAGAATTGGTAAAATTACTCCAAAATGAGGGATTAAAGGCTACTCAAGCGACTGTATCGCGTGATATCAATGAAATTGGTATTACCAAAGTACCAACTGAAGACGGATCTTACATCTATGGGCTCTCAACTGCTCCTAGACGAGTAGGTGGAACCTCTGTTGCGACTCGTCGCTTGTTGCGCGTTGATCGTCAACATGCCTTTATGAATATCGTTGTTCAACCTGGGACAAGCCGCCTCATCAAGAAGATTCTTTTAGATGAGTACAAGCATTTGATTTTTAGTGTTATTGCTGATGATGATACCCTCTTTTTAGTGGCTCAGTCAGAGTTAGCAGCTATTGAACTGCAGGGGCAAATCATTAAGTGGGTTGAAGAATAGGAGGGCCTATGCTTCTCGAAATTACGATAAAGAATTTCGCAATTATTGAAGAGATTTCTCTAAACTTTGAGAATGGTATGACCGTCCTTACTGGTGAAACAGGTGCTGGTAAGTCCATTATTATAGATGCTATGAATCTTATGTTGGGTGCTAGGGCTTCTAGTGAGGTTGTCCGTCATTCAGCATCTAAGGCTGAAATTCAGGGCTTCTTTTCAATCGAACAAAATCCTGCCTTGGTTAGTATCTTGGAAGATAATGGGATTCCTGTTGAGGATGAATTGATTATCCGTCGTGAAATCTTCCAAAATGGTAGAAGTGTTAGTCGCATCAATGGGCAGATGGTCAATTTAACGACGCTTAAGGCTGTTGGGCATTTCTTGGTAGATATCCATGGACAACATGACCAGGAAGAGCTTATGAAACCTGCTCTGCATATTACCATGCTTGATGCCTTTGGTGACAAGGAATTTTTCCAGACTAAGAAAGAGTACCAGGAGTATTTTGACCGCTATCGTGAGTTAAGAAAATCCGTTCTTGAAAAGCAGAAAAATGAGCAGGAGCATAAGGCTCGAATTGAAATGTTAGCATTTCAGATTGCAGAAATTGAAGCAGTCTCTCTAAAATCAGGAGAAGATTTGGCTTTGATGCAGGAGCGAGACAAGCTTCTTAATCATAAGCAGATTGCTGATACCTTAACAAATGCCTATGTCATGCTGGATAATGAAGATT
Organism: Streptococcus salivarius; assembly: GCF_009738225.1. Classification (NCBI taxonomy): domain Bacteria; kingdom Bacillati; phylum Bacillota; class Bacilli; order Lactobacillales; family Streptococcaceae; genus Streptococcus; species Streptococcus salivarius. The sequence continues at coordinate 913,780 of NZ_CP018187.1, forward strand.
TTTCAAGCCTTTCAAATGTTCGTTCTGCCATGAATGACCTCCAGTCTCTTGAAGAGTATGACTCTGATTACAAAGAACTCTCTGGAAATCTATCAGAAGCCTATTATGTTCTGGAAGATGTCACTAAGCAACTAGGTGATTTTTTGGATAATCTGGACTTTGATGCTGGGCGTTTACAAGAGATTGAACACCGCTTAGATACCATTAATGCCATTACTCGTAAATATGGTGGGACTGTCGATGACGTCTTGGATTATCTGGAAAATTCAAGTAAAGAATACAATCTTCTGACAGGAAACTCTAGCTCGTCAGATGCTATGGAACAAGAGCTTAAGCAACTTGAAAAGGACCTGCTTGCGTCTGCGGAGACCCTACAAACAGCACGCCATCAAATTGCTACGGCTCTTGAAGCTGAGATTAAGAACGAGTTATGCGACCTCTATATGGATAAGGCTGATTTTAAAGTTACCTTTACTAAGGGGAAATTTAATCGTGATGGTAATGAGCAGGTTGAGTTTTACATCTCAACCAATCCAGGTGAAGGCTTTAAACCGCTTGTTAAGGTAGCTTCAGGTGGTGAATTATCTCGACTCATGTTAGCAATTAAGTCAGCCTTTGCCCGCAAAGAAGATAAAACAAGTATCGTCTTTGATGAGGTTGACACTGGCGTTTCAGGACGTGTTGCCCAAGCCATCGCTCAGAAGATTCATAAGATTGGGAGTCATGGTCAGGTCTTGGCCATCAGTCACCTTCCGCAAGTTATTGCTATTGCTGATTATCAGTTCTTTATTTCTAAGGAAAGCGATAATGAGACAACTGTCTCTCGTGTTCGTCTTTTGACACCTGAGGAAAGGGTGCAAGAGATCGCTAAGATGTTAGCAGGTGATAACGTGACGGAGGCTGCCTTGAGCCAAGCAAGAGCTTTGTTAAAGGTGGATGACTCTCTTTAGGAAAAGACTTGGGAAAAACTTTCCAGTCATGCTATAATAGAATAAAAATTTGTGTTAAGCGAGAAAATTATGAGTAAAATCAGAATTGTAACCGATTCGTCAATCACGATTGAACCAGAATTGGTTAAAAAATATAATATCACTGTTGTCCCATTGTCGGTAATGGTGGACGGTGTCATCTATTCAGATAGTGATCTTCGAGAAGAAGGCCGTTTCTTGGAAATGATGAAGCATAGTAAAGAGTTACCAAAGACAAGCCAACCACCTGTAGGTTTGTTTGCTGAGACATATGAAAATCTTGTCAAAGAAGGTGCAGAACAAATTGTGGCAATCCACATTATGCACACACTCTCTGGGACATGTGAAGCCTCACGTCAAGGAGCTAGTCTTTCAGGAGCAGATGTAACTGTCATCGATTCAGGCTTTACGGATCAATGCCTCAAGTTTCAAGTTGTTGAGGCAGCTAAATTAGCCGAAGCAGGAGCTAGTCTTGATGAGATTGTAGCCCATGTTGAAGAAGTGAAAAATAAATCAGAACTTCATATTGGTGTTTCTACCCTTGAGAATCTGGTTAAAGGTGGTCGTATTGGACGTGTAACAGGTCTTCTGTCTTCATTACTCAATATCCGTGTCATCATGGAGTTGAAAGACTATCAGTTGAATACGGTTGCTAAGGGGCGAGGAGCTAAGACTTTCACGAAATGGTTAGATTCTTATATTAATGGTATCAAGGATAAGGACCTAAAAGTGGCAGAGATTGGTATTTCTTATGCAGGGACACCTGATTTAGCACATGAACTGGCTGAAAAACTTGAGGGTTTGGGTGCTCCAATTTCAATCCTTGAGACTGGTTCCATCATTCAAACGCACACTGGTGAAGGCGCCTTTGCCGTAATGGTTCGTTATGAATAAGTGGAAAGAATCAGAATTAGTTAGAAGCCTTGTAGGCTTCTTCTTGCTTTTTCTCTTATTTGTCGGCCTCTTCATTTTTATCGTTCCTAGTACGCATCAGTCATCAAAAATTGCAGAAAAGATTAAATCTATTAAAAATGAAAATGTGACCTATGTTGCTATTGGTGATTCCCTTACTCAAGGGGTAGGTGATAGTAGTAATCAAGGAGGATTCGTTCCTGTGCTATCACAGGCATTAGAGTCAGATTTTGACTGGCAAGTAACTTCTCGTAACTACGGTATTGCGGGGAATACAAGTAATCAAATTCTCAAAAGAATGCAAGAAAAGAAGGATATTCAAAGAGATCTCAAAAAGGCTAAAGTGATGACTCTGACAGTTGGTGGTAATGATGTGATCCATGTCATTAAGGACAATATCACGAATCTTAATGTAGCTACCTTCACTAAGCCTGCTCAGGCCTATCAAAAGAGATTAAGACAGATTATTGAGCTAGCTCGCAAGGAAAATAAAACATTACCAATTTATATTGTTGGTATTTACAATCCTTTTTATCTTAATTTTCCAGAGATGACAGAAATGCAAACTATTGTAGATAATTGGAACCAGTCTACTGAAGAGGTGTGCAAAGAGTACGATAATGTGTATTTTGTTCCTGTAAATGATTTGCTTTATAAGGGAATTGATGGTAAGGGCGGTGTTACAAGTTCTGATGATACCTCTCAGTCTAGTAAATCTTCTCAAGATAGCCTGAACGATGCTCTTTTTGAGGATGATCATTTTCATCCAAATAATACAGGTTATCAAATTATGTCAGATGCCATTTTGAAACGTATTAACCAAACAAAGAAGGAGTGGTCAGGTGAGTAAGATATGGAAGTGGCTATTTTTAGGACTCTTGGCCTTAGATCTAGCCCTAGTAAGTGTTGTGACATATAGAATCATGACTCCAGTGGAGACGACAAGTTCTGTATCCCTACCCAAGGGAGCAACTAAAATTGGAAAATATAGTATGACTAAGGATGAGCTTGACGCTGCTCTTACAGGCTTTGCCCAGGATTATTCGACTGATAAGATGCGTTTCAAGGTCAAGGTTACCAATTCTAAAATTGTTTTTGAAAGTAGCTATAAGGTTTTAGGTCATGCTGTTCCTCTATATGTCTATTTTACGCCGGTTGTTAGTGAATCAGGAGCAATTGTACTGCATGTTTCTGAGCTTTCAGCTGGAACCTTGAAACTGCCTGTTTCGGATGTCCTTAAGATGATTAAACGTTCGACTAACCTTCCTGATTACATCGCAATCGATAGTAAGAAGGGAAAGGTTACCCTAAATATTCAGTCTATGAAGAATGAGAAGGGGATAACAGCACGTGCTCAAAGCCTAGATTTGGTTAATGACCGTATCGAATTTGACATCTATAAGACAATAAATTAAAAAGCCTTTACTTTTTGCAAAAAAGCGATTAAATTAGCGTTTATTACTTGACCTCATAGGTCTTTTAGGATAAGATAATACTTGTTCAAGCGCTAAAAAAACTATTCGCTTAGAAATAAATTGGAGGATTGTTACAATGGCTAACAAACAAGATTTGATCGCTAAAGTTGCAGAAGCAACTGAGCTTACTAAAAAAGATTCAGCAGCAGCTGTAGATGCAGTTTTCGCTTCTATCGAAGAATTTCTTGCTGCAGGTGAAAAAGTACAATTGATTGGTTTCGGTAACTTTGAAGTACGCGAACGTGCTGCTCGTCAAGGTCGTAACCCACAAACTGGTGAAGCTATCTCAATCGCAGCTTCTAAAGTTCCTGCATTTAAAGCTGGTAAAGCTCTTAAAGACGCAGTTAAATAATGTAAAAACCCCTAAGATTTTAGGGGTTTTGATTTATACGAAATAAGTTAAGGAAATCTATGAAAACCATAACAGTGGTATTGATTTTTCTTTTGGTTTTTACTGTTATTAAACTATCAGGTATTGTTGCTATTAGCAAACTGATGAAGCCAAGTGAAGAACAAATTGAAGAAGCGCGTCAGAAACGTCTTCAAGCTGAAAAAGAGGGCAAGGACCCTTTTGAAGACTGGGATGAACGCGATGATGATGGTCTTGTCTAATAAGAGAATCTTCATCAAATAACAAAAAAAGTTTGGAAGATTTTCCAAACTTTTTTTATAGACTAGTCGATGTAGTGAAGTTTTCCTCGGAAGTCTTCAAGAGTTTCGTAACCTTTTTCTTCCATGATTTCTTTAAGTTCTTTAGTAATACGGTCAAAAATAGCGACACCTTCTTTTTGAAGGGCAGTACCAACTTGTACCATACTTGCGCCACAAAGGATGTGTTCAAAAGCATCACGACCAGATTTTACACCACCAGTACCAATAATTTGGATTTCAGGTTTCAAACGTTGGTAGAAAGCATGAACGTTTGCCAAGGCAGTAGGTTTGATGTAGTCACCCCCAATACCACCAAAACCATTCTTAGGTTTGATGACAACAGACTCATCTTCAATGTAAAGGCCATTACCAATTGAGTTCACACAGTTAACAAAGACAAGTGGGAATTGGTTGAAAACGGCAGCAGCTTGGTCAAAGTGGACAATATCAAAGTATGGTGGTAATTTCACACCAAGAGGTTTCGTAAAGTAAGAAAAGACTTCAGTTAGGATCTCGGTTGTTGTTTCAAAATCGTAAGCGATTTGAGGTTTACCCGGAACGTTAGGACATGAAAGGTTGAGTTCAACCAGTCCTTCATAGTCACTTTCTTGAACTTTTTTAAGAATGGTGTGTGTTTCCTCAGGTGAAAGACCAACGAGAGAAAGAAAATGATTTTTTGTATTGGGTTGCTTTTGTAATTCAATGACATAGTCAAGGTAGTATTCGAAACCGTTATTTGGCAATCCCATTGAGTTGATTGACCCAAGAGGTACATTCACATAACGTGGTTCAGGATTACCGGGACGGGCCTCAAGTGTTCCTGTTTTTGTGACAAATGAACCTGCAGCCGAAGCATCAACCTCTGCCAATTCTTCCTTAGTCATACAATGAACACCAGCGGCATTCATAAGACAGTTATTAAACGTAAACTGACCAACTTTTGTAGCAGTAGAAACCATAAGATCCTCCTTAAAGATCACAAAGTAAAATGTTACTATTTCATCTCATTTTAGCATGAAAAGGGGCCTAAAACAAGGAAATATTGGACGGGCTAAAGCCTCTAAAACGAAATTCTGATATCGTCTCTTTTTGCCAAAACAAGAAGCAATAGAATTTTACAGAATTTTTTGGATTTTGCTAGCTTTTTCAAGGTTTTTTGGGTAGAATAGATACAGTAAATGGGTTTAACCCAAAATAAAAAGGAGACATAACTAATGGTAAAATTGGTTTTCGCTCGCCACGGTGAGTCTGAATGGAACAAAGCTAACCTTTTCACAGGTTGGGCTGACGTAGATCTTTCTGAAAAAGGTACTCAACAAGCTATCGACGCTGGTAAATTGATTAAAGAAGCTGGTATCGAATTTGACCAAGCATACACTTCAGTATTGAAACGTGCGATCAAAACAACTAACTTGGCTCTTGAAGCTTCTGACCAATTGTGGGTTCCAGTTGAAAAATCATGGCGCTTGAACGAACGTCACTACGGTGGTTTGACTGGTAAAAACAAAGCAGAAGCTGCTGAGCAATTTGGTGATGAGCAAGTTCACATCTGGCGTCGTTCATATGATGTATTGCCTCCAGCAATGGATCGTGATGATGAGCACTCAGCACACACTGACCGTCGTTACGCTTCACTTGATGACTCAGTAATTCCAGATGCTGAAAACTTGAAAGTTACTTTGGAACGTGCCCTTCCATTCTGGGAAGATAAAATCGCTCCAGCTCTTAAAGATGGTAAAAACGTATTCGTAGGTGCACACGGTAACTCAATCCGTGCCCTTGTAAAACACATCAAACAATTGTCAGATGACGAAATCATGGATGTTGAAATTCCAAACTTCCCACCATTGGTATTCGAATTTGACGAAAAATTGAACGTTGTTTCTGAATACTACCTCGGAAAATAATTATAAAAGATAAAAGGCGGGATTTATTCCGCCTTTTTTTGAGAAGTGACTCTCGGTTCGTCTCACTTTGTAAGGTGAGATGAACCAAGGAGATAATTAGTCTAGAGTTTCGATATACTCCAGTCCCCAACTTTCAATGGCATCTAGGACACCTTGAAATTTTCTACCCATTTCAGTTAGACTGTATTCGACCCGTGGGGGAACTTCAGCATAGACTTTACGCTCCACGATTTTATCCTTCTCGAGCTGTCTGAGGTGTCGTGTTAGAATGGTTTGGGTAATGCCAGGAATTAGACGTTGTAGTTCATTAAAACGCTTAGTCCCCGTACTGAGTTGATAGATGATGACTAGAGCCCATTTGCCTGTTAGTACACGCTGCGTCGTGGCAAAAGGACAAATTCCGTATTCACTGACTTTGGTTACCATAATTCCTCCAAATTTTTTAAAATTATTCTCTTATTTGACAATAATAGTATCGTATTTGATACTAGATAACAATAAAGTGCCTACTTGTCTTTTTGTTAGTAAGTGATAATATTATATCATAAATAAAAGAAACGAGGAGTAACTCATGTCAGTAAATTTAGAAATTTTCAATGCATATAACAATGGTCTTATAACAGGTGATTTTCCAGCTGTTTTTGAGACTATGGCAGATGATATTATCTGGCACCAGCCAGGTCAGCATAGTAATTCCGGTACAGTTGTTGGAAAAGAAGCACTTGGAGCACACTTGGCTCAATTTTCAGAAAAAACAAACGGTACCTTCAAAGTATTGACTAACTGGGTGTCTGAAAATATTGACCTTGTAGCAGCCAATGTGACCTTTGTTGGAACTCGCCCAGACGGCGAGGAACTCAACATGAATGGTATTGATCTTTTTCGCATGGATGATGGAAAGATCAAGGAAGTTTGGCTCTTTTCATCAGATCAAGCAGTAGAAGATGCTTTCTGGGGTTAGGCAGTAAATTAATCTATAATCTGAAATGAAATTTGATTTATGGATCGTGATGATGAGCACTCAGCACACACTGACCGTCGTTACGCTTCACTTGATGACTCAGTAATTCCAGATGCTGAAAACTTGAAAGTTAGTTTGGAACGTGCCCTTCCATTCTGGGAGGATAAAATCGCTCCAGCTCTTAAAGATGGTAAAAACGTATTCGTAGGTGCACACGGTAACTCAATCCGTGCCCTTGTAAAACACATCAAAGGCTTGTCAGATGACGAAATCATGGATGTTGAAATTCCAAACTTCCCACCATTGGTATTCGAATTTGACGAAAAATTGAACGTTGTTAGCGAATACTACCTCGGAAAATAAGCTGAGATAAGTAGTTATCATTAACAAATAAAAAATTGACTTCGGTCAGCTTTTTTCTTTTCTTGAAAAAGAAATGTAAAAAGTGGTCAGAAAAGTCAGTCAATTCAGTAATTTTTCCTTGACTTTCAAGTTGGAAAGATGTATCATATTAACCAAGATACATCGAAAGGAAATGAGTCAAATGACATTCGCAACTACAACTGTTTTGCTATTGCGTAATGAGGGCTAGTGCAAAAGCATTAGTCCTGTTTGGCTTACCAAGCGGGAGGTAAAAACATCTCGCTTGGGTTTCCGAGTGAGATGTTTTTTTACTACTATCGTTTTTACTTTTAGAAAGAGGATTGTCTATGCGTAAAGTTGAATTTTTTGATACAAGTCTTCGTGATGGGGAACAAACACCAGGTGTTAACTTTTCAATCAAAGAAAAAGTTGCCATTGCTAAGCAACTTGAAAAATGGGGAATTTCTGTAATCGAAGCAGGTTTTCCTGCAGCTAGCCCAGATTCATTTGAGGCAGTAAAACAAATTGCAGAAGCTATGACAACAACTTCTGTTACCGGCTTGGCACGCTCAGTAAAATCTGACATTGATGCTTGTTATGAGGCTTTGAAAGATGCCAAGTATCCACAAATTCATGTCTTTATCGCAACAAGTCCGATTCACCGTGAGTTTAAATTGAAGAAATCAAAAGAAGAAATTCTTGAAGCTGTAAAAGAGCATGTGACTTATGCGCGAGAACGTTTCGATGTTGTTGAGTTTTCACCAGAGGATGCTACTCGTACTGAGCTTGATTTCTTGACTGAAGTTGTTCAAACAGCGGTTGATGCTGGTGCATCATATATTAATATTCCAGATACAGTAGGATTTACGACTCCAGAAGAGTTTGCACGTATTTTTGATCATTTGACTGAAAATATTAAATCAGACCATAAAGTTGTTTTTGGTGTTCACTGTCACGATGACCTCGGTATGGCAACTGCAAATACTTTGACAGCAATTAAACACGGTGCTGGACGTGTACAGGGAACTGTTAATGGTATCGGTGAACGTGCGGGTAATGTTGCTCTTGAAGAAGTAGCTGTTGCTTTGAAAATTCGTGAAGACTTTTTCCAAGCAACAAGTGATATTGTTCTTAATGAAACAATGAATACTTCAGAGCTTGTTTCTCGCTTCTCTGGAATTCCTGTTCCTAAAAATAAAGCTGTTGTTGGTGGAAATGCCTTCTCTCATGAATCAGGTATCCACCAAGATGGCGTTCTTAAGAACCCACAAACTTATGAAATTTTCACACCAGAATTGGTAGGTGTGAAGAGTAACAGTCTTCCTCTTGGTAAATTGTCAGGACGTCATGCCTTTGTTGAAAAATTGAAAGAACTTGAGCTTGACTTTGTGGAAGAAGATATCAAACCACTCTTTGCCAAATTTAAAGTCTTGGCTGGGAAAAAACATGATATTACTGACGCAGATATTCGTGCACTTGTTGCTGGTACAAGTGTAGATAATCCAGAAGGTTTCCACTTCGAAGATCTTCGTTTGACTACTAATGCTGATGAAACAATCACTGCTACAGTAAGCTTGGCTAATGAAGATGGTGAATCTGTTGAATTTTTGGCAAATGGCCAAGGGTCAGTTGAAGCTATCTTCAATGCTATTGACAAATTCTTCAACCAAACAGTTCGCTTGACTTCTTATAATATTGACGCAGTAACTGATGGTATTGATGCGCAAGCGCGTGTACTTGTAACTGTAGAAAATGTAGATACAGATACTATTTTCAATGCATCTGGTTTAGACTTTGACGTCTTGAAAGCATCAGCAATTGCCTATATCAATGCTAATACATTGGTTCAAAAAGAAAATGCTGGTGAGATGGCACGTAAGGTTTCTTATCGTGACCTTCCATAAGCCGAAGAGGAGTTAAACATGACAAAGAAAATTGTAACACTTTCAGGTGATGGAATTGGACCTGAGATTATGGCAGCAGGTCTTGAAGTTCTTGAAAAAGTAGCTTCAAAAATTGGATTTGATTACGACATCGATGCTAAACCATTTGGTGGTGCTGGCATTGATGCCGAGGGTCATCCACTTCCTAAGTCAACTTTGGATGCTGCTAAATCAGCAGATGCTATCCTCTTGGCTGCAATTGGTGGACCTAAATATGACAATGCGCCAGTTCGTCCTGAACAAGGACTTTTGGCCATTCGTAAGGAGTTGAATCTCTTTGCTAATATCCGTCCTGTCCGCATCTTTGATGCTTTGAAACACTTGTCACCTCTTAAACCTGAGCGTATTGAGGGCGTAGACTTCGTCGTTGTTCGTGAGCTCACAGGTGGTATTTACTTTGGTGAGCACATTTTGGAAGAAGATAAAGCTCGCGATATCAATGATTATTCAGCAGATGAGATTCGTCGTATCATGCGTCGTGCCTTCAAGATTGCTCAAGGTCGTGGCAAAAAGGTCACTAGCATTGATAAACAAAATGTTTTGGCAACTTCTAAATTGTGGCGTAAGGTTGCTGATGAAGTTTCTTTGGAGTTTCCAGATGTAACCCTTGAACATCAGCTCGTTGATAGTGCCGCAATGATTATGATTACCAACCCAGCTCGTTTTGATGTGGTTGTGACAGAAAACCTTTTTGGTGATATCTTGTCTGATGAATCAAGTGTCCTTCCAGGAACTTTAGGTGTTATGCCATCTGCCAGTCATTCTGAAAATGGTCCAAGTCTTTATGAACCTATTCATGGTTCAGCACCAGATATCGCTGGTCAAGGTATTGCCAATCCAATTTCAATGATTTTGTCAGTAGCTATGATGTTACGTGAAAGTTTCAATGAAACTGAAGGGGCAGAATTGATTGAAAATGCTGTTGATAAGACCTTGAATCAAGGCATCTTGACACGTGATTTGGGTGGTCAGGCTTCGACTGCTGAAATGACAGCAGCTATTATTGGCAATCTCTAAACTCATGACACTAAAACTAGTGTTACTAAGTGTTTTGTTGGTATGGAATATTGTCGTCTTATTGGTTTATGGCCTTGATAAACATAAGGCTATCCGACATAAGAGACGGATTTCTGAGAAGGCATTATTATTACAGACACTGATCTTTGGTGGTATTGGTGCCTTTCTAGGTGGGAGACTTTTTAGACATAAAATTAACAAATGGTACTTTAAGCTTTGCTGGCTTATAGGAATTGTTATAGATGTCTTTCTTTTATACCTTATTCTAACAAGACTTTCGGATTAGCTAATCCTTAGATTATAATTGGAGTATTTTATGAGCGGAAAATCAATTTTTGATAAACTTTGGGAACGCCACGTCGTTACTGGAAATGAGGGCGAACCACAATTGATGTATGTGGATCAGCATTATATTCACGAGGTTACAAGTCCACAGGCCTTTCAAGGACTTCGTGATGCTGGACGTAAAGTTCGTCGCCCAGATTTAACTTTTGGTACGACAGACCACAACGTTCCTACGGTTGATATTTTTAACATTCGTGACCTTATTTCTAAAAACCAAATTGATACTTTGGCGAAAAACGTTGAGGAATTTGGTATTGATGCGGCTACCCACGGTACTGCTCGTCAGGGGATTGTCCACATGGTTGGTCCTGAAACAGGTCGTAGTCAACCAGGAAAATTTGTCGTTTGTGGTGATAGTCATACGGCTACTCATGGTGCCTTTGGTGCTATTGCCTTTGGTATTGGTACATCTGAGGTAGAACATGTCTTTGCGACACAATGTTTGTGGCAAGTGAAACCGAAGAAAATGAAGGTTGAATTTGTTGGTAAACCACAGCCAGGTGTTTATTCAAAAGACTTTATTCTTGCACTCATTGCACGCTATGGCGTTGATGCTGGTGTAGGATACGCAGTTGAATATTGTGGTGAAGCTATCGATGCTCTTTCAATGGATGAACGCATGACCATCTGTAACATGTCTATTGAATTTGGTGCTAAGATGGGTCTTATGAATCCAGACCAAAAAACTTATGATTATGTTGAGGGGCGTCCATGCGCACCTAAGGGTGAGAAATTCGAAGAAGCAGTAGCCGACTGGAAAACTTTGGTTTCAGATCCAGATGCTGAATATGATAAAGTGATTACTATTGATGTTTCAGAATTGGCACCTATGGTTACATGGGGAACTAACCCTGAAATGGGTGTTGAGTTTGATCAACCATTCCCAGAAATCAAGGACTTTAATGATGAACGTGCCTACGAGTATATGGACGTTAAGCCTGGTGAATATGCTAAAGATATTGATCTTGGCTATGTCTTCATTGGTTCTTGTACTAACGCACGTCTTAGCGACCTTGAGTTAGCTGCTAAATTCGTTAAAGGAAAACATATCTCACCGACATTGACAGCTATTGTTGTTCCAGGTTCGCGTCCAGTTAAGAAAGAAGCTGAACGTCTTGGTTTGGATAAAATTTTCATGGATGCAGGATTTGAATGGCGCGATCCAGGTTGTTCAATGTGTCTTGGTATGAACCCAGACCATGTTCCAGAAGGTGTGCATTGTGCATCTACAAGTAACCGTAACTTCGAGGGACGTCAAGGATATGGTGCTCGTACTCACCTTTGTAGCCCAGCAATGGCAGCAGCTGCAGCAATCGCTGGTAAATTTGTAGATGTGCGCGATATGCCAGAAGTTCAAGCATAAGGGAGAAGATAATGGAAAAATTTACCGTCTATACAGGGAAATCAGTACCTTTGATGAATGATAACATCGATACGGACCAACTCATTCCCAAACAATTCTTGAAAGCTGTTGATAAAAAAGGTTTCGGTAAGAATTTGATGTTTGAATGGCGTTACCTTAATGATGATTACGATGAAAATCCTGATTTCGTCTTCAATAAACCTGAGTATCGCGATGCGACCATTTTGGTTACTGGTGATAACTTTGGTTCGGGGTCATCTCGTGAACACGCTGCATGGGCATTGGAAGATTACGGTTTCCGTTGTGTTATTGCTGGATCATTTTCAGATATTCACTATAACAATGAATTGAAGAATGGTATGTTACCAATCGTTCAACCCTTGGAAGTACGTCAAAAATTGGCTGCTCTTCCTGCAGGTGAGGAAATTACGATTGACCTTCCAAACCAAGTGATTAAATCTTCAGCAGGAGAGTTTCCATTTGATATCGATCATGAGTGGAAACGTAAATTGGTTGAAGGGCTTGACGATATTGGAATCACTCTTCAATATGAAGATTTGATTGCTGCCTATGAAAAACAACGCCCATCATATTGGCAATAAGAAACAATGATGTGTATGTAAAATAATAATGAGGACTTAAAAGAATGGGATAAGGACAATGTTTAAGGTGTTGTTCTATCTCATTCTTTTTGTTTGCAACAGTTAACATGGTAGAGGCGTTTTTACAAGGAGCGTATGCTATAATAGAAAGATAGAAAGGAGGCCTTCATGTTTGCACAATTGGATACAAAATCCGTCTATAGTTTCATGGATAGTGTTGTAGATTTGACCACCTACGTTGAGCGTGCCAAAAAGCTTGGCTATCAAGCCCTTGGCTTGATGGATCGTGACAATCTCTATGCTGCTTATCATTTTGCTCAGTTTGCAAGTAGCAAGGGTTTACGTCCTTTGATTGGTATGGAAGCTAATCTATTTTACGAGGGCAGAAAAATTCCTTTTCGTCTATTAGCAAAAAATAATCAGGGCTATAAAAATTTGATGAAGTTGGCAACAGAGCTCTCCTCAGGGCAACGCGAGTTTACAGCTTTTTCGGACTATCTGAATGCTATTGCCCTCATCCTTCCGAGTGAAGAGTGGGAGCCAGGAATGACTCTTGGTTCAGAGGTTTTTATTGGGATAAGGCCAGAAGATGCTGGCAAAGAGTTTGATTATCCTGTAATTCCTTTACATACAGTGCGTTATTTTGAGAATGTAGATCGCTCGACAATTCAGATGTTACACGCCATCTCACAAAACGTTTCCTTGTCAGAGGCCTCTATTTGTCCTATGAATCAGCTTCTTTTCTCGCCTCAAGAAATGGAAAGTGCATATAGTGATATTCCAGAGGCTTTGAACAATTTGGAGCAACTTGTTTCAGATATTACTTATCAATTTGATACGGATTTGAAGCTTCCCCGTTTTAATCGTGATATGCCAGCAGTTGACCAATTACGTCAATTAGCCCAATCTGGATTAGAAACTAAAAAGTTAAGCGCAGCAGTTTATCAGGAACGTTTAGACAAAGAATTGTCTATCATTCATCAGATGGGCTTTGATGATTATTTCTTGATTGTCTGGGACTTATTACGCTTTGGGCGTAGCCGTGGTTATTATATGGGAATGGGACGTGGGTCTGCTGCAGGAAGCTTGGTAGCTTATGTCCTTGATATTACTGGAATTGATCCCGTTAAAAATGACTTGCTTTTCGAGCGTTTTCTAAATGAAGAACGTTATAGCATGCCTGATATAGATATCGACCTGCCTGATATCTATCGAAGCGAGTTTCTTCATTATGTTAGGAACCGTTATGGTAGTAAGCACTCTGCTCAGATTGTTACTTTTTCAACTTTTGGGGCCAAACAGGCTATCCGAGATGTTTTTAAACGTTTCGGAGCCAAGGAATTTGAACTGTCACAACTTAGTAAAAAGATTTCTTTTCGTGACACCTTGACTTCTGTCTATGAGAAGAATATGTCATTTAGACAGTTGATTAATCAAAGACAAGAATTTCAGAGAGCTTTTGAGATTGCTAAGGCTATTGAAGGTCAGCCAAGACAGACTTCAATCCATGCTGCTGGTATTGTGATGAGTGACGATGACCTGACCAACCATATTCCTCTAAAAGCTGGTGAGGATATGATGATTACTCAGTACGATGCCTCCGCAATCGAAGCCAATGGCTTGCTTAAGATGGATTTCTTGGGCCTCCGTAATTTGACCTTTGTTCAAAAAATGAAGGAGAAACTTGAAGAAGAGCATGGAGTCGCTATAGATATCAAATCAATTGATTTGGAAGATCCACAGACCCTAGCTCTTTTTGCCAAGGGGAAAACTAAGGGAATATTTCAGTTTGAGCAGGCGGGTGCTATTAACCTTCTTAAACGGATTAAACCCGCTAAGTTCGAAGAAGTGGTAGCGACAACCTCTCTTAACCGACCTGGAGCTAGCGATTATACAGATAATTTCATCGCTCGTAAGTATGGTAAGGAAAAAGTAGATTTGATTGATCCAGTAGTTGCACCAATCCTTGAGCCTACGTATGGCATCATGCTTTATCAAGAGCAGGTTATGCAAATTGCCCAAGTATTTGCAGGCTTTACACTCGGAAAAGCCGATTTGCTTCGTCGGGCAATGTCGAAAAAAGATGCCAATGAAATGTCCAAGATGTCCGAAGAGTTCATGGAAGGAAGTCGTCGGTTGGGACGTAACCCACAGATTGCTGAACGACTCTTTAGTATGATGGCTAAGTTTGCAGGTTATGGCTTTAATAGAAGTCATGCCTATGCTTATTCAGCACTAGCCTTTCAATTAGCCTATTTCAAAACGCATTACCCTCAGATTTTCTATGACATCATGTTAAACTATTCGTCTAGTGATTACATTAAGGATGCAATTGAAAATGGCTTTTCTCTAGCCAGCCTTGATATTAATAGAATTCCCTATCTGGACAAGATTTCAGATGGAAAGATTGTATTAGGTCTTAAGACTATCAAAGGCTTGCCAAGAGATTTTGCCCTTTGGATTATTGAGGATCGCAAACAAAATGGTAAATACATTTCTATAGAAGACTTTTTGACACGTATTCCTAGCAAATATCAGAAAGTCGATAGTCTGACACCTCTTATCCAGATTGGTTTGTTTGATATTTTTGAACCAAATCGTCAGAAAATCATTGGTAATTTAAGCAACCTCTTTACTTTTGTCAATGAGTTAGGAAGTTTGTTTGCAGAGTCATCTTACTCTTGGGTTGATTATGAAGACTATAGTCAGACGGATCGTTATAATTTAGAACAGGAGTTACTAGGAGTTGGGCTTAGCCCCCATCCTTTACACTTGGCTCAAAAAATGGCCTCTCGTCCCTATCAAGCCATTTCTGATTTGGCTGTTAATACTAAGGCAACGGTTTTGGTTCAGATAGAATCCGTTCGAATTATCAGAACTAAAAAAGGTGATCAGATGGCCTTTCTGAACGTCACTGATGGGATCAATAAACTTGATGTTACCCTATTTCCAGAAACTTATTTCTATAATAAGGATAAATTAAGTGAAGGTGGTCTCTTTTATCTTGATGGACGGACCCAGGAGCGTGATGGACGCATTCAGTTAATCTTGTCAAACATGGAGGAAGCTAGCACGGAGCGTTTCTGGATTTTACTTGAGAATCATGATAAAGACATAGAAGTTTCTCAAATATTAGCTAAGTATCCTGGACACATTCCTGTCATTATCCGTTATCAAGGAAGTAAGGAAACTATCGTTAGTCAAAGATACAGAGTAACTAAGAACGAGGAACTTAATCGGGAATTAGCACCTTATGTGCTGAAAACGGTTTTACGGTAAAAAAACAATAAATATTTTCAAATTTAAAGCCATTTAGAATTCTTTGTGTTATAATGAAAATGTTAAATATATAAAAGGAGTATCAGGAATAATGAAACGTATTGCTGTTTTAACTAGTGGTGGAGATGCCCCTGGTATGAACGCTGCCGCTCGTGCAGTTGTTCTCAAAGCAATTTCTGAAGGAATTGAGGTCTTCGGCATTAACCGTGGATACGCTGGTATGGTTGAAGGAGATATCTTCCAACTTGATGCCAAAGGCGTAGACAACATCCTCAGCCGTGGTGGAACTTTCCTTCAGTCTGCTCGCTATCCTGAGTTTGCCCAACTTGAGGGTCAACTTAAAGGTATTGAGCAACTTAAAAAACATGGAATCGAAGGTGTAGTAGTTATTGGTGGAGATGGTTCTTACCATGGTGCTATGCGTTTGACTGAACATGGTTTCCCAGCTGTTGGTCTTCCAGGAACTATCGATAACGATATCGTTGGTACAGACTACACAATTGGTTTTGATACTGCTGTTGCAACAGCAACAGAAGCTATCGATAAGATTCAAGACACTGCTTTCAGTCACGGACGTACTTTTGTCGTTGAAGTTATGGGACGTAACGCTGGTGATATCGCTCTTTGGGCTGGTATTGCTTCTGGTGCAGACCAAATTATCGTACCTGAAGAAGAGTATGATATTAATGAAGTTGTACGTAAAGTTAAAGAAGGTTACGAATCAGGTGCTAAAACTCACCATGTAATCGTAGTTGCTGAAGGTGTCATGGGTGCTGAAGAATTTGCAGCTAAAATGAAAGAAGCTGGAGATACTTCAGATCTTCGTGCAACAAACATTGGACACGTGGTTCGTGGTGGTTCACCAACTGCGCGTGACCGTGTTCTTGCTTCATGGATGGGTGCACATGCGGTTGACCTCCTTAAACAAGGTATTGGTGGTGTAGCTGTTGGTATCCACAATGAAGAGCTTGTTGAAAGCCCAATCCTTGGTACAGCAGAAGAAGGAGCTTTGTTCAGTCTTACTAAAGACGGTAAAATTATCGTCAACAATCCTCACAAAGCACGTCTTGACTTTGCAGACCTTAACCGTTCATTGTCTAACTTGAGCTAATCTCAGTTACTTAAATTATTGTTAATCCGTCGCTAATGCGACAAAAAATATAAGGGAGTTTTATTTATCATGAATAAACGTGTAAAAATCGTTGCAACACTTGGTCCTGCGGTTGAAATCCGTGGCGGCAAAAAATTTGGTGAAGATGGTTACTGGGGTGAAAAACTTGACCGTGAAGCATCTGCTAAAAACATTGCTCAATTGATCAAGGAAGGTGCCAACGTTTTCCGTTTCAACTTCTCACATGGTGACCACGCTGAACAAGGTGAACGTATGGATGTCGTTCGTATGGCAGAAGACCTTGCTGGTCAAAAAGTAGGTTTCCTTCTTGATACAAAAGGACCTGAAATCCGTACTGAATTGTTCGAAGGTGATGCTAAAGAGTATGCATACAAAACTGGTGAACAAATTCGTGTTGCTACTAAACAAGGTATCAAATCAACTCGCGACGTTATCGCTTTGAACGTTGCAGGTGCACTTGACGTTTTTGACGATGTAGAAGTTGGTAAACAAGTTCTTGTCGATGATGGTAAACTTGGTCTTCGTGTTGTAGACAAAGATGCTGAAAAACGTGAATTCATCGTTGATGTTGAAAATGATGGTATCATCGCTAAACAAAAAGGTGTAAACATCCCTTACACTAAAATTCCTTTCCCAGCACTTGCTGAACGTGATAACGCTGATATCCGTTTTGGTCTTGAACAAGGTCTTAACTTTATCGCTATCTCATTCGTACGTACTGCAAAAGATGTACAAGAAGTTCGTGCTATCTGTGAAGAAACTGGTAATGGACACGTTCAATTGTTGGCTAAAATCGAAAACCAACAAGGTATCGATAACATTGATGAAATCATCGAAGCTGCTGACGGTATTATGATTGCTCGTGGTGACATGGGTATCGAAGTACCATTCGAAATGGTTCCAGTTTACCAAAAAATGATCATCACAAAAGTAAACGCTGCTGGTAAAGTTGTTGTTACAGCTACTAACATGCTTGAAACAATGACAGAAAAACCACGTGCAACTCGTTCTGAAGTATCTGACGTATTCAACGCAGTTATCGATGGTACAGATGCTACAATGCTTTCTGGTGAATCTGCAAATGGTAAATACCCAGTTGAATCAGTTCGTACAATGGCTACAATTGATAAAAACGCTCAAACTCTTCTTAAAGAGTATGGTCGTCTTGATTCATCAACATTTGACCGTTCAACTAAGACTGAAGTAGTTGCGTCTGCAGTTAAAGATGCTACTAACTCAATGGATATCAAACTTGTTGTTGCTCTTACTGAATCAGGTAACACTGCTCGTTTGATTTCTAAATATCGTCCAGAAGCTGATATCTTGGCTGTAACATTCGATGAAATTACTCAAAAATCATTGATGCTTAACTGGGGTGTTATTCCAGTAGTTACTGAAAAACCAAGCTCAACTGATGATATGTTTGATGTTGCTGAAAAAGTTGCATTGGAATCAGGTCTTGTAGAATCTGGTGATAACATTGTTATCGTTGCTGGTGTTCCAGTAGGTACAGGTGGTACAAACACTATGCGTATCCGCACAGTAAAATAATTTAAGTAGAACTTAAATTGAAAGAAGGTCTTTGGATCTTCTTTTTTTGGCTCTATAATCGATTTAGTAGGTTAAACTATTGAAGAGATTATAGAGCTTTTTTCCTAGCTAGGTAAATGAATTGGATAATAATAACAAGTGAAAAAGTGAAGAATATCATATTTATTCCGAATGGTTTAAAGCAAGATGGCTGATTTGGTTTGTATTTTCAACAGATTTAGTTCTAAGTGTCATATGACTTAGAAGGTCTTTAGAGAAGAGGGAAATTATCTTTTCAAAGAAATTTTGTTTTTCTTGAAAACAACAGGATAAAAAAATGTCGTTAAATAGACTTCTAAACTATAGTTAAGATGGTTATAAGCTATATTTTTTAGAAGGACTGAGTAGATAACCAACCATTTTTATTTCAATAATGACTTATTAATTTAAAAGTTCTAATGAATTATTAATTCTGAAAATCGATTTTTGAAAAAAATGAAATCATAAGTTTCTTTTTACTGATAATTCTAAAAATAAATAATTATAAAATTATTAATTGAAACGTTTATAAAAATAGTAATATCTATAATCATTCTACTGTTTACATGATTATTTTTAAGTGAACCTTATAAAAAAATTGAAAATAAGAGCATTTCTTTTAACAAATATTAGGAATTTTGTTAAAATATTTAACGATTAGTATTTTTAAATACTTTTAATCTCATTGAGGGGTGAGATACTTAATAGTATAAGTGTGGAGGATTACCAAAGTGGGTAAAGATTTATTTAATGATAGTATAAGTCGATTTTCGATTCGTAAGCTGAATGTAGGGGTTTGCTCCGTTCTTCTTGGAACTCTGGTTATGGTTGGTACTGCTAGTCAAGTATCTGCCGATGAAACAGCTAACCTAGTCCAAGCAGGAGATGTAGCTAGCACTACTGCTACAGTGAGTGATGAGACATCTTCTCAGAATGCTGTTGCTACTCAAGCTTCGACGGAAGTCGCAAATCTCTTATCAAGTTATGAGACTAATAGTCAGTCTCAAACCGTTTCAAATGCTAGCGCAGCTACTTCTGAAACGTCTACAACACAAGCTTCTAGTGAGACAACATCTCAAGCAGCTTCGTCAACGTCAGCAAGTACTGCAGCATCTACCACTAGTGTTGCTGACTCTACAAGTGTAGGCAATACTACGGGAGTTTCAACGACAGCCTCTGTTACATCAGCATCATCTGAGACACCTGCTTCAGAAACAGCATCTGAAGCACAAGGTGTGGACGTTCAAGCAGAAGCTTCTACAACGAATGCTCTTTCAAGTGGTGCCGAAGCATCTGCTGTAGAGCAACCTGTTGTAACAGCAGAAACTTCTGGTCGACGTCGTACACGTCGTGCCCTTGGTGATGCCAATGATCCAAACTTGATTGGTGATGATGTAGAAGACGCAACCTCAACTCCAAAAGTTGAAAAACCAACAGAATTTTCTAAAATTAATGCAAAAGAACTAGTTAAACAAATTAACTGGTTAGATTTTGGAGATACAACTGCTTGGACCAATACTACAACATCTAAAGACGGTAGAACAGCTCTTCAAGTAGGATCAACTTACACTAAAGAAATTATGCCTGGATATATAGTTAACATTAAGGTTAAGAGTCTTAAACCATTCCAAGCAACTGAAATTTATAAAAACCGTATGGAAGCACAAGGTGCTACAGAAGCTGAAAAAGCTACATATGATCCAAATGCAAAAAATGGATACATTGGAACTATTGGAGATCCTACAACTAGAGCAGCTTTCGCAAACAGAGAAGAAGCATTAGTAGTAGCAGACGCTCAAAATCGTTGGACTGAAATTCGTCAAGAAGGAATTGATACTGGTTCAAAACGAACAACAATTTCATCAGAGTATAATGGTGCGAATATCGGTGTTCAATTTGAGATTTCTGCAACATTCCGTGGTAAATCAGTAAAACCTGCAGTAGTAGCTGCTGATGGTGAGTCAGCTAACCCTGGTGAATTAGTGTTATTCACTACAAATGGTGCTGGTTGGAAACATATCGGAGAATGGAAAAAAGCTTCTAATACTGAAACGTATGTAGTTCAAGACACACACAATTATTTTGATCCCGCAAATAACTATAGTAGATCAAAATTTGTTGATGTAAATGGTGCTAGAATATCAGGACTAAACTTGGAATTACTTCGTAATGCTAATGAGGTTGGCCCAGATAAAAAACCAGTAGCGTGGAAATACTTTGGTAGTCCAGACCAAGTTACGGGTGGATTAGGAACTGGAGTTTTCGGACCGAACGTGTCTGCTAGCCGTTTTTCAGTACCTCTAGTTATGACTCAAGGAGCTTCAGAAGTGGGACTTTATATCGCATCATCAGGTAAACAATCTGCTATGCTTGGATTCTTCCCTCTTGATGAAGGAGACGCTCCAGAAAGTTATGGAAAAGCACAACACTCAATTGGAACGGTAGACGGTGTAACAGGTACAAAACTTGCTCAACCATACTTAGGAACTGTAAGTCCTGATATGGATGAAAATAACGCAAATGACTGGACAGGTGATGATAACACTATTTCTGCTGATGAAGGTGTTGATCAAATCGTACCTGATAACTTAAAAGGTCAAACTAATGATATGATTAAATTAGACCGTACTCGTCCAGGAACGTATACTTTAGATGTTGAAGCACATACTGATGGTGCTGCTAAAGCGTATGTTTACGGTTGGATCGACTTTAACCAAAATGGAACATTCGATGAGGATGAACGTTCTGACTTGGCAACTGTTACAAAAGATGGAACAGTTAGACTTGAATTCAGAAATGCAAAAACAATGATTGATCCAAGTGTTACTGAATTAGGTACACGTGTTCGTATTGCTAGTAATCAATCAGATATTGAAAACCCAACAGGTTTAGCTTTATCTGGAGAAGTAGAAGACTTTAAAACTCAAATTACTTTCCCTCCAAAAGGTGAACGTAAAGAAACAATCGATGTTCAAGGAGCGACACAAACAGCAACAGTTGCTTTCACGGCTCAAGGACTATCCAAGTACAGCCGTGATAAAAATGCAGAAATCGATCAAACTGTAGCTCCAGTTATTATTGATAATAGAACGAAACAAGTAGTAAATCCAAAAGCTGATGGATATTATGTAATACCAGGAGAAGGTAAATATAAAATTACTCCAAACAGTAATAACGTAGATATTGAATTTACTCCAGAAGATAACTTTGTAGGAACTGCGAGCGGTATAAGTATCCGTCGTACAGATGATAATGGTTATACAACTGATTGGGTTTCTAAAGATAAAACATTATTACCATCAATTAATGAAGTGATGGATAATATGGATGGTCTTTACATTCCAACAGTAACACCTAAAAATATCGAAGGGGAAGACAAGAAATCTACGGATGTTCAAGGAGCTAGTCAAACTGGTACGCCAGAATTCGCTCTTGAAGGAACAAATAGTAATGGTGAGAAAGTTAAAATCACACCTGATTTTGATTATCCGGCTAAGTTTGTCGATCCAGCGACTGGAAATGTCATCAATGATCCTGTTTTGACTGTAGAAGGAGAAGGAATTTACTATCTAGACGAGTTGACTGGCAAGGTTACTTTTGTACCAGAACCAGGATTTACTGGAATTGCCAAGGGGTAACAGTTTCTCTTACGGCTCCAGTTGGTCGTGACAAAGATGGTAGAGTGCCAGATAATGCTCTTAAGACTGCAACTGCTAAGTACACACCAACTGCCACACCAATCACAGTGACTCCTACAGACAAGGTTTCTGAGGATGTTCAAAATGTTCCTCAAACCCAAACTCCTACATTTGAGTTGAGTAACGACAAGGCTGCGAAAATCACAAGCAAGAAATTGGTGGATCCCGCAACTGGTCAACCGACTGATGAAACAACTGTAACAGTAGCAGGGGAAGGAACATACACAATCGATCCTACTACTGGTGCTGTGACATTTACTCCTGAAAAAGATTTTGTTGGAACAGCAAAAGGTGTAACTGTTCAAGCAACTGCGACTATTACCAATGCTAATGGTAAGACAGCAATAATTACTTCAGATGCGAAATATACACCAACTGTAGTGCCAGCTGTTCCAACTGAAAGCCCTGCAACTTCTAAAGATATTCAAGGGGCAACACAAACAGGGACACCAAGCTTTGCAGGAACGACTGTCCAAGTAAATGGTGAAGATAAAGCTATTACGATCAAAGATAATAGCTACACGCTTTTGGATAGTGATGGCAATGAAGTGACAAGTACACCAGCTTATGCCGCTGATGGTACAACTGAAATTGGTACTTACTCAATTGATTCAGCCACTGGTCAAGTAACCTTCACACCGACTGATAAATCATACACTGGTGCAGTCACACCAGCAAAGGTTCAAGCTGAAAGCTCAAACGCTATCAAGGTGGATACAACTTACACACCAGAAATCGTTCCAGTAACCCCAACAGCTACACCAGCTGAAACAACTGATATTCAAGGTGCGACACAAACTGGTAAACCTGAATTCAAGGGTGGAACTGTAACAGTAGATGGCGTTGAGAAAACAGTAGCTATCAATGAAGCTGTTCCAGCAAC
This sequence comes from Streptococcus salivarius, assembly GCF_009738225.1. Taxonomy (NCBI): domain Bacteria; kingdom Bacillati; phylum Bacillota; class Bacilli; order Lactobacillales; family Streptococcaceae; genus Streptococcus; species Streptococcus salivarius. The sequence continues at coordinate 936,848 of NZ_CP018187.1, forward strand.
ATTTGATGATGGCTCAACTACCAAGTCAGTTGATGGCGTTGGTACCTACACAGTAGCAGCAGACGGTACTGTTACATTTGTTCCTGAGAAATCATTTGTCGGAACTGCACCGGCTGTAACGGTTGTTCGTGAAGATAAGAACGGAACCAAAGCCTCTGCAACTTATACACCAACTGTGACTCCAGTAACTCCAACTGCAACACCAGTTGAAACAACAGATATCCAAGGTGCTACACAAACTGGTAAACCTGTATTTACTGAAGGCGATAGACGTGTGCCAATGAACGATGATGTTCCAGCAACATTTGATGATGGCTCAACTACCAAGTCAGTTGATGGCGTTGGTACCTACACAGTAGCAGCGGACGGTACTGTTACATTTGTACCAGAACCAAGTTTTACAGGAACAGCACCAGCGGTTACAGTCGTTCGTGAAGACAAGAACGGAACAAAAGCTTCAGCGACTTACACACCATCAGTAACACCAATCACAGTGACTCCTACAGACAAGGTTTCTGCGGATGTTCAAAACGTTCCTCAAACCCAAACACCAACCTTTGATTTGAGTAATGATAAGACTGCTGAAATCACAAGCAAGAAATTGGTGGATCCAGCAACTGGTCAACCAACTGATGAAACAACAGTGACAGTAGCAGGAGAAGGTAGCTATACTATCGACCCAACGACTGGAGCAGTAACATTTACGCCAGAAAAAGACTTTGTTGGTACTGCAAAAGGAGTAACTGTTCAGGCAACAGCTACTATTACAAATGCTAACGGTAAGACTGCAACCATTACTTCAGATGCGACCTACACACCAACTGTTGTAGCTGCTGTTCCAACAGCTCAACCAGCTACATCTAAAGATGTTCAAGGTGCAACGCAAACAGGGACACCAACCTTTGCAGGAACTACTGTCCAAGTAAACGGTGAAGATAAAGCTATTACAATCAAAGATAATAGCTACACGCTTTTGGATAATGATGGCAATGAAGTGACAAGTACACCAGCTTATGCTGCTGATGGTACAACTGAAATCGGTACTTACTCTATCGATTCAGCTACTGGTCAAGTCACTTTCACACCGACTGATAAATCATACACAGGTGTAGTAACACCGGCCAAGGTTCAAGCTGAAAGCTCAAACGGTATCAAGGTGGACACAACTTACACGCCTGAAATCGTACCGGTAACACCGACAGCAACACCAGCTGAAACAACTGATATTCAAGGTGCTACTCAAACTGGTAAACCTGAATTCAAGGGTGGAACAGTAACCGTTGATGGTGTTGAGAAAACAGTAGCTATCAATGAAGATGTTCCAGCGACATTTGACGATGGTTCAACGACTAAGACAGTTGACGGTGTTGGTACTTACACAGTAGCAGCAGACGGTACGGTGACATTTGTTCCTGAGAAATCATTTGTCGGAACTGCACCGGCTGTAACGGTTGTTCGTGAAGACAAGAACGGAACCAAAGCCTCTGCGACTTACACCCCAACAGTAACACCAGTTACACCAACAGCAGAAGATACAACATCAACAGGTAAACAAGGTCAAACCCAAACAGGTAAGCCTGAATTTACTGAAGGTGACAGCCGTGTGCCAATGAACGATGACGTTCCAGCAACCTTCGACGATGGTTCAACTACCAAGACAGTTGATGGCGTTGGTACCTACACAGTAGCAGCCGACGGAACTGTAACTTTTGTTCCAGAGAAATCATTTACTGGAACAGCTCCAGCTGTGACGGTTGTTCGTGAAGATAAGAACGGAACCAAAGCCTTTGCGACTTACACACCAACTGTGACTCCAGTAACTCCAACAGCAACACCAGCTGAATCTACGGGACCTCAAGGTTTGGTTCAAACTGGAACAGTAACCTTCACAGAAGGTGATGAAGTAGCGCCAATTAACAAGGATTCAATTACCCTTCTTGATGAAAATGGTCAGCCAGCAGCATCAGTAGAAGCGAAATCACCAGCAGGTGATGTAATCGGTACCTTCACCGTTGATAAAGAAACAGGTGTTGTGACCTTCACCCCAACGGATAAATCTTATTCAGGTGATGTTGTCCCAGTTAAGGTTCAAGCAGCTGATACAAATGGTACAACAGTAGAAACAACTTACACACCTAAGATTACTCCAGTTGTCCCAACTTCTGAAGATGCAACATCGACAGATATCCAAGGTCAAACACAATCTGGTAAACCAACCTTTACTGAAGGTGATCCAAATGTTCCAATTGATGAAGATACACCAGCGACCTTTGAAGATGGATCAACTACGAAGACAGTAGATGGTGAAGGAACATACACCGTTTCTCCAGATGGTACAGTAACTTTCGTACCAGAAAAATCATTTACTGGAACTGCTTCAGGTGTAACAGTGAAACGTATGGATAAGAACGGAACTGAAATCACAGCTAAGTACACACCAACAGTAACTCCTGTAACACCGACAGCGACACCAGTTGAAACAACAGGTAAACAAGGTCAAACCCAAACAGGTAAGCCTGAATTTACTGAAGGTGATAGTCGTGTACCAATGAACGATGACGTTCCAGCTACTTTCGACGATGGTTCAACTACGAAGACAGTTGATGGAGTTGGTACCTACACAGTAGCAGCTGACGGAACAGTAACCTTTGTTCCTGAGAAATCATTCACAGGTAAAGCGCCGGCCGTAACGGTTGTTCGTGAAGATAAGAACGGAACCAAAGCTTCTGCGACTTACACACCAACTGTGACTCCAGTAACTCCAACAGCAACACCAGCTGAATCTACGGGACCTCAAGGTTTGGTTCAAACTGGAACAGTAACCTTCACAGAAGGTGACCCAGTTGCACCAATCGATAAGGATACCATTACTCTTCTTGATGAAACTGGTCAGCCAGCAGCATCAGTAGAAGCGAAATCACCAGCAGGTGACGTGATTGGTACCTTCACCGTTGATAAAGAAACAGGTGTGGTTACTTTCACACCAACGGATAAATCTTATTCAGGTGATGTTGTCCCAGTTAAGGTTCAAGCAGCTGATACAAATGGTACAACAGTAGAAACAACTTACACACCTAAGATTACTCCAGTTGTCCCAACTTCTGAAGATGCAACATCGACAGATATCCAAGGTCAAACACAATCTGGTAAACCAACCTTTACTGAAGGTGATCCAAATGTTCCAATTGATGAAGATACACCAGCGACCTTTGAAGATGGATCAACTACGAAGACAGTAGATGGTGAAGGAACATACACCGTTTCTCCAGATGGTACAGTAACTTTCGTACCAGAAAAATCATTTACTGGAACTGCTTCAGGTGTAACAGTGAAACGTATGGATAAGAACGGAACTGAAATCACAGCTAAGTACACGCCAACTGTGACTCCTGTAACACCGACAGCGACACCAGTTGAAACAACAGGTAAACAAGGTCAAACCCAAACAGGTAAGCCTGAATTTACTGAAGGTGATAGTCGTGTACCAATGAATGATGACGTTCCAGCTACTTTCGACGATGGTTCAACTACGAAGACAGTTGATGGAGTTGGTACATACACAGTAGCAGCTGACGGAACAGTAACCTTTGTTCCTGAGAAATCATTCGTAGGAACAGCACCAGCTGTAACAGTGGTTCGTGAAGATAAGAACGGAACCAAAGCTTCTGCGACTTACACACCAACTGTGACTCCAGTAACTCCAACAGCAACTCCAGCTGAATCAGAAGCACCTCAAGGTGTGGTTCAAACTGGAACTGTGACCTTCACCGAAGGTGACCCAGTTGCACCAATCGATAAGGATACCATTACTCTTCTTGATGAAAATGGTCAGCCAGCAGAATCTGTAGTTGCTAAATCACCAGAAGGTAAAGAAATTGGTAGTTTCACAGTTGATAAAGAAACAGGTGTTGTAACCTTCACACCAACTGATAAATCTTACTCAGGTGATGTGGTTCCAGTTAAGGTTCAAGGTAAAGATACAAACGGAACAGTTGCTGAAACAACTTACACACCGAAGATCACTCCAGTTGTCCCAACTGCTGAACCTGCAACATCTACAGATATCCAAGGTAAAACACAAACAGGTACACCAAGCTTCACACCTGGTAACCCTGCAATCCCAATGGATGATGATGTACCAGCAACCTTTGAAGATGGCTCAACTACGAAGACCATTCCAGGAGAAGGAACTTACACAGTTGCACCAGATGGAACAGTAACCTTCGTACCAGAAAAATCATTTACTGGAGCAGGAACAGGCGTAACTGTGAAACGTGTGGATAAGAATGGAACTGAAATCACAGCTAAGTACACCCCAACTGTGACTCCTGTAACACCGACAGCGACACCAGTTGAAACAACAGGTAAACAAGGTCAAACCCAAACAGGTAAGCCTGAATTTACTGAAGGTGACAGTCGTGTACCAATGAATGACGATGTACCAGCAACATTTGAAGATGGTTCAACTACCAAGACTGTTGATGGTGTTGGTACATACACAGTAGCAGCAGACGGAACAGTAACCTTCGTACCAGAAAAATCATTCGTCGGAACTGCGCCAGCTGTAACAGTGGTTCGTGAAGATAAGAACGGAACAAAAGCTTCCGCAACTTATACACCAACCGTAACACCAGTTACACCAACTGCAGAAGATACAACATCTACTGACAAACAAGGTCAAACGCAAACAGGTACACCAACCTTCACACCAGGTAATCCAAATGTTCCAATGGATGATGATACACCTGCAACATTTGAAGATGGCTCAACTACGAAGACCGTTCCTGGTGAAGGAACTTACACAGTTGCTCCAGACGGAACCGTAACCTTTGTTCCAGAAAAATCATTCACTGGAGAAGGTACAGGCGTAACGGTTAAACGTGTCGATAAGAACGGTACTCCAGTTACTGCTAAGTACACCCCAACTGTGACTCCAGTAACTCCAACAGCAACTCCTGCTGAATCTGAAGCACCTCAAGGTGTGGTTCAAACTGGAACAGTAACCTTCACTGAAGGTGACCCAGTTGCACCAATTGACAAGGATACTATTACTCTTCTTGATGAAAATGGTCAGCCAGCAGCATCAGTAGAAGCGAAATCACCAGCAGGTGATGTGATCGGTACCTTCACTGTTGATAAAGAAACAGGTGTTGTGACCTTCACCCCAACGGATAAATCTTACTCAGGTGATGTGGTTCCAGTTAAGGTTCAAGGTAAAGATACAAACGGAACAGTTGCTGAAACAACTTACACACCGAAGATCACTCCAGTTGTCCCAACTGCTGAACCTGCAACATCTACAGATATCCAGGGTAAAACACAAACAGGTACACCAAGCTTCACACCTGGTAACCCTGCAATCCCAATGGATGACGATGTACCAGCAACCTTTGAAGATGGCTCAACAACTAAAGTTATTCCAGGAGAAGGTACTTACACTGTAGCTCCTGATGGCACAGTAACCTTCGTCCCAGAAAAATCATTTACTGGAACTGCTTCAGGTGTAACAGTGAAACGTGTGGATAAGAACGGAACTGAAATCACAGCTAAGTACACACCAACAGTAACTCCTGTAACACCGACATCGACACCAGTTGAAACAACAGGTAAACAAGGTCAAACCCAAACAGGTAAGCCTGAATTTACTGAAGGTGACAGTCGTGTACCAATGAACGATGACGTTCCATCTACTTTCGACGATGGTTCAACGACTAAGACAGTTGATGGAGTTGGTACATACACAGTAGCAGCTGACGGAACAGTAACCTTTGTTCCTGAGAAATCATTCACAGGTAAAGCGCCGGCCGTAACAGTTGTCCGTGAAGATATTAACGGAACTAAGGCTTCAGCAACCTACACACCAACAGTAACTCCTGTTACTCCAACTGCTACACCAGCAGAATCAACTGGTCCTCAAGGCGTGGTTCAGACCGGAACAGTAACCTTTACCGAGGGAGATTCCGTTGCTCCAATCGACAAAGATACCATTACTCTTCTTGATGAAAATGGCCAACCAGCAGCGGCAGTGTTTGCGAAATCACCAGCGGGTGATATTATTGGTACCTTCACAGTTGATAAAGAGACAGGTGTTGTAACCTTCACACCAACAGATAAATCTTACTCAGGTAATGTGGTTCCAGTTAAGGTTCAAGCTGCGGATACTAATGGAACAACTGTAGAAACAACTTACACACCTAAGATTACTCCAGTCGTTCCAACTTCTGAAGATGCAACATCGACAGATATCCAAGGTCAAACACAATCTGGTAAACCAACCTTCACAGAAGGGGATCCAAATGTTCCAATCGATGAAGATACTCCAGCTACCTTCGAAGATGGTTCAACCACTAAGACAGTAGAAGGCGTTGGTACATACACAGTAGCAGCAGACGGAACAGTAACTTTCGTACCAGAAAAATCATTTACTGGAACTGCTACAGGCGTAACCGTGAAACGTGTTGATAAGAATGGAACTGAAATTACAGCGAAGTACACACCAACAGTAACTCCAGTTACTCCAACAGCGGAACCAGCAACATCAACAGATATTCAAGGTGCAACTCAAACCGGTAAGCCAACCTTCACCGAAGGTGACAGCCGTGTACCAATGAATGACGATGTTCCAGCAACATTTGATGATGGTTCAACGACTAAGACTGTTGATGGTGTTGGTACATACACAGTAGCAGCAGACGGAACCGTAACCTTTGTTCCAGAAAAATCATTCGTAGGAACTGCACCAGCTGTGACAGTTGTCCGTGAAGATATTAACGGAACTAAGGCTTCAGCAACCTACACACCAACAGTAACTCCAGTTACTCCAACAGCGGAACCAGCAACATCAACAGATATTCAAGGTGCAACTCAAACCGGTAAGCCAACCTTCACCGAAGGTGACAGCCGTGTACCAATGAATGACGATGTTCCAGCAACATTTGATGATGGTTCAACGACTAAGACTGTTGATGGTGTTGGTACATACACAGTAGCAGCAGACGGAACCGTAACCTTTGTTCCAGAAAAATCATTCGTAGGAACTGCACCAGCTGTGACAGTTGTCCGTGAAGATATTAACGGAACTAAGGCTTCAGCAACCTACACGCCAATAGTAACTCCAGTTACACCAACTTCAGAGCCAGCAACATCTACAGATATCCAAGGTCAAACACAAACAGGTAAACCAAGCTTCACGCCTGGTAACCCAAGTGTGCCAATGGATGATGATGTACCAGCTACCTTTGAAGATGGTTCAACAACTAAAGTTATTCCAGGAGAAGGAACTTACACCGTTTCTCCAGACGGAACAGTAACCTTTGTTCCAGAAAAAGCATTCACAGGAACAGGTACAGGCGTAACAGTGAAACGTGTTGATAAGAACGGTACAGCTATTACAGCAACCTACACACCAACCGTTACACCAGTAACACCAACTGCAGAATCAGTTACTTCAATTGGTAATAAGGGTCAAACGCAAACAGGTAAGCCAAGCTTCACTGAAGGCGATAGCCGTGTACCAATGAATAACCAAGTTCCAGCTACCTTTGAAGATGGTTCAACTACCAAGACGATTTCAGGTGTTGGTACTTACACAGTAGCTGCAGATGGAACTGTAACCTTCACACCAGAACCTGAATTTACAGGAACTGCCCCAGCAGTAACAGTTGTTCGTGAGGATGTTAACGGAACTAAGGCTTCAGCAACCTACACACCAACGGTCCTTCCAATCACTAAGTTTGTTGATAAAGAAGGTAAGGAAATCCCAGGATATCCTACAGTTGATGGTGAACAGCCAAAAGCTGAAATTCCAGGTTACCGCTTCGTAGAAACTAAGAAATTACCTAATGGTGATATCGAACATGTCTACGAGCAAGTAACGACGTCATACGTTGATGAAAATGGTACGCCAATCCCTGGTTATCCAACAGAAGATGGCCAACAACCTAAGAAAGAAATCCCAGGTTATGAATTTGTGAAGACAATTGTAGATGAAAATGGTAATACTCAACACATCTACAAACAAATTGTGACTCCAACACCAGTGCCGGATAAAACTCCGACACCAGAGCCACAGCCAGCTCCACAAACAGAAGAGCCTAAGGCTCCAGTACTTCCAGAAACAAAAGAAGAAGCTCACTTTATCAATCCAAGTGATAAGACAGCTCAACTTCCAGAAACTGGTAGTGAGGATTCAAACCTTGCAATCTTTGGTTTGGCAAGTCTTCTAGCTGGATTTGGACTCTATGGCGCAAAACGACGCAAACGTTAAAATGATGTAACGGTCGGATAGGACCTTAAGAATCCAGATTCCAATTAAAATAGACCTCATGGCATTTGCCATGGGGTCTATTTGTATGGACTAGCCTGCTGTTTTTTAAGTCGTCATGATTGACTTTGCTCTCTAGGAAGCGTAATCTAGACCTTAGATGAAGGATTATAAGGAGGTCCCTCTATGATTGAAGTAACTTATTTAAATACCGCCAAGCAAGAAAAACACACATCTTTTGAAGATTACAATGAATTTGTCAGAGCCCAGCAAGCTTGTTGGATTGCCTTACCAGATGCAACGACTGTCACTAAGGTGACGATAAACGGACATGATATTGGCTACAAGGGGCAATATGGTGACCTTTACTTTTATATAATGAAGCTAGACTTGGCCCAATATCAGTAATAATAAGGGGAAAGAATCAGACACGGTGTTCTGATTCTTTTTCTTTGAGCAGTGTAATTTTTATAAATTAAGAATATTGCTAATTGACTGAAAATGACTTACAATAGAAAGGAAGAATTTATAGAAGGAGACACATATGAAAAACAAGCGTTTAATTTGGACTTTGGTTTTCCTAGCTATCTTGACGCTCGGTTCTATTGGTACAGATCTTTTCAAAAAAGAACACCAAGATGCCAATAAGGTCGTCAAAGTAGGTATCCTCCAGTTCGTGACTCACGATGCCCTGGATCAAATCGAGAAAGGAATTGAGGATGGCCTTAAGGAAGCTGGTTATAAGGGGGACAAGGTTAAAATCACCCTCCTAAATGCCGAAGGAGACCAGTCTAAAATTCAAACCATGTCTAAACAATTGGTTAATGACAAGAACGATGTCGTTATCGGTATTGCCACACCAGCAGCACAAGGGCTAGCGGCAGCTACCAAGGATATTCCAGTTATCATGGGGGCTATCTCAGACCCTGTTGGGGCGAAATTGGTTAAGAATCTCAAGCATCCGGAAGGCAATGTCACTGGTACCTCTAACCAAGTGCCGATCAAGCAGACAGTAGAATTGGTCAAATCACTGACACCAAATGTCAAAACGATTGGTATTCTCTACGCTTCAAGTGAGGATAATTCCAAATCACAGGTTGAAAGCTTTAAGAAATACGCTGAAAAAGATGGTCTAAATGTGGTCGAGTACGCCGTACCATCAACCAATGAAATCAATACAACCATGTCAGTCATGACTGGTAAGGTAGATGCCATCTGGACGCCTCAAGATAATACTATTGCCTCAGCTTTTTCAACAGTAATCTCATCAGCCAACCAAGCTAAGATTCCAGTTTATACGACGGTTGATACGATGGTGAAAGAGGGAGGTTTGGCTTCAGTTGCTCAAAGTCAATATGAACTTGGAAAGGCTACAGCTCGTAGTGCCGTTAAGGTTCTTAAAGGTAAGAAAGTTAAGGATGTTCCTGTAGATGTTATCGATGATGGCACACCAACGCTTAACCTTAAAGTTGCTCAAGACCTCAACATCACCATCCCTGACGATGTGCTTAAACAGTCAGACATCGCTGTTAAAGCTGATAAATAAGGAGGACTTATGATTATTTCATCTATTTATCAGGGGCTTCTATACGGAATTCTAGGTCTTGGGATTTACATGACTTTCCGTATCTTGGATTTTCCTGATTTGACAACAGAAGGTTCCTTCCCTCTTGGTGGGGCAGTAGCAGTAACCCTTATGAACTTTGGTTGGAACCCAATTTTAGCGACCTTGGTTGCCGTTTTGGCCGGCTGTGGTGCTGGACTTGTGACTGGTCTCCTCTATACTAAGGGAGAGATTCCTACTATTTTGGCAGGGATTTTGGTCATGACCTCTCTTAACTCAGTCATGCTTATGATTATGGGAAGGGCCAACCTGGGACTTCTTGATATCAAGACTATTCAAGATTTGCTTCCTTTCAGCAAGGACTACAACCTCTTGATTGTTGGTCTCATTGCGGTAACCATTGTTATCACTGCCTTGATTGCCTTTCTTAACACGCGCCTAGGTCAAGCTTATATTGCCACAGGTGATAATAGAGACATGGCCAAATCTTTTGGTATCAACACAGACAATATGGAAGTGATGGGTCTTGTTATCTCAAACGGTATCATTGCCCTCTCAGGAGCCTTGATTAGCCAACAGGACGGTTATGCCGACGTTTCTAAAGGGATTGGGGTTATCGTCATTGGTCTTGCCAGCATTATCATTGGTGAGGTTCTTTATGCGACTAACTTGACTCTGTTGGAACGTTTGATTGCCATCTGTATTGGTTCAATCCTCTATCAGTTCCTTTTGACAGCGGTTATTGCTCTTGGCTTTAACACAAACTACCTCAAACTCTTTAGTGCGATTGTTTTGGCTATTTGTTTGATTTCGCCTGTCCTACGTCGAAAATTCTTTAAGGGGGTGACCTTATCACGATGACAGCTATTGTAGAACTCAAAGATGCGACTGTTAAGGTCAATAACGGTTTTGACACCGAAAAAACAATCCTGGACCATGTTAATCTTACCATTAGAGAAGGTGACTTTATTACCATTCTTGGTGGAAATGGTGCCGGAAAATCAACCCTCTTCAACGTCATTGCAGGGACACTCATGTTGACCAGTGGTCAGATTTTCATCATGGGTGAAGATGTTACGGCTCTCCCTGCTGAGAAGCGTGCTAAGTACCTCTCACGAGTCTTCCAAGATCCTAAAATGGGGACAGCTCCTCGTATGACTGTTGCAGAAAACCTCTTGATTGCCAAATACCGTGGTGAAAAACGAGGGCTTAAATCACGCCAAATTCATCTCTACACAGAGGAGTTCCAAGGTCTGATTGAACGTATCAGTAATGGTTTAGAAAAGCACTTAGATACACCAGCAGGTCTCCTTTCAGGTGGTCAGCGTCAGGCTCTCAGTCTTTTGATGGCGACACTTAAACGTCCTGAGCTCTTGCTCCTAGACGAGCACACCGCAGCTCTGGATCCTAAGACCAGTGTAGCCCTCATGGAGTTGACTGATGAGTTTGTAACAGGTGACCATCTAACAGCCTTGATGATTACCCACCACATGGAAGATGCCCTAAAATATGGCAATCGTCTGATCGTTATGAAGGATGGTCAAATCGTTAAAGACCTTACCAAGGAAGAAAAGGGTCAATTGGATATCACAGACTACTACGCTATGTTTGAGTAAGCCTAGTCTGACTCTAAATTGTAAAATAAGCCAAAAAGTTGTATACTTAAAGGGTATGCAACTTTTTGTTGTGGCCTGTAAATCGACAAGGAGACTGTACGCATGAACGTTCAGCTTCTTGGACCGTCTGTAAAAATAGGCTCTAGAAGAGAGTCAAACTAAAAAGGAGAAAAACAAGCATGAGCGATATTAAAATTATTGCCCTAGGTGGAGTACGTGAAAATGCTAAGAACCTCTATATTGTTGAGATTAACGACTCTATCTTTATCTTGGATGCTGGTCTAAAGTATCCTGAAAATGAACAACTAGGTGTTGACTTTGTCATCCCTAACTTAGATTACTTGATTGAAAATAGAAATCGTATCCAAGGGATTTTCTTAACTCACGGACACGCTGATGCCATTGGTGCCCTACCTTATATCTTACAAGAAGTCAAAGCACCAGTCTTTGGATCATCACTCACAATCGAGTTAGCTAAACTTTTTGTCAAGAATGCTGGCGTTAAGAAATTCAACAATTTCCATGTTATTGACGCAGAAACTGAAATTGAATTTGAAGATGCTGAGGTTTCATTCTTCAAAACAACTCACTCAATTCCAGAATCAATGGGGATTGTTCTTGGTACTGACCAGGGCAATATTGTCTATACAGGTGACTTCAAGTTTGACCAAGCTGCCCGTCCTTACTACAAAACTGATTTAGGTCGTTTGGCTGAAATCGGACGTGAAGGTGTTTTGGCCCTCTTGTCAGACTCAGCAAATGCGACAAGTACGGAACAAACAGCTTCTGAAGCAGAAGTTGGCCAAGAAATTGACCAAGTAATTGCTGATGCAGAAGGACGTGTTATTGTTGCTGCAGTTGCCTCAAACTTGGTACGTATTCAACAAGTCTTTGATTCAGCTGCTGATCACGGACGTCGTGTTGTTCTTACTGGTTTTGACGTAGAAAATATTGTCCGCACAGCCATTCGTCTCAAAAAATTGACTGTGGAGCATGAGAAACTTATTGTCAAACCAAAAGACATGAACAAGTTCGAAGACCACGAGTTAATTATCCTCGAAAATGGTCGTATGGGTGAACCAATCGATGGCCTTCAAAAGATGGCTGTTGGTCGTCACCGTTACGTTCAAATCAAGGATGGAGATTTGGTTTATATCGTAACAACTCCAAGCATTGCTAAGGAAGCCGTAGTGGCACGTGTCAACAACGCTATCTATAAAGCTGGTGGAACTGTTAAGATGATTACTCAGAGCCTTCGTGTTTCTGGACATGCCAATGCTCGCGAACTTCAGTTGATGATTAACCTCCTTCGTCCACAGTATCTCTTCCCTGTCCAAGGGGAGTACCGTGACCTTCAAGCTCATGCAGAGTTAGCCTTGGAAGTTGGTATTCTCCCAGAAAATATTTATATCGTTAAACGCGGGGATATCATGCACTTGTCAGAGGATCAAGGTTTCCTTCATGAAGGAGCTGTCCCAGCTGGTGATGTTATGATTGATGGTAATGCCATTGGTGATGTGGGTAATATCGTCCTTCGTGACCGCAAGGTCTTGTCTGAAGATGGTATCTTTATCGTAGCTATCACTGTTAACAAGAAGGAACGTAAGATTGTCTCTAAAGCGCGTGTGAATACACGTGGGTTCGTTTATGTGAAGAAGAGCCGTGACATTCTCCGTGAGGCTGCTGACATTGTCAATGCTACCGTTGAAAATTACTTGGCAGGAGACAGCTTCGACTGGGGTGAACTTAAAGGTGCCGTCCGAGACGATGTGGCTAAGTTCCTCTTTGACCAAACCAAACGTCGCCCTGCAATCCTTCCAGTAGTCATGGAAGTCCGCTAATAACTGACTAACACATAAGAGTGTGAGCGTACCGCTTGCACCATAGACATTGAGGAAAGTCTCAACAAGACTTTGTTTTAAAATCAAAAGCTGGGGTGTCCCAGCTTTTCTAACATTAAGAAAGGAAAATACAAATGGCTTTTTTTCAAATTGAATACTCATCAGATGTTCTAGGACAATACCGCCAAGTGGATGTCATCTATCCAGATCGTGATCAGATTGCTGAAACGGAAAGTGATACGGACATCCCAGTTCTCTATCTCCTTCATGGCATGGGGGGCAATCATAATTCTTGGGCCTTCCGTACCAATATTCAGCGTCTCCTTCGTAAGACTAATCTCATTGTTATTATGCCTAACTCTGAAAATGGCTGGTATACAAATACCAATTACGGGGTTAAGTATTACGATGCCATTGCTAAGGAGCTTCCTCAAGTCATGCAACGTTTCTTCCCTAGTATGACTAAGAAGCGTGAAAAGACCTTTATCGCTGGACTTTCTATGGGTGGCTATGGTTCTTTCAAACTAGCCTTAACGACAAATAACTTTGCTTGTGCGGGTTCCTTCTCTGGTGCCCTTGGATTATCAGTAGAGATGATTACAGATGAAACGAGTGAGTCTAAGGAATACTGGCAAGGTGTCTTTGGCGATTTGGAAGGAAAAGACATTGAGCAGCACAAATTGGTTAACCTAGCCAAACAACATGACAAGAAAACCAAATTCTTTGCCTGGTGTGGCCTTGAGGATTTCCTTTTTGATTCTCAAGATAAGGCAGTTGCTGATTTGAAGGCCCTTGGTTTAGACATTGACTACCGAACAGACCATGGAAGACATGAGTGGTATTACTGGGAAAAACAACTAGAAGCCTACTTAGAATGGTTACCTATTGATTACGTTAAAGAAGAACGTTTGTCTTAATAGGTCAAGTTTGTAACATCTTATCAAAGAGATGATAAAAGCTTAAAGTGGTATTTTTTGCTTGTCAGAACTATTAGAGCTTGATATACTAGGGGAAGTTTCGAAAAGGAGGCTCAATAATGAAAAAATTATTCAGAGTAATCTTCTATATTCCCAAACTTCTTTTACAATTTATTTGGAATCTTATTTGGGCTATATTTAAACTTGCCCTAGTCCTAGCCCTTATTGGTTATGGACTCGTCTACTATGCCAATAATTCTTCAAGTACCTTAGCCACAAACATTAATCAAGCCTTTCATCAAGTAGAACTAGGTTTTAGTGGTACCAGTACTAGTGACGTTGAGAAAGTTGTCTCTAACCTATCAACGACTGATACCATTCCAGAGTCTAATGGAGCTAGATGGGCGCAAAATACAGCTAGCATCTATATACAATCTACAGATGAAACCTTGGTAGCAGCTTATAAGGAAGCTATTACTAACTGGAATAACACGGGTGCTTTCATCTTTACTTTAACTGATGATGCTTCAACAGCTGATATTGTTGCGACTGACTATTCCGATGCGAATTCACAGGCAGCAGGTTTAGCAGACACTCAAACCAATGTTTTGACCAATCGCATCACTCATGTAGATGTGAAGTTGAACCGTTATTTCCTCTTGAATAGTGATTTTGGTTATACTCACAAGCGTATTGTGAATACGGCTGAACACGAATTGGGACATGCCATTGGCTTAGACCATGATGACTCTAAGACATCCGTTATGCAATCAGCAGGATCTTATTACGGGATTCAACAGGTGGATATTGATACGGTCCATGCTCTCTATGCGAATTAAGGAGGGGAGTCATGCGCTATTTGAAATGCCTTGCTAGACGTTACCCCATGCAAACCTTCCTTTTTCTTTTCAATGCTGGGGTCTTTACTTGGTTGCAAACAACAGGAACCATGATTGCCAATCGTTTGGGACTATCAGGTGATGGTATTTGGATTTATATTCCCAATTGGGTAAAAACGCTGACCAGTCATTCCATACAGAGTATTCAAACCCTATACGGGGCCTCTGGTTGGAGTTGGTTAATCACCTCTATGCTTCTCACTTGGCTCTTGACTTTTCTGAGAGGTCTCATGAGAGCAGTGATTCTCATTCTGATAGTTGGTCTTGGCTTATGGCTAGTCTATCGACACTTTGAACTCTTACAAAATCTAAAACTGTCCTGATGGCAGTTTTTTTGAGTTATTAGGTCATTTATTTTCTGAAGAAATATGATATAATATAGCTAATTTATTATTTTGGAGGACATTATGGCTTTAGCAAAAATCGTTTATGCCAGTATGACCGGTAACACGGAAGAAATCGCAGATATCGTTGCGAAAAAATTGGAAGAATTAGGTCACACTGTAGATGTAGACGAGTGTACAACGGTTGATGCCGCTGATTTTGAAGATGCGGACATCTGTATCGTAGCGACTTACACTTATGGTGATGGTGAGTTGCCAGATGAAATCGTTGACTTTTACGAAGATTTGGCTGACCTCGACTTGTCAGGTAAAATCTTTGGTGTTGTAGGTTCAGGAGATACCTTCTACGATTATTTCTGTCATTCAGTGGATGAGTTTGAAAATCAATTCACATTCACAGGGGCGACTAAAGGTGCTGATAGCGTCAAGGTTGACCTTTCTGCTGAAGATGAAGATATCGAAAACCTCGAAGCTTTCGCTGAAAAAGTTTCAGAAGCATTAGCATAAGAAAAAAGCAGAGTAAAGTCTGCTTTTATTGTAGTCAAAAATGGAGTTTTTATGAATGAAATAGAAAGAGATTTTAGGACGCAATCTCAGCATCTCCTTTGGTCCGTTTGGCGAGGGCTCTTAGTGGGGGTGACAGCAGGAGCAGTAGTCAGTCTTTTTCGTTGGTTAATTGCCAAAGGAGCCGCATTTTCTGTAGCTATTTACGAAGACGCTCTTCATAATCCACTTCTGATTCTGGGAATTGTACTTGTTAATCTCTTGATTGCCCTTTTTATTGGTTACCTTATTAAACAGGAAAAAGACATCAAGGGCTCAGGGATTCCTCACGTTGAAGGGGAACTGATGGGGCTTCTACATCCGTCCTGGTGGTCAGTTTTATGGCGTAAATTCCTAGGTGGAGTCCTTGGGATTTCAATGGGACTGATGTTGGGACGTGAGGGGCCTAGTATTCAACTAGGTGCCATGACTGCTAAGGGATTAGCGGAGGGACTTAAGCTCTCTGCACGTGAGAAGCGTGTCTTGATTGCTGCAGGAGCAGCAGCAGGGTTATCAGCTGCCTTTAATGCCCCGATTGCTGGTCTTTTGTTTGTCGTCGAAGAAGTCTATCATCATTTCTCTCGTCATGTTTGGGTGACTGCTTTAACAGCATCTTTAGTGGCCAATGCTGTTTCCCTACGCATCTTTGGCCAGGTACCAGTCCTTGCTATGACAGAAAAATTACCCGTATTTCCTTTGAATGATTATTGGATTCTTATTGTTTTGGGGATTTTTCTAGGTGTGCTTGGATACGGTTATGAGTGGGTTGTCTTACGTATTGGTAAGGTCTACCAAGGGTTAGGGAAAATCTTCCACTTGCCATCTCATTTTCATGGCCTCTTGGCAGTTCTGTTTATCATTCCTATTGGTCTTTATTTTCCACATCTTTTAGGTGGTGGGAATGAATTGATTCTTGCTCTAAATGGTTTACATCCTGCTCTAACTGTGGCTATCCTCTATTTGGCTATTCGCTTTGTTTGGAGTATGTTGTCCTTTGGTTCAGGTTTTCCTGGTGGGATTTTCTTGCCGATTTTGACTCTAGGTGCTCTTTCTGGTAGCGTTTTTGCGGCAGCTTTTGAAAATCTAGGATTCTTACAAGTCAGTCAGTTCCCTATTTTTATCATTCTTGGTATGGCTGGTTATTTCGGTGCGGTATCTAAGGCACCGCTAACTGCTATGATTCTAGTAACTGAGATGGTGGGTGACCTTCACCAATTAATGACAATTGGAGTCGTAACCCTGATTGCCTATCTAGTTATGGATTTCATGGGAGGAGAACCTGTCTATGAAGCCATGCTTCACAATCTAATCGCTCACAAACCAGAGCAAGTTGATAATATTCCGACGATGATTGACTTACCGGTTACAGATAGTCTAGCTGGTCGATTGGTTAAGGATTTAACCTTACCTGATGGGGTTTTGATTTCCACTCAGATTTTTCAAGACCAGTCTGAAGTTGTTCATGGAGACACACGTCTAAAAGCAGGAGCAACCCTGTATCTAGTTGTTAATGAAAGTAATATCAGTCAGGTAAGAAAACTCTTTTTATAAGCAATTCAATGGCTTGAGGCTCTTTTGTCCTCAGGTCATTTTTGTTATAATGGAGAGAAAAAAGGAGGTCAGTATGGACTTAAATGAGATTCGCCAACAGATTGACACCGTTGATAATGAGATCGTGGCTTTGTTGGAAGAACGTATGAAATTGGTAACTCGAGTAAGTGCTTATAAACAACGCACTGGAAAGGCGATTTATGATCCCGAACGAGAGCAAGCCTTGCTAGACAAAGTAGGCGCTAGTGTTCTTAATCCCGAATATAAAGAAGCTATCGTCGCTAGTTTCGCGGATATTATGAAGCATTCACGTACTTATCAAGCAAGTAAGCTAGAAGAAAAGTAGGCAACTAGGATGAAAGTAAGACAATTAAGTGATAGTCAAGGTCTTTCTTACTTACATTTAGTAATGTTAAGTCTTTATGCAATCTTGTTGGGGGTGCTTGTTGGGCTGATTGATGCTATTTTTGGGCGCGTACTGATAGGACTCTCGGAATTTCGTGACCACCATCTCTTTTATCTAGTCCCGGCACTTCCTTTAGCAGGTCTTTTGATAGTTTACCTTTACCAAAAGTTTGCGGGTAAGGCGGCACAGGGAATGGGCTTGATTTTCAAGGTTGGACATAATGAGGAGGATCAAGTCCCCCTAAGGTTAATTCCACTGGTGACTGTAACCACATGGCTGACCCACCTTTTCGGGGGTTCTGCAGGTCGTGAGGGAGTTGCTGTACAACTGGGGGCCACAGTTTCTCATGCTTTTAGTCTCTATTTTAAGCTCCCGAATGCTTCACGTATTTTCTTGACCATGGGTATGGCAGCTGGTTTTGGAGGACTCTTCCAAACACCAATTGCTGCGACCTTCTTTGCGCTTGAGGTCTTGACCCTAGGACAGTTAAGTCTGCCAATCTTGGTACCGACTCTTATTGCATCTTTTGTGGCGAGTACGACAAGCCATCTCTTAGGTCTTGAAAAATTTAGCCACTTTGTATCTGAAAGTTTAACTATTGACCTTGGGACGTTTATTAAGTTAGCTCTTTTAGGTCTGGCCTTTGGTCTAGCAGGAAATCTCTTTGCTTTTCTCTTGTCACTAGCTAAAAAGAAAGTAGCAAGTCTGCTCCCAAATCCTTATTATCGTGTTCTCTTAGGAAGTGTCGTCTTAACCTGTCTTCTTTTGATTTTGTGGAAGGGACGCTATACAGGTCTTGGAACGAATTTGATTGCTTTAAGTGTTGGTGGTGGGACCATTTATCCATTGGATTGGCTCTTGAAATTGCTCTTGACCGTTTTTACCCTATCTCTTGGTTTCCAAGGAGGAGAAGTAACTCCTTTGTTTGCTATTGGAGCAAGTCTTGGTGCTGTTCTAGCACCAGTTCTAGGACTTCCAATTCCACTTGTAGCAGGTCTTGGCTATTTGTCTGTCTTTGGTAGCAGTACCAATACCCTTTTAACACCTATTTTCATTGGCGTTGAAGTCTTTGGTCCCGCTAATGCAGTCCCTTATGCGATTGTCATGGCTTTTGCTTATCTCATTAATCATAAGACGAGCATTTATGGACAACAAAAAATGCTAGAAATGCAATAAGATACTAGACATTCTGATAATTTTTTGATAAGATACTAAGAGTGTGTAATGGACACACAAAAATAACGGCTAATCCGCTGAGACACAGAGGTTGCTCTTAAGATTAGTAAGATAGGAGTATATAAAAATGAATCCATTGATCCAAAGTTTGACAGAAGGTCAACTTCGTACTGACATCCCATCATTCCGTCCTGGTGACACAGTTCGCGTTCACGCGAAAGTTGTCGAAGGAACTCGCGAACGTATCCAGATCTTTGAAGGTGTAGTTATTTCACGCAAAGGTCAAGGGATCTCAGAAATGTACACAGTTCGTAAAATTTCAAGCGGTATCGGTGTAGAACGTACTTTCCCAATCCACACTCCACGTGTTGAAAAGATTGAAGTTGTACGCTACGGTAAAGTCCGCCGTGCTAAACTTTACTACTTGCGTGCTTTGCAAGGTAAAGCTGCACGTATCAAAGAAATCCGTAAATAATTTACAGATTTCACATAAAAAATCTGTCCTCGTGGCAGATTTTTTCATAAGTCCTCTTAGTTAAATGGATATAACAACTCCCTCCTAAGGAGTCGTTGCTGGTTCGATTCCGGCAGGGGACATTTTTAAGCCTTTAAGCATGCGGTTTTAAAGCGATTTGTCCACATTTGTTTTATCTTTTTATCGTTATGTTCTTTATGGGCTTTTAACGAAAAGGTTTTAAGCTAGTTTGCCCAAAATTTAAGCTAAATGTATTTGACACCTATTGAATTATAGGTGTTTTTTTGATAAGCAAAAACCCTAGTCAGGATTAGTCCTAACTAGGGTTCAAAATAGAATACTGGTGATGTTTAGTATTCTGTTATCTCATTAATTGGAATTGGCAGTTGTGTCTGTGCTTGATGAAGCTTGTGGGTACTCGTAAGGATTGTTATCAACGTCGTTAACCCACTCATTGCTCTGATCAGTTGAGCTTGAGTGATTGCTTCCTCCACCAGCACCTGCAGCGAAGGCTGCATCGTGACCTCCACCGCCTCCTCCGTTAGTGGCATAGGAGCCATCTTCTGGTCCGCCCCAACCTCGTCCGCCTTCAGTAGGCTTGGACTTTTCTTGATTTCCCTCTTGATGAGTTGTTTGGTTGTTTGTTTTCTGATTTGCTCCTTGAACTGAAGGAGATGCTTGGTCCTTATTTTCGTCTTTAGCATCTGTCTTATGATCTTCCGTCGAAGTAGCTGTTGATGATTTAGTATTCTCTTTTTTATGAGATGAGCTGTTTTTTGATGAAAGGCTGTGAGAGATGTGATGCGTTTTTGCTGCTGGCTTTACAGGTTCTTTTAAATGTTTTGATAAAAAACCGAAGAGAAAGAAGAAAGCTAGCAAAGAGAAGGTGATAATATTATATTTTTTTCTTTTCAAATTTGGCTCCGTTCCTAGTCATAGATGAAGAGTTAAAAATAACAGTAAAAAACCAGGTTTCCCTGGTTCTCATTATTAGCGGCTTACACGACGGCGAGCTGCTTTTTTACGGTTTTCTTCGATGAAAGCCAATTTCTTTTCTTCTGGTTCGATAATGGTTTTCTTAACTGCGAAGACAGCACCTGCTACAGTAGCAGCAGTTCCGATAACGCCAGTAGCGACACCTTTAGCGAATGAATGTTTTTTAGCCATGAGACTATCCTCCGTATATGTTATAATATGCTTATATTATCTAAAAAAATATCTAGAATAGCAAGTGAAAACATTATGAAAACCAAACTTATTGTAGTAGCTGGTCCTACTGCTGTGGGAAAAACAGCGCTTGGAATTGAATTGGCCAAGCGTTTTAATGGCGAAATTATTTCAGGAGATAGCCAGCAGGTTTACCGACAATTGAATATAGGAACCGCCAAGGCCACTCCTGAAGAGCAGGCAGCAGCAGTACATCATCTGATTGATGTTCGCGATGTTGATGAGACCTATTCAGCTTATGATTTTGTGACAGAGGCAGAGGCTGCCATTACTGATATCGTTAGTCGTGGTAAACTGCCTATTGTAGTAGGAGGAACAGGTCTCTATTTACAAAGTCTTTTAGAAGGGTATCACCTAGGGGGACAGGTGGATCAGGAGCAGGTCTTAGCCTATCGCACGGAATTAGAGCAATTATCTGATCAGGAACTTTTTGAAAAAATTGATAACTTAGGTATTGAGATTAAAGAGATTAACCGTCGGCGTGCTATTAGAGCACTTGAGCTTCATCGTTTTTCGGAGAATCTTGAAAATACTGAGCCGACTTATGATCCCTTTCTTATCGGATTAGATGATGAACGTTCCTTGATTTATGACCGCATCAATACACGAGTAGACAAGATGGTTGAACATGGTCTCTTGGAAGAGGCCATGTGGTTGTACGATAATTATCCTAATGCCCAGTCAGCTCGTGGTATAGGCTACAAGGAGTTGTTTCCTTATTTTGCTGGGAACCAAACCTTGGATGAAGCCTTGGAAAAACTCAAGCAAAATACGCGTCGATTTGCTAAACGGCAATTAACCTGGTTCAGAAATAGAATGACTGTTAAGTTTTATCAGATTTCTAGTCCAGAATATCCTGAAAATGTCGTTCAAGATCTTGAATTATTTTTAAATGAAAGGGAAGGAGAAAAGGTAGGTCAATCTTAGTTTTAAGAACCAATCTTTGCTATAATGGTAGTTATGACTAACGAAGAAAAAAAATCAGCCTATGAATTAATGCTAGCACAGGCTAAGGTGCTTTTTGCCAATGAAGACAATGCTTTGGCCAACTTTTCTAATGCCTCAGCTCTCTTGAATACAACCCTGCCAAATTCTGTGTTCACAGGCTTCTACCTGATGGATAATGTCAAGAATGAGTTAATCCTTGGTCCTTTCCAAGGTAATGTTTCTTGTGTTCGAATTGCCCTAGGTAAGGGTGTTTGTGGCCAGTCTGCAGCTGAAAATAGAACCCTAATTGTCGAAGATGTCACCAAACACGACAATTACATCGCTTGTGATTCCGCTGCTCGAAGTGAAATTGTTGTACCAATGGTCAAAGATGGCAAATTAGTTGGTGTTCTCGATTTGGATTCTCACCAAGTAGGAGACTATAACGACCTAGACCAAGATTATCTTGAAGCATTTGTCAAAATTCTACTCGAGAAAACCGAGCTTACATTTGGAATGTTTGAGGTAAACTAATGTATCAAGCCTTATATCGTAAATACCGTAGTCAGACCTTTGGCGAAATGGTTGGTCAAAAAGTGATTTCAACCACGCTCAGACAGGCGGTAGAGTCAGGGAAAATCAGTCATGCCTATCTCTTTTCTGGGCCACGTGGTACCGGTAAAACCAGTGCGGCGAAAATCTTTGCCAAGGCTATGAACTGTCCTAATCAAGTTGATGGTGAGCCTTGTAATCACTGCGATATTTGTCGCGATATTACTAACGGAAGTCTCGAAGATGTGATTGAAATTGATGCGGCTTCCAACAACGGTGTGGATGAGATTCGTGAAATCCGTGACAAATCGACCTATGCCCCAAGTCGTGCGACTCACAAGGTCTATATTATCGACGAAGTTCACATGCTTTCGACAGGTGCCTTCAATGCTCTTTTGAAGACTTTGGAGGAGCCAACTGAAAATGTGGTCTTTATCCTAGCGACCACTGAATTACATAAGATTCCTGCAACCATCCTCTCTCGTGTCCAACGTTTTGAGTTTAAATCGATCAAGCAGGGAGCTATTAAAGAGCATTTGGCTTCAATTCTGGAAAAAGAAGGATTAACCTTTGATGATGAGGCTTTGACCATTATTGCTCGTCGTGCGGAAGGTGGTATGCGTGATGCTTTGTCAATCTTAGACCAAGCACTGAGTCTATCTCCTGACAATCATGTCAGCCAAGCCGTAGCTGAAGAAATCACTGGTTCTATTGGTTTAACAGCCCTAGACAGTTTTGTCGCTAATGTTCGCAATCAAGAGACTACGCAAGCTTTATCAAATCTCGAAATTCTCTTTGATAGTGGCAAGTCTATGAGCCGTTTTGCGACGGATCTCTTGGAGTATTTCCGTGATCTTTTGATTGTCAAAGCGGGCGGAGAGAACAGTCACCATAGTCCCCTTTTTGAGGAGAATCTTTCTCTGGAGCAAGACCGACTTTTCCAATTGATTGACTTGGTTACAAGTGC
The DNA here is from genome assembly GCF_009738225.1 of Streptococcus salivarius. Lineage (NCBI taxonomy): Bacteria > Bacillati > Bacillota > Bacilli > Lactobacillales > Streptococcaceae > Streptococcus > Streptococcus salivarius. The sequence continues at coordinate 960,116 of NZ_CP018187.1, forward strand.
CTTGCCAGAAATTAAAACTGGAACACATCCTAAAATCTATGCGGAAATGCTGACTATAAAATTGTCAGAGACTCATACTCAGGTTTCACAAGAAATTTCAGGGAATTTGCAAGAAGAGTTAGATAGTCTTCGTCGCGAGGTAGAAGGTCTACGTAAAGCTCTTAAAGAGGGCAAAGTCCAAGGAGAAGTAGCACCAACTCGAAAAGTCAAACCTGCTTATCAGTACAAGGTGGATCGTGAAAAGATTCTCACTATTATGCGTGAAACTATGGAAAATCCTCAGAAATCCCGCCAGTGTCTGGATGCCCTAAAGGCAACTTGGCCTGAAATCTTGGATTCAATTAGTCCACAAAATAGGGCACTTTTGAATGGCTCCGAGCCTGTATTAGCCAATCAGGAAAATGCCATCCTAGCCTTTAATGCTGCCTTTAATGCTGAACAGGTCATGAAACGCAGTGATCTCAATGATATGTTTGGTAATATCATGAGTTCAGCTGCCGGTTTCTCACCTAATATTATGGCTGTTCCAAAAGCAGAATTTGAAAAACTCCGAACAGAATTTGCACGTAGCCTCAAATCCAAAGAAGAATTGGAAAAAGAAGATCGTGAAGAGTATATCCCTCAAGAACTCGAGTTTCTCTCTGATGTAGTAGAAATAGAGGACTAAAAAGGTCCAGTGGACCTTTTTAGGTCCGAGCCAAGAAATGCAAAAGCGAGGATGTCCAGTGGACCTTTTTAGGTCCGAGCCTAGAAATAAGAAAGCGAGGAAGGTCCATTGGACCTTTTTAGGTCCGAGCCTAGAAATAAGAAAGCGAGGAAGGTCCATTGGACCTTTTTAGGTCCGAGCCAAGAAACACAAAAGCGAGGATGTCCAGTGTAATTTGATAGATTTCTGAAGCTGTTCCATCCTTGTAAAAATGAAAAGAGCCTAGACTGCTTGTACTAGGCTCTATCTATTGATATAATAATCTTATGATTCAACAAATTTTGTTTATTACGCTTGAAACTATTTTTGAAACGGTTTGTTTTAATTACAGTTTACAGCACGGCTATTACTTTTTTACAGCCTTTTTTGGTTATTTATTGTTTCGTCGTCTTTGGACAACCTATGTTGTTTCACGCATTGCGCGTGCAGCCGACAAGTCTACCAAGAAGTAAGGCTCACTTCGCCAGCACTCAGCCATTTTTCCTGACCATCATCAGTAAGAACGAGAAGTTGGCCCTTATCGCCAATTTCCTTGGCAATACCAGTATAAGTCCTTCCAGCTTGTTCAAAGGTCACTTGTTTGTCTAAAACGAGGGACTTTTCTTTATAGACTTTGACCAAATCGCTAGTAGGAACGGTTAAAAAGAGTTTCCAAATTTCTGAAATGAGCTGGTTTCGAGTGATGCTTGGTTTTTTAGAAGTAAAAAGACTAGTAGCTTTATTAGCTAACTCTTCAGGAAAATCACTGATTGAGAAGTTAAGCCCAACCCCGATAATGACATCTGTGATGCGACCAGATTCGATAGAACTAATGGCTTCGGTAAGGATACCAGCCATTTTTTTGTTGTTGAGGTAGATGTCATTAACCCATTTGATTTCTGTATTGATGCCAGTTAGACGCTGGATAGCTTTGACAATAGCAGCTGCCGCCATCATCGTATAAGGTGGTAACTCCTCAAAATGACAGTTGGGCTTTAAGTGGATACTCATGTAGATACCACCTTGTGGACTGGCAAAGAAGTGACGTTCAAATCGTCCTTTGGCTGCCTTTTGACTTGATGCCAGGTAAAGTGCAGGCGTCGGATTATTCTTTTCCATGCCATGTTTAGCATCTAGTTGGGTAGAGTTAGAATCTGGATTAAAGTAGACTGGAATGTTGAGTTGCTTAGAGATGTCTTGAGGAAGAAGAATATCTCCCTTTTCTAAATAGTAGCCTTTCTTGCGGACACTGGTAATGTCAATTCCTTGTTCTTGAAGTGTTTGAATTGCCTTCCAAATGGCTGTCCGTGAGACACCAAGGCTTTTAGCCAAGCTCTCTCCCGTTACAAAGTCAGGACTCTTCGATAAGATGTCATAAACGTGTTCATAAGTTTTCATATCCTAAGTATAATACAAAAGATGGTAAAATGCTCACTATAAATTATTGATAAGGCTTGATAATAAATAACTATATGACTAGACTGAAAAAACATGATATAATGGAAGGTAGTTATTAAGTCCCGATAAGGCAACAGTCATCCTAGAGTTGGCTGTTGGTTCTTTGTAACTTTTTAACGGCGTCTAGCTCCGTTAGGAGTATAGCGTTTTACCTATTAGGAGACGGTTAAATCCGTGCTATCTAATACTATTTTTCATATTAAAAGGGGGACATTTTATATGTCAGAACGTAAACTTTTCACGTCTGAATCAGTATCTGAGGGGCATCCAGATAAAATTGCAGACCAAATTTCGGATGCCATTCTTGATGCGATTTTAGCAGAAGATCCAGATGCACACGTTGCAGCAGAAACTGCTGTCTACACTGGTTCTGTCCATGTTTTCGGTGAAGTTTCTACAACAGCTTATGTGGACATTAACCGTGTGGTTCGTGATACTATCGCTGAAATTGGTTATAACAATGCAGAATATGGCTTTGCGGCAGAATCTGTAGGGGTTCACCCATCATTGATTGAACAATCTCCAGATATTGCTCAAGGTGTCAATGAAGCACTTGAAGTTCGTGGAACTGGTGATCAAGATCCACTTGATCTTATCGGAGCTGGTGACCAAGGTTTGATGTTTGGTTTTGCTATTGACGAAACTCCTGAGTTTATGCCACTTCCAGTTAGCCTCTCACATAAATTGGTTAAAAAATTGGCAGATTTGCGTAAATCTGGTGAGATTTCATACCTTCGTCCAGATGCTAAATCTCAGGTTACCGTTGAGTATGATGAGAATGACCAACCAGTACGTGTTGATACAGTCGTTATCTCAACGCAACACGATCCTGAAGCGACTAACGACCAAATTCGTCAAGATGTCATTGAAAAAGTCATTAAGGCAGTTATTCCAGCCGAATACTTGGATGATGAGACTAAGTTCTTTATCAACCCAACAGGTCGTTTTGTTATCGGAGGACCTCAAGGGGACTCTGGTTTGACTGGTCGTAAGATCATTGTTGATACTTATGGTGGCTACTCAAGACACGGTGGTGGTGCCTTCTCAGGTAAGGATGCCACTAAGGTTGACCGTTCAGCTTCATATGCAGCTCGCTACATTGCCAAAAACATCGTAGCTGCTGGTCTTGCTAAGAAAGCAGAAGTACAATTGGCTTATGCTATCGGTGTTGCTAACCCTGTGTCTGTCCGTGTTGATACTTTCGGAACGGCGACAGTTGCTGAAAGTAAACTTGAAGCTGCTGTCCGCGATCTCTTTGACTTGCGTCCGGCAGGTATCATTCAAATGCTGGATCTTAAACGTCCTATCTATCGTCAAACAGCGGCCTATGGTCACATGGGACGTACGGACATCGATCTTCCATGGGAAAAATTGGACAAGGTAGATGCCCTCAAAGCGGCTGTAGAAGCTTAAAAAGATTTAATATTACTTTCAATTTAATAATATCAAAGTAACAGAATTTAATTTTTTTGAATTCTGTTTTTTTGTTTTGAAAATAAATAATATGAATTTTCTGACTTTAAACACTTGTAAAGCCTATGGATTGAGTGATTTAAGGATAAAAACTACTAGCTATAGATAAATTCTTTTGGTGAAAACCTTTGAAAGGAGTTGAAAAATAAGAATAAATTGCTATAATAAAAGTGACGATGTAATTATAAAACTAGAGTCATTTTAGATTGATAGAGTAAGAAGAAATACCTTTAAATAAGGTTTAACAGGTGTTAGATAATCTAAAGTGATCTGGTTAGTTTGTGATTTCTTGGGGAAGCTAATCAACATAACAAGATATTTAGTTAGTCAATTTAATCTATTCTTTAATAATATTAATTTACGTTAATGTTTATTTAGGATGATCTTGTTCTTTCTTATATTTTTAAAATCTTTAAGAATCTTCGAAAGAGATTCAGATGAGAGTTACGTGCTCACTCATTGGGGAGGAGGCCATAACTTTCAAAGAGCTTTCTTAAGAAAGGCATTACATGGTGGTCTTGAGATTATTGGGAAATACTTGAGACTAATGATTAGAATGGGTAGAGAGTGTAGTTAAGGGGACACTCTTAAAAGTGGGGAGAAGTTTATGAATATTTTGATACTTGGTAATACTGCTGGATTAACAAACGATTTCATTTTGAAAACGTTTCCTAATCAAGCAGTTTTTATTTTTGGTCATACAGGTGTAAAGAACTCTCGTAAGAATAAAATCACCGTATATACCAAACATTATGAGAACAATCAATTAGAAGATGTTTTTGATTTTCATGATTATGATCAAATCATCTATTTTTCGGAATATCTCAATTATGGACATGAAAGTTCAGGGGAGATTGAAAATCTCATCAGATTATTAGAGTGTCTTAAAGATAGAAAAAACAAACGTTTACTTTACATTACAGGTCCTGTCCTTGAGGATGGGAAACGAACCTTACAGACGACAACTAAGGATACCTTATTATCCTGGACTCGAGAGTTTGGGATCAACCTTAAAGTTCTACATAGTCCCTTTCTTTATTCAGTCATTAATAAAGAAGATTATCTATATAAACTGTTTGTACGTTTAGATGATCATGAGCAAGTGGAGTTGAAGGAGTCATCACAAAGTCAGGCGACTTTTATCAGTCTATCTGACTTGGGAGATTTGCTTCACAAATTATGTGAGCGATGGAATGACACCTATGAAAGTATTATTATTCCGGATCCTTTCCAACTGACTTTTGGTGAGCTCTTGCAAGCTTTGGATAAGTATTTCCCTAACAAGCAGGTTCATTTCTTAGAGGAAAGAAGAATTAGGAAATATGATAACGATCCTGAAAAGCACCATGATTTGCGTAATCGATTCGCTTGGTTTATGCGTTATGCCTTGGTGCGTGACTTGCCAGATATTTACGAAGACTATCAAAAACAGCGTAAAGGTTCTTTACGTGTTTCTAAGTTCCGCAACTTCGTAGATAATATCGTTAAGCAAAAGAGAAATAAGAAACTTGCTGCGGTTGTCGCCACCTTCTTAGTCTTTGAAGCTTTTCGATATATGACTCAAGGTCAGTTACATTTCCAATTGATTGACCTACGTTTGCTCTTTGTTGTCTTGATTAGTACAGTTTTGGGCATGGGTTATGGCTTGTTCTCAGCAGTCCTTGCAATTATTGGTTTGACAATTAGTCAAATTTTGTCTGGAACTAGCTGGCAATTACTTCTATATAATACGGATCGTTGGGTTGCTTTTATTGCCTATATCTTTATCGCTGTTGTTTGTGGTTTTGTGGAAATGAAGAAAAAAGATGACAAGCTACAACTAGACAAACAATTGGAAACAGTTAAGGAAGACTATCTTATCCTTAATCAATCCTACCATACATTACTCAATGAAAATAAAGACCTGAAAAATGCCTTGTTAGCAAGTCAAGATGGTCTTGGAAAAGCCTATTCTTACTTTGTGACTTTAGATCATGCTAGTGTTGAGAAGGTTCTCAGACAGACGCTTGATTTGGTTTCAGAGATTTTGAATGCTCCTGTTTCACTTTATGGTGGTGGTCCTTTCCAATATGAGCTCCTTTTGGGAGATAACGATAAGAAGCAAGTATCTTTGACAGATTTTAAAGAAGTTGGAGATGCCTTCGGTCATGGACGTGTCTGGGCTAATAAATCATTGCTTGAGAATCGTCCAGCTTATGCCATGGAAGTTAAGACCAAGGCAGAGGGTACCTTTATCATTTGGGTAGAGGCTGTTCCTTTTGAAGCCATGTCTACTAAAGTGTTAAACGAGCTTGAGGTTCTTTCAAAAATGAGTCGTTCTTTCATTGAAAAGGCAGAACTTCTTGAACAAGCTAGTCATCAAGGGAGGGTTGCACAATGATTCCAGTCCTAATTACTAGTATTTTAGCGGTTTGTTACTTCCTATCTATAGCACTTGTCTATAAAGCTATTGTTAGTGGCAGATCAGATTTAACCATTTTTTACTTGATTTTCCCAATTGCTTTACCTTTCTTTGGTGCCGGTCTGATTCATATGATTTCTAAGCCAAATCCTGGTAGACACCGTCGTGGTCAAGAAGCAGCAGTTGGCGGCAAAATTAAAGATTTGACCATTGATTTTGGAAATATCGATGATTTTCAACGTCCTAAGGAATTGGTTGAAGAAGACATCGTTCCTCTTGAAGAATCTCTCTATTTGAATAAGGCTAAGGAAGCTCGTCAGCAATTGATGGGATTGGCTAATAATGATCCATCTCATTTTATGGATTTGCTCTACTTGGCTCGCTTAAATGAGGACAGTGAAATTGTTCACTACGCGACAACCTTTATTTCTGAAATTTCAAGTCAATACGATGAGAAGTTGAGTGCCTTTGAGAAACGTTTTGAAAAGTGTGAAGCAGACTTTGATCTCTTAACCGAGTATTGTGATTTTATGGAAGATTACCTCTCTAAAGAACTTCTAAGTAAACAAATGGAAGGTTTGCTTCGTAAGGAGTACGAGGAACGTCTCTTGCAAAAACTTAGTCACGGAACGACTGCTAAAGACTTAGTGAGAGTTATCCATAATGAACTAGCTCTTGGTTTGTATGATTTGGCTCAAAAGCATTTGACGCAGCTTTCAATTAAATCAAATGCGGATGATGTGTATTATTTGTATTTGGAATATTACTATCAAACTGGTCAGTTTGATGAATTTAAGAACATGATTCGTGAGATGCAAGGCAAACAGGTTGTTCTTTCTAAGGACAAGCAAGATCTCTTGAACTTCTGGCAAGGAAAAGAGGTGATGGCATGAAATTAGGTAAAAAGAATGTTATCCGCAAAGAAACCTTGCTAGGTGTCGGACTTATTTTGTGTTTGGCCATCGGACTCTTTGTTCAAAAGAAAGGGGAATGGTACCCAACTCAAGGTAAGGAAGCCTATCTTACCGGAAAAGTACCTTCTACGGCCTCAGTGGTCAAGGATTTAGATAAAGATACACTGGTTCTTTATGATAGTGAAAACGAGACGAGTCAAAGGGCTTGGAAACAGTTTGAGCAAATTCTAAAAGATATGCGTATGGGAGCTAAGTTAGTCGATGTGGCTAAACACGAGTCCTATTCACTTTCAGATTATAAAAAAGTAGTCCTTCTTGTCACTGACCTTTCTCGAATGGAGGACCAGGTTCAGCCACTAATGGATTGGACTGAAAAAGGTGGTCAAACACTTTTTGCAGTAACCATGGGGAAAGAAAGTAATCTGGATGCCATTGATCATAATCTTGGCGTAAGTTATTCCAATTTTGAGATGGATGAGGTCAAGGAAATCTACGTGGATCCTGACTTCATGATTGGTGGGGGACGCAATTATAAAATTGAAGAACCTTTTGAGTCAGCTAGAAAAGTCTCTCTTGAAAGTGATGTTAAGGTACATGCTAAAACAACAGATGATTCTCATACACCGTTGATTTGGGAAAAACCATACGGCAAAGGGAAGTTTGTCGTTGATAACCTTGGAATCTATGAGCGTAATGTCCGTGGTATTTATGCCGCTTCCTATAGTCTTTTGACTGAGGCGACGGTTTATCCGGTAATCAATGGTTCTACCTATTATATAGATGATTTCCCATCACCTGTTCCAGCCGGAGATGGTCGTTTCGTTAAACGTGACTACGACATGTCTGTGTCTGAATTTTATACCAATGTTTGGTGGCCAGACCTTCTTAAGCTGCACGAAAAGTATGGTATTGTTCATACAGGTGTGGTCATTGAAAACTATGAGGCCCAGACAGATGGTAAAATTGTTCAACAAAATGATTTAGATCGTTTCAAGTATTTTGGAAATTCGCTTTTGGCTAATGGCGGTGAACTTGGTTATCATGGTTACAACCACCAACCTTTGAGTCCTTCATCTGTTAATTATGGTGAAAAGTATGCCAGCTACAAGACTTGGAAGGATAAGGCTGCTATGAAGGCCAGTCTGTCTGAGTTGATTCGTTTTGTCAACCAACTCTTTCCTAAAACGCAAAAATCAGTCTACGTTCCACCATCAAATATCCTTTCAAAAGAAGGGCGAGAGGTAATCGTTAATGATTTCCCAGAAATCAAGGCTATCTCAAGTAACTATTTCCCAGGAGATTTCACTTATTCGCAAGAGTTTGAAGTGTCACCTGATGGAATGATTGAAGAGCCACGTACAGTTTCTGGTGCGGTTTGGGACGATTTCTCACAGATGACGGTCTTTTCTGAAATGAATATGCACTATGTTAATAATCACTTCCTTCACCCTGATGATGTTCTTGATGTCGATCGTGGTGCAGAATTGGGTTGGGCAAAGATGTATAAGGCTTTGGACAAGGAAGTTAGTTGGGTCCACAATATGTCACCTTCGCTTAGAAATCTAACAGGTTCAGAATTAGCAGGTGCTGTTCAGCGTTACGGTATTTTGAAAGTTTCTCAAAAATATACCAAAGACGCCCTAAACATTGATCTTGAGAATTTTCATGATCATGCTTACCTTATGGTTCGTTTAAATCAAAACGAAGTTAAGAAGGTAAAAAATGGTAAGGTTACGCATTTAACGGGTGATCTTTACCTATTGGAGGCTACAAATAAGTCAGTCACCATCACATTAAAATAAGGCAAAATAGGGGAAATGCCGATGAAGATATGTTTAATTCTTGAAGGGTCCTATCCGTATGTTCACGGTGGTGTCTCTACTTGGATGCATCAATATATTACAGAAATGAAAGAGCATGAATTTGTTCTCTGGGTTGTGGGGGCAACACATGAGCAAAAGGGAAAGTTTGTTTATGAACTTCCTGAAAATGTTGTAGAAGTACACGAAGTCTTTTTGGACTATGTTGTGCCAGATAAAGAAGAAGACATAGAGCCACATCAGTTTACAGATGAGGAAAAACAAGCGCTTAAAGATATGGTTTTTTGTCAACAACCTGATTGGAAGGTCTTGTTTAAACTTTTACAGGATGGTAAGGTCGTTCCTAACGATCTCTTGAGTAGTGAGGCCTTTTTTCAGGTCTTGAAGGATCTCTGTAGTGAACGCTACACGCAACTATCTTTTTCAGATGTTTTTCACACAATCCGTTCTATGCTGTTTCCACTTTTAAATATTTTATCTTGTCCACCTCCTGAAGCAGATGTTTACCACTCAATCTCTACAGGTTATGGTGGTATTCTTGCAACTTTGGGCAGTTTGACCTATGACAAACCTCTGTTCTTAACTGAACACGGGATTTATACACGTGAACGTGAGGAAGAATTGCTTCGTGCCAAGTGGGTTTTACCTACAATGCGCCAACAGTGGGTAAGATTCTTCTATATGTTGTCTGATGCGATTTATCAAAATGCTGAAAAAATTACCAGCCTCTTTACTAAGGCCAAGGAAATTCAGATTGAGATGGGTTGTGATCCAGAGAAATGTCAGGTTATTTCAAACGGGATTGACTACGATGCTTTTTCACAAATTCCTTTGAAAGAACCAGATGGTTGGATTGATATCGGAGCCGTGGTTCGTTTGGCTCCAATTAAGGACATCAAAACCATGTTGTATTCTTTCTACGAACTAGCTCAGCAAGTACCAAACGTTCGTTTGCATATCATGGGTGGTATAGATGACCAAGAATATGCGGATGAGTGTTTTAGCTTGGCCGATAAGATGGACTTGGGAGATCGTCTCCTATTCACTGGTCGGGTTAATATTCGAGAATATATGAAGAAAATTGATTTTACGCTTTTGACCAGCCTTTCTGAAGGTTTGCCACTTTCTGTTTTGGAATCAATGGCGGCTAGCCGTCCTTGTGTGACGACAGATGTCGGATGTTGTCGAGAATTGCTAGAAGGTCGTGAGGATGACAATCTAGGGATTGCAGGATTTTGTGCGCCACCTACTTGTACAGGGCCTCTTGCAGAAGCTATGAAGAAGATGGCGATTAATGATGCTAGACGTCTTGAAATGGGTGAAATTGCGCGTAAGCGTGTTGAGGCGATATATCAATATCCGCAAATGATCGGTCAGTACCGACGCTTATATGAGGAGGTGGCTGTTTAATGGCCGGTATTGGATTTGAATTACGTAAAATTTACAACGAGGATAGCCTTTTTTCAAAACAAAAGGCCTACGCTTATGCTGGAATTGTTTATACCGGTCCTATGCTTTTGGGGATTTTGCTTACAGCTGGTGTCGTTGTTCTAACAATGGTAGCGGGAATCAGTGAAAATGAGCGTGATTATATTCTTTCAAACTTAACTTACGCTATTATCTTTTCACTCGTGATTACCAGTCTCTTTTCTCTGGTGGTAACTCGCTTTGTTGCGGACATGCTCTACGAGAAAAAATTTGAGACTATTATCCCTTCATTTTATGCGTCGAGTGCTTTGATGCTTATGATTGGAACACCACTTTATGCGATCTATCTAGCCTTTGCTAGTCGAAGCTTAGCAGAAGTGGCTATGGGAGTTTTACTCTTTGGTGAGCTCTGTCTCGTTTGGAATGTCATTACCTACTTGACGGCGATTAAATCCTATAAAGAAATTATCAAAGGTTTCTTTTTAGCGATTGGTGTGACGGTTTTCTCTGGGTTACTTAGTATTTTCCTACATCAAAAGTATGGTATCTTCCTAAGTGTTTGTTTGGGATACGGTGGAATGATGTTTTGGATGGTTCGTCTTATCCATGACTATTTCCCATCGAATCTAAGAATGTCCTTCGAGTTTCTGAAATGGTTCGATCAATTTTCTGATCTTGCCAAGACAGGGCTTTACATGTTGGTGGCACTCTTTGCTCATATCATTATTAACTGGTTTGGTCCTATCAGTAAGAGTTTTGATGGTTTCTTCCGTACAGCTCCAGTTTACGATGTGCCAGCCATGCTAGCTTACTTAACGACTTTGGTATCAACACTTAATTTCGTTATGTCTGTCGAGGTTTCCTTCTATCCGCATTTCCGACGTTATTTTAACCTCTACAATGAAGAGGGAAGTCTTTCGGATATCCAGGAAGCTGAAACTCAAATGCTGGATGTCATGAGTAACGAACTCAAATATGTTTTTTGGAAACAATTGCTAGCGACAATTTTCATTATGTTCTTCGGAAGCGTGGCCTTGACTTATTTACCAATTGGTTTTAACAATCAAATGCATGGGTACTTTTTAACGCTATGTCTGGCTTATGGTCTCTATGCTGTTGGTAATGTAAATATCTTGCTATTGATGTATTTTGCAGATTATAAGGGGGCCAAGAAACTTGCCAAACACTTTGCTATTTTGACAGTAGTTTTGAGTTTTGGTTCTCAGTTCTTGGACTCAGCCTTTCTCGGTTACGCCTTCTTGATTTCTTCTTTACTTCTTTTCCTTGAAAGTGGTCAGGAAATCGATAAATACACAAGTGATCTTCAGTATCATTTCTTAGGAAGCCAAGCCATGGTATCTAAGAAAGACGTGGGCTATTTTGAAAAATGGACTGAGCGTTTAGAAAACATACAAAAGAGGTGGGGGAAATGAATAGGAAAAAGAGTTTAGCAGCGGTTTTGTTGCTCTGTACGGTATTTGGTTTTACAGCATGTGGAACCAAGGAACAGACAAAAAACGGTGTGACAACTAAAAAAGTAGATAAACAAGCGGCCACTGATATCTCTAATGTACACTTAAGAGACAAAAAGAGTCTCTATGATAAGGATCATACAAAGGTAACGACCATGTACCTGACAGTACGTCGAGGAGATGCTACAGAAAATCAAAATCACTCATGGTCTGAGGTCAATCAATATTCCGTTGAAGATTATCAGAAAATGCATGTTAAACGATATCAAGTAGCAGGGCTCCTTCAAGTTGGTAACGAGGACGGTCCTGTCTCTGGTGAGTTAGGTTATGACCAAGACGTGCCAAATGCCAGTGTTCAGATTCGTGGGGAAAGTTCAAGTAAGAACGCCCAAAAGAACTACAAAATCAAGATTAAAAAGAACAAGGGTGAGTGGAACGGTCAACGTACGATCAACCTTAACAAACACCAGACTGAAGCCCTTCGCTTTAGAAATAAGTTGTCCTATGATCTAATGGAAGAGATTCCACAACTCATGGGTGCTAGAACGAGTTTTGTTCACCTCTACGTTAAAGATGAAACCTCTGACAATCCTTCAGGTAAATTTGAAGATTATGGTCTCTACACGCAAGTCGAACAGATTAACAAAAACTATCTGAAAGATCATGGTCTGGATGAAAATGCCAACCTTTATAAACCAAACTTCTTCGAATTCTTCCGTTATGAAGATACGATTGTTAAAGAAGATGATCCTAAATTCGATAAGGATAAATTCGAGAAACTTTTGGAAATCAAAGGTAGCCATGATCACACCAAACTTATTGATTTTCTAACCAAGCTCAACGATCCATCGGTGAAGATCGAAACCATCATGGACAAGTATGTAGATCCTGAGAATATCCAATATTGGATGGCCTTCCAGATGTTGCTTGGTAATGATGATACACAGAGTCGTAACATGTATCTCTATAGCCCACAAAACTCAACCAAATGGTACATCATTCCTTGGGATAACGATAGTATCTTGATGAAGAATGAACGTCGTTTGGTAAGTAAGGACAGCGACCAAGCCAATAGCTGGGAAGTCGGTGTCAGCAACTATTGGGGTAACCAACTTTTCCAACGTTTGCTCAAATCAAAAGAGTTCCGCAAGGGTCTAGATGAGAAGATGGATGAGCTACGTAAGACAATTACTGGTGACAAGATTACTTCTATGAGTAATGAATACGCAGCAGTCATTAGACCTTACCTAGCTAAGATGCCTGACCAAATGCATGCTAAGACAACTCCTGACAATTACGACAAGATTTTGGCAGATTTGCCAAATGAGTTGGAGAACAACTACAAGATTTATAAAACAAGTCTTGAAAAACCACAACCATTCTTTATCAATAAGCCGGAAGTGGCCAATAACAAATTGAAATTAAGTTGGGGTGCCTCTTACGATTTCAATAACAGCAAGTTGACTTACACTGTAGAATTAGCTAAAGACTATGAATTTAAAGACAAGGTCTTTGAAAAATCTGGTCTTAAAACTCTAAGTGCCGAAACAGATACCTTGCCTAAGGGACAATACTTCGTACGTGTGACTGCAACTAATGAGGCTGGACAATCACAACGTGCCTTTGATTACTATGTCAATAGTGATAACTCTAAACAATTTGGTATTATGAGCTTCTTTGTCCTCGAAGATGGAAAAATTGGGGTAGATGGTTATGAAGACTAAAGAGAAGCCCTTTCGCCATGAGTTGAAATACGTCATTGGTGAACCAGAAAAATCCCTGTTGACTGAACGTTTCAAACATTTGATTCAGTTGGATAAGCATGCGACAAATGGTGGTTATACCATTCGAAGTCTTTACTTTGATGACTATTGGAATAGTGCCTATGCTGAAAAAGATGCAGGTATTCTGGTTCGTAAAAAATATCGGATTCGTATCTACAATTTCGGGACCAATAGTATCAAACTAGAGCGTAAGAAAAAGGTTGATACCTACATTCTGAAAGAGGATGCACCATTAACTGTCGAAGAATTTTATAAAATCATTGATGGGGATTATGACTTTCTCTTGAAAAGTCCCTATCCTCTCTGTCAGGAATTTTACTATGAATGTGTTAGTAACATGATGCGTCCACGGACCATCGTTGATTATGAACGAGAGCCGTGGGTTTATGACTTTGGAACAGTTCGCTTAACCTTTGACCAAAATGTCAGAGTAGCGGTTGGAAGTTTTGATATTTTTGATCCGGACTTACCAACAATTCCAGTCATTGATCCGGAAAAGATGGTTTTCGAAGTTAAATATACAGAGTATCTGCCAAAGATTGTCCAAAGTGTCTTGCCAGGGAAAGCAGACATGATGGCTGTCTCTAAGTACGTATTGGCTTATGAAAAATCTCAGTATCTAAATGGTTTTGAATACTGGGAAGATGGGAAGATATAAATAGGAAAAGTGCTAAGTTTGGAAGAACTTAGTATAAGAAGGGGAATTTATGAGTGTTCAAGACTTTATAAAAAAATCTATCTTGCAGTCTGATAACTATGCGACGCAGTCACCGTTTCGTATTGTTATCGTCTTGCTACTTGCCTTGTTGATTGGAGCCTTTATCTATAAGGTTTACCAGCATTTCTTTACAGGCGTTATTTATTCACGCAGTTTTGCCATGACTTTGGTCGGTATGACCTTGCTTACGTCAATGGTAACACTGGCAATCAGTTCAAACATCGTTATCTCACTTGGTATGGTCGGTGCCCTCTCTATCGTCCGTTACCGTACTGCAGTTAAGGATCCTATGGACTTGCTCTATCTTTTCTGGGCAATTACCTCAGGGATTACGGTAGGGGCAGGTATGTATGTCCTAGCCGTTGTAACGTCTATCGTTATCCTACTGATGCTTATTGTCTTTAGCCGCTTGCAAGAGACTGGTAAGGTGTATATCGCTGTGGTTCACTTTGATGGTGAGCATACAGGTGACAAAGTTATTCAAGAACTTGGTCGCATCAAGCACTTTATCAAGTCTGAAACTATGCGAAAAGACAGTGTTGAGATGGCTATTGAAGTCTTTGTGAAAAATAACGACCTTACCTTCGTTGAAAACATTAAATCTATCGAAGGTGTCAAAGACCTTACACTGATCCAATACAACGGCGAATACCATGGCTAGAAGACGTGAGAAGAAAAGTTGGAGTAGTCGAAAGAAGAAACTTTGGCTCGTCATCTGTCTAATCATTATTACAAGTGGTCTTTATGCCATTTTTGTGTATTTGAATACCAGAAACACAGGTACCAAGTTTGAATATACGCTTTCAGACAAGAGTTTTGGGAATCCGCTCATGGGTTATGTCCCTTCAGCTGAAGAAAAAACAGTTTCTGAAGACGTTCACCTTGTCTATGTTGATATTACATGGAAAGAATTGGAACCTAAAAAGGGCCACTATAACTGGGAAACAATTGAAGAAAGTAACCAGTTTAAACGATGGAAGAAAGAAGGCAAGCAGGTCGTCTTACGTTTCTTGCTAGATTACCCTGGCAAATCAAGTCATAAGGATATCCCTGACTGGTTGGGAAATGAAATTTCTGACCTTGGAGATGCTTATAGCACATCCTACGGTAAGGGATTTTCACCAAATTACCAAAATAAACTGCTTAGAAAATACTATAAAGATGCTGTTACTGCTATGGGACAGCGTTGGGGCAATGATGATTTTATCGCCTACATCGAGCTTGGTGGCCTAGGCCACTGGGGTGAGTGGCATGTTCACTCAGATGCGGGCATTCGCCAATTGCCACGAAAAGAAGTTCGTAAGGACTACATTGCTCCGTTTCAACCAGCCTTTCCTAAAGCAAAGATTCTTATGAGAAGACCTTTTGATACAGGTTTGGAAGGTGATTTTGGAATCTACAATGATGTCTTTGGAGACAAATCAGCAACTAAAACCTGGTTAAATTGGATTCAAAATGGTGGATCATATGATCAAACCCAAGAGCAAGCTGCCTTGAAAGCCATGCCTAAGGCCTGGGAGAAAGCACCAATCGGTGGTGAATTAACAAGTTCGCAGTCTATGTCTACTTTGCTTGGTAATAACTTAGACGAGCTTACAGATGAAGCCAAAGCAGCTCATTTGACCTTCTTGGGTCCAAAGGTTGCTGAAGATATTGGTGACGGGCAAGCTGCTTATAATGAGCTCTTGAAGAACATGGGCTACCGTCTCTGGGTATCAGGTTTGACAATTTCCAAAGGAGAGAGCAAGGTTGAAATTACCCTTAATTTGGAAAATTCTGGGGTTGCCCCTTTATATGGGGATTGGCCTGTGGTATTATACTTGTGTAATGCTAATGGTAAGGTTCTTCAAGCCCAACAACTTGATTGTCGTTTGTCAGAATTGCTTCCAGATCAAACAACTGAACTTAAGGCAAGTTTCGCCTATTCCAAAGATCAGAATTATCAGGTGAAGCTAGGAATTCTATCTCCAATGACACAAGAGCCTTCGGTTCATTTTGCCATGAAAGGTTTTGAAGGAGAAGTCATGCCTAAATTAGCAACGATTCAAAAGGATCAAAAAGGCACTGACAAGTAAGAAAGGAAAAATATATGTCTATTTTAATTACAGGAGGAGCTGGCTATATCGGTAGCCACACAACCGTTGAACTCCTTAATGCAGGTTTCGATGTAGTCTTAGTTGATGACTTTTCAAATAGTTCGCCAGCAGTTCTTGAACGTTTGGAAAAGATTACTGGTAAAAAATTTCCATTTTATCAAGGTTCCATTTTAGATACTGATTTTTTGGATAAGGTTTTTACAAATGAAGATATTGAGTTAGTTATTCACTTCGCGGCCTTCAAGGCAGTGGGGGAATCTGTTCAAAAACCTTTGAAATATTATAAAAACAATATCAGTGGTACCATTACTCTTCTTGAAAAAATGAAAGAATATGATGTTAAAAACATCGTCTTCAGTTCAAGTGCAACAGTTTACGGTACTAATAATCCTTCTCCAATGACGGAAGATATGCCAACGTCAGCTATTAACCCATACGGTTATACTAAGTTGATGATGGAACAAATTCTTACAGACGTAGCGGCTTCAGATCCGTCATGGTCAGTCACAAATCTTCGTTATTTCAATCCTATCGGTGCTCATGAAAGTGGTTTGATTGGGGAATTGCCAAACGGTATTCCAAACAACCTGATGCCATATATTACACAGGTAGCTATTGGTAAACTTCCTGAGCTTAACGTCTTTGGGGATGACTATCCAACTCCAGATGGTACAGGTGTGCGTGACTACATTCACGTCCTTGACTTGGCCTCAGGTCACTTGGCTGCTGTCAAATATAATTTGAGTCATAAAGGTGCTGAGATTTTCAATTTGGGTACTGGACATGGTTATAGCGTATTGGATCTCGTTAAGACTTTCGAAGCTGAAAACAAGGTTGCTATTCCATACCGTATTCAAGGACGTCGTGCTGGTGATATTGCTACTTGCTATGCCTCTCCTGAAAAGGCCAAAGAAGTTCTTGGCTGGGAAGCTAAGAAGACCTTGAAAGAAATGGTTAGAGATTCTTGGCGTTGGCAAACGACTAACCCTAACGGTTATGAAGACTAAGTTGCATAACTCAAATTATAAGTACCTAGAGAGTGTAAGATAAGCGCTAGATTATTTTAAAGTATCCCTAATCTAGTAGCTTCAAAAATAAAGGAAAGAGGAGTGAAAGCAGTCGCTAAATAATTACAGATTTAGAACTGTCTCACCCTCTTTTTATGTTTTAGCTTAGCTTTCTATGGTATAATGAAATTATGACTATTATTAATCAATTCGTCACTTTGGCGAGTCACCTTGTATTTATAGGATTGAGCTACCATATGCTGATTAGCCTCTTTGATTGGGCAAAAATCATCAAAAATCCGATTGAAAATACTGGTAAATTGAAACTCTTTTTGCTCTTTATCAGTATTGCCTTAGGCTATCTTATCAGTTCCTTTATTCTGTCGGTTTTAGCTTTTGGACAGAATATGGCTAGCTCAATTTCTTAAATTAGTGATTTTAAAAGACTTTTGATATAATACAAAAAGATGAAAATGACCCTTGAAAGGAATCCTTATGGATAAAATTATTGTGCAGGGTGGCAACACTCGATTAAGTGGTGAGGTTGTCATTGAAGGTGCTAAAAACGCTGTCCTCCCCTTGTTGGCAGCGACTATCTTGGCCTCGGAAGGTCAAACAACCTTAACTAATGTTCCAATCTTGTCAGATGTTTACACGATGAATAATGTTGTTCGTGGTTTAGATATTGCTGTAGACTTTGACGAGGAAAACAATACCGTTGTCGTTGATGCTAGTGGAGAAATTCTTGATCAGGCGCCATATGAGTATGTGAGCAAGATGCGTGCGTCTATCGTAGTACTTGGACCAATTCTTGCCCGCAATGGCCACGCGAAGGTTTCAATGCCTGGTGGTTGTACGATTGGTAGCCGTCCGATTGACCTCCACCTCAAAGGTTTAGAAGCAATGGGTGCTAAAATTACCCAAGTTGGCGGTGACATCACTGCGACAGCAGAAAAACTAAAAGGTGCAACTATTTATATGGACTTTCCATCTGTCGGTGCCACTCAAAACCTTATGATGGCAGCGACTTTGGCTGATGGAGTTACAACCATTGAAAATGCTGCGCGTGAACCAGAAATCGTTGACTTGGCCCTTCTTCTTAACGAGATGGGAGCAGATGTCAAAGGTGCTGGAACTGAAACACTCGTGATTAAAGGTGTTAAAGCTCTCCATGGTACTAAACATGCGGTTGTTCAGGACCGTATTGAAGCAGGTACCTTTATGGTAGCAGCAGCTATGACTTCTGGTGATGTCCTCATCAAAGATGCTATTTGGGAACATAACCGTCCTTTGATTTCAAAATTATTGGAAATGGGTGTCTATGTTAAGGAAGAATACGGCGGTATTCGTGTTAAATCTGATGTTTCACAATTGAAACCAGTAACCGTTAAAACTCTACCTCACCCAGGTTTCCCAACTGACATGCAAGCTCAATTTACAGCGCTTATGGCAGTGGTAAACGGGGAATCAACCATGATTGAAACAGTCTTTGAGAATCGCTTCCAACACTTAGAAGAAATGCGTCGTATGGGACTTCATTCAGAAATCCTTCGTGATACGGCTATGATTCACGGTGGTTTGCCACTTCAAGGTGCTCAAGTTATGTCTACTGACCTTCGAGCTTCGGCAGCACTAATTCTTACAGGGATGGTGGCTGAAGGAACAACTACTGTTGGTAAACTGACACACTTGGATCGTGGTTACTATCAATTCCATGAGAAACTAGCTAAACTAGGAGCAAATATTTCACGTGTAAGTGAGGCTTAGTATGGAAACTGGTAAAGGCTATGTTTTTCGTCAATTATTACTTGTTTTGAGTGTGTGTGTGATTGGCCTTGCTTTTCTAGCAATCGGATTGATGATTGGCTATGCTGTTTTAGGAGAGGGCAAGGATCCTATAAGCATCTTAAAACCAGAAACCTGGCAGGCAATTGTTGCTAAATTTACAGGAAAATAAAAGGGAGTGGGAAGTAATCCCGCTCCTTTAGTCATGACATTCATATAAAAGAAAGAGAACAATGGCAAAAAGAAAGACATCTTTAACAAATAAACAGAAACGTCAGCTAGTCTCGTTACTAATAGCGGTCTTGATTGCAGTTTTAGGTTACATTGGGACGAGCAATAAGCTATCGCCTAATAATCCAATCAAGCAGGTAGCTAGTCTAGTCTCGGGAAAATCCAATAACTCCGTCAAATCAAACGGTTCAACAAATGGAAAGGCTACGCCA
This sequence comes from Streptococcus salivarius, assembly GCF_009738225.1. Classification (NCBI taxonomy): domain Bacteria; kingdom Bacillati; phylum Bacillota; class Bacilli; order Lactobacillales; family Streptococcaceae; genus Streptococcus; species Streptococcus salivarius. Next base: position 979,600 of record NZ_CP018187.1, read on the forward strand.
CAGGAGCAGCTTGCTGAGTCAGTGATGACTAGCTCCGTCAAGAGTCAACTAGGAAATTCCATAGAATGGAATGGGGCAGGGGCTTATATTGTTAATGGTAATAAAACTAATCTAAATGCTAAGGTTTCTAGCCAACCCTATGCCAATAACCAAGTCAAAACGGTTCAAGGACAAACGGTTCCAACAGTTGCGAATGCCTTATTAAGTAAAGCAACCAGACAGTACAAAAATCGTCAAGAAACAGGGAATGGCTCAACCTCTTGGACACCTGCGGGATGGCATCAAGTTCACAATCTTTCAGGAGAGTATAGCCACGCCGTAGATAGAGGTCATTTGTTAGGCTATGCACTTGTAGGTGGTCTCAAAGGATTTGATGCCTCGACTTCAAATCCAGAAAATATTGCCGTTCAAACTGCTTGGGCTAACCAAGCTAATAGCGAAAGTTCTACGGGACAAAACTATTATGAAAGCCTGGTACGAAAGGCTCAGGATAAAAACAAACGTGTCCGTTATCGCGTTACCCTAATTTATGAAGGGGATAACCTCATTCCATCAGGATCACATCTTGAAGCCAAGTCAGCTGATGGCTCACTTGAGTTCAATGTCTTTGTTCCAAATGTACAAGAAGGGATTACCCTAGATTATTATTCAGGAAAAGTAACGGTGAATTAAAGCAACGAACGACTCTGATTGGAGTCGTTTTTAGTATCCAGAAAATAAAAACCCACCTGCAGGTGAGTTTTTTTGTTTTATTCACTAGCTTGCTCCCATTGTTTAGAGAGGTAGCGAGAGTAGCTAGAGATGGCAAAGTTGACCACGAAATAGGCTAAAGCCACGATACCGTATAAGGTAAAGATTTGGCTTGGTTCGTAGTAACCACCCATCAAAATCTGACTCTTACCAAATAATTCCTGTAAGGCGATAACAGAGTAAAGGAAAGAAGTATCCTTGATAACCGTTACGAATTGAGAAATGATAGATGGTAACATCTTACGAATAGCTTGTGGGAAGATGATGTAAATAAAGATTTGTCTGTTGTTAAACCCTTGAGACAAGCCGGCTTCCGTTTGGCCATGGTCGATAGAGTTGAGTCCCCCACGAATGATTTCCGCCAAGGCTGCTGAAGTGAAGACCGTGAAAGAGGTAATTCCTGCCGCTGTAGACTTAAGCTGGAAGACCAAGAAGATAATGAAAATCCAAAGCAAGTTAGGAACGTTACGAACGAACTCAACGTAGATAGAAGCTATCCAACGAAGAATAGGATTCTTTCCGTTACGCATAACCGCCAGAATAGTTCCGAACAAGGTAGACAGCACAATGATGAAGAAAGACAAGTAAAGGGTCGTCCACATCCCTTGTGCCAAGAATTTAAGGTTAGTAGCTGATAAAACTTCTGACATAGTGGACCTCCTTAGTAAGCTTTTTTATTCTCTTCTTCTTTACGACGTGCCCAAGTAGCTAGAGGGAAACACATGATAAAGTAGAGGAAGGCAGCCCCAGCGAAGGCCGGCACATAGTTAGTGGTATCATAAGCCCAAGCCTTAGCAGTGAACATGATATCAGCCCCAGAAATAATGGCAACTGTAGAAGTATTCTTAATCAAGTTAACCACTTGGTTGGTCAATGGCGGCAAGATAGTACGGACTGCTTGAGGCAAGATGATGATACGCATGGTATCAGCGTAGGTGAATCCTTGAGACAAAGCCGCTTCGGTTTGACCTTTAGGAACCGCCTCAATACCTGTACGAATAATTTCAGAGATATAGGCTCCTGTGTAGACCCCCACACAAAGGATGGCTGTCAATGAAATTGGGATCATGACATGACCATCAGTTAAGATTGAAATCCCATAGAAGACGACCACGAATTGGACAAGCAAGGGTGTGTTCTGGAAGATTTCGACATAAACACGTGAGATGCCACGAAGAACCTTGTTGTGAGTAGAGCTCATAGCCCCAAAGATGAGCCCAAGAAGAAGGGCTACAATCAAGGCACCAATTGAAATACCAAGGGTATAGAAGAAACCTTTGGCAAATTGTCCAAAGTTAGCGAAGAAAGCAGCCCAACGTTCAAGAGCGAAAGGACTAGCCGTTTCAGTTAAAAGATACATAAATTCAGGACTCCTTTCTATTTATCTTCAGCCTTAGCTGGTTTCAAGTGATACTTATCGTAGAGCTTTTGAAGGCTACCATCTTTTTGCCATTTAGCCAACAAATCGTTGGTATAATCAATCAACTCTTGGTTAGACTTGCTTGAAGCAATACCGTATTCTTGTGTTTTGAAACCTTCTTTTAAGGTTTTAGTCTTTTTACTTTCATATCCGGAGAGGATAGATTTATCAACTGAGAAAGCATCGACGCGGTGAGCGTAAAGGGAAACAGCCAATTCTGGGAAAGATCCGAGTTGAACATAGTTGAACTTAAGGTTATTAGCTGAAGCATACTCTTGCAACGCAGCCTTAGTTGACGCCCCTTGAGAAACACCGATAGTCTTACCATTCAAATCTGAGATTTTGTTAATACCTGAATCCTTAAGAACCAAGAAACCGATTTGGTCATAGTAGTAAGGAGTTGAGATAGCGTAAGAAGCCTTACGTTCATCATTGATAGTATAGGTAGCGATAAGCAAGTCGATAGTTCCGTTATCCATAAGAGGTTCACGGGTTTGCGTCGTTACTGGAATGTAATTGACTTTAACTTTTAACTCATCAGCAATCTTCTTAGCAAGATCAACTTCCATACCTTCGTAGGTATTAGTCTTAGCAGAATAGTAACCAAAGTTAGGAACGTCTTGCTTCACACCGACATTGAGTGTCCCTCGCTTAACAATCTTTTGGACTGCTTTACTATCAAGAAGCTTACTAGTGTCTTCCGCCTTAGTCTTGTGACTCGTGATAAGAAAAATAGTGAGAATTGCCAAGCTTGCAACAGTTAGGTAACGTAAGATTTTTTTGAAAATCATAGGCAACCTCCTTAGGCATCCACTTGGACATTATCAGAGTTGTGATCGATAATCTTAGAAAGGAATTGAACCGCACGAGGTTCAGTTGGATTGTCAAAGAAACCATCCACATCCGTAGTATCCACAAGAACCTGACCTTCAGCCATGAAAATGATACGGTCTGCCACACTGCGAGCAAAGCCCATTTCGTGGGTAACAACTACCATGTTCATGCCACCTTTGGCAAGGTTCTGCATAACCGCAAGCACGTCACCGATAGTCTCTGGGTCAAGGGCTGACGTTGGTTCGTCAAAGAGCAAGAGCTCAGGATTCATAGCAAGACCACGGGCAATAGCGATACGTTGTTTTTGCCCACCAGAAAGCATGCCAGGGTATGAATCTTTCTTGTCCCACATGTTAACGTAGCGAAGGAATTTTTCAGCAGTCTTTTCGGCGTCTGCTTTACTGATTCCAAGAACCTTGATAGGTGCCAAAGTTACATTTTCAAGAACGGTTTTGTGCGGGTAGAGGTTAAAGTGTTGGAATACCATACCCGCTTTCTTACGCAATTCTACCAAATCTTTGGCAGAAGCTTCCGTCACATTATGTCCATTAACGATAAGTGTACCGTTATCGATGGATTCCAAGGCGTTGATTGTACGGATAAGGGTAGATTTCCCAGACCCAGAAGGGCCCAAGAGAACCACAACTTGTCCTTTTTCAATTTCTAGATTGATGTCACGAAGTGCATGATAGTCTCCGTAATATTTATTAACATTTTTAAATTCAATAAGTGCCATAAGAGCCTCCTATAATGGATTTACTTGTTAGCTTTTCTAACATATATTGAATTTTAGCATAAGTAAAGTCGAAAGTCAAAAAATTCCGAATATTCTTTCAAAACGTTCGGTTTTTACTAAATAATTAATCATTTTTTTGATATAAATATGAGCAAACAAAAACCCACCTGCAGGTGAGTTTTTTTGTTTTATTCACTAGCTTGCTCCCATTGTTTAGAGAGGTAGCGAGAGTAGCTAGAGATGGCAAAGTTGACCACGAAATAGGCTAAAGCCACGATACCGTATAAGGTAAAGATTTGGCTTGGTTCGTAGTAACCACCCATCAAAATCTGACTCTTACCAAATAATTCCTGTAAGGCGATAACAGAGTAAAGGAAAGAAGTATCCTTGATGACTGTTACGAATTGAGAAATGATAGATGGTAACATCTTACGAATAGCTTGTGGGAAGATGATGTAAATAAAGATTTGTCTGTTGTTAAACCCTTGAGACAAGCCGGCTTCCGTTTGGCCATGGTCGATAGAGTTCAGTCCCCCACGAATGATTTCCGCCAAGGCCGCTGAAGTGAAGACCGTGAAAGAGGTAATTCCTGCCGCTGTAGACTTAAGCTGGAAGACCAAGAAGATAATGAAAATCCAAAGCAAGTTAGGAACGTTACGAACGAACTCAACGTAGATAGAAGCCATCCAACGAAGAATAGGATTCTTTCCGTTACGCATAACCGCCAGAATAGTTCCGAACAAGGTAGACAGCACAATGATGAAGAAAGACAAGTAAAGGGTCGTCCACATCCCTTGTGCCAAGAATTTAAGGTTAGTAGCTGATAAAACTTCTGACATAGTGGACCTCCTTAGTAAGCTTTCTTATTCTCTTCTTCTTTACGACGTGCCCAAGTAGCTAGAGGGAAACACATGATAAAGTAGAGGAAGGCAGCCCCAGCGAAGGCCGGCACATAGTTAGTGGTATCATAAGCCCAAGCCTTAGCCGTGAACATGATATCAGCCCCAGAAATAATGGCAACTGTAGAAGTATTCTTAATCAAGTTAACCACTTGGTTGGTCAATGGCGGCAAGATAGTACGGACTGCTTGAGGCAAGATGATGATACGCATGGTATCAGCGTAGGTGAAACCTTGAGATAAAGCCGCTTCGGTTTGACCTTTAGGAACCGCCTCGATACCTGTACGAATAATTTCAGAGATATAGGCTCCTGTGTAGACCCCTACACAAAGGATAGCCGTCAATGAAATTGGAATCATGACATGACCATCAGTCAAGATTGAAATTCCATAGAAGACAACCACGAATTGTACGAGCAAGGGTGTATTCTGGAAGATTTCGACATAAACACGTGAGATGCCACGAAGGACCTTGTTATGAGTCGAACTCATAGCCCCAAAGATGAGCCCAAGAAGAAGGGCTACAATCAAGGCACCAATTGAAATACCAAGGGTATAGAAGAAACCTTTGGCAAATTGCCCAAAGTTAGCGAAGAAAGCAGCCCAACGTTCAAGAGCGAAAGGACTAGCCGTTTCAGTTAAAAGATACATAAATTCAGGACTCCTTTCTATTTATCTTCAGCCTTAGCTGGTTTCAAGTGATACTTATCGTAGAGTTTTTGAAGGCTACCATCTTTTTGCCATTTAGCAATCAAATCGTTGGTATAATCAATCAACTCTTGGTTAGACTTACTTGAGGCAATACCGTACTCTTGTGTTTTGAAACCTTCATCGAGGATCTTGGTTTTATCACTTTCGTAACCTGACAAGATTGATTTATCACCAGCAAAGGCGTCAATACGGTAAGCATAGAGTGATACGGCTAACTCAGGATAAGATCCAAGTTGAACGTAGTCAAACTTAAGGTTATTAGCTGAAGCGTACTCTTCAACAGCAGCTTTGGCAGAGGACCCTTGAGATACACCAATAGTTTTACCGTTTAGGTCAGAAAGTTTCTTGTAGCCAGATTTGGTTTGAACGAGGAAACCGATTTGGTCGTAGTAGTAAGGATTTGACATGGCATATGAAGCCTTACGTTCATCTGTAATGGTATAAGTAGCGATAAGCATGTCAATAGTCCCATTGTCCATAAGAGCTTCACGAGTTTGTGGAGTAACCGCTATAAAATTCACCTTAACCTTAAGTTCTTTGGCAATTTTCTTAGCGAGGTCAATTTCCATCCCTTGATAGGTATTAGTTTTGGCTGAATAGTAACCAAAGTTTGGGACATCCTGTTTGACACCAACGTTTAGTGTCCCTTTTTTGACAATTTTTTGAATTGCAGCACTATTGAGTAGTTTACTGCTTTCATCTGCCTGACTACTTTTAGTGTTCCAGAGGAGAACTGCTAGAAAAGCTATAACAGAGATTGCTAAAATGCGACTAAGTTTCTTGATTAACATAAGCCCTCCTTAGGCGTCCACTTGGACACGATCAGAGTTGTGGTCGATAATCTTAGAAAGGAATTGAACTGCACGAGGTTCAGTTGGATTGTCGAAGAAACCATCCACATCCGTAGTGTCTACAAGAACCTGACCTTCAGCCATGAAAATGATACGGTCAGCCACACTGCGGGCAAAGCCCATTTCGTGGGTTACGACAACCATGTTCATGCCACCTTTGGCAAGGTTTTGCATAACCGCAAGCACGTCACCGATAGTTTCTGGGTCAAGGGCTGACGTTGGTTCATCAAAGAGCAAGAGCTCAGGATTCATAGCAAGACCACGGGCAATAGCGATACGTTGTTTTTGCCCACCAGAAAGCATACCAGGATATGAATCCTTCTTGTCCCACATGTTAACGTAGCGAAGGAATTTTTCAGCAGTCTTTTCGGCGTCTGCCTTACTGATTCCAAGAACCTTAATTGGTGCCAAAGTTACATTTTCAAGAACAGTTTTGTGCGGGTAGAGGTTAAAGTGTTGGAAAACCATCCCTGCTTCTTTACGAAGCTCAACCAAGTCTTTGGCAGAAGCTTCCGTCACATTATGTCCATTAACGATAAGTGTACCGTTATCGATGGATTCCAAGGCGTTGATTGTACGGATAAGGGTAGATTTCCCAGACCCAGAAGGTCCCAAGAGAACCACAACTTGTCCTTTTTCAATTTCTAGATTGATATCACGAAGTGCATGATAATCTCCGTAATATTTATTAACATTTTTAAATTCGATAAGTGCCATAAGAGCCTCCTAAAATTTTACATTAATATATGTAACAACAAGAGTGTATTTTACTATAGATATAGGAGAATGTCAAAAATGTTTGAAAATTCAATCATAATGTTCGCCTTTTAACCGATTACACATAGCAAAGCTATCTCAAAAAAGAAGGAAAGCTTGTATATCAGCTCAATATCTATAGTAGAAACTTGGTCCTTAACCTATTTTTTGGTATAATATGTTTGATACGTAAAGTTTTCTACTTTACAAATTGAATGACTTAAGAAAACCGATGAGGTGTTTATATGAAAAAAATTCTAGTTGTTGATGATGAAAGACCGATTTCGGATATCATCAAGTTTAATCTAACTAAAGAAGGTTATGAAGTGGTTACAGCCTTTGATGGTCGTGAAGCTTTGGAGCAGTTTGAAGCTGAAAAGCCAGACTTGGTCATCCTGGACTTGATGTTGCCTGAACTAGATGGTTTAGAAGTTGCTAAGGAAATTCGAAAGACAAGTCACACACCGATTATCATGCTTTCCGCTAAGGATAGCGAGTTTGATAAGGTTATCGGGCTAGAAATTGGGGCGGACGACTATGTGACGAAACCATTTTCTAATCGTGAATTGTTGGCACGTATCAAAGCTCACTTGCGTCGTACAGAGACTATTGAAACAGCAGCAGAAGAAAGCTCTAACTCTGGTAAGCAGGAGATTTCAATTGGTGAGTTGATTATTGTTCCAGATGCGTTTGTTGCTAAAAAACGTGGAAATGAAGTCGAGCTCACACACCGTGAATTTGAGTTGCTTTTCCATCTGGCAACTCACATGGGACAAGTGATGACGCGTGAGCATTTACTTGAAACTGTTTGGGGTTATGACTATTTTGGTGATGTTCGTACGGTTGACGTAACCATTCGTCGTCTCCGTGAAAAAATTGAAGATACACCTAGTCGTCCTGAATATATTTTGACGCGTCGTGGTGTTGGTTATTATATGAAGAATTATGACTAGTATTGGCTTAAACATCACAAGCTTTGAACTAGCCTTACTCTTTACGCTCCTCTTTGTGGCTTTCTACTTTATTTTTCTGGCTTATCGTGATTATCGACGAGTCAAAAATATTCGAAAGTTGACCAAGAGGGTCAAGTCCTTAATGGCAGGTAACTATAACGAGGAGTTACGCTTAAAGGGTGATCCAGAGCTTTTAGAGCTAGCTGACAGCTTGAATGATTTATCGGATGTCTTTCGTTTGACGCATGAAAATCTAGCCCAGGAAAAAAACCGCTTATCATCAGTCCTTTCTTACATGAGTGATGGGGTTATTGCGACAAATCGTCGTGGTCAAATTACCATGATTAATAGCACAGCTCAGCGTTTGTTGAATCTAGATTATGAAACAGCGACACAGATGTCCATTTTAGATTTATTAGATGGCGAAAATCCCTATACTTATAGTGAATTGCTCTCTAAGACTCCTGAAATTCATTTGTCACGTCGAGATGCCAACGATGAGTTTGTGACCTTACGTGTTAATTTTGCCCTTATTCGTAAAGAATCAGGTTTTATCTCAGGTCTGGTTGCCGTTCTTCACGATGCCACTGAGCAAGAAAAAGAAGAGCGTGAACGTCGACTCTTCGTCTCAAACGTTAGTCATGAGTTGCGTACACCTTTGACTTCTGTAAAATCCTATCTGGAGGCACTTGATGATGGTGCTCTCGACGAAGAGATTGCTCCTAACTTTATCAAAGTTTCTTTGGATGAGACCAATCGTATGATGCGAATGATTTCTGACCTCTTGGCACTATCACGTATTGACAATAAGAGTACCCAACTTGACGTTGAGATGACCAATTTCACGGCCTTCATGACCTATATCTTGAATCGTTTTGATCAGATTAAAAGTCAAGAAACCAATACAGGTAAAACTTACGAAATCATTCGCGATTATCCGGTAAACTCAATTTGGGTGGAGATTGATACAGATAAGATGACCCAGGTTGTGGATAATATTCTTAATAATGCTATCAAGTATTCGCCTGATGGTGGTAAGATTACAGTGTCTATGAAGACAACTGATTCACAGTTGATTGTTTCTATTTCTGACCAAGGTTTGGGTATTCCTAAGAAAGATTTGCCGTTGATTTTCGACCGTTTTTACCGTGTTGATAAGGCCAGAAGTCGTGCCCAAGGTGGAACTGGTCTAGGCTTGTCTATTGCAAAAGAAATTATTAAACAACATAAGGGCTTTATTTGGGCTAAGAGTGAGTATGGTAAGGGTTCAACTTTTACAATTGTGCTTCCATATGACAAGGATGCCATGATGGTTGATGAATGGGAGATGTAGTAGAAATGACCTCAGATTTAGGGTTTAAATATAGTATTTTGGCTTCAGGGTCAACTGGTAATTCCTTTTATTTGGAAACTCCAGAGAAGAAGATTCTTGTAGATGCTGGTTTGTCTGGTAAGAAAATCACAAGTTTGCTAGCTGAGATTGATCGTGATCCGAGCGATTTGGATGCTATCTTAGTTACGCATGAACACAAGGATCACATCCATGGTGTAGGCGTTTTAGCTCGTAAATATGGCATGGATATCTACGCCAACGAGAAAACCTGGCAGATTATGGATAGTAAAAATATGCTTGGCAAGATTGATAATAGCCAGAAACATGTTTTTTCTCGTGATAAGCTTCTGACCTTTGGAGACATTGATATTGAGTCTTTTGGAGTTAGTCACGATGCTATTGATCCACAGTTCTATCGCTTTATGAAAGATGGAAAGAGTTTTGTCATGTTGACGGATACGGGTTATGTTTCTGATCGTATGGCAGGTATTATTGAAAATGCCGATGGCTATCTGATTGAGTCCAATCATGATGTTGAAATCCTTAGAGCAGGTTCATATCCTTGGTCAACTAAGCAACGTATCCTCTCTGATCAAGGTCACTTATGTAATGAAGATGGAGCGGATGCTATGATTCGTACCATAGGTAACAAAACTAAAAAGATCTACTTGGGTCACCTTTCTAAAGAAAATAATATCAAGGAGTTGGCCCACATGACGATGGAAAATCAGCTGGCACGTGCTGACTTTGGTGTTGGAACTGACTTCAAGGTTTATGATACCTCACCAGACACAGCGACACCACTGACAGATATTTAAAACATAGCAAAAGAGCTACACTAATGCGTTTAGTGCAGCTTTTTAAAAGGAAAGTATTCATGAAAGTAATTTATCTCTCTCTAGGAATGTTGTCGTTAGGTTTGGGAATTCTTGGAATTCCGCTTCCAATCTTACCCACAACACCTTTTCTACTTTTAGCCATTGCTTGCTTTGCTAGAAGTTCTAAACGTTTTGAGAAATGGTTATATCATACTAAGCTATATCAAAGTTATGTAGCCGATTTTAGAGAAACCAAATCAATTTCCAAAGAACGAAAGAAAAAGATTATCATACAAATCTATGTTTTGATGGGAATTTCAATCTTTTTTGCACCTATCCTTTGGGTGAAAATCGGACTCTTTTGCCTGACAGTCTTTATTACTTATTATTTATTTAAGGTTATTCCTGATAAAGACTAAGATATCATCAAAAAATGAGACTTCCAAGATGGAGTCTCATTTTATATATTATTAATGTTTGCTACGTAATTTCTTACGGAGTTTATAGGCAAAATTGGCTAGTCCGTAAAGAGGGCTAACTGGAAGGTTAAATTCCCCAATAAATTGTTCAATGCGTGGGTTAAATTTTGACTTGAAATTGTACAAGCCACCATCAAGCGAATTTTCAATTCCTCCCATGTTTTGCCACTCGGCACCACGCTCGAAAGCGTGATTAGCTGTCTCATACCATGTCAGGATAGCCGGTTGATAACGGCGGTAGTCTTCATCCATTCCTGCATAGATATTCTCAGATGTCTTGCCAAATTCAAGAACGAGTGTACCTGAGAGTGGGACCGTCTTATTTCCAGCATCAACCTTTTCTTGAAGGAAGTCAATTTCTTCTTTTAGTCTTTTGTATTCTTGTTTATTGTTCTCGATTTTTCCTGGTTTAGTTTTTTCAGTAAACTTGGCTGCATCAGCAATGTTATTTTCGAGTTGCTTATTGAGGTCTTTGAGACGGGCTGGTAAATCTAGTGTTGAGAGTGTAATGTAAGAAGACTCTGGGTAAGTAGTCAACAACTTTTCATAATAATCGATTCCACGAAGGTGGATGTTTTTACGGGCCTCTGTCTTCTTCATCAGAGAAGCGAATTGTTCAAGAAGCTCAGTGCCACCAAATTGGACTGAAATCCCCTTGTTTCGAGCAGTACGAACAGCCTGCTTAGTGCTCTTAGAGAGTTGTTCTTCAGTGAAATCTTCCTTATGGATGTTAGCCTGGAAGCGAGGCTGGATATTTTCAGACATATCTTCAGTGAGGCCTGTCCATTCAACGCCAAGAGCCTGGATGTCTTTGGCAATCGCCATAGTCTCTTTACGGATTTCAGCTTCTTGTGAAACCAGGTTCTTTGTCACAAAAAGGCTTGGGTCAAATTTCACAAAGAGAGCACGCTTTGTTTTGGCATATTTTTTAAGTGAAGCCATAACAAAGGCGAGCAAATCTTTATCTTGATAATCCATAATAGGTCCACGAGGAATATAAATCATAGAAAATCCAAGAGGGAGTGGCTGAATAAGGACACTAGCGACAGCAACGAGATTACCATCTTGATAGAAACCTAGGCGGTCATTTCCCCAGCTATCCTTGATTTTAGCCCATGAACTACTTTGTAATAAGTTTGTTTGAGGACTATCTATAACAAAACGGTCATGCTCAGAAGTACTGAGTCCAGTTTTATAGGTATACATATTATTCTAGAACCCACTTTCTAATAGCATAAGCGACACCAGATTCATCATTTGATTTTGTGATGTGTTTCGCAATTTTCTTCATTTCTGGATTACCATTTTCCATAACGACAGGAGAGCCAACGACTTCAAGCATAGCACGGTCATTTTCTTCATCACCGATAGCCATTGTTTCTTCTTTAGAAAGACCGAGTTTCTCAGCAAGATGGGTTACAGCAATTCCTTTGTTGGCTGTTTTCTTGAGAATTTCTAGGTAAAATGGTGTAGATTTTACAATAGTAAAGCGGTCATAAAATTCCTGTGGAAGTTTGGCAATAGCTGCATCAAGAATTTCAGGTTCATCGATATACATGGCCTTAACGAATTCCTTGTCAGCCACCTCTTCAGGTGTACGATAGTAAATCGGCATATGAACAAGTGTAGACTCATGAACCGTGTAGCGGCCAATGTTGCGATTACTTGTGTAGATACCATCTTTAGTAATAGCGTGAGAATGAACACCAAGCTTGTTAGCCAAAACCTCAATGTCAAGGTAGTCTTCGTATGAGAGTGTCTCACGAATTAATTCATTACCAGTAGAAGTTTCTTGGACAAGCCCACCATTGAAGGTGATAACATAATCTCCGTCTTGGTTGAGGTTAAGTTCTTCAAGAAGAGGAAGCACCCCAGGAATAGGACGACCAGTCGCGATAACAACCTTTACACCAGCAGCCTTGGCATCTTGAATGGCTTGAAAGACTTCCGGTGTAACTTGACGTTGGCTATTTAAAAGCGTTCCATCAATATCAACTGCAATAAGTTTAATAGACATAATAATTACCTGTTTCGTTTAGTTAGTTTCCCTTCTATTTTACTAAAATTTAGGCGCTTTGTCATAGTTCTTCCTGAGAAAAGTATAATTGCCTCTTTAAAGAAGTAGTTTAGGTAAAAATTGCCCAAATGCTTTTTAATTGGTAAAATAAGGTCAGACAAATAAAGGAGAGACAAGAGTGATTCGAGCAACCAACCAATTGACAGAAAAAGAACGAAAGGGAGCAAAAGCATTGATTGCTAGCTGTCAAGCCTATGACCAAACCTTTCGAGAACCTTATCTCTCCAATATGCTTAATTTTGATCCCAATATGCCGGCCTTTTTCCTCTATTATCAAGAGGGAGAGTTGCTTGGTTTATTAACGGTTTATGCTGATGACCATGATGTGGAAGTGGCGATTTTAGTTGCCCCAGATTATCGCCGCAAAGGCATTGCGAGGAGTTTGTTTGACAAATTTCAGAAGGAAACAGCAGCTTACCCTATTCGCTCAGTGACCTTTCAGACAGAGCGTGTTTTTCTAGATCGTCATCCTGATCTGGCAAGTCATTGGGGGGTGGTTGAGGATGAAGAGACCGAAACCTGGCTAGGACGAGATAAAACACCATATGCTCTGGATTCTCGTTCAGATGTCAAGGTGCTCTTAGCAGACCCCGCTTATGTAGAAGAAATAGCCCAACTCCACCACCAAGCCTTTTCTGATCCAGAGGAAACGCTCGATGTGAGTCGCAGATACATTACAGAGGCCTTGAAGGATTCCGATGGCCTACTTTACATTCTCCTCAAAGAAGCTCAGGTCATTGGAGTTTGTACGGTCGATTTATCTGGAAATAGCAACTACCTCTATGGACTTGCGATTGCTGAAGCTTATCGTGGACAGGGCTATGGCAGCTATCTGGCAAAATCAGTCGTCAATCAACTCATTGAGCATAACGATAAGCCCTTTCAAATTGCAGTAGAAGATAGCAATATTGGAGCAAAACGTTTGTATGAAAATATTGGCTTTGTCAAACAAACCCAGGTGGTTTACTTGAAATAGAAATGATAGACGCAATACTGATACTCTCTTTTAGTATAGAGTTGCTATTATCTTAAGTAGAAAAATAGTTTTAGAAAAGAAGGAATACTTAATGGAAATTAAAATTAAAAACAAAATAAAAGTAGGCGATCAAACGGAGATTATCGAAGAAATCCACACTTGTGAGGTTATGGAAAAAGGAGATTTTACTTATCTTGTTCACCATAATTCCGAGAAAGAAAAAGTGGTTATTAAGTTGAATCAGGAAGAGCTGGTGATGACACGCTTTTCTAATCCTAAATCCATTATGCGTTTTTCTGCTAAGGTACCTGCCTTAGTCCACATTCCGACACCGCTTGGTACCCAGCATTTTCTAACAGATACTAGTCTATTTGCACATGACCCGAATGGCCAAACAGTTGATGTTCATTATCAATTGAAACATCCAGAAACAGAAGACGTTTTTGCTGATTATGAATTAGAGGTTTCTTGGTTTTAATTTTTGAAAAAATAGAATCATTTTGCTTGAATAAAGAATAATTTATGATAAAATGTAAAGTACAAATAAGGGAGTAGCAGGCGACTTTAATCATGAGATTTGATTAACAGTTGCGATTATGTCGTCATTACGAAATTTTACATTTCCGGCATATTCTTAAACAGCGAGACTTGTTTTTAATTAAACAAGTCTCTTTTTGTATAATTTTTTATATAAAAAGAGTCTTGTTAGCCATTTTTCCCTATAGAGAAGGAGGAGATTATTTTGTCGAAAGAACAAAGTAAAGCCTTGTTTTATACACAAGGAGAGGAAGAAGTCCTAAAAAGCTTGGACACTTCCATTGATGGTTTGTCTACTGCACAAGCCAAGGAACGATTGGATGCCTATGGCTATAACGAGTTGGATGAAGGTGAAAAACGCAGCCTCTTGTCAAAATTCATCGATCAGTTTAAAGATTTGATGATTATCATCTTGCTTGTCGCAGCCGCCCTTTCTGTTATTACAGAAGGTATGCATGGTCTGACCGATGCCTGCATTATTTTAGCCGTTGTTGTTTTGAATGCAGCCTTTGGTGTTTATCAAGAAGGACAAGCAGAAGCGGCTATTGAAGCTCTTAAAAACATGTCAAGCCCTCTGGCTCGTGTGCGTCGTGATGGCAATGTGGTTGAAATTGATTCACGCGAATTGGTTCCTGGAGATATCGTCTTGCTTGAAGCTGGTGATGTTGTTCCAGCTGATATGCGTTTGCTCGAAGCTGCCTCACTTAAGATTGAAGAAGCTGCCCTTACAGGTGAATCCGTTCCAGTTGAAAAGGATATTACTGAGACGGTTGAAGCAGAAGCCGGAATTGGTGACCGTGTGAATATGGGGTACCAAAACTCAAACGTTACTTACGGTCGTGGTACTGGAGTGGTTACCAATACTGGTATGTATACTGAAGTTGGTAAGATTGCTGATATGCTAGCTAATGCGGACGAATCACAAACGCCGTTGAAGCAAAGTTTGGAGCAATTGTCTAAGACTTTGACTTATCTTATTATTGCTATTGCCTTAGTGACATTCTTGGTTAGTGTCTTCATTCGTGGTGAACAGCCCCTTGAAGGTTTGATGGTTGCCGTTGCTCTAGCCGTTGCAGCGATTCCTGAAGGTTTGCCTGCTATTGTAACGATTCTCTTGTCACTTGGAACAACGAGTCTTGCCAAACGCAATTCAATTGTGCGTAAATTGCCAGCTGTTGAGACTCTTGGTTCAACTGAGATTATCGCATCAGATAAGACTGGTACCTTAACCATGAACCAAATGACTGTTGAAAAAGTCTATACAAACGGTCAATTGCAAAGCGCTACTACTGAACTTGGTGCTGACAATACAACCCTTCGTATTATGAACTTTGCCAATGATACCAAGGTGGACCCAGATGGTAAGCTAATTGGGGATCCAACGGAAACAGCCCTTGTTCAATTTGGTTTGGACCACAACTTTGATGTTCGTGACGTCTTGAAATCAGAGCCTCGTGTGGCAGAGTTGCCATTTGACTCTGAGCGTAAACTCATGTCTACCATCCATAAGGAAGCAGACGGTTCATACTTTATCGCTGTCAAGGGTGCCCCTGACCAATTGCTAAAACGCGTGTCTCGTATTGAAATCAATGGTGAGGTTCGTCCTATCACGGATGAAGATAAACAAGCTATCCTTGCAACTAATAAGGACTTGGCAAAACAAGCTCTTCGTGTCTTGATGATGGCTTATAAGACAAGCAACGAAATCCCAACTTTGGAATCTGAGATTGTTGAGTCTGATTTGATTTTCTCAGGCTTGGTAGGTATGATTGACCCAGAACGTCCTGAGGCTGCAGAAGCTGTTCGTGTCGCTAAAGAAGCGGGTATCCGTCCAATCATGATCACGGGTGACCACCAAGATACGGCAGAAGCCATTGCCAAGCGTCTCGGGATCATCGATCCAAATGATACGGAAGATCATGTCTTTACTGGCGCTGAGCTTAATGAGCTTTCTGATGAAGAATTCCAGAAAGTCTTCAAACAGTACTCTGTCTATGCGCGTGTGTCTCCTGAACACAAGGTTCGTATCGTCAAGGCTTGGCAAAATGATGGCAAGGTTGTTGCTATGACAGGTGACGGGGTTAATGATGCACCATCACTTAAAACAGCTGATATTGGTATCGGTATGGGAATCACAGGTACAGAGGTTTCTAAGGGAGCTTCTGATATGGTCCTTGCCGATGATAACTTTGCGACAATCATCGTTGCCGTAGAAGAAGGGCGTAAAGTCTTCTCAAATATTCAAAAATCAATCCAGTACCTCTTGTCAGCCAACATGGCCGAAGTCTTTATTATCTTCTTTGCCACACTGTTTGGTTGGGATGTGCTACAACCAGTACACCTTCTCTGGATTAACTTGGTAACAGACACCCTTCCAGCCATCGCTCTTGGTGTTGAGCCAGCAGAACCAGGTATTATGACTCATAAACCTCGTGGACGTCAATCGAACTTCTTTGATGGTGGTGTCTTCGGTGCTATCATGTATCAAGGTGTTTTCCAAACCATCCTCGTTCTTGCAGTATATGGTTGGGGCCTTGTCTTCCCAGAGCACCATACACAAGCAGAAATTCATGCGGATGCCCTTACAATGGCTTTTGCAACACTTGGATTAATTCAGTTGCTCCATGCCTTTAACGTTAAATCTGTGTATCAATCAGTCTTTAAAGTTGGTCTCTTTAGAAACAAGACTTTCAACTGGGCAATTCCAGTAGCCTTCGTTCTTTTGATGGCAACTATTGTAGTGCCTGGATTTAATAACCTCTTCCATGTGTCACACCTTAGTCTGACACAATGGCTTTCAGTTATTGTAGGTTCTTTCTTGATTGTGGTATTGGTTGAATTAGTCAAAGCTATTCAACGTGCCCTTGGTAAGGATAAGAACGCTATTTAAGACATAAAGTCAGAGATAATGGTCTCTGGCTTTTTCTTATCACATCTTGAATTCAGGAGGAGTCTTGTTTATAATTGAAGAGAAATGATCACAAGTTAAGGAGAAGGCCATGAACGAGACTATTAAGACACAACTCAATCACCGTAGCATCCGTCAATTTAAACCTCTAGCTTTGACACGAGAAGAAGTTACCCTTTTGGTTGATGTTGCCAGACATACAGCAACGAGTAATTTTAGACAGTCCTATTCGATTATCAGTATTACTGATGAAATATTGAAGAAAGAAATTGCAGAGATTGCCAACCAGCCTTATATTCCAAATGCTGGACATCTATTTGTATTTGTTGTGGACCAAAGACGTAACACACTGATTGCAGAGGCAAAAGGCGCTGAAGCCTTGGTCCAAGGTAGTCCTGAACGCTTTATTTCGGCCTTCTCGGATGCTATGATAGCGGCTCAAAATATGGTAGTAGCTGCTGAGAGTTTAGGTATGGGAACAGTTTACCTTGGCAGTATCTTGAATGATAACGCTAAACTTTCAGAGCTTCTCAAACTTCCAAAGTATGTCTATCCAGCAGTAGGATTAGCAGTTGGTTGGCCAGATCAAGAACCGCAGCTTAAACCTCGTTTACCCCGTCACGTCATCCATATGGAAAATTATTATCGGGACTTAGAACATCCCTTAGAGGAGCTAAAAGATTACGACGCTGAAGTTCATGAGTATTATGACCTTCGTGATCTCAATAACAGAGTTGATGAATTTACAACACAGATTGCAAAGACAATGGATCAATCCGTTGCCAATCGTGCGAATACCTTGAAGGACCTTCAAAAGCAGGGATTTTTCACCGACTAAAAAACGACTCCTAAAGGGTCGTTCTACAAATCAAATAGTGTCATGGATGAAAGGAACTCATTTGCCAGTTCCTTTTTTTCATATTCTAAAAACTCCGACCGTTTCTTGACCAGGTTGTAACGTTTGGAGAGGTTCCATGTTCCAGTAGGATTGAGTTCAGGGTGATTGGAAACAAAGTCGATGGTTAAATCCCATTCTCGTCGGTATCCAAGAGGACGCGAGTGATAGGTTACGCCATCAATAGTTACCGTCCCATAACTGCGGTGGGCATGACCAAAAACAACATCTTTAACGCCATACTTGGCGAAAATCTGGTGGAATTTTTCCGAGCCTAAGTAGGCATTAAAAGGTGTGAAACGTTGATGCGTCATGGTAAAGCGGCTGTGAGGAACAAAGTGCATGGCAACTATAAGGTTACTAGTGTCTAACTCACTTAAGACATTATCTAGCCTTTTAAGACTAGTTTGACAGATATCCGGATCAGTCCCCAATCGTTTAAGTCGTCGGTCGAACCAAAGTTGTTTCTTACGTTTAAGAATCTTATCTAACGTTTCATCTGAATAGGAATAGTCATACCACCCGTGAAAAGCCAATAATGTCTTACTACCTAAATTTATCACCTGAAAATCAAGATTATCAATAAGGTCATCTTCTAAATCAAGCATATCATGATTGCCTAAATTATAGGTGACCTTGACCTCCTTAGACAGTTTTCGTAGAAAGGGTTTTGTGTCGATAAAATAATGGTTAGAAATATCACCAGCGATATGGAGATGGCTAACCTCTTGATTTTTTAGGCACTTTATAAGAGTATCAATTTCATATGTTTCAAAGTGATTTATATCAATATGTAAATCACTCATTATTGCAAGTCTCGTCATAGAAACATTGTAACAAAAAGGTTAAGGCTTGTCTGTAAATGAAGATGGTGGAAAATACTTGCCCTTAGACTACAATTTCATTATGATAAGAATATGGATATCAAATTAGAAATACAAAAGATGGCCAAGGAGATTGGCATTTCAAAAATTGGTTTTACAACCGCCGATGATTTCGCCTATCTGGAAAAATCCCTTCGACTTGGTATCGAAGAAGGGCGAACAACAGGTTTTGAACATAAAAATATTGAAGAGCGTATTTATCCTAAGTTGACCTTGGAATCAGCTAAAACCATCATTTCCATTGCAGTTGCCTATCCGCATAAGCTGCCACAACAACCTCAAAAAACAGAATATAAGCGTGGCAAAATCACTCCAAATTCATGGGGTCTAGATTATCACTATGTTTTGCAGGACAAACTAAAACGCCTTGCAGAAGGTATTGAAAAACTGACGGAAAACTTCGAATATAAAGGTATGGTGGATACTGGAGCTCTGGTCGATACAGCAGTGGCCAAGCGAGCTGGAATAGGCTTTATCGGGAAGAATGGACTAGTGATTTCGAAAGAATACGGGTCCTACATGTATCTTGGCGAGCTTATCACTAATCTAGAGATTGAACCAGACCAAGAAGTTGATTATGGTTGTGGGGATTGCCGTCGTTGTCTGGATGCCTGTCCGACATCTTGTCTCATCGGCGATGGGACTATGAATGCCCGTCGTTGTCTATCCTTTCAAACACAGGATAAAGGCATGATGGATATGGAGTTTCGAAAGAAGATAAAGACTGTTATCTATGGTTGTGACATTTGTCAGATTTCCTGTCCATATAACAGAGGTATCGATAATCCACTGGCTTCGGACATTGATCCTGAGCTTGCCATGCCCGAATTACTTCCTTTTCTTGAGCTGACCAACAAATCTTTCAAGGAGAAATTTGGGATGATTGCCGGTTCATGGCGCGGGAAGAATATTCTTCAACGTAATGCTATTATTGCCTTGGCTAACCTACATGATCGCAATGCTATAGTCAAACTGATGGAGATAATTGATAAGAATAATAATCCCATCCATACGGCGACTGCCATTTGGGCTCTCGGTGAGATTGTTAAGAAACCCGATGAGGCTATGTTAGATTACATGAGGGAACTGTCACCTAAGGATGAAGAATCCCAAGCAGAGTGGGAGCTTGTGTGTGCAAAATGGCAAATTTAAGTGATTTATGCTAGAATTAAGCATAATACTATAAAATGGAGGAAACCTATCCATGGAAGTGGCAGAAATTCGCCAAAAAATCTCTGAAAATCAAGAGAAGCTCGTGAGCTTCGGGAGGTCTCTTTGACTTAGATCGTTTGGAAGAGGATATTGCGCTCCTCGAAAACCGAATGACTGAGCCAGACTTTTGGGATGATAATATTGCAGCTCAAAAGACCTCACAAGAGTTAAATGAGCTAAAAATGAAATACGAAACTTTCAACAATATGCAAGAACTCTCTGACGAGACAGAGCTTTATTTAGAAATGTTGGAAGAAGATGATAGTGTTCAAGAAGAGCTTGAAGAAACACTCGAAAAACTTGATAAGATTATGACAAGTTACGAGATGACATTGCTCTTGTCTGAACCATATGATCATAACAATGCGATCCTGGAAATTCACCCAGGCTCTGGTGGGACAGAAGCTCAAGACTGGGCTGATATGTTGCTCCGTATGTACCAACGTTATGGAAATGCCAAAGGTTTCAAGGTAGAAACTTTGGATTATCAGGCGGGTGATGAGGCTGGAATCAAATCTGTAACCCTTGCTTTTGAAGGACCTAATGCTTATGGTTTCCTCAAGTCAGAAATGGGTGTCCACCGTTTGGTTCGTATTTCACCATTTGACTCTGCCAAACGTCGTCATACCTCATTTACATCAGTGGAAGTCATGCCTGAATTGGATGATACCATTGAAGTTGAGATTCGTGATGATGATATCAAGATGGATACATTCCGCTCAGGTGGTGCAGGTGGTCAGAACGTCAACAAGGTTTCTACAGGTGTGCGTTTGACCCACATTCCAACAGGTATTGTTGTAGCTTCAACGGTCGACCGTACACAATACGGAAACCGCGACCGTGCGATGAAGATGCTACAAGCTAAGCTCTATCAAATGGAGCAAGAAAAGAAAGCAGAAGAAGTGAATGCTTTGAAAGGTGATAAGAAAGAAATCACTTGGGGAAGTCAAATTCGCTCATACGTTTTCACGCCATATACCATGGTTAAAGATCACCGTACAGGCTATGAAGTTGCCCAGGTTGATAAGGTAATGGATGGAGATATTGAAGGCTTCATCGATGCCTACCTCAAGTGGCGTATGGAAGAATAGTAATGATATACTTTTTTTAAGTATTTAGATACTCTATCTCAATGAAAGGAAGGCTTCAGCTATTTTAGTAGTTGAATACTGACATTATGGCTCTTATTGAATTAAAAGATGTTACTAAGAAGTATGATAAGTCAACAACAGCCCTTAGACACATTGATTTGTCTGTTAACTCTGGGGAGTTTGTTTACTTAGTCGGCCCTTCTGGTGCTGGTAAATCAAGTTTAATTCGCTTGTTCTACCAAGAAGAAAAATTAACGAGTGGTTCTATGAAGGTTGGAGAGTTTGATTTAACCCGACTTCGTAAGAAAGATGTTCCACTCTTAAGACGTTCTATTGGAGTTGTTTTCCAGGATTATAAACTCCTTCCAAAGAAAACAGCTTTTGAAAACGTTGCATATGCCATGGAAGTTATTGGTGAGAAACCTCGTCATATCAAGAAACGGGTGACAGAGGTTCTCGAGTTGGTTGGTCTTAAACACAAGATGCGTTCATTCCCAAATCAATTGTCTGGTGGTGAGCAACAACGTGTCGCTATTGCGCGTGCTATCGTCAATAATCCAAAAGTGTTGATTGCGGATGAACCAACAGGGAACTTGGACCCAGAGATTTCATGGGAAATTATGCAAGTCCTTGAACGTATTAACTTGCAAGGGACTACCATTATAATGGCAACCCATAACTCAACTATCGTTAATAACCTTCGTCATCGTGTCGTAGCGATTGAAGAAGGACGTATTGTTCGTGATGAAGAGGAAGGAGAGTACGGTTACCATGATTAGACGCTTTTTCCGCCATTTAGGAGAATCGATTAAGAATCTCAAACGTAATCTATTGTCGACACTTACGGCAGTATTTTCGGTGATGATTGTTCTTTCACTTTTAGGTGTCTTTGGCTCTGTTATTTTAAATACGCAGAAATTGGCTTCAGATATTGAAAAGAATATTCAGGTCAATGTCTACTTGGATCCAGATTCATCAGATGCCTCGAAAACAGTCAAGGAACTTTCTGGACAGATTGTTGCTAATAAAGACTACCATAAGATTTATGATACTTTGACCAAAATCAAAGGTGTAGATAAGGTTACTTTCTCTAGTAAAGAAGAACAAAAGAAACAACTGATTGAAACAATGGGTTCAAGTTTCGAGACAGCTACTGGAGATGCCAACCCTCTTTCAGATGTTTACATCGTCCAAACGAAATCACCAGATGATGTCAGTCGAGTTGCCAAGGAAGCAAAAGCTATTCAGGGTGTTGATAATGCTAACTTTGGTGGCTCAGATACTGAAATTCTGATGTCCACTATGAAACGTGTTCAATTTTGGGGAATCATTGCCACAGCACTCTTAACTATTGTGGCTGTCCTATTGATTTCAAATACCATCCGTATTACCATTATGTCACGTGCGACTGAAATTCAAATCATGCGTTTGGTAGGTGCTAAGAATTCATATATTCGTCGTCCCTACTTGATGGAAGGTGCTTGGATTGGAGCACTTGGTGCCATCATTCCTTCTGGGCTCATTTATCTTTTGTATCACATGGTTTACTCATCTTTGAATCCAGATTTTGTCAAAGGTGGTATTTCGATGTATGATCCAGAGTGGTTTGTCTATGCGGTTATCGGAACCCTCTTCGCAGTCGGTATTATTATTGGTTCGATTGGGTCACGTATGGCAATGCGCCGTTATTTGAAATACTAAGAGATTAAAGGAGAACTATTTTGGTTCTCTTTTTGTTTGTCCGGAGATTCATAAAAGCAGATTTTCAACTATATCTCAAAATCGTCTGCTCAAAGCCCAAATCCAATCCCATATTTGGTATAATATTTAAAAAACATTGGAAAAGAGATGCATTATGACAAAGTTAGCTACCATTTGTTATATTGACAATGGAAAGGAGCTTTTGCTCCTACATCGTAATAAAAAGCCTAATGATGTTCATGAAGGAAAGTGGATTTCTGTCGGGGGAAAACTAGAAGTTGGAGAGACACCAGATGAATGTGCTCGTCGTGAAATTCTCGAGGAAACACATTTTACAGTGACTGAGATGGATTTTAAAGGTATGATTACCTTCCCAGAATTTACCCCTGGTCATGATTGGTACACCTATGTCTTTAAGGTAACTGGTTTTGAAGGAGAACTCATCTCAGATGAGGAGTCTCGTGAAGGAACGCTTGAATGGGTACCATATGATGAGGTCTTATCTAAACCAACTTGGGAAGGTGACTATGAGATTTTTAAGTGGATCCTTGAAGATAGACCATTCTTCTCTGCAAAATTTAGCTACGATCGTAACCAGAACTTGGTAGATAAAACTGTAACATTTTATGATAAATAGGGAGGAACTATGAAGCGTAAAAAAACAGAAGATTTTTCAGAAACATGGTTTTTTAAGTGGATATTGAATAATCAGGCTGTCGTAGCCTTTTTCATCTTACTTTTGATTGGTTTGACGGTTTTGATTTTTACCAAGATTAGTCCCATTTTTTCACCCGTCATCCAGTTTATGACCATTATTATGTTGCCATTGGTTATTTCCATGCTCCTTTATTATTTAATAAAACCTTTGGTACTACTTGTAGAAAGAACGGGATTGAGTCGAACCATGTCTATCTTGGTCATCTACGCTATCCTTGGCTTGCTCTTGGTTTGGGGGATTTCAACAGCTATTCCAAGCTTACAAAATCAAATTTTGATTTTGATACGAAATGCACCATCATATATTGCACGTGCCAATAGTGAAACGGAACGTTGGATTAATCTGCCTATTCTTTCTAACTTCCATGGTGATTTAGAGTCCATGCTTAGTGATTTCTCAGCGAGAATGGTCAATTATGCTGAGAACTTTTCTTCATCGGCTTTGACATGGGTTGGAACTTTTGCGAGCACAGTAGCAAGGGTGACAGTAGCTATCATTTTGGCACCTTTCATTCTCTTCTACCTTTTAAGAGATAGCCAAAAGATGAAACATAGCTTTGTCTCAGCCTTACCAACTCGCTTTCGTGAAACAACTGTTCGTATGCTTTCAGATATTAATAGTCAGCTCGAAGGGTATGTTCAAGGTCAGGTTACAGTCGCTATTGTTGTTGCCATCATGTTCTGTATTATGTTTAAGATTGTAGGTCTTCGATATGGTATGACTTTCGGTATTATGGCAGGTTTTCTAAACATGGTTCCTTATCTGGGAAGCTTTCTTGCTATGGTACCAGTTATAATCATGGGACTGGTGCAAGGACCCGCTATGTTGATCAAGGTCCTCATCATTTTCTTCATTGAGCAAACTATTGAGGGACGTTTTGTTTCTCCACTCGTTTTGGGGAATAAACTTAGTATTCACCCGATTACCATTATGTTTATTCTCTTGACAGCAGGTTCTCTTTACGGTGTTTGGGGCGTCTTATTGGGGATTCCAATTTATGCCTCTGTCAAGGTTGTTGTTAGAGAGATTTTTGATTGGTACCGTTCTGTAAGTAATCTTTATCAAGATGATTTAGAAAATGAAGGACAAAAAGACGATGTTAAATAGTGAAAAAATGGTTGCCTCTATTGGAAACCAAGATTTAGACCACGCGGACAAATATTTTAAAAAAGCTTTACGAGAGGACCCTGCAGAGGTTCTTGTTGAGTTGGGCCAATATTTAGAATCTATTGGTTTCTTACCACAGGCACAGGAAATTTACGAAAAAGTTCGCTTTGATTTTCCAGAGGTTAATGTCAATCTAGCACAAATTGCTGCCGAAGATGGTGATATTGAAGAGGCTTTTCTCTATTTGGATGCCATACCTGAAGACTCTGACGACTATTTGTCTGCTTTAATTGTAAAGGCTGACCTCTACCAAATGGAGGGCTTAACTGATGTGGCACGTGATAAGTTGTTGGAGGCAAGTCAATTATCAGATGACTCATTGATTATTTTTGGTTTGGCTGAGATGGAGTTTGAACTTGGAAATTTTGAACAAGCTATTCATTACTATGCTAAATTAGATAATCGTGACCTTCTTGCGATGACTGGCGTTTCTACTTATGAACGCATTGGTAAGGCTTATGCCAGTCTTGGAAAGTTTGAAGCTGCTCGTGAATTTTTGGAAAAAGCTATTGAAATTGAGTACGATGATACCGTTGCTTTTGAGTTAGCCACTTTGCTCTATGATCAAGAAGAGTATCAAAAAGCTAATTTTTACTTTAAGCAGATAGAAACCATGTCTGCTGACTTCGAAGGTTATGAGTATATTTACGCCTTGTCGTTACATGCAGAACATAAAACCGAAGAAGCTTTACGAATGGCACAACAAGGGATTTCTAAAAATGCCTTTGATGTTCAATTACTTTTGCTAGCGTCACAGTTATCCTACGAGTTGCATGACACTCAATCTGCTGAATCTTATTTGAAGCAAGCTTTGCCATTGGCTGAGGACCAAGATGAGATTATCTTGCGTTTAAGTACGTTCTATTTGGAAGAAGAACGTTACGAGGATCTAGTGGCTTTAGCCGATTATGAAGTTGATTCTGTTTTGGCTCGTTGGAACATTGCCAAGGCCTACCAAGCACTTGATGATGAAGAAGAAGCTTTTCCAATCTATCAAGATTTGGCTAAAGATTTATCTGAAAATCCTGAATTCCTCCATGATTATGCATATATTTTGCGTGAATTTGGTTACAGGGATCAGGCGCGTGCAACGGCTGAAAAATACCTTGCCTTAGTTCCAGATGATGTCAATATGCAAACATTTCTTGAGGACTATTAAGCTGTGAAACGTTTTAATCATTGGTTTTAAGAGAGGGAGAGATACATCGAGCTTGCTCACTCCCTCTTTTTTTATTTCTCTATTTATGTTATGATTTTATTAGAACCCATAAGGAGTGAGTATGGTTAAGAGAGATTTAATTCGAAATATTATCATAGCAGTTCTTGCCATTGTAGTGATTTTGTTGTTGAGAGCTTTTGTCTTCTCAACACACCGTGTGACTGAAGGTCAGGCTAATGACTATATTCATGCTGGTGACTATGTTACTTTCAATAAAAATGTTGAGCCTCAGAAAAAAGATTTTATTCTTTATACAGTTAATGGTAAAGAATACATTGGGCGTGTTATTGCTGATGAGGGTAAGAGCGTGACAGCTATGGATGATTTCCTTTATGTTAATGATAAGTCAGTTGACGAAGCCTATATTAGTAAGGGGAAATCAGCTTATTTGGCGACAGTTTCACCTGGGAATTTCTTCACTGATGATTTTTCCATTGCAACATTGACAGATAATAAACAAACTAAGATTGAAAAGGGGCAGTACCTTGTACTGAACGATAATCGTCGTAATACAGATGATAGTCGTAAGTTTGGTCTCATTGACAAAGATCAAATTAAAGGTGTCATCTCTTTCAGATTGTATCCTCTATCACGTTTTGGTTTCGTTGATGTCGATTAATATTTCAATACTACTAAAAAGCTAGGAACTTTTGATAAGTTTCTAGCTTTTTTTGCGAATAAATTGGTGATGGTTCATATTATGACGTTATGATACTGGTAGTTTCATCGTTTTAAAATGAATTAGCAGAAATTGTAAGTAGAGAAGGAAATTAAGATGCAATTAGGATTTCATTTTGGATTTAAGAAAAGTAAAGCTTATGGACTGTGCGGTGTCATGCTGACAATCTTATTTTTAGGAATGTCTGGTCATTCGGCGAAAGCAGATGAAATGTTGTCGCCAACTGTCACATTTTCATCTTTGAAAGAAAGTACTGATAATCATGTGGCAAGCTATTCTGAAGTCGGAGTACACGATGATTCAACGAGTCAAATGAATCTACAAAGTGAAGAGGTATTAGAGGAGAAGCAAACAAGTCTAGAAGATTCTTCAAAAATAGCTGTCTTAACCAATAGTTCTGTGACCACAAGCTCTTATCAAGAGGTAGATGATCTTAGCGAAATTGACCAGAATCAACGTCATTTTCTTAGTGCCATTAAGCAAGGAGCCATGGATGGAGCCAAAGAAGGAATCCTTCCATCTATCACGGCAGCGCAAGCTATTCTAGAAAGTGGTTGGGGAAGCTCTGAACTTGCTAAGGTTCCCAACAATAATCTTTTTGGCATTAAAGATTCAGAGGACTGGCATGGAGAAATAGTAACTGTACCTACACAGGAATATCTTAATGGTGACTATATCACAGTCAATGCTGCTTTTCGAAAATATGCCTCATGGAATGATAGTGTAGTAGACCATGCAAAATTTTTCACGAGTACCGAGTGGCGAAAAGACAATTATCGAAAAGTTGTGAATGAAACAGATTATCGCATTGCGGCTCAAGAACTGAAGAATGCAGGATATGCGACAGATCCAAGTTATCCAGGGAAACTTATCCGTTTGATCGAGGCCTATAAACTTAATGAATGGGATGCAATGTGTAATAATTCCATTTCTACCGTAGAAAATGAAGGAGTAGAGAGTCAATATCCTAAAGCTGACCTTGCTATCACTGGTCTCAACAATGCTACTGGTAGCTATGATCTTGTTATCTCAAACTTGATTGCGCCACGTGGCTTCAAAGAAGTCCTAGTTCCAACTTGGTCAGAAAAGAACGGTCAAGATGATATCATTTGGTACAAGGCAGCTAAGCAAGCTAATGGAGACTATAAGGTAACTGTTCGTTCAAGCAACCATAAGGGAGATAGCGGCCTTTATAATTCTCATGTCTATTTGGTTGACAATGATGGTAAATTCATTGGCCTAGGTGGCAAACAAGTGACACTTGATATTACTAAGACTCAAGGAACATTGACTATTACCAATAATGATAAAAATCGTGGAACTTTTGACGTTCTTATCACCAATCTGACGAATCCAAGTGGTATTTCAGGTGTGGTAATACCTGTTTGGTCTGAGCAAAATGGTCAGGATGATCTTGTTTGGCATAATGCCACAAAACAGGATGATGGTTCCTACAAGGTGACTATTTCAGCCAGTCAGCACAAATGGAATTCAGGCAAGTATATCGTTCATGGCTATATTGTTGATTCTTCAGGTAAGAATATTGGCTTTGGAGCAACTTCAGCTGATGTGGTAGCCCCTAAGAAAATCGGTTCGGCATCAAGAGGAAACTACGATGTTTTAAATAAGGTTGTTTATCTAGATGCTGGCCATGGTGGCTATGATCCAGGAGCTTCGTACTTTGGTATTTCTGAAAAGAGCTTGACCTTGGCTATCCAAAGCCGAGTTAAGGCCAAATTAGAAGCAGAAGGCTATCAAGTTGTGACCACACGTACCAGCGATACCTATGTTGATTTGACGGATCGCTCTCGTGCAGCTAATGCCTCTGAATCAGATATCTTCGTAAGTATCCACATCAATGCTTCAGGCAGTTCAGCAGCACAGGGAATCGAGACTTATTATTACCAACCTTATGCAGAATACCCATCACGCATTAATGCGACCTACCATGCTAATCCGACTCGTTTGAGTATGAGCGATACCCTGGCAAATGCTATTCAGTCTAGCCTTATTAACGCAACTGGAGCTCAGAATCAGGGCGTTAAGCGTCGCACCTTTGCGGTCTTGCGAGAAACAACAGCGCCGGCAGTCCTTCTAGAACTAGGTTTCTTGTCAAATCCTCAAGAAGCCGCTCGCTTGAATACCTCTTCTTATCAAGAGACTTTAGCTAACGCAATTGTGGCAGGGATTAAGTCTTACTACGAAAAAGAATCTAAAGTTTAAGTTATATGGTTAACCCATCAATATGATGGGTTTTTATGCTATAATTGAGGTAAATACTAAATACAACTAAAGGAGTGCTTATGGGCTACGATTTACTCTTAGAGCGTTTTTTACGTTACGTTAAAATCAATACACGTAGTGACGAAAATGCGACAAGAACACCAACAACACAAAGCCAGGTAGATTTTGCCTTGAAGGTTCTAAAACCAGAATTAGAAGAACTAGGTTTAAGTAACATCCATTATTTGGAAAGTAATGGTTACCTAGTGGCAACCCTTCCGGCTAACGACGACCAGTTAACACGTAAGATTGGTTTCATCTCTCATATGGATACTGCTGATTTTAATGCAGAAGGAGTGTCCCCTCAAGTCATTGATTCCTATGATGGAGGTGTTATTCCCCTTGGAAGTTCAGGTTATAACCTAGACCCAGCTGATTTTCCAAATCTCAAGAATTATGTCGGTCAGACACTTATTACGACAGATGGCACAACTCTTCTTGGAGCTGATGATAAATCTGGTATTGCTGAGATTATGACAGCCTTGGCTTATTTGAAGGCTCATCCTGAAATCAAACATTGTGAGATTCGTGTAGGCTTTGGTCCCGATGAAGAAATCGGAATTGGCGCAGATAAATTTGATGTTGAAGATTTTGATGTCGATTTTGCCTACACAGTTGACGGTGGACCTTTGGGTGAATTACAGTATGAGACTTTCTCTGCTGCGGGAGCAGAACTTACCTTCCATGGACGTAATGTTCATCCTGGAACAGCAAAAGACCAAATGGTCAATGCCCTGCAGTTGGCAATTGATTTTCATAATCAGTTACCAGCAGAAGAACGCCCTGAGTTGACAGATGGCTATCAAGGTTTCAACCATCTTCAAACCATGACAGGTACTGTCGAAGAAGCAAAAGCATCTTATATCATCCGTGATTTTGAAACAGAGTCTTTTGAAAGTCGTAAAGCAGCCTTCCAAAAGATTGCCGATGAAATGAATAAAACTTATGGTCAGACACGAGTTGATTTGGTACTCAAAGATCAATACTATAATATGCGTCAGGTTATTGAAAAAGATATGACGCCTGTTGAGTTGGCTAAAGGAGTTATGGAGGAATTGGATATTACGCCAGTTATTGAACCCATTCGTGGTGGAACAGATGGTTCAAAGATTTCATTTATGGGTATTCCAACTCCAAACCTTTTTGCTGGGGGCGAAAATATGCATGGTCGATATGAGTTTGTTTCCTTGCAGACAATGGAAAAAGCCGTAGATGTTATTCTTGGAATTGTCAGTAAACCTTAATAGAGCTTGCTAAATACTGATTTTATGGTAAAATTAGAAGTAATGGAGGTGCTGAGATGATTAAAATTTTCGGCAAGTATCGTTACCATTGGCAACCCGAATTATCTTGGCTAATCATCTACTGGTCTTTAGCCATCACGCCAATCTTTATTGCGGCGGCCCTTCTGTTCGAGTTGTACTCGGTGCCCTCACATATTTTGATGCTCTTCACTATTTTCGTTGCCTTGTTTGGTTTAGGATTCCATCGTTACTTTATTATTGAAGATCATGGGATTCTGCGTATTGTTTCTTTCAATATTTTTAAACCACGCAAAGTGAAAATTAGTGATATTGAAAAAGTCGAAGTTATTAAAACTGGCTTGAGCCTTATTTTTAAAAATGGTAAAAAACGTCAGTTTTATATGAGAAAGTGGCCAAAGAAATATTTCTTAGATGCTTTAGCGCTTCACCCTGATTTCAAAGGTGAGGTAGAGCTATTGGATCATATGACTAACTTTGATTACTTTGCCTTTTATGAGGAATCAAAAAAAGCCCTCAAGCTTAAACTTCGCAAATAAGGGCTTTAGTGGGACAAGACTTGACAGCAGTCAAAGTCTCAGGGGTGTTTTCAATAATTTGATTGAGTTGGTCGCTATCTCTGAACCTAACAATACCTTCGTCATCATAATCGAAGACGGGAGAGTAGGTTTGGCACAAACCACAAGCGATACATTTTTCTGGAATTAATGATACTTTCATAGTATTATTTTAAAATAGATTTATTGTTTTTACAAGGAGAATATCATGAGTAAAAAACCATGGGAAGATAAGGTTTCTGACGAAGAGTTGGAAGAAGTAGTTGACGCTGATTTTCTAGATGATGAAGATGAGTTTGAGGATTATGAAGAAGAAGAGGATGTAACTCCTTCTGATGAAAAACGCGAAAAAGGTGGCGGCTTCATTAATTCATCATTCTTGACAGTCTTGCTTGGATTATTCTTTGTTATTGTTGTATGTATTTTGTTCTTTGTTTTCTATACTTCAAATGTCGGTGGAAACAAAACTGCGGAATCTAAGGAATCATCTGGATTCTACTCATCATCAACTAGCAAAGTTGTTAAATCTTCATCTAGCGAGAAAGACTCAAACAAAGATGAGGAAAGTGAGAAATCTAATACAGAAAAATCTTCAAAAGAAAAATCATCTTCAACTAAAGCATCAAGCTCTTCTAAACATGTAGTAAAAGAAGATGCAACTGAGTCAGCTGAGACAACACCATCAAGCGCTACGGCAGCAGCAGATGGTTCATCAATTGTTGTTCAATCTGGTGAAGGTGCTGGTTCAATCGCCGCACGTGCAGGTATTTCTGTAGATGAATTGGAACGTCTTAACCCTGATCACATGACAAATGGTTACTGGTATGCTAACCCAGGTGACGTCGTTAACGTTCAATAATTTTTAAAGCAAAGGAACATCATGAAAGATATTAGAATTGCTATTGATGGTCCTGCGTCAAGTGGAAAAAGTACAGTAGCCAAGATTATTGCAAAAAATCTTGGCTATACTTATCTTGACACAGGTGCCATGTACCGATCTGCAACTTATTTGGCCTTGCAGAATGGTTTAACTGAGGAAAATGTACCAGAAATTTTGGAGCAACTATCTCAATATCCGATTTCATTCGGAAAAGCAGCAGATGGTAGTCAGCAAGTTTATGTAGGTGATGTCGATATTACACACCCAATTCGTGATAACCAAGTTACAAATAATGTTTCTTGGGTCGCAGCTATTCCTGAAGTGCGTCAAGAACTCGTTGCGCAACAACAACGTATCGCTCAAGATGGGGCTATTATCATGGATGGTCGTGATATCGGAACCGTGGTTTTGCCTGATGCAGAACTCAAGATTTTCTTGATTGCTTCAGTTGATGAACGTGCGGAACGTCGTTATAAGGAAAATATCGAAAAAGGTATCCCTGCTGACCTTGAGACTCTAAAAAAAGAAATTGCTGAACGTGACTATAAAGATAGTCATCGTAAGGTGTCACCTCTTAAACCAGCGGAAGATGCCATCACTTTTGATACTACAGGTGTGTCTATTAATGGTGTTGTGGAATTTATTCAAGAAAAAGCAAAAAAAATTATTGACAAAGGATGACTCACTTGTTATACTATTAACAATGAGAAAAGCAGAAGTGAGAACTTCTCGCCTTGCGACTTAGGTTGTCTGGCCCAACATGTCAAATCCCTCTAGGGATATTATGTGTGCGGGCTTGTATATCAAGTCCGCTTTGTTTTTCTCTAAAAAAATAAAGAGGTGAAGATCATAGCTAAGAAAGATCTATTCATTAACGATGAAATTCGCGTTCGCGAAGTTCGTCTTGTTGGTCTTGATGGTGAACAATTGGGAATTAAACCATTGTCAGAAGCACAAGCTATTGCAGATGATGCAAATGTTGACTTGGTTCTCATCCAACCACAAGCTACGCCACCTGTTGCGAAGATTATGGACTACGGTAAGTTCAAATTTGAGTATCAAAAGAAACAAAAAGAACAACGTAAGAAACAAAGCGTTGTTACCGTTAAGGAAGTTCGTTTGAGTCCAGTTATTGATAAAGGTGACTTTGAAACTAAACTTCGTAATGGCCGTAAATTCCTTGAAAAAGGAAACAAGGTTAAAGTTTCTATCCGATTTAAAGGTCGTATGATTACTCACAAAGAAATCGGAGCTAAGGTCTTGGCGGAATTTGCTAAAAAAACGCAAGATATTGCGATTATTGAGCAAAGAGCGAAGATGGATGGACGTCAAATGTTCATGCAACTTGCACCAATTCCTGACAAAAAATAATTGTCAAACTAACACTATTTTAAGAGGAGAATTTTAAAATGCCAAAACAAAAAACACACCGCGCATCAGCTAAACGTTTCAAACGTACAGGTTCAGGTGGATTGAAACGCTTCCGTGCCTTCACATCTCACCGTTTCCACGGTAAAACTAAAAAACAACGTCGTCACCTTCGTAAAGCATCAATGGTACATTCAGGTGACTTTAAACGTATCAAATCAATGCTTTCACAAATGCGTTAATTCGCTACAAGCATTACAATTTAACTAAACTAGAATTAATTCGGAGGAATATATAAATGGCTCGTGTTAAAGGTGGCGTTGTATCACGCAAACGTCGTAAACGTGTATTGAAACTTGCTAAAGGTTACTATGGTGCAAAACACATCTTGTTCCGTACTGCAAAAGAACAAGTAATGAACTCTTACTACTATGCATACCGTGACCGTCGTCAAAAGAAACGTGATTTCCGTAAACTTTGGATCACACGTATCAATGCGGCAGCTCGTTTGAATGGTTTGTCATACTCACAATTGATGCACGGTTTGAAATTGGCTGAAATCGAAGTTAACCGTAAAATGCTTGCTGATTTGGCAGTTAAAGATGCAGCAGCTTTCACAGCTCTTGCAGATGCAGCTAAAGCAAAACTTGGTAAATAAGAATTAAGGTGGGTCTTTCCCATCTTTTTTTGTGGGGGTAATCATGATTCGTTTAGCAAAATTTGAAGATATTCCAAGATTGCAGGAATTATTGGAGCAGATTCTTATTGTTCATCATCAAGCACGCCCTGATGTTTTTAAGTCAGAAGGCAGTAAATTTACAGATGCAGAGTTAGAAGCAGTAATTAATGATTCAAAAAAACCTGTGTTTGTGTACGAGGATGACGAAGGGCGTATCTTGGGCCATCTTTTCTTAATGATTAAAGAAGAAACTGAAAAAGATGGTCCACAAAAGGCTGTTAAGACTCTTTTTATTGATGATTTATGTGTTGATAAGGATGCTCGAGGTCAAAAATTAGGAGAAAAGCTTTACCAATTTGCCTTGGACTATGCTAAGGAGCTAGGTTGTTATAATCTGACACTTCACGTATGGAATGATAATGCAGGTGCTCTACGTTTTTACGAACGTTTAGGTATGAAACCGAGATATACAGAAATGGAAACTATCCTAAAATAATACGTTTTCATGAGAGAAATTTAACTTACGAGGAAAAAATATTTTTGATATGCTAAAAGAGAACTTTTAGAAATGGAGAATTTTAATGCCTCGTAATTTTAAAGAAGCTTTGCTTTTTACGTTTTTGATGTGTGGAATGATGGTCTGTGGGATGAGTCTCTGGAATCTTCTCATCCTTGATTGGACTGGAGTAGTTCCCTTTGCTTGGGGTCACTTTTTCCAAGGTTATCTTCCTGGATTTGTGGTTGCTTTCTTACTTGATATGCTTTTGGTGGGACCACTAGCCAAAACAATAGCATTTGCAATTTTGCATAAAGTAAAAGCCCATGATAAACGATGGGCAAAGATTTTAGTGATTTCTGGAACCATGGCGCTATTTATGGTAACGTTTATGTCATTCTATGGATTAGTTTACAACAGTCAGTCGGTGACGCTATTATCCTATGGTCGTGCTTGGTTGACAAATGTTATCATGGCTTTACCACTTAATTTTCTAGTGGTTGGTCCAATCTCACGTTTTATCTTGGGAAAACTACAAAAACCATTGCCTGGTGAAGAAGTCGTTGAGAATTTTGACGACGATGATGAATTACCAACGATAATATAAAAAAACTGGAGTTTCTTTCCAGTTTTTTTATATCAAAAGCAGCCACGGATGTGACTGCTTAATGATGATTAGTTTTTCTTCTTCATTTCACCATGTGGGTAGTAAGTTCCCTCTGGCATATCATTAATGAAAACATGAATGGCTTCTTTAGGTGCTTTGGCAACACGTGATACAACCTCAGTAACTTCGCGAGCAAGTTCGATTTTTTGTTCTTCAGTACGACCTTCAAAGAGATCAATCTTTACAAATGGCATAATGCATCTCCTTAGTTTTGATAGTCCT
This sequence comes from Streptococcus salivarius, assembly GCF_009738225.1. Taxonomy (NCBI): domain Bacteria; kingdom Bacillati; phylum Bacillota; class Bacilli; order Lactobacillales; family Streptococcaceae; genus Streptococcus; species Streptococcus salivarius. Next base: position 1,014,617 of record NZ_CP018187.1, read on the forward strand.
ATTATAGCATTAATGAAGAGAATATTCTAAAGTTTATGGAAATTCTTGAAATGATATTATCAAAATGCTACAATGTGCTGATTCCTAATAGGAGGGTCTAAAGTATAAAGAGCTAGATAGTCAAGAGCTTTACCTCTTAGCTGATATAAATGCTATTACTTTAGATTCGAGTGTTCCTGATTTAGGAATTTTTCACATTCTATTAAAGATGGTATGAAGTCTTTTGACATTCGGTAAGGGATTGCATTTTTTATTGGCTTTGTTTATAAGGGATGAAAACTCTTACTAAAAATGGTAAAATAGTGCTAACTAGAGACAGTAAGGAGTAAATTATGACAATTGATTTTCGTGCCGAAGTTGATAAGCGCAAAGATGCCTTGATGGAGGACCTTTTTGGTCTTTTGCGTATTAACTCAGAACGTGATGACAGTAAGGTTGATGATAAGCACCCATTTGGTCCTGGACCAGTAAAAGCTTTGGAACATTTTCTTGCTTTAGCTGAACGTGATGGTTATAAAACTCGTAATATTGATAATTATGCTGGTGACTTTGAATTTGGTCAAGGTGATGAAGTATTGGGTATCTTTGCACACTTGGATGTAGTTCCAGCTGGGAGTGGTTGGGATACAGATCCTTATGAACCTGTAATCAAAGATGGCAAACTTTATGCTCGTGGGTCATCAGATGATAAAGGCCCAACAATGGCTTGTTACTATGCCTTGAAAATTATTAAAGAACTCGAGCTTCCAGTATCTAAGCGTGTGCGTTTCATTGTTGGTACTGATGAAGAATCTGGTTGGGGCGATATGGATTATTACTTCGCTCATAATGGGTTGAAAGATCCTGATTTTGGTTTTTCACCTGATGCAGAATTTCCAATTATCAATGGTGAAAAGGGTAATATTACAGCTTATCTCCATTTTGAAGGTCAAAATGATGGAGAATTTAGCCTTGTGTCTTTTAATGGTGGTTTGCGTGAAAATATGGTTCCTGAATCTGCAAGTGCAGATTTCACTGGACCTATCACTTTGAAAGAAATCGAGGCTAAATTAAAAGACTTTGTTGCTGACCAAGAGGTGACTGGTCAAGTGATTGAAGAAGCAGGTATTTTTCATGTGACTATTCATGGGAAATCTGCTCATGGTATGATGCCTCAAAATGGTATTAATGGAGCAACCTACTTGGCACTCTTCCTTAGCCAATTTGATTTTCAAGGTAATGCTAAAAAGTATTTGGATTTAATTGCTGAAACATTGCATAAAGATTTCTTTGGTGAAAAAGTAGGTCTTGCTTACACAGATCCTAAGATGGGTGAATTGACCATGAATGCTGGGGTGTTTCATTTCAATAAGGAATCAGCAGATAATACAATCGCTTTGAATTTCCGCTACCCTCAAGGGGTTGATACGGACGCTATTAAGGATGGTCTTGAAAAACTTGAAGGTCCTAAGGCAGTTAGTCTCTCAGAACATGGTCATGTGCCACATTATGTACCAGTTGATGATCCTATGGTAGAGACTCTTCTTTCAGTCTATGAGAAACAAACAGGACTTAAAGGTCATGAACAAATTATTGGTGGTGGGACATTTGGACGTCTCCTAAAACGTGGTGTTGCCTATGGAGCTATGTTCCCTGGTTATGTCAACACTATGCACCAAGCGAATGAGTTTACTGAGGTTGAAGACTTGTACCGTGCAGCTGCCATTTATGCAGAAGCTATCTATGAGTTAATCAAATAAAAAAGAGAGACAGTTTTGTCTCTTTTTTGAGGAGGAAAATATGGAAACACTCGATGAATTAACACAAGCCATTATGGCTGATGAACAAAATAAAGTTTATACGGAACAAGGTATAAAACCCTTGTTTTCCATTCCAAAAACGGCTCGGATTAATATCGTTGGACAAGCTCCTGGTATTCGTGCCCAAGAGTCTGGCCTTTACTGGAATGATCCTAGTGGTGATAATCTCAGGGATTGGATGGGGGTTTCACGCGAAGAATTCTATGAATCTGGTATGTTTGCTATTGTACCAATGGATTTTTATTTCCCAGGTCATGGTAAATCAGGTGATTTACCTCCTCGCAAAGGATTTGCAGATAAGTGGCATGAGAAAGTTCTTGCTTTAGCTCCTGATATCCAATTGACGATTTTAGTAGGTAATTATGCACAGCATTACTATTTACATCAAAAATCGTCAGCAAAATTAACAGATACAGTTAAGCATTACAAAGATTATCTACCAGAGTTTTTCCCTCTCGTTCATCCTTCTCCTCGAAATAATATTTGGCAAGCAAAAAATCCATGGTTTATGGAAGAAGTAGTTCCAGATTTGAAGGCCTTGGTCAAAAAAATCTTAAGTCGATGATGTCTGATATCTGCACTTGGATTGTCATTTGGTATTGTTTCAAATCAATGAAGCAACTATCAGAACATACCCAAATATTGTAAAGATTTTAGCCCTTTGGGGCTTTTTTTGATGGTTTAATAAATTATTCGGGAAAAATAATTAATAAAAAATCTAATATTAAACTTATCTACAGCCACTTAATTCTAATTTTCAGAAGAAGTAACATATAAAAGATACTGTCAATAATTATGTGTAAACACTCAAGTAGAGTTGAAGAATGTTAATCAAATTAGCTTTCAAGTGTGTCAGAACATTGGCCAAACCCTTTATAGATGCGTTGACTTTGCTTGAAATTATAATCTTCAAACAGGATAACTAAATAACGTTCCAGAGCCTCCTCGTTAGGGAAAAGAACCTGCTTTTTCGTTTGACGTTTGATTTCTTTGTTAAGAGACTCAATGAGGTTTGTCGAATTAATGCTGTGCCAAATCTGGTAGGGAAACTGATAAAAAGTTAAAAGATTATCCGTATTCTCCAGACTTTCCATGACTTTCCTATACTTTGGTTTCCATTCGGCGATAAAGTCCTCTAAAGCTTGCACTGCCATTTCTAAATTTTCAGCACGATAAATCGTTTTAAATTGCTCCAGAATAACCGCTCTATCTGCTCGTTTCACTTTACTAGCTAGATTTCGTCTAATATGAATTAAGCAACGTTGTTGTTTAGCTAATGGGTAAGCCTGACTGATAATCTGCTCAAGCCCCTTGAAGCCATCGGTCACTACAAGAGAAACCTGTTGGATTCCTTGGTTTTGAAGCTTGTCTAACAGGGTGGACCAAGAAGCATTGTTTTCATTTTGGGGCAATCTCATATCCAAGAACAGCCTTCTGTCCTTCTGGTGTAACGCCAAGTGCGATATGAATACATTCTTTACTAACGGTTCCACGTCTTAATGGAAGATAGGTTCTGTCAAGAAATAAAACAGAGTAATTGGCTTCTAAGCTTTGCTCATGAAAAGCAGCGACATTCTCCTGAGTTGCTTTTGAGATATTAGAAATTGTGGCAGGACTATAGTGATGACCATACATTCGCTCGATGATGTCACTAATTTCTCGAGTCGTTACACCGGTTTGATAGAGTTTGATAACCATCTCTTCCAAGTGGTCATCTCTACGCCCATAAGCAGGTATCAAAGATGGACTAAAGTTCCCATTACACTCTCTTGGAATAGTTAACTGAACAGTCCCATATTTGGTTTCAAATTTCCGTGAATAGGTTCCGTTACGACTATTACCAGAAATATAGCCTACTTTTTCGTAAGGCTCATACCCTAAAAAGGCTGACAATTCTGATTGAAGGAGATCATTCATAGCTGTTTCAAGAGAAGTATGGAAAAATTCATCAATATCTTGCTTTTGGGCTAGGATGTTAAGTAAAATATGTTGGTAAACTGAGCCATAGGAATAAATCTCTTTCTAGTAATGTGTTGCAACTCTACTATAACAGATTTATTCCTTTTGTGTTTACACAACTTATTTTACACTACCAAACTAATAAATATAGGAAGATAAAGGAGAGAATCTAGGTAGATAGCTATCCGAAAGCTAAATATCACAATGAAAATCAAAATGAAAGCTTATTATCGCTTGTTTTTCATGATTTTTTCAATAAAAAAACATTAAAGTGAATCATCCTGTATATTATAAAATTAAACCTTCTATTTACAACGAAAACACTATTTATTATAGGGTTTTATCTATCAAATACTTTGATATTAAAAAGTATTTGAATTTAAGAATCTAATAGAATTTAAAGGAATGGATGTTTTTATGAGATATCTCAAATTGACAAGGTTCTTTCTTTTGTTAGAATATGAACATAACTAAATATAGAAGGACGTAATTTAAATGGGGAAAAAGGAATTACAACGTTATTCACTCAGAAAGTCTAGCCTTGGTGCGGCTTCTGTTCTTTTGGGGACTGCAGTTCTTGCAGTAGGAGCTTCAAATGCAAGCGCTGATGAAGTATCAACAACTACAGATTCAGTAACACCAGCAGTTGAAGCAACAGATGCTGTTGAAGAAAGCACTTCTGCCGTAGCAGATTCAACTGAGAAGAAGGTTGTTAACGTTACTGAAGAAGGCAACACAACTGTTACAACGAGTGAAGTAACAAATACAAGCTTAGAAGCTGCAAAAACAGCTGCAACTAACGAAGGGGTTGAGGTTAAGGAAGAACCTGCTCAAACCAAAGAAACTGTTGAAGCAGCTGCTGCAGATAATAAAGCACAAGCAGAGAAAATCAATACAGTCGTTTCAGATTATAAAGCGGCTAAAGAACAATACAAGTCAGATAAAGCTGACTATGATAAAGCAAAAGCAAACTACGATGCCAAATTAGCTGAGAAAGCACTTGCTGATAAAACAAATGCTGAAGCTCAGGCTAAATATGATACTGAAAAAACAGCTTATGATAAAGCTTCAGAGCAATACCAAATTGCTAAGCAAGCTTATGACTCAGCCCTTTCAGAGTACAAGACTAAGAAAGTTACTTATGATGCTAAGGTAGCAGAAAAAGAAGTAGCTGATAAAGAAAATGCCTTGTCTGCAGCTAAATACCAAGCAGAATTGGCAACTTATAACCAAGCAAAAGCTGATTATGAAGCAGCTCTTGCACAGTACAATAGCGATAAAGCCAAATACAATGCTGAAAAAGCTAATTATGATAATAAAGTAGCTGAAAAAGTTGTTACTGAAAAACGTAACGCTGAAGCTGAAGCTAAATATCAAACTGAGCTTGCAGCATATAATGAAGCAAAAGCTAAATATGATGTAGAAAAAGCAGCATATGACAAGAATCTTGAACTTTATAACGCTAAGAAAACAGCTTATGAAGCAGATCTTGAAACAAAACAAGCTATTGAAAAATACAATGCAGATGCTAAAGCTAAATACGAAGCAGCCTTGGTTGTCTACAATGAGCAAAAAGCTAAATATGACCAAGAGTACCTTGAGTATCAAAACAAATTAGCTGTCTACCAAACAGCACTTAAACAATACCAAGAAGCTAAAACAGCTTACGATAAATACATGAATGATCCTGTATATCGTAACCTTAAAGATGCTGAAGTTGTTCAAGAATTGACCTTCCAACGTGAAAACGATGCAACACACAAAGTTGAAGGTGTAAGCAACTACTTGACAAAAGAAGCACAAGAGCGTCTTAACACAAGTAATGTTTTCCAATATGACTCTAACAAGTTACAAGCATCTGACATTGTTTCAAATAGCCCATGGACAAATACTGAAGACGAGTGGGTTCAAGTTAAAGAAGGTGACAAATTTGTTGTTACTTATGATGGTTTGAACCAATCAAGCATGATTGTTGAGAATGAAGCATCAGCAATCAAACGTGTTGTTTACCGCTACGAAATTGTTAGCCTTCCATCAAACGACGGAAAAGGTATCGCGAAAATCAGTAAGGATCCAACAGTAACTATGACAGTTGGTGCATCAACTGATCAAGATAAACCAGTTAAAGTAGCAGTAGATGTTGAGTTTTACGATAAAGATGGTAAAATGTTCAACCTTAGTGAGCGTAATGCTATCGTAGCACTTAACTCACTAAACCACTGGAATGGTGCAGCTTATGTTGAAACATCTGAGCGCCCACGTCCACTTACAGTAGAAGCGAAAGACGTTAATGGTAATACTATCCGCGGTACATATAATCCTTACGCAGATGGCTCTACTTTGGCAATCCAAAACGGTGAAGTTGTTACTAAATCTGGATACGCTGATTTCGGTGGCGCTACTGTTAACATTTCTGATGAGAACCCACTTAAGGTAGTTGTTCCTATCACTGACTGGAATGGTTCAGAATGGGTTGTCTCACGTGAAATTCCATCTGATGTAACAACTCTTAATGCTTCAGGTAGTGGTAATGGACACGCTCTTGGTAACCAAGATTATACATTTGGTGATAAGGATGATGTTATTGGTTCGTACAGCGTTTCTGCTGAAACTGGTTTGATTACATTCACACCTAAGAAAAAATACCAATCAACACGTCACCAAGAATATGTAAATATTGGTGATAACCAATTCATCGCTATTCCAAAATCATCAGTTACTTATGATGCTGCTACTAAAGAAGTAACATCAGTCAATGATAACCAATACATTGACCATGGTGCAGTCTTTAATGGTGAGACAACGTCTGAATTGACAGGTTGGGATAACGCTGATTCACCTTACCTCTATTATGGAGGTGCAGGTATCAAGATGACAAATGGTCACTTGGTATTTACTGCTGAAGGTGCAAATGCTGATGGTGCACCAACAGTATATTGGTTCGCAATCAACTCTAATCTTGGTTTGCCTAAGAATCCAGGTGAAAAACCTGAAGAGCCTAAGGCACCAACACCACCGACAGCACCGGTTAAACCAGTTATTAAAACAGTTGGTATCAATCCACAAGCACCAACACCACCAACACCACCAAAAGAGCCAGTGGCGCCAACGCCACCAACTCCAGAGGTAGTTGAAGTACCTGGTAAACCACAAGCACCAACACCACCAACAGGTCCAACGGCACCAACGCCACCAACACCAAAAGTGGTTGAAGTACCTGGTAAACCACAAGCACCAACACCACCAACAGGTCCAACGGCACCAACGCCACCAACACCAAAAGTAGTTGAAGTTCCTGCTAAACCAGTAGAACCTAAAACTCCTGAAAAACCAAGTGTTGTATGGCACAAGAACTATGTCGTTGAGAGAGAGTCTCACGTGGTACCACCAACACCACCGACTCCACAAACACCACCAACACCTGTTACTCCTCCAACTCCAGTGACACCGCCAACTACACCAACTCCAGATACTGAAGTTCCTGTAGTGCCTCAAGCTGAGTTGCCACAAACTGGTGAGCACACTAGCAATGCTGGATTTATTGGACTTCTTTCAATGATTTTTGCAGCCTTTGTAGGATTCTTCAAACGTCGTAAAGAAGATTAAGTGGTGCTATTAAATTAGTTCCCCATCAAAACTAGATTCTAAATAGAATCTAGTTTTTATTTTTGCTAGGTTTTACTCCCTCGTATCATTTCTATTTACTGTTGAAACATGTTATAATTGTTTTGAACGACTATTATAGAAAGATGCAAGGAGACGAGCATGGAAGAACTTAAGAAAATCGCTGGCGTAACCGCTGCCAAATACGTTGAAGATGGAATGGTTGTTGGACTCGGTACAGGGTCAACAGCTTATTTCTTCGTGGAGGAAATTGGCCGTCGTATTAAGGAAGAAGGCCTTAGTGTTGTTGGAGTAACGACATCAAGTCAAACCACTAAACAAGCTGAAGGCTTAGGTATTCCTTTGAAGGCAGTGGATGATATTGACAGTATTGATGTTACTGTTGATGGCGCCGACGAAGTAGACCCTCAACTCAATGGGATTAAAGGTGGCGGTGGTGCCCTTCTGATGGAAAAAATCGTCGCTACACCTACGAAAGAATATATCTGGGTAGTTGATGAGTCAAAAATGGTTAATCAATTAGGTGCTTTCAAATTACCAGTTGAAGTGGTTCAATATGGTGCTGATCGTCTCTATCGTGTCTTTGATTCGAAGGGCTATAAGCCATCATTCCGACTTACGGAGGAAGGTAATCGCTTTGTTACAGATATGAAGAACTATATCATCGATCTTGATTTAGGTAAGATTGAAAATCCAGTAGCTCTTGGTGAAGAACTAAAAGCTATGACAGGTGTTGTCGATCATGGATTGTTCAATGGTATGGTTAACAAAGTCATCGTTGCAGGAAAAGACGGTGTTAAGGTTGTTGAAGTCAAGGCCTAGTCCAATTTTGATTTCCCCTCACTTTTAATGAGGAAAACTAATTAATTTTTGTCAAACTATTAAATAATATAGAAAGGCAAGAGGTAATTTCGAAAAGATTTTATCTCTTTGTGGTGTTGTTATGTCCAAATTTAACCGAATGCATTTAGTCGTTCTTGATTCAGTAGGAATTGGTGCTGCTCCAGATGCCAATGACTTTGTCAATGCAGGTGTGCCAGATGGTGCTTCAGATACCCTTGGTCATATCTCTAAATCAGTAGGATTGAATGTGCCAAATATGGCTAAGCTTGGTCTAGGAAATATTCCTCGTGAAACACCTTTGAAAACAGTATCAGCAGAAAGTAACCCAACTGGTTATGCAACAAAATTGCAGGAAGTTTCTCTTGGTAAGGATACGATGACTGGTCACTGGGAAATCATGGGTCTCAATATTACTGAACCTTTTGATACCTTCTGGAACGGATTCCCAGAAGAAATTCTCACTAAAATTGAGGAATTCTCAGGTCGTAAAGTCATTCGTGAAGCTAATAAACCATACTCAGGTACAGCTGTTATTGAAGACTTTGGACCTCGTCAAATGGAAACTGGTGAATTGATTATTTATACTTCAGCTGACCCAGTTCTTCAAATTGCTGCACACGAAGATATTATTCCATTGGATGAGTTGTATCGTATTTGTGAATATGCGCGTTCAATTACCCTTGAGCGTCCAGCTCTTCTAGGGCGTATCATTGCTCGTCCTTACGTTGGTGAGCCTGGAAACTTCACTCGTACATCTAATCGTCGAGATTTGGCTGTTTCACCATTTGCACCCACTGTTTTGGATAAATTGAATGAAGCTGGTATTGATACTTATGCCGTTGGTAAAATCAATGATATTTTCAACGGAGCTGGTATTAACCACGATATGGGCCACAACAAATCAAATAGCCATGGTATTGATAATTTGATTAAAGCTATGACTTCTGAAGATTTCAAACATGGCTTCTCATTCACAAACTTGGTAGACTTCGATGCCCTTTATGGACACCGTCGTGATCCACATGGATATCGTGATTGTTTGCACGAATTTGACCAACGTTTGCCTGAAATCATTGCTGCCATGCGTGAAGATGATCTCTTGATGATTACAGCAGACCACGGAAATGATCCAACTTATGCAGGTACAGACCATACTCGTGAATATATTCCTTTCTTGGCTTATAGCCCATCATTCAAAGGAAATGGACTTATTCCAGTAGGTCATTTCTCTGACATCTCAGCAACTGTCGCTGAAAACTTTGGTGTAGATAAAGCCATGATTGGTGAAAGCTTCTTGGATAAACTTGTCTAAAATGAAGCGCTATGCATTTTTGGTTCGTGGGATAAACGTTGGTGGTCGTCACAAGGTAGTCATGGAAGAATTTTGTCATGAGTTAAAAGAACTTGGGATGTCAAATGTTTCTTCCTATATAAATAGTGGAAATTTTTTCTTCGATTCATCCTTGATGAAAGTGGAACTCCTCTTAGTTTTAGAGAGATTTCTTAATAAGACTTATCCATTTATTAAGGTGTTTTCTCTTTTTACTCTAGAAGATTACCAAAATGAAGTGGCATCTTTACCTAAGTGGTGGGAAGATGATTTCTATAGAAAAGATGTGCTCTTATATACTGAAAGACTTGATAAGAACGAAATGAGGAATGTTATTGAGTCTTTAGAGTTGGGAGATGAAATTATTCATCTTGGTCAACTTGGGATCTACTGGGGTAAATTTGATAAATCAAGCTATAACCAAACGGCTTATCATAAGAAGCTATTGAAAGCACCTTTTTATCCTTATATAACCATTCGAAATGCAAGAACATTTTCAAAAATTGGTCACTTTTTAAGAATGAAATAAAATTAAGGGAGAATTAACATGTCGCTACTTGAAAAAATTAGAGTTACTCAAGCATTTTTGGAAAGCAAAGGAATTGAAAAACCTGAGTTTGGTTTAATTTTGGGTTCTGGACTTGGCGGGTTGGCTGAAGAAGTTGAAGACGCAGTTGTCATTGACTATGCGGATATTCCAAACTGGGGACAGTCAACGGTTGTCGGTCATGCTGGAAAACTTGTTTATGGAACTTTGTCTGGACGTAAGGTTTTAGCTCTTCAAGGACGTTTCCATTTTTATGAAGGAAATCCGCTTGAAGTAGTTACTTTCCCTGTACGTGTTATGAAAGCTCTTGGATGCGAAGGAGTTGTTGTAACCAATGCAGCAGGTGGTATCGGCTTTGGTCCAGGCACTTTGATGGCCATCACTGACCACATCAACATGACTGGTCAAAACCCATTGATTGGTGAAAACTTGGATGATTTTGGTCCTCGTTTCCCTGATATGTCTAAATCGTATACTCCAGAATACCGTGAGACTGCACATCGAGTTGCTGACAAATTGGGCATTAAATTAGATGATGGTGTCTATATCGGTGTGACTGGTCCAACTTACGAAACTCCAGCTGAAATTCGTGCTTATAAGACTCTTGGTGCAGATGCTGTTGGGATGTCAACTGTCCCTGAAGTCATTGTTGCAGCACATTCTGGTTTGAAAGTTCTTGGTATTTCATGTATTACCAACTTTGCGGCTGGTTTCCAAGAAGAACTCAATCACGAAGAAGTTGTGGAAGTGACAGAACGTGTTAAAGGGGATTTCAAAGGCTTACTGAAAGCTATTCTAGCTGAACTTTAAAAAGGAATAATTGATGTCAAACTTAATGAGTAATCCATTATTTCGTATCATTCGTGGAGTTTTTATAATTGCTTTCCTGACCATGGTTTGGTTGGTTATATTTTCTGCTATAGATACAAGTGGTAGTGAGATAGATTATGAACCATTTCAAGGAGCATCTATCGTATTTGCAGTTTTAAGCTATATCATAATAGTGTTTCTATTTCAATACCATAAAGTTGTTAACTTAAAAGAGTCAATTAAATCATCATACAGTGCAATTGAAATTAAAGAGCAGTATGTGGAAAAATTGATTGTACAACTGCGAGAACTGACTGATAAGATTGTAGACCATGAGTTAAAAATGTCTGTTAGAAAAAATGTTTCAGAATTGTTAGAGGAAAAAAAGTCTGTCAACAATTTGACTAACGATGAAAACAAAGCTAATCATTCAGAATCTAAGCGGAAGTCTTACGGTGAGTCTGGCAATTTTTCTAAACATGAATACTCTACTAAACTAGAGGAAACGAAGAATAAAATTATAGAGGAAATCGAAAGAGATACAAATATTACAGCTGATCAAAGTATAAAGGATTTGATTGCTGAGATTAAAGAGTCAGAAGTACTTGTGGCTAATCAAAAATTATACTACAATGAAATGGTGTCGCAATATAATAAAACAATTTACAGTTTGCCACTTGCTTTGTTAAGAACAACTTTAGGTCATTCAGAGATAAACTACTTATAACATAGAACAAAATCATTAAGACTAGAATATAGTTAAAAAGGTCAAAGAATGAAAGCTAGTTTTAGTTTTTCTAATTCAGCACGAGATTGCTTTACTATGAAATAAAAACAAAGAAGGGATTGACCCTACTCTAAAGACAGTAGGAAAAGTTGGTTAAAGCAATTTTAGCCATACTCTAATATATGGGTAATAAAGAGAGAAAGAGTTTGACTTGGCTCCCCAAGTCGATTAGGTTAAGTTTAGCTGTTTTGACAACCGGAATAGCTTCTGGTCTGATTGGTATTCTTTGCCACTATCTTTTAGATTTTATAAAATTTCTTGCTTTTGGTAACGATACGTCAGATCTCTTGTTACAATTTAACTCTATAAGTGCTTATCGACGTTTCGTAGTTATAGTGGTAGCTGGTGTCTTATCTAGTATCTTTTGGTATTTCCTTCAGCGTCGAGTGTCCCTTCTTTCCATTAGAAAGGCTAAGCAACTCGTTGGCAAGAAGAGTCCAAATTTTCTTGGCCAAAGTCTACATGCTTTGGTGCAGGTAGCAATCGTTGGAGCAGGTGCTTCGGTAGGCAAGGAAGCAGCTCCACGAGAATTAGGTGCCTTATGTGCTGGCAGTTTATCAAAAAAACTGGGTTTAGAAATTCCTGAAAGACAACTCATGATTGCATGTGGTGCAGGAGCAGGTTTAGCTGCGGTTTACCAAGTTCCCTTTGCCAGTACACTGTTTGTTTTGGAAACTTTGGGAGTTGCTTGGAAACTGAAAAACATTGGTATCATTCTTGTGACAACCTATTTGTCAGCTTATTGTGCTCGTCCAATTGTTGGTGGGAAAGCTATATATTTAGTTGATAAAGTAAGCTTACATCCTACTAGTCTGATACAGCTTCTTGTTTTGACGCTGTTTGTAACTCCGCTTGCTCTTATATTTAAGGTTTTAGCTAAAAAGGCGAGTAAAAGTCGTATAACAGATAAACATATTCTCTGGACCATGCCCGTCTCTTTTATAATATTAGGTGGTATTGTAGCTTTCTATCCTATAATCATGGGAAATGGTCAGGTTCTAGCACAATGGGTGTTTTCTGGAGGAACTTCGGAATACCTTCCGATTTTGCTAGTAATCAAAGGGCTTATTGTATGCTTGTTGCTATGGTCAGGTACTTATGGAGGGACACTGACGCCTTCGTTTACTTTAGGTGTCGGATCGGGTTTCTTATTAACAAGGTGTCTTGAGACTTTTGGTTTATTCCTAAATCCTAATCTAGGAATGTTACTTGGTGCAACCATATTTTTAGTAACAACTTTGGATGCTCCTCTGACGGGAATAGCCTTAGTTATAGGTTTTACCGGTCAAGGAGGGCTGGTAGCAGTTCCTCTAATCTTAGCGGGTCTACTATCAAGGATAATTAATAATAGATGGAAGAAAAAACAATGAATATTCATTTTATCTTACACGAAACGTTTGAAGTTCCAGGAGCCTATTTAAAATGGGCTCAAGACCGTGGGCATAATATCACATCAACCAAGGTATATGAGGAAGAGGTCCTTCCTGAAACCGTTGAAGGTATTGATTTTCTAATTGTGATGGGTGGTCCTCAGTCACCTGATGAGGATCGTCAGACCTTTCCTTATTATGACCCAAACGCTGAGATTGCATTTATGCAAAAAGCAATTGCTGCTGATATCTATATTGTTGGTGTATGTTTGGGAGCTCAGCTTCTGTCTGTAGCCTATGGTGGTAAGTATGAGCATAGTCCAGAACGCGAAATTGGTGTGTTTCCAATAACACTTACGGATGATGGATTAGCTGATGAGCATGTCAAAGGTTTTGGCACAACTCTCAATACTGGCCACTGGCATGGTGATATGCCTGGATTGACTGATAATGCAGTTGTTCTTGCTACTAGTCAAGGTTGTCCACGTCAAATTATTCGCTTTAGTCCTAAACACTATGCCTTCCAAGCACACCTAGAGTTTGATTCCCAAGCCATTGATTTGCTCATAGCTGCGGATGGCGAAGAACACTTGCGTAAGCAAAATAAGGAGTTACCTTTTGTTCAAACACCTGAACAATTGCGTACCAACGATTATTCAGAAATGAACAAGAAGTTATATGATTTTCTTGATTCATTGACTCAAGCTTAATCCACTTTAAAAAAAGTAATTATTTATCAACTATATAATAGTAGAAAAATTGTTTAAAAATAAAAATTAAGAATGGTAGATAGTGTGTTCAGGTTGCTCTTTTACCATCAAAAAATAGAAAGGACGGGTTAACTGTATTCACTAAATTGAATACGGGCGGAGAACGAAGTAAAAAGATAAACTGTCTAGCATTTATAATGCGTCGTCAGTTTCCTATTATTACTTTGTTCTCTGTCGCCTGTCCTGTATATAAAAAATGAAAGGAAGGGTAGTTCGGGTTTGAAACTGAACCCGGGCTAGAGTCTGTGTAAAAAAGATAAATCCTCCTAGATGCGAAGCATCTTTGTCGGATTTCCTATTTTTACTTTGCCTCTTTAACGCCCTTGGTATCTTATATTATGTCTATCCATATTGCTGCTAAGCAAGGTGAAATTGCTGATAAAATTCTCCTACCTGGAGATCCTTTACGTGCGAAATTCATTGCCGAGAATTTCCTCGAAGACGCTGTATGTTTCAATGAAGTTCGTAATATGTTTGGTTACACAGGAACATACAAAGGTGAACGTGTCTCAGTAATGGGAACTGGAATGGGGATGCCATCTATCTCTATCTATGCTCGTGAGCTTATTGTTAACTACGGGGTAAAAAAATTGATCCGTGTGGGAACTGCTGGTTCATTGAATGAGGATGTTCACGTTCGTGAGTTAGTTCTAGCACAAGCGGCAGCGACAAACTCTAACATTATTCGTAATGATTGGCCACAATACGATTTCCCACAAATTGCAAGTTTCAATCTCTTAGATAAGGCTTACCACATTGCTAAAGAGCTTGGTATGACTACACATGTTGGTAATGTCTTGTCTTCTGACGTCTTCTATTCGAACTATGGTGAAAAGAACATCGAGCTTGGTAAATGGGGTGTGAAAGCTGTAGAAATGGAAGCAGCAGCACTTTACTACCTTGCAGCTCAACACCAAGTAGATGCTCTTGCCATCATGACTATTTCTGATAGTTTGGTTAATCCAGATGAGGACACAACAGCTGAGGAACGTCAAAATACTTTCACTGACATGATGAAAGTTGGTCTTGAAACACTAATTACAGACTAGTTTGTAAAAGGACGCCATTTGGTCGTCCTTTTGTGTTGTAGCTAATATTTGTTCGAAGTGACAATAGGTTAAAATTTTTCAAACTACTATAAAAAAATAAAAATATTCGGAAGAAAGATGCTTTTAAGGAATAAGTAAATATCCGACAATTTAAAAAACAACCGCTAAAAATGTGAAAAACAACTTACAAAACAATGAAAAATGATAGAAATTAAATGCTTGATATCATAATGAAAAACGGTTTCTTCTTTTTTAAAAAGAATGACAATTGAAATGAAGTTATAGTAATGTTATAATGATAATGGGAAATGTCTAATTTTAATTTATAGGAGCAATTTATATGAGTTCGCGTACGAATCGTAAGCAAAAACGTACGAGTAATAGATCGTGGGGGATGGTCAACGTTGGGTTGACCATTCTGTATGCTATTTTAGCATTGGTCTTATTATTCACCATGTTCAATTATAATTTCCTATCCTTTAGGTTTTTGAACATCATTATCACCATTGGTTTGTTGGTAGTTCTTGCTATTAGCATCTTCCTTCAGAAGACTAAGAAATCACCACTAGTGACAACGGTTGTACTGGTTATCTTCTCGCTAGTTTCTCTGGTTGGTATTTTTGGTTTTAAACAAATGATTGACATCACTAACCGTATGAATCAGACGGCAGCATTTTCTGAAGTAGAAATGAGCATCGTGGTTCCTAAGGAAAGTGACATCAAAGATGTGAGCCAGCTTACTAGCGTACAGGCACCTACTAAGGTTGATAAGAACAATATCGAGACCTTGATGTCAGCTCTCAAAAAAGATAAAAAAGTTGATGTTAAAGTTGATGATGTTGCCTCATATCAAGAAGCTTATGATAATCTTAAGTCTGGCAAATCTAAAGCTATGGTCTTGAGTGGCTCTTATGCTAGCCTATTAGAGTCTGTCGATAGTAATTATGCTTCAAATCTAAAAACAATTTATACTTATAAAATTAAAAAGAAGAATAGCAACTCTGCAAAACAAGTAGATTCAAAAGTCTTCAATATTTATATTAGTGGTATTGATACCTACGGTTCGATTTCAACAGTGTCACGTTCAGATGTCAATATCATTATGACAGTAAACATGAATACACATAAGATTCTCTTGACGACTACTCCACGTGATGCATACGTTAAGATTCCTGGTGGTGGGGCAGACCAGTATGATAAATTAACCCACGCAGGTATTTATGGCGTTGAAACATCTGAACAAACTCTGGAAAATCTTTATGGTATTAAGATTGATTACTATGCACGAATTAACTTCACATCTTTTCTTAAGTTGATTGACCAACTTGGTGGTGTGACAGTCCATAATGATCAAGCTTTCACAAGTCTTCATGGGAAGTTTGATTTCCCAGTTGGTGATATCCAAATGAATTCAGAGCAAGCACTTGGATTTGTTCGTGAACGCTATAGTTTAGATGGCGGAGATAATGACCGTGGTAAAAACCAGGAGAAAGTTATTTCTGCGATTGTAAACAAGTTGGCTTCACTAAATTCAGTATCAAACTTTACTTCAATTGTTAACAATCTTCAAGACTCTGTTCAAACGAATATGTCTCTAGATACCATTAATGCTTTGGCCAATACACAACTTGATTCTGGTTCTAAATTTACGGTGACTTCTCAAGCAGTAACTGGTACTGGTTCTACTGGTCAATTGACCTCTTATGCTATGCCAAATTCTAGTCTTTATATGATGAAACTAGATGATTCGAGTGTGGCAAGTGCCTCTCAAGCTATCAAAAATCTGATGGAGGAAAAATAAGTGATTGACGTTCACTCACATATTGTTTTTGATGTTGATGATGGTCCTAAAACTTTAGAAGAAAGTTTAGACCTCATTGGTGAAAGCTATGCCCAAGGGGTACGTAAGATTGTTTCAACATCTCACCGTCGTAAGGGGATGTTTGAGACTCCAGAGGATAAAATTTTTGCCAACTTTTCTAAGGTAAAAGCAGAAGCAGAAGCACTTTATCCAGACTTAACTATTTATTATGGTGGTGAACTTTATTACACCTCAGACATTGTGGAGAAACTTGAACAGAATCTTATTCCGCGTATGCATAACACTCAATTTGCTTTGATTGAGTTTAGTGCTCGCACATCTTGGAAAGAAATTCATAGTGGGCTTAGTAATGTTTTGCGAGCGGGGGTAACGCCTATTGTTGCTCATATTGAGCGCTATGATGCCCTCGAAGAAAATGCTGACCGTGTTCGAGAAATCATCAACATGGGGTGCTATACACAAGTTAATAGCTCTCATGTTCTAAAACCAAAGCTCTTTGGAGATAAAGATAAAGTAAGAAAAAAACGTGTTCGTTATTTCTTGGAGAAAAATTTGGTTCATATGGTTGCTAGTGACATGCATAATCTTGGTCCAAGACCACCATTTATGAAAGATGCTTACGCTATTATCGAAAAGACTTACGGAACGAGACGTGCTCGTAACCTTTTTATCGAAAATCCACAAACACTACTTGAAAATCAATATATATAGGAGAAACTATGACTCAGGAAAACACGAAGCGTGTTGAAATCGATGTACTTGCACTATTGCAAAAACTTTGGACTAAAAAAGTATTTATTTTATTTACAGCCTTTTATGTCGCTGTCTTTGCCTTCTTAGGAACATACTTCCTCATTCAGCCAACATATACATCGTCTACACGTATTTATGTGGTTAATCAAGCTAATGATGGCAAAAACCTTTCTGCTCAAGACTTGCAGGCCGGTACATTTTTGACAAAAGACTACAAAGAAATTATTACATCAAACGATGTCTTGTCAGAAGTTATCAAAGATGAAAAATTGAATATGACAGAAGCAGAACTTGCTAAAATGATTTCAGTTAATATTCCTACTGATACTCGTCTTATTTCAATTTCTGTTAATGCTAAAACTGGTCAAGATGCGCAAACACTTGCCAATAAGGTTCGTGAAGTTGCTTCAGAAAAAATCAAGAACGTGACAAAAGTTGAAGATGTCACAACGCTTGAAGAAGCTAAATTGCCAGAGTCACCATCTTCACCAAATATCAAACGTAATGTGCTTCTTGGAGCAGTGCTTGGAGGATTCCTTGCAGTGGTTGGTGTGTTGGTACGTGAAATCCTAGATGATCGTATTCGCCGTCCAGAAGATGTGGAAGATGCCCTTGGAATGACACTTCTTGGAATTGTCCCTGATACAGATAAAATTTAAGGAGAAGAAATGCCTCTATTAAAGTTAGTAAAATCTAAAGAAAACTTTGCCAAACAAACAGAAGAGTATTACAATGCCATTCGCACAAATATTCAATTTTCTGGTGCTCAGATGAAAGTGATTGCGGTTAGCTCTGTTGAAGCTGGTGAAGGAAAATCAACGACATCTGTTAACTTGGCGATTTCATTTGCTAGTGTTGGGCTCCGAACACTTCTCATTGATGCGGATACCCGTAACTCTGTTTTGTCAGGTACATTTAAATCAAATGAGCCTTATAAAGGCCTTTCAAATTTCCTTTCTGGAAATGCTGATTTAAATGAAACGATTTGTCAAACTGATATTTCTGGTTTGGATGTCATTGCATCTGGTCCTGTACCACCTAATCCAACAAGTCTTTTGCAAAATGACAATTTTAGACATTTGATGGAAGTTGCTCGTAGTCGTTATGATTATGTCATCATTGATACGCCACCAATTGGTTTGGTCATTGATGCTGTTATTATTGCCCATCAGGCTGATGCCAGTCTTTTGGTTACAGCAGCTGGAAAAATTAAACGTCGTTTCGTAACTAAGGCGGTCGAACAATTGGAACAAAGTGGTTCTCAGTTCTTAGGTGTCGTCCTTAATAAAGTTGACATGACAGTTGATAAATATGGATCATATGGTTCTTACGGATCATATGGTGAGTACGGGAAAAAATCAGACCAAAAAGAAGGTCATTCAAGAGCACATCGTCGTAGAAAAGGATAGCATTAATGGGGATGATGCGGCTCCTTATACCTTAACAGATTAAAAAGGGGTTTAGAGTGAAAGAAAAACAAGAAATTCGTCGCATTGAAATTGGTATTATACAGTTGGTTGTGGTTGTTTTCGCAGCCATGGTAGCTAGTAAAATACCATATACAGAGATTACCCAAGGAAGCATTGTCCTTTTAGGTGTCGTACATGTAGTGTCTTACTATATTAGTAGTTATTATGAAAATCTTAAGTATAGAGGCTACTTGGATGAACTCATTGCAACTGTCAAATATTGTTTCATATTTGCTCTAATTGCAACTTTTCTCTCGTTTTTTGCAGATGGAAGTTTTTCTATCTCACGTCGCGGACTTCTTTATGTTACTCTGATTTCAGGTGTTCTCTTATACGTTACAAATACTGTTCTTAAGTATTTCCGCTCTTCTATCTATACACGTCGTAAAAGTAACAAGAATATTCTCTTGATTTCTGATCAGGCACGTCTTGATAATGTTTTATCTCGTATGAAGGACAATATGGATGGTAGGATTACAGCAGTTTGTGTCTTGGATAATCCTTATTTTACTGATCCATTTATCAAGAGTGTTAAACCTGAAAATTTGATTGAATATGCGACACACTCAGTAGTAGACCAAGTTTTGATTAATCTGCCAAGTGAGCAGTACAAGATTTGGGATTATGCGTCACCATTTGAACTTATGGGAATCCCAGTATCCATTAATTTGAATGCCCTTGAATTTATGAGTCAGGGAGAAAAACGTATCCAACAATTGGGTCCTTTCAAAGTTGTTACGTTTTCTACGCATTTTTATAGCTATGGAGATATCTTGGCGAAACGCTTCCTCGATATCTGTGGAGCTCTAGTTGGTTTGGTGCTCTGTGGTATTGTTGGAATCTTCCTTTATCCTCTTATTCGTAAAGATGGAGGGCCAGCTATTTTTGCTCAAGATCGTGTGGGAGAAAATGGACGTATCTTCAAGTTTTATAAATTCCGTTCTATGCGTGTTGATGCGGAAGAAATCAAGAAGAATTTGATGGCACAGAATCAAATGTCTGGTGGTATGTTTAAGATGGACAATGATCCACGTATTACCAAAATTGGACATTTCATTCGTAAAACGAGTCTTGATGAACTTCCACAATTTTGGAATGTTCTAAAAGGTGATATGAGCTTGGTAGGAACACGTCCACCAACATTGGATGAGTACGAATCTTATACACCGGAACAAAAACGTCGCCTCAGCTTTAAACCAGGTATTACTGGTCTTTGGCAAGTAAGTGGTCGAAGTGAAATTACTGATTTTGATGAAGTTGTAAAACTAGACGTTGCTTATATGGACGGATGGACAATCTGGCGCGATATCAAAATATTATTGAAAACAATTAAAGTAGTAGTAATGAAGGATGGAGCAAAGTGATGGCTTTCTCCATTTCTTTTAATGGTGATTAAATGACAAAAACAGTTTATATCGTTGGTTCTAAGGGAATTCCAGCAAAATATGGTGGATTTGAGACCTTTGTTGAGAAGTTGACAGAGTTCCAACAAGACAAAGATATCCAATATTATGTAGCTTGTATGCGTGAAAATTCTGCTAAATCAGGAATTACAGCAGATACTTTCGAACATAACGGTGCTAAATGCTACAATATTGACGTCCCAAATATCGGGCCCGTACGTGCCATCGCTTATGACATCGCAGCTCTTAATAAGGCCATTGAGATTGCTAAGGAAAATAATGATCAAGCACCAATCTTCTATGTTTTGGCCTGCCGAATTGGTCCATTTATCTCAGGTATTAAAAAGAAAATCAAGGCTATCGGTGGTACCCTTATGGTTAACCCGGATGGTCATGAATGGCTTCGTGCAAAGTGGAGTCTTCCGGTTCGTAAGTATTGGAAAATTTCAGAGCAACTCATGGTTAAACATGCAGATCTCTTGATTTGTGATAGTAAAAACATTGAATCTTATATTCAAAATGATTATGCGAAGTATCGTCCTCAGACAACCTATATTGCCTATGGAACTGATACAACTAAATCTCGATTGACTAAGGTTGATGATAAGGTACGCACATGGTACTTCGAAAAGGGTGTTATTGAAAACAATTATTATCTTGTTGTAGGACGTTTTGTGCCTGAAAATAACTATGAGGCTATGATTCGTGGTTTTATGGCGTCTAGCTCCGATAAGGATTTTGTTCTCATTACCAATGTTGAAGAAAACAAATTTTACGACAAGTTGCGCCAGGAAACTGGTTTTGACAAGGATTCTCGTGTGAAGTTTGTCGGAACTGTTTATGACCAAGAATTGCTCAAGTACATTCGTGAGAATGCCTTTGCTTATTTCCATGGTCATGAGGTAGGTGGAACCAATCCATCACTTCTTGAGGCACTTGAGTCAACTAAGCTCAATCTCTTGTTGGATGTTGGCTTTAACCGTGAAGTCGGTGAAGATGGTGCTCTCTATTGGAAAAAAGACCAATTGGCAAGTGTCATTAATCAAGCTGAACAATTGGATGCACAAGCTATCGCAGACCTCAATCAAAAATCAAGTAAACGTATCGAAGAAGCCTTTACTTGGGAAAAAATTGTTACAGACTACGAGAAAGTATTTAAAGGATAGAAATGCAGAAAATTTTATATCTTCACGCTGGTGCCGAAATGTATGGTGCTGATAAGGTTTTGTTGGAGCTTATTAAAGGATTGGATAAAGAAGCCTTTGAGGCTCATGTCATCTTGCCCAACGATGGCGTCTTAGTGGGTGCATTGGAAAAGGTTGGTGCTAAGGTAAAAGTTATCGATTATCCAATCTTGCGCCGGAAGTATTTTAATCCTAAGGGAATTCTTGAGTATTTTGGCTCTTATAATCGTTATTCAAAGCAAATTACTAAATATGCTAAGGAAAATGGCATTACTCTTATTCACAATAATACGACTGCGGTACTTGAGGGAATTTATCTCAAACGTAAGTTGAAACTTCCTTTGATTTGGCATGTTCACGAGATTATCGTCAAACCAAAAGCAATCTCTGATTTCATCAACTTTTTGATGGGGCATTATGCTGATACGATTGTGACAGTTTCAAATGCTGTGGCCAACCACGTGAAGCAGTCTCGCTTTGTAAAAAATGACCAAGTTCAGGTCATCTATAATGGTGTTGACAATGCCGTCTATCATGAAATGGATGCCAGCGCAGTTCGTGACCTGTTTGGTATTGCACAGGATGCCTTTGTTATCGGAATGGTTGGTCGAGTGAATGCTTGGAAAGGTCAAGGCGATTTCTTGGAAGCAGTGACTCCAATCTTAAAGGCTAATCCAAAAGCAATAGCCTTTCTGGCAGGGAGTGCTTTTGAAGGTGAAGAGTGGCGTGTTGATGAGTTGGAAAAGGCAATATCAGACTCACCAGTAGCTGGACAAATTAAGCGCATCGATTATTATAGCAAGACGACAGAGCTCTATAATATGTTTGATATCTTTGTCTTGCCAAGTACCAATCCAGATCCTCTACCAACTGTAGTTCTCGAATCAATGGCTTGTGGCAAACCTGTAGTCGGCTACCGTCATGGTGGTGTCTGTGAAATGGTTAAAGAAGGCGAAAACGGCCTTCTTGCCACACCAAATCAGCATGCAGAATTGTCTAAGACCATCCAAGAATTGGCTGATAACACTGAGAAGAGAGAGCAATTTGGCAAGGCCTCTGTTAAACGCCAAAAAGAACTCTTCTCATTACAAAGTTATATTCGTAATTTCTCAGAGCTATATAAGAAATAAAAAGAAGTTCTAAGAAGTACTAATATGAACAGTGAAACACTAAAAAATAAATTATAACCAATCGTTTATCCAATTATTAATTTTATTCCTAGACGAAGACTTAAGAATAAAAATTTTACGATCATTTGTGATAATTGTTGGGCTGGAAAAGTCTATCAGGAATTGGGCTTACCTTATCAAACTCCATTTGTAGGGATGTTTGTCTTTTCTCCTGATTACATCAAGATGCTAAAGAATTTAAAACACTATTTGAGTGGTAATATTCCTTTGACATTTGTTAAGGAATCGAAATACATCAAAGACTTTGATAATGCCTATCCTCTAGCACTTCTTGATGATATTGAACTTCATTTCCTGCATTATGCTGATGAAGAAGAAGCAACTCAAAAATGGAATCGTCGTTTAGAAAGAATACATTGGGATAATTTGTATTTCAAGTTCAATGATAATGATGCCTGTACTTACGAGCTGATGAAAGAGTTTGAAGAACTTCCATACAAGAGTAAGGTGATTTTCTCTTCGAAGAATTACAGTGACCTACCTTCATTGGTCCACTTTAAATCAGCAGAGAAGCAAGGACATGTTGGAATTGATTTAAAAACCTACCACCGCTATTTTAATGCTGTTACCTGGTTGAATAAGGGTGGTGAAGATTTAACATAAAATAAAAATTAAGGTGAAGAATCCATGAAACCACTTTTAACTGTTGTCATTCCAGTTTATAATGTCGAAAAGTATTTAAAACGTTGTATTGAGAGTATCCTTATTCAAGAGTGGAAGAACTATGACATCTTACTTGTAGATGATGGAAGTACTGATAATTCTCCTAAGATTTGTGATGACTATGTTAAATCGTATGACTTTATCTCAGTTATTCATAAGGAGAATGGTGGGCTTTCTGAAGCTCGCAATACTGGTATTTCACATGCTAAGGGTGACTATGTTTATTTCCCTGATTCTGATGACTGGCTTGAACCACAAACATTTAAAGAATTAGCAGAGGTGTTGGAATCCCAAGAGTTTGATATCGTTTCTTTTAACCGTGAGTTTGTGAAGGGTGAAGAAGATCCTATAGTTTCAGATCCATTAGTAACTCAAGTGTTTGAAGGTAAAGATGCTTTTGTCCAAATGCTCAAGCATAGTTATATCACAGGTTTTGCCAACGACAAAATATATAAAAAGTCTCTATTTATTGATAATAATATTTCTTTTCCAAAAGGAAAATATTATGAAGACTTGGGAACGAATTACAAGCTTTTTCTTTCAGCTGAGAATGTCTTTGCTACCAATCAAAAGTATTATCACTATTTAATTGATAATCCTGATTCCATTACACAGTCTTGGAATGAGCGGAAGTTTAGTGATATGTTTGAATTTTATAAAGATATTTTCTATTCTGATTTTGTTCGTTCACGATTAAATCAAGAAGAATTACAAATTTCACAGCTATATTATGTGAATGGCTTGATTCATATCTTGGCAAGTTTATATAAATCTAAATTAGATAAAAAATATATAGATATTACTAATCAAGTGAAACAAGAGTTACTTAAGAATAGTGTTTCTCTTTCTCAAATGAAAAATCAACCAAATAAGTTAAAATATATACTGTTTAGACTTAAAGTATTAAAACTGGCTTTCAGTATTCAAAACATTTTCTGATATGATTTAGGAGTCTATTTTGAAATATTCTGTTATTATTCCAGTTTATAATGTTGAGAAATATATTCACCGTTGTTTAAAAAGTATTATTTCTCAGAACTATGATGACTTGGAAATTATAGTGGTAGACAATGGGTCTACGGATAGTAGTGGCAGTGTTTGCGATACTTATGCTAACGAGTACTCAAATATCTCAGTCTATCATATTGAGAACCACGGTGTTGGTTCGGCACGTAATTTTGGCTTGTCCAAAGCCAGGGGAGAGTTTATCTACTTCGTTGATAGTGATGATTATCTTGTTGGTAATCTCTTTGCTGATTTTGCTGATAAGCTAGTGTTAGATTTGGATTTGGCTGTTTTTAGTTATTACAATTCTTTTGAGGAAGATTTAACTGAGAAGCATCGTACTGAAAAGTCACTTCCATTTAAAGGGAATTACGACAAGGATGGTTTTATCAAGATATTTAAAGAACTTTTCCTATCGGATATGCTTTACACAGTTTGGAATAAGATATATCGCAGAGAATTTCTTCTTGAAAATAACCTTTCTTTTGAGCAGTATGAGTTAGGTGAAGATGTCCGCTTTAATCTTGATCTTTATCGTGAAGTCAAAAAGATTTATCTTTCTCAAGATTCCTACTATGTTTATGTCATTGGTAGAAAAGGTTCCGCCATGTCGGGCTATAACCCCAAACGTCTTCAGTATCAGCTTCAAGAATTGAAGATGGTTGATAATCTACTTTCTGACTGGAATTTGGATAGTTCAGTGCTTGTTAATACTGTAAAAGCAAGAATACTGATGAGTAACATCTACAATATAACGAAACAGAATTTATCTGTAAATAGAAAAGTTAAGCTCGTTAAAGATACATGTGAAAGACGAGAGATAGAGGATTTTATAAAGAATGATTCTTCTGCATTGAATCCACTCATAAAACTGTTGTTGAAATGTCGAATGTATGTTGTTCTGATTTATCTTAAAAAAATACAGATGTTATTACAACATTTATAAGAATAATTGAAAGGTATGGAAAGTACTTGTGAATAGCAGTCGCTTTATCTCAGAGAAAATCTATTTATTTACTCTTTTTATTTGGGTATTATTTGCATCTCTGGTAACTACAACTTATTTTGTAAGGGTGGATGGTTTTTTGTCACTCTATCGTATCTTGCTATATTTTACAATAGTTATGATTACGATAAAGGAACTCATTAATCTTCCTGATACCATAAATTATTTCAGATACCACTTGAAGGAATTAATAATTTTCCTATTATTTACCTTGACCATGTTAATTGTGTCAAAAAATCGAGATGGTCTTCCTGATTTAAACGTTTTACTGTTGGTTTTTTCAGCTAGGGATATAGAGTTCAAGAAGTTATTAGGGACTTTCTCCTTCGCCACCTTTTTAGTGCTGTTTGTAACTATTCTAGCTAGTAAGATGGGCATTATTTCTAATATGTTGATGAGTGCTGATAGTGGTTATCGTTATAGTTTAGGATTTAACTATGTTTCCTTTGCTTCTCAACGTATGTTTTTTGCCCTATGTAGTTATCTTATGTTTAGAGGAAAGAAGGTTACTTATATAGAGTTGTTAGCTCTACTATTTGCTACGTTTTATATGTACCAACAGACCTCAACCTCAAGTCCACTTTATCTAAGTCTCTTGATTTTGACTTATGTTTTTATTAGTCTTAAGGTCTTTAAATTTGATTTCATAGATAGTAATGTTATAACAGCAAATCTTGCCAAATATGGTGTTATTATAGCATTGGCTATAATCCTCTATTTCTGTTTCTATTCAACTGGTGATTTATTCCATCTTGTTGACCAATTTACACATAATCGTCTAAGACTGAGTGTTCAAGGATTCCGAAACTTCGGAGTTTCCTTATTAGGTCGACCAATTTCATTTACAACCATGGACATCTTCGGTAATTTTTCAAGTAACTATAACTTTATTGATAGCTCGTTTGTGCAGTTACTCGTAATTGATGGATTGGTTGTTAGTGCATTTATGTTATTTGCTTTAACACGTGTCATGAATTATTTTGTGACTAATCGAAAAGATATTGTCCTTGCTTGCTTAGGTGTTATGATTATTCATGGCATGTTTGATCCGCAAATGCTTGTTCTTCGTTACTCACCTCTTATCTTATTGATTAGTCGACTCTTTGTGATGAAGACTGATAAAGATTTTTTGTAATTGAAACAGAGCTATATCATTTAGAAAGTCTAAACAGAGTCATATACATATGAAAGTTTTAAAAAATTACGCCTACAATCTTTCCTATCAATTACTGGTCATTGTTTTACCAATCATTACGACACCTTATGTTACTAGGATTTTTAGTTCAAAGGATTTAGGTACTTATGGTTACTTTAATTCGATTGTGACCTACTTTATTCTTTTGGCAACTTTAGGTGTTGCTAACTATGGTACTAAAGAGATTTCAGGACATCGAAAGGATATTCGTAAAAATTTCTGGGGTATTTATACCCTCCAATTGATTGCGACTATTTTGTCTCTTGTCTTGTATACATCATTATGTTTGTTCTTTCCTGGTATGCAAAATATGGTGGCTTATATCTTAGGATTAAGCTTGATATCGAAAGGAATGGATATTTCTTGGTTATTCCAAGGTTTGGAGGATTTTCGTCGTATTACCGCAAGGAATACAACGGTAAAGGTTTTAGGAGTTATTTCTATCTTCCTATTTGTGAAAACACCTGGTGATTTGTATCTCTATGTTTTCCTATTGACCTTCTTTGAATTGCTTGGGCAATTAAGTATGTGGTTACCAGCGAGACCTTACATTGGAGAACCACAATTTGATTTATCCTATGCTAAGAAACATCTTAAACCTGTTATTTTGCTGTTTCTCCCTCAGGTTGCCATTTCACTATACGTGACTTTGGATCGTACAATGTTGGGTGCCTTGTCATCGACAAATGATGTAGGGATTTATGATCAGGCTTTGAAAATAATTAATATTTTGTTGACGTTGGTGACTTCATTGGGAAGTGTAATGCTTCCAAGGGTATCTGGTCTTTTGTCTAGTGGAGACTATAAGGCTGTTAACAAGATGCATGAATTCTCTTTCTTGATTTATAATCTCGTCATTTTCCCAATTATTTCTGGTCTCTTGGTTGTCAATAAAGACTTTGTTAGTTTTTTCCTAGGAAAGGACTTCCAAGCAGCTAATATTGCCATTGCCATCATGGTCTTTAGGATGTTCTTTATTGGTTGGACAAATATTATGGGAATCCAGATTTTGATTCCACACAATAAACATCGTGAGTTTATGCTCTCTACGACTATTCCGGCTGTTGTCAGTGTTGGACTTAATCTCTTGTTAATTCCTCCATTTGGCTTTGTTGGGGCCTCAATTGTATCTGTTCTAACAGAGGCTTTGGTATGGTTCATTCAATTGTACTTCAGCCTTCCTTACCTCAAGGAAGTACCGATTCTTGAGTCTATGGCAAAAATTGTATGCGCATCTGCTATGATGTATGGCTTGTTGCTAAGTGCAAAACCATTCTTGCATTTTCCACCTACTTTAAATGTTCTTGTGTATGCAGTGCTTGGTGGCCTCATTTACCTTCTTGCTATTCTAGTTTTGAAAGTGGTAGATGTTAAAGAATTAAAAGAAATAATAGGAAAAAATTAGAAATGAAGAAAACACGGAATATAAACTTAGACTTGATAAAAGTAATTGCTTGTATAGGAGTTGTTTTTCTTCATACTACGATGCCAGGGTTTAAGGAAACAGGGCGATGGAATTACTCATCTTATTTATATTATCTAGGTACTTATTCAATTCCCTTGTTTTTTATGGTAAATGGTTATTTATTATTGGGTAAGAGCAAGATAACATATCCCTATATACTACATAAAATAAAATGGGTTCTAATAACAGTGTCTTCATGGACCGTTATCATTTGGTTTCTTAAAAGAGACTTCACAATTAATCCAATTAAAAAAATTTTGGCTTCTTTGATACAAAAGGGTTATTTCTTCCAATTTTGGTTTTTCGGCTCACTAATACTTATTTATTTATGCTTGCCGATATTGAAGAAGTATTTACATTCAAAAAGAAGTTATTTATACTTTCTATCTGTATTAACAATTATTGGTTTGATTTTTGAATTGATAAATTTTTTGCTTCAAATGCCAGTCCAAATTTATGTTATACAGACGTTTAGATTATGGACTTGGTTCTTTTACTACATTTTAGGTGGTTTTGTAGCACAATTCAATATAGATAATTTAAAATCAATCTTTAAGGGATGGATGAAAATAGTTAGCATACTTTTGTTATTGATTTCACCGATAATATTATTTTTCATAGCAAAAACTACTTATCATAATCTTTTTGCTGAATATTTTTATGACAATCTTTTGGTAAAAGTAATTAGTTTAGGACTATTTCTTACCTTATTGACGCTAACCATTGATGCTTCTAAACATAGAATGATCTACTTGTTATCAGTCCAAACGATGGGGGTATTTATTATACATACCTATGTTATGCAAATATGGCAAAAGTTGATAGGGTTTAACATAGAAGGTGCACACTTATTTTTCCCTGTTTTCACATTAGTGATTAGTTTTCTAATAAGTATGATATTAATGAAAATCCCTTATATCAATCGAATAGTTAAATTATAAAAAGGAGTTTATAATGTACGATTATCTTATCGTTGGTGCTGGTTTGTCTGGAGCAATCTTCGCACATGAAGCTACAAAACGTGGCAAAAAAGTAAAAGTGATTGACAAGCGTGATCACATCGGTGGCAATATTTACTGTGAAGATGTTGAAGGTATCAACGTTCACAAGTATGGTGCTCACATTTTCCATACCTCAAATAAAAAAGTTTGGGATTATGTCAACCAATTTGCTGAGTTTAATAACTATATCAACTCACCAATTGCTAACTACAAGGGCAGTCTTTACAACCTTCCATTTAACATGAATACATTTTATGCTATGTGGGGCACTAAGACTCCGCAAGAAGTTAAGGACAAGATAGCTGAGCAAACGGCTGATATGAAAGATGTTGAGCCTAAAAACTTGGAAGAACAAGCTATCAAGTTGATTGGCCCAGATATCTACGAAAAGTTGATTAAGGGATACACTGAAAAACAATGGGGACGTTCTGCCACAGACCTTCCACCATTTATCATCAAACGTCTCCCAGTCCGTTTGACTTTTGATAATAACTACTTTAATGACCGTTACCAAGGAATTCCGATCGGTGGTTACAATGTCATCATTGAAAATATGCTTGGAGATGTAGAAGTAGAGCTTGGAGTCGACTTCTTTGCCAATCGTGAAGAGCTTGAAGCTTCAGCTGAAAAAGTTGTCTTTACAGGAATGATTGACCAGTACTTTGATTATAAACATGGTGAGTTGGAGTATCGCAGTCTTCGTTTTGAACACGAAGTCTTGGATGAAGAAAATCATCAAGGAAATGCCGTGGTCAACTACACAGAGCGTAAGATTCCTTATACTCGTATCATTGAGCATAAGCACTTTGAGTATGGTACACAACCTAAGACAGTTATTACACGTGAATACCCAGCTGATTGGAAACGTGGAGATGAACCATATTACCCAATCAATGATGAAAAGAACAATGCCATGTTTGCTAAGTACCAAGAAGAAGCTGAGAAAAATGACAAGGTTATCTTCTGTGGTCGTCTTGCAGATTATAAATACTACGACATGCACGTGGTCATTGAGCGTGCCTTGGAAGTCGTTGAGAAAGAATTTACTAAATGACACAAGAAAAGATTGATATCGTTGTTCTCTGGGTTGATGGTAGTGATCCAGAGTTTATCCGTGAGAAGCAAGCTGTGATTGGTCAAGTTGCAGATTTGGACCAAGAAATTGATGGAGAGCAACGTTATCGTGATTATGGCATTTTTAATTACTGGTTTCGAATGATTGAAAAGCATGCTCCTTGGGTAAATCGTGTTTACTTAGTCACCAATGGACAAAAACCTGAATGGTTGAACTTGGAGCATCCAAAACTTAAATTGGTAACTCATAAGGAATTTATCCCTAAAGAGTATTTACCTACTTACAATTCAGCAGCAATTGAGCTTAATCTCCATCGTATCGAAGGCTTGTCGGAAAACTATCTCTATTTCAATGATGATATGTACTTGATTGGAGACAGTCGGCCTTCCGATTTTTATAAAAATGGTCAACCTAAACTTTTAGCTGTATATGATGCTTTGGTTCCTTGGTCACCATTTACGAATACTTATCACAATAATGTTGAATTGATCTATCGTCATTTTCCTAATAAGAAGGCTTTGAAATCTTCACCTTGGAAATTCTTTAATTACCGTTATGGGTCCTTGATTTTGAAAAACCTGTTACTCTTGCCATGGGGACCTACGGGATATGTAAACCAGCATTTACCTGTTCCGATGAAAAAGAGTACCTTAGCACATTTGTGGGAAATTGAGGGAGCAACATTAGATAAAACGTCACGAAATAAAATTAGAGACTATGGAGTAGACGTCAATCAATACATCTGTCAGTATTGGCAAATTGAAAGTAATCAGTTTTATCCTATGTCAAAGAATTTTGGAGAGTCGATAGATCTAAATCAAGTTGATAGGTTAGAGAGTATCTTTAAAGATAAACATAAAAAACTGCTTTGTGTGAATGATGATGTTGACTTTAAAGAGGAGAATATCCTTCGTTTTAAGGAAATCTTGAAAGAACGCTATCCTGAAAAATCAGCTTTCGAAAAATGAGAAATAAGAGATGAAATACTATTTAAAAGAAGAATTTTTACACGATAACAATGTTAAAAATGCCGGTAATAAGGCTCGTAATGATGTTGAAGAAATTGTAAAGAGAGAAGGTTATCAAGCCTTGGTTCTTTCAGTTGGTAATTGGTACGAGATGAGTACACTTAAAGCACAGCTTCATAAATCTAAGGCTTTTGATCAGGCCTTAAATGAACTAAAGCAAGGTGATGAGTTACTTATCCAGTTCCCAATGCTTCATCATAGCTTTTTCACAACGCATCATGTAAAAAAAGCACAGAAAAAAGGCGTAAAAGTTAATTTTATTATCCACGATTTAGAAGCTCTTCGTTATGTCAATGTTGAGAATTTTCCTTTGAAGCACAAGGTTCGAATTCAAATTCAAGAATCAGGTATTCTTGGTGCAGCTGATGGTATCATTGCCCACAATCCAATTATGAAATCTGTATTGGTAGATAAAGGGATTGCGGCAGATAAGATTGTTAGCCTTGGCATTTTCGACTATTTGATTCCAAATTTCCAAGAGAAGACTGGTCTAACTAAGAATCAGCCAATTATTGTAGCTGGTAACTTGGCACAAGAAAAAGCTGGTTATCTTTACTCTCTTCCTGCAGAACCTGCTTATAACCTTTATGGTGTCGGCTTCGACGAAAGCAGAGCTCTTGAGAATGAGAACTACTTTGGTTCCTTCCTACCTGATGAGCTTCCTGCAGCCCTTGAGGGTGGTTTTGGGCTTGTCTGGGATGGCGACAGTGCTGAGACATGTAGTGGTGTTTTCGGCGAGTACCTTCGCTATAATAACTCTCACAAGGCGTCACTTTACTTGGCCTCAGGATTCCCGCTTGTCGTTTGGAAACAGTCTGCCTTATCTCATTTTGTGCTTGAGAACGGCTGTGGAATTGCAGTAGAGTCACTTCATGAATTGAAGGCGACAATTGACAATCTTTCAGATACTGATTACCAAGATTTGGTTGAAAATACCAAGCGTGTCGGTAAAGGTATTCGTGATGGTCACTACCTACTTACTGCATTGAACAATTTAAAATAAGATAAAAAATCCTCATTTTAGTGAGGATTTTTTGCATTATTTGGAGACTTCAAACTGGTATTGGGTTCCTGGAACTCTTCCATTTGAATAGATTGCTTCAATATAGTCGTCATAAGTGATTGACTTGGATTTACCTGCTTTTACGAGCTCTGGATCACGCCATATATTTGGATCAGCAGCATTAGTATCACGCTTGGTGAGGTAGAGATACTCAATATAGGTTCTATTGTCGACAAAGGCACCAGCAACCTTTTCCTTACCATTATCAGATCGCGTGTACATACGAGTCGTTCCCCCACCATCTAGTAGGAAGGCAAGACGAATATTCGAGTAGCCTATATTTTTTAAAAGCTTATAGATGTCTTCGTGATTCAAGCCCTTATTGAGGGAGTTGTGGCCATAGGTTTGGATAATACGGATAATACCATCATAGGTCTCTACGTAAATGGAACGAGCATTTGGTTGGTCAGGATCACCTTTTTCCCAGGTTTTATCTACTTTTTTATCTTTAATGAGAATACCAAAGGCACCTGTATCCCAACCGTTGCTTCCCATGTGGGTAAACATTTTAGCTGTGTCGATATTTGGATAGGTTCCAGCAATGATATTATTTTGATCATCTCCATATAGAAGGCCTGTTTTGCCCAATTCGATTTCCTTTTGAGCGAAAGGGCGATCTAGCCCTTCGTAAGACCAAAAACCAGAGTTGATAAGAGCAAGAGCATCTCGTCGCTTAGCTTCGTACTTAATACTTTGCTCTGTGAGTTCAGGATTATTATCTTCGGTTCTTCCTTTTTGTAGGACATACTTTCCGTCCTTCTTGAAGGAGAGAATCTGCATGTCTACATTTTTAATATTGCCTTTTTCAAGTAAGACAGACTGATCTAAGAGCTCTTTATTCTTTATGGTAAAGTTCAATCCATCCTTATTTGATGGCATGGAAAGCTTCTTAATATCTCGATTGTTGAAATAGATGGTGAGGTAGAGCAGTCCACCAACTATGGCACCTATCATTAGAAGAGAAAATAGTATTCTTAAAATATTCTTCAATTTCATACTATAATTATAAACAATCTAGGCTTACAAAACAATCCTAAGACCATTAAATATCCAAGAATAGTATCAGTTTTTCCTAGTATGGTACTGGTAAGCGTTTTCCAAAAGGGTTATAATAGGGATAAGTTAGTCAAGGAGGTGCTTTATGACCATTAAGGTGATTGCATCAGATATGGATGGAACATTTTTAGACGATAAAGGGAGCTATGATAAGGAGCGTTTTAGTCAGATTTTGGATGCCATGGCTGCGCGTGATATGCACTTTGTCGTTGCATCAGGTAATAGTATGAGTCGCCTTAAACCTATGTTTGCGGAGACTTTTGACCGCCTGCATTTTGTCGCCGAAAATGGTGGTCAGGTGGTTAGCTATGGCAAGCTTCTGTGTCAGGAGTTTATGGCATTTAATGATGTTGAAAAATTACTAAGATATTTTAATTATGATTTGTTAGATAAACCGACTATATTTAATGGTGCTAAATCTGCTTATATGCTATCAGGAACGAAACTACATTTTGGTAAAGAGATGATAACAGAAGAAGAGCAAGCCGCTATGGAAGCATCCATTCACCGTTTGAATAGGTTGAAGGATTTAGAGGATGATTTCATAAAGATCACCATGTTGCTGAGTCCTGAAGAGGCTAATCAGGTTTCGCAAGCCTTTAATCGTGATTTTGATGGTAATCTTGTCGCTGTTCCAAGCGGTTTTGGTGCTATTGACTTCATTCAAAAAGGCATGCACAAGGCTTGGGGGCTTAAGCAGCTTCTTAACCATTGGGACTTGAATGAGGCAAATGTTATGGCTTTTGGTGATGGTGACAATGATATTGAGCTCCTGCGTATGGCTAGTCATTCTTATGCGATGGAAAATGCCAGCCCTGCTCTTTTGCAAGTGGCAGACCAAGTAGCACCGCATCATAAGGATCAAGGTCAAGGTGTCTTGACTATCTTAGAAGATTATTTAGGTTTATATTAAAAAAGGGTGGTAAAGAAATGAAATTATATTTAATGCGACATGGTGAGACATTATTTAATACGCAAAAGCGTGTTCAGGGCTGGTGTGACTCTCCCCTAACTGAAAATGGAATCTGTCAGGCAGAACAAGCTAAGCAGTACTTTGCAAAGAAAGGTATTTCTTTTGATGCTGTCTATTCATCTACGCAAGAGAGAGCAACTGACACAGCAAAGATTGTGGCGCCTGAGTACACTGTAATCCAGCTCAAGGGAATAAAAGAAATGAATTTTGGGTCTTTTGAAGCTCAACCAGAGCATCTCCTACCCAAACATCGTCCAGGTTCACGATCCTTTGAAGATCTCTTGGTCCCATACGGTGGTGAAGATATTCGAGATGTCGGCCAGAGGGTTCTAAAGACTGTCTTAGAGAAAGCAGAAGAACACACTAAAGATGGTGATGAGAATCTTCTATTTGTCAGTCATGGAGCTGCTTTGTGGGGATTAATCATTACCATGGACTTAGCCTTTCCTGAAGGAGTACGTTTTGGGAATTGTAATATTTGTGTTTATGATTATAACCAAGGACAATTGGAACTTCTTCAGGTGATTGATCCGATTTCTGGTTTAGAGGTAACATTATGAAAGAATTTTATTTAATGAGGCATGGAGAAACACGATTTAATGTTCAGCATAGGCTTCAGGGGGTCTGCGATGCCCCTTTGACGGAAGTCGGGATTGAACAGGCTAAAAAGGCTGGTCAGTATCTAGCTAAGCAAGAGCCAATTTTTGATCATGTCTTTACGTCAACCTCTGAGAGAGCTAGCGATACTCTAGAAATTGTGACTGGACGAACAGACTATGAAAGACTTAAAGGTCTTAAAGGACAGGATTTTGGTGCTTTTGAAGGGCAGCCAGAGTATCTTACTCCTAAAACCTTACCTGATGGACAGGGCTTTGGTGATTACTTTGTTCAATTTGGTGGCGAGAGTACGAGCCAGGTCCGGGATCGTATGGAGTTGACGATTAGGGCCATCATGGAGAGTGTGGCCGATGGTTCTAAGTCCTTGCTGGTTAGTCATGGTCCATCTATTTTGCAATTCTGTAGACGTGTTTTAGATCCTGTTCCAGATATTCGTGGTCTTAAAAATTGTTGTATTTTACACTTTACTTATGACCAAGGTCAATTTGAACTGGTCTCAGTTTATAATCCAGTAGAAGAAGAGTATATCTATGGAGGTGAAGAATGACACGATTCTATTTAATGCGACATGGACAAACACTTTTTAACACACTCAATCGAATTCAAGGTTGGTGTGATTCCCCTTTGACTGAAAAAGGTCAGGACCAGGCTCGTCAGGTGCGTGCCTATTTTGAAAAACATGGTTTGACTTTTGATCAGTATTATTGCACGACTACTGAAAGAGCTTCTGATACGCTTGAATTGGCTACTGGGCGTACTGATTATAAACGTGTTAAGGGACTTAAAGAGATGCACTTCGGTATCTTTGAGGGGCAACCGGAGTATCTTCATCCTAAAATTCAAATTCAGGGGCATTTCGGTGACCATTATGCTCAGTTTGGTGGGGAAAGTCAAGATCAGTTTGTAGAACGAGTGGTAAATGGTGCAAGAGAGATAGTGGATAAACATCCTAACCAATCTATTTTGGCTGTCAGTCACGCAGGAGCCTTGATGACTTTTCTTCATGCTGTGGAGCCGGAGCGTGCCTTTCAGTCTTGTCCAGGCAATTGCGCCATCTTAGTCTTTGATTACGATGGATCGAACTTTCACTTTGTCAAACTGATTGATCCTTTAAATGATCAAGAGTTCGTGGAATTTTAGTGGCTTTCATGATCAAAGATAGTAAGAAACCCTTTCTTAGTGTATAATGGAAAGGTATTTTAAATTATGGAGTGCCTATGAAATTTACAAAAAATCAGTTCATTTGGTTGGCTGTCCTCTTTTTCAGCTGTTTCTTGATCTATACTTACTGGGAAACAGTTGTTTCAATTTGTAACACCATTTACGTTGCCAGTCAGCCCTTCCTGGTTGGAGCAGGGATTGCCTTTGTGGTAAATATCCTGATGTCTTTTTATGAGAAACTGCTGGTCAAGTTTATTCCATTTGGTTTTATCGCTAAAATCAAGCGTCCTATTGCTCTGCTCTCGGCATTGGGAACCATTGGTTTGGTTTTTACTTGGGTCGTGTTCACTGTTCTTCCTGATTTGATTGACAGTATCAACACCTTGATTAGTCAAGACCGCTCAGCTATTAATAATTTGATTAATTGGTTGCTTAAGAACAAATCCTTGCAAAAAATTATTCAAGATTTTGGTGGTGTGACACAGGTTAGAGAGCTAATCAATAGCTACAGTGCTCAGTTGCTTCAACAAATCATGAATGGTTTGACCAGTTTCTTGACTTCTTTAACGAGTCTGCCATCAACCTTGATTAATCTTTTTATCAGTATTGTCTTTTCTTGTTATGTCTTAGCTGGAAAAGAGAAACTTGGGAATCAGGTCAATCGTTTGGTAGACGTCTATTTAGGAAGTTATGGTAAGACTTTCCACTATGTAGTTGCTATTCTCAATAATCGATTCCGTAATTTCTTCGTCTATCAGTCGCTTGAGGCTTGTATTTTGGGGACCTTGTGTTATATTGGGATGCGTATCTTTAATTTTCCTTACGCAGCGACTATCTCTATCCTGATTGGTTTTTCAGCAATGATTCCAGTTGTGGGGGCTTATATTGGTGTGACGATTGGTACCATCTTGATTATGACGCACTCTGTGACCTTAGCGCTTTTGTTTGTTGCCTACGTGGTTATTTTGCAGCAGTTTGAAGGGAATCTCATCTATCCTTATGTGGTCGGTGGATCTACCGGACTTCCTGGTATTTGGGTTATCTTCGCAATCACCATAGGTTCTGCCTTGGGTGGTATCTTGGGTATGTTGGTTTCTGTGCCAGTAGCCGCAACCCTATATCAGATTGTTAAAGATAATGTTGTTAGGCGAGAAGGAGCCAAAGCAGCAAATGCTCTTGAAAGTAATGATTAATTAAAACAGACTTGGTTCTGTTTTTTTTCGTGCGATAGTATCAGATTTCAATAAGATAGTATAAGTGTAATCGTTTTCTAAGCGTTATACTATGAGTAAATTGAACAATGCAAGGAGATAAAAGATGACATATACATTTCCAAAAGATTTTCTCTGGGGTGGTGCAACAGCTGCCAACCAGTTTGAGGGTGCTTACAACCTAGATGGCAAAGGCTTGTCCGTACAGGATGTAACGCCAAAAGGCGGTGTTCCCTTTGAACCCGGAGCCTTGAATCCTTTGATTACTGACCAACCAACACCAGATAATCTAAAACTAGAAGGTATAGATTTCTATCACCGTTATAAAGAAGACATAGCACTTTTTGCAGAGATGGGCTTTAAGGTCTTCCGCATGTCAATTGCATGGACTCGTATCTTTCCAAATGGTGATGATGCCGAGCCAAATGAAGCAGGTCTAGCCTTCTACGATAAGGTTTTTGATGAATTGGCCAAATATGGCATCGAACCGCTTGTAACCTTGTCCCATTATGAAACACCACTCAACTTGGCGCGTGAGTACAATGGATGGACTAATCGTAAATTAATTAGTTTTTATGAAAACTATGTCCGTACCGTCTTCACACGTTATAAAGATAAGGTCAAATATTGGTTGACCTTTAATGAAGTCAACTCTGTTTTACATGCTCCGTTCATGTCAGGTGGGATTGCAACGCCGATGGAAGAGCTCTCTAAACAGGATCTTTACCAAGCAGTTCACCATGAGTTAGTCGCTTCTGCTTCAGCAACCAAGATTGGTCATGAAATCAACCCTGACTTTAAGATTGGTTGTATGGTTCTTGCCATGCCAGCTTATGGAATGACAGCTAATCCTTTGGATCAGTTGGCTGTTCACGAGTTTGAAAATCAAAACTATCTCTTCTCAGATATCCATGCGCGTGGGAAATATCCAAACTATATTAAACGCTATTTCAAAGAGAATGGTATTGAAATACAATTTACTCCAGGTGATGAAGAAATCTTAAAGAATACCGTTGATTTTATTTCATTCTCATATTATATGTCTGTGGCAACAGCACACAATCCGCAAGACTATAAGGTTGGAAAAGGCAACATCTTAGGTGGTGTCGAAAATCCCTACCTT
Organism: Streptococcus salivarius; assembly: GCF_009738225.1. Classification (NCBI taxonomy): domain Bacteria; kingdom Bacillati; phylum Bacillota; class Bacilli; order Lactobacillales; family Streptococcaceae; genus Streptococcus; species Streptococcus salivarius. The sequence goes on from NZ_CP018187.1 coordinate 1,052,969, forward strand.
GAAAAATCTGAATGGGGTTGGGCTATTGATCCAATCGGTCTTCGACTAGTTTTGAATGACTTTTATGATCGATATCAGTTGCCATTGTTTATCGTCGAAAATGGTTTAGGTGCCAAGGATGTTCTCGTTGACAGTCCAGATGGTCCAACAGTTGAAGATGATTATCGTATTGATTACCTTCAAAAACACTTGATTCAAGTTGGCGAAGCCCTTCAAGACGGTGTAGAACTTTGGGGCTATACGACATGGGGGCCAATTGATTTGGTATCAGCTTCAACGGCTGAACTCAGTAAACGTTATGGCTTCATCTACGTTGATCGCAATGATGATGGTAGTGGTAGCTTGGCTCGTTATAAGAAAAAATCATTTATTTGGTATAAGTCTGTTATCGAAAGCAATGGTGAAGCCCTTTACAAATAGAATATGGTTAAGAATCTCAAAAATATTCGAGATTCTTTTTTAGTATCAAAGTACAACATTGATATATCTGGATTACTGTTGCTATGAGTAAAAATAGAGTATTTCAATACACAATAACTTTGTTTATGTTATTCCACATATTTTCTGAAAAAGTGGTAGAATAAAAGTGTGAAAGCGTTCTTATATTTTCCGAAGAAGTAGCGAGTCTATCTCTTTGCTTTTCCTACTTAGATGGAGGTAACGATAATGAATGATTTGAAAAAAGTTCTCTTAGCTGGAATCGGGTTGACTGCTATGACAGTTGATAAGGCCGATAGCTTTGTCAAAGAGTTGGTTGAAAAGGGGCGTTTGACTGTTGAAGAAGGTAAGGAACTGGAACAAGAGCTCAAACGTCAAAGTAAGGAAGAAGCTCAAGAATTTTTAGCGAAACTTGATGCTAAGAAATCTTCAGTTGAGTATGCGACTAAGGATGATGTGAAACGTCTTGAAGAAAAACTTGACGCTTTGCTCAGTCAAAATAAATAAAATGTAAGGAGTCTAAAATGGCTAGTAAACGATTGAGACATGTGTTGAAGGTTTTCTCGTCAGTTGGTCTCCTTTCTTATCGTGAAAAGCATCTTCCTCAAGACCAACAGACAACACCTGTCAAGCTACGCCAAGCCTTTGAGCAATTAGGACCTAGTTTTGTTAAAATTGGTCAAATCCTATCCACGCGCTCTGACCTTTTGCCAGAAAACTATATCAAAGAATTATCAAAGCTCCAGAGCTCAGTTCCTCCCTTGAATAAAGAGGAAGTCATGACTGCCATTAGGCGAGAATTACCTAATGAGCTTTCTGACAGTTTCCTTGATTTTTCGGAAGAGCCCTTAGCTTCTGGTTCTGTCGCTCAGACCCATAGAGCTAGATTATTGTTTGGTCAGGAAGTGATTGTAAAAATCCAGAGACCTGGTATTGATGAGGTCGTTAAGGAAGATATTCAGCTTCTCATTAAGCTTGCACGGCATATACCAAAACATTTTATCCCCATGGTCGATGTTCAGGAGGTTTTGGAAAATCTGCGTGAAACCTTAATTAAGGAACTAGATTTCAGGAATGAAGCAGAGGCCATGAAGTGCTTTAAGGCCAATAACAGGGCTGTTGCTTGTCTAGGTGTCCCCGAGGTCTATGATACCTTCACGACACCTCACCTCATAGTTGAAGAGTATATCAATGGGATTCCGCTTAATCACTACAGCCAACTGATTGAGGCTGGCTATGACTTAGAAGATGTGGGCAAGAAACTTATGCTGTCATTTATCAAGCAAGTCTTCAAAGATGGCTATTTTCATGGTGACCCCCATCCTGGAAATCTGTTGGTACGTGATGGCAAGATTTATTTCATTGATTTTGGAATTATGGGTGAGTTGGAAGTGGGGATGCGTGCGTCCTTAAATGACATCCTGTACAGTTTTACCGCACAAGATGTTGATGGTATGACCAAGGCCATCTTGTCCGTTACACAATTTGATAATGGTCTTAATCGTGCAGTCCTAAGTCAAGATGTAGAGCAAATGTTAGGTCGTTATTCTGGTATTGACTTGGGAAGTCTCTCTATAACAGATTTGCTGCAGGATTTGATGGCTATTTTCCAGAAAAATCATCTTAAAGCCTCCTCTCAAATTACCATTTTGGAGAAGGCTTCGCTTCAAATTGAGGGGATTTTCCGAGAGTTAGCGCCAAATATGGATCTTATGACTCTGGCCAAGGATTACTTCCTAGAAAATATGGGACCTGACATGCTTAAGCAGGCCCTGAATAAAGAGAGTATCTTGATTGAACTCTTTTATCTGATTCGCAATGGGAAGAACATTCCACGTCGTCTGCATCAGCTCTTGGAGCAAATTTTAAACGGACGAATTGTGGTGAACCATGATTTTATTAACTTTTCGGGTCGAATTAAAGTTTTTGAGAAAGTATTAAATAATCTGGTTTTAGCCTTATTGTCATTGGGATTTCTACTTTCCGGTGCCCTTTTGGCTAATAAATCAGGTTTTGAAAATCTTGACTGGCTATTTCTTGGACTTGGAACTTTTCTAGCTTTAATCACAGTAGTGCGTATAATATTTAAGAAAAAAGGATAAAGTATGATTGAAACAACTAGGCCTGAGCTTGTGGCCTATCAAGAAGAGCGTTTAGCCAAATTTGTGACTGAAAATCAAAAGTTAGACAAAAGCCAAATCGTTTTTGCAGGGGACTCCATCACGGAGTTTTTTGCATTGAAAAAATATTTGGGTCGAGAGTTTCCCCTTGTTAACCGTGGGATTGCAGGAACAGACTCGGTTTGGCTTTTAGAGCACCTTAAAAAGCAGGTCTTAGATTTGGAACCAAGTAAATTGGTGCTCTTGATTGGCATTAACGACATCGGAAGAGGTTACCCTATTCGAGATATTGTCACTCGTATTTCCGATATTATCATGACAGTTCGTCAGGAATCCCTCTTTACTGAGGTCTATTTGCTGAGTGTCTTTCCAGTTAGTGAAGAATCACAGTATGCTTCTAAGGTTAAGATTCGAAATAATACGACTGTACGTGAGCTAAATCAACAATTAGCTGTCCTCCCCGGTGTGACCTATGTCGATCTTTTTGATTACCTTACTGATGACATGGGACAGTTAAATGACAACTATACAACGGATGGTTTGCACTTGAGTCCACAAGGTTATCAAGTCCTTGCGGAACCAATCATAAAGGAGATTTTAGAATGAAAGTTGGCTTAGTCCTCGAAGGCGGGGGGATGCGTGGCTTATATACGGCTGGTGTATTAGATGCCTTTTTAGAAGCTGGAATGAAGGTGGATGGCGTTGTTTCGGTATCGGCTGGAGCACTTTTTGGTGTTAATTACCTTTCTAACCAGCCCCAAAGAGCCCTTCGCTACAACAAGCGTTTTATGGGAGACCGTCGTTATATGAGTTTCTGGTCATGGCTGACAACAGGTAACTTCGTTAATAAGGAATTCTCCTATTATAAGGTTCCCATGGAGTTGGACGTTTTTGATCAGGAGGCCTTTGCTGATTCAGGTATTCCCTTCTATGTGGTTACTACAGATATTGAGTCCGGAAAACCAGACTATATCAAGATTGACCATGTCTTTGAGCAAATGGAAGCCCTTCGGGCAAGTTCCGCCTTACCTCTGGTTTCTGAAATTGTCGAGTACAAGGGTAAACGCTACATGGATGGTGGTCTGTCTGATAGTCTCCCTATTGATTTTATGGAAAATTTGGGCTTTGATAAACTCATTGTAGTTCTGACACGTCCTAAAGGCTACCGTAAACAGCCATCTAAAACGAGTAAGCGAATCTACAAGCTCTTTTATCGTAAGTATCCTGAATTTGTCCAAGTGGCTTCAAATCGCCACATCCACTACAATAAGAGTATTGAAAAGATAGAGGCTTTGGAAAAAACTGGAAATCTTTATGCTATCCGTCCAGAACATGCACTTGAAGTTAGTCGTTTGGAGAAGGATCCTGAAAAGTTTGAAGCCATTTATCAAGAAGGATTGGATCAAATGCGTAATGATATGTCTAATCTCAAAACATTTCTTGGAGACAACTAAAAACGTGCTCGGTTGAGCACGTTCTTTTAGTTATTCATTTGTCGAGCTTGACGGCGTTCTTTAACTTTTTGACGACGTCCTTTTTCATTATGGTAAATCAAGTAGAGGAGTCCAACTGGGACAAGACATAGCAACCAGAAATAAACTGGGAGTTGGCTCTTATCTGTTGTTTTAGTAGCCTTTTTATCTTTCTGGTTACTTCCAAAATCGAACCATCCTTTAACTTTAGTTGCCTTAACAGAAGTAGCTTTGATATTAGGTGACACTGTCTTCAGACCATTATCAATGACAATGTGATCATCTTTAACAGAGATTTTAGGGTCTTTACCTTTTTTAACGGTGGCATAGACGTCTTTTTCGACATTGTATTTTTTACCGTCGATTTCTTGTTCACCCTTGCTAAGAACTTTCTTGTAAGAGAAGTCTTTGTACATCTTCTCAACGAGAGCATTACCAAAGGTATGACGAATCTCTTCACCTGTTTGGTCAGACCAATCACCAGAACCCATGATGACAGCAATCATACGTTGATTACCACGCTTGATGGTATCAATATAGTTGAAAGCACCTTCTGGGCTAGATCCTGTCTTCAACCCATCAACCCCATCAATTCCGTATTTGGCACCTGGAATAGAGTAGTTGTAAGTCTCGAAGGTTTCCTCGTAAGGTGTTCCTTTTTTAACTGTGACAACAGGTTTGCTAGTGTATTTGAGAATGTCAGGGTATTTCTTGATGAAGTTATAGGTCATGATAGCCAAATCACGCGCAGTTGTTTGGTTGGTTTGGTTGTTATCATAACGTTGAGGACTGTAGTAACCTTTGAAGGCAACAGCAACGGCACCAGAAGCGTTGAACCATTTGGTATTGGTCATCCCTAGCTCTTTAGATTTCTCATTCATCATGTCTAGCCATTTATCAGGATCATTATTGGTCAAGTAGTTGGCTAGCATCACGGTTGTAACGTTAGAGGAAGGCACCGCTGTCATAGTGATGAGTTCTGAAACGGTATAATCAACACCCGCAACAATCTTGTTGTTTGAAATTTCGTAAATATCGGCAATAGCTTGGTCGGTTGGAGTAGCTGTGATAACAGTATCTTCAGAAATCTCTCCTTTAGACATAGCTTCAAAGACCAAATAAAGTGTCATGGCCTTAGACATAGAAGCTGGGTCACGCACCTCATCAGCATTTTCTTCCCAGAGGACATCTCCGGTATTTCCATCGATTAAGAGGGTTGATTTTGGGCGATAGGCTTCAGTGGCTTCAGTATAACCAGCAGCGCGTGTGATATCCATCAATTCGTCTGCACTAGACAGACTCGGTGCTAGAGCTAGACAAGCTGCTAAAAGGACGGCAACAATTTTCTTTTTCACAATGTGTCTCCTTTAATATCTATGGGGTTCTGTAGCTGGCAGAACCTATTTTTATCTATTAATATCATTTGCCTGTCAAAAACCCTAAATTCGGTAGTGACAAACATCTTCATTATAACATATAAAAGTTAGAGTTTTCCTAACATTTAGTATTTTAATGTAATTTTTAGAATCTATTGAATGTTACACAAAATCTATTTGAAAGCAGAAAAAAACGAGCTTGCTTGCTCGTTACTTTTCATCTTTTATCCTTGTGACTTGGTGGTAAATCATGAACCAGGTTTCATTTCGACGCCAGATACTAGTGTGGAAATTTCCTCCCAACTCATAACTAATTAATTTCGTTTTTTGACTAACAGATGTCATCTTGAAGCTGTCAAAATTATTGAGAAGTGGTTGGTGATTGGCAATGACTTCTTCACGATTGTGGTGGTGACCATTTTCATCGATTAAGTAGAAGTCTGGTGCTAAAAGATTTTCATAGTCAGGAATTTTTGACAGAATAATCTTTTCATTGCGAGAGAGTTTGTGAAGGACATTGCCATAAATTTCATCTTCGGGAATAGCAGCTGGTTCTACATGGACATCAGTGTCATAGACAGAGAAACGCTTGCTGAGAACCTCTTCAATTTGTTCAGTAATGGCATGACTCTCGTAAACAGAGAGGTCAGGATTCATTTCAACCACAATATCAAGATAGACGTTGCTACCATAAGAACGGCCACGCTGCTTCTTAACCTTAGTGACTTTTGAAATCTCAAGAATCGCTTTCTCATAGGCTTTGAGGTTTCTCTCATCGAAACCGTCTGACAAACTAAAGGTTGCTTCCATGAAGATATCATAGGCTGTCTTTAGAATGAAGGAGGTAATGATAATGGCTGTAATATAGTCAATAATCGTGAGGTTGAAGGATGCTGCAACAATGGCGATTGACGTTCCAATAGAAGTTACGGCATCGGAGAGATTATCCTTAGCGGCCGCAATCAAAGCACTAGATTTCAGCTTTTTGGCAAGTCCTTTATTGTATAAGTAAACGCCACACATGACGATAGCAGAAAGAACTCCGACGGTTGCACCAAGGGGATCGACTACAGTTTCCTCTCTTAGAAAAATCTTTCGGACTGTTTGAATTAGGACTTGGAAGCCTACCACGAACATGATAAAGGAAGTGACTAGGCTTGATAAGTCTTCAATCTTCCAATGACCAAACCTATGATCTGCATCAGCAGGTTGACTAGCTAGGTGCAATCCAATGAGTAGGGCCACGTTCCCTAAAATATCTGACAAGTTATTGAAACCATCGGCAATCAAAGAGCTAGAATTTAAAAAGTGTCCAGCTAGAAGTTTTGCAATGGTAAGAAGAAGGTAGGCAGCGATGCTGACAATGGGACCTCGTCTGGCTGCTCTTAAATTTTCATACGTAGTCATAGGGTTACCTTTTCTGTTAAAATACAAGTTTAAATTATAGCATAAAACTATAACGAGTTAAAGGTTGTAAGCCCTTTAAACTTGTGGAGTAATGTATTTTTAAAACTTGATAGCAAATGCTTCGTAATCATGGTGTTTTTTCAGTATTTTCCGAATATTCCCTACAAATTATGGTATAATTTAGGGTGTAAAACAGTCTAAAAAGAGGTTTTTATGGAACATTCGACATGGCACAAGCTTCTGAAAGAGGAGTTGCCTGACCATTATTTTTCAAAGATAAATCAGTTTATGGACCAGGTTTATAGCCAGGGGACGGTTTATCCGCCGCGTGACAAGGTTTTTAATGCCTTGTTGGAGACTCCGTTTGAAGAAGTGCGGGTGGTAATCCTTGGTCAGGACCCTTATCATGGGCCTCATCAAGCACAGGGACTTTCCTTCTCGGTACCTGATAGCCTTCCAGCTCCCCCGTCTTTGAAAAATATTCTCAAGGAATTAGAGGAAGATTTAGGTCCTAGATCCTTTCATGATTTAACGTCATGGGCAGAGCAGGGGGTGCTTTTGCTTAATGCCTGTCTAACAGTTCCAGCAGGTCAAGCAAATGGGCATGCTGGTCAGGTTTGGGAACCTTTTACAGATGCTGTGATTAAGGTTCTCAATCAAAAGGATACTCCTGTTGTCTTTATACTTTGGGGTGGCTATGCTCGTAAGAAGAAGGCACTAGTGACTAACTCTAAACATGCCATTATTGAGAGTGCCCATCCGAGTCCCTTGTCGGCCTATCGTGGTTTTTTTGGCAGCAAGCCATTTTCAAAAGCCAATGCCTACCTTGTATCTCAAGGCCAATCCCCAATTGATTGGTTGAAGTAAAATAGAAAGTTGGAAGATTATGTTACTGATTAAAAATGGTCGTGTTGTAGACCCTAAGTCTGGTTTGGATACGCAAGCTGATGTTCTTGTTGATGGTAAAAAAGTCGTTAAAATTGCTGAAAATATCGAAGCTGGAGATGCTCAAGTCATTGATGCGACTGGTCTTGTGGTTGCTCCTGGCTTGGTGGATATCCATGTTCACTTCCGTGAGCCAGGTCAAACTCATAAGGAAGACATTCATACTGGTGCCTTGGCAGCGGCTGCGGGTGGTTTTACAACAGTTGTAATGATGGCTAACACTAATCCAACGATTTCAGATAAGGAAACCTTGGAGGAGGTCTTGACTTCGGCAGCTAAGGAAAATATCCATGTTAAGTCTGTTGCGACTATTACTAAGAATTTTGATGGTGAAAACATCACTGATTTCAAGGGTTTGCTTGAAGCCGGTGCTGTCGGATTCTCAGATGATGGTATTCCATTGACCAATGCTGGTATTGTCAAAAAAGCCATGGAGCTAGCTAAGGAGAATAATACCTTTATCAGCCTTCACGAGGAGGATCCTGATCTAAATGGTATTCTCGGTTTCAATGAAAATATTGCTAAAAAAGAATTCCATATTTGTGGGGCAACAGGTGTAGCTGAGTACAGTATGATTGCGCGTGATGTCATGATTTCTTATGATACACAAGCCCATGTTCATATTCAACACTTGTCAAAAGCTGAATCTGTAAAAGTGGTTGAATTTGCTCAAAAACTTGGAGCACAAGTTACAGCCGAAGTGGCACCACAACATTTCTCTAAGACAGAAGACCTCTTGCTCTCAAAAGGTGCTAATGCCAAGATGAACCCACCACTTCGTTTGGAATCTGACCGTCAGGCCGTCATCGAAGGGTTGAAATCTGGAGTCATCTCAGTCATTGCCACAGACCACGCGCCACACCATGCCGATGAAAAGAATGTCGATGATGTGACTAAAGCACCATCAGGAATGACTGGTCTTGAAACATCTCTATCTCTTGGATTGACCTACTTGGTTGAAGCAGGACACTTAAGCTTGACGGAACTCTTGAAAGTAATGACTAGCAACCCATCTGATCTTTATGGCTTCGATGCTGGTTATTTGGCTGAAAATGGACCAGCTGACCTTGTGATTTTTGCAGACAAGGAAAAACGTCAGGTCACAGCAGACTTTAAGTCTAAAGCAGCCAATTCACCATTTGTAGGCGAAGAACTTACGGGCAGTGTTAAATACACTATCTGTGATGGTGAGATTGTTTATCAAGCCTAAATAGCAGATCAGAGCAGGGCACATCGAGACACTTGGTGTTGCACCTGCTTTTTTAGTCCTTAAAGGAGCAAAATGATGAAAAAGATAATGAAAGGTCTTGTTAAATACCTTGCTTTAACTGTTTTGTTAGCCTGTTTTCTGCCACTTTCTTTGCAACACGTTCAAGCTGACGAGGATGAGGTAGAGTATAGTCTACCTTCCTATGTTGGTCACCTTTCTATACATGATGATGGTAATGCGACGTTTACTCAGGAAGTGACTTATGATTTTGATAGTGACTATAAAGGTCAGTATGTAACCTTGGGGAAAATTGGTGGTTATTCTATTATGGATGATCCCAAGGTTTCAGCAACCGTAAATGGGAAAGAAAAAACAGATATTACAGTTGAAAAAACAGACTCTTATGATGGTGTTAAACTCAAAGTTTATAATTCAGGTTCAGATGGTGATAGGGTTGTCCTCAAAGTTACTTGGCAAATCCAACAGTTGTTGAATCTATATTCAGATATTGCAGTTTTAAATTGGTTTCCAATCTCTGATTGGGATAAAGGATTTGGACAGGTTGATTTCACAGTTGATGGTCTAGATGCAAGTCAAGGAGAGCTTTACGCCCACACTGGCTATTTTGGAAAAGACCCACAGGTTAAACGTACTGCTACAGGTTATCAGGTTCATGTAGACAATTTACCATCATCAGGTAAATTGGAATTACATGCCTACTGGCCAATGACCAGTGCTTTACGGGAAAATAATCAGGCTTATTTATTACATAAGACAAATGAGGCAGAGTTTCTAAAAAAAGAAAGAGATATCAAAAAGTCTAAAGAAAACTACCGACGCATTTTTTATGTCATTTTGCCACTTGTAATTTTAAGCTTTGTTCTTATTGGTATTTTCTGTTACCTTATTGTTCTTTATAGCACTAGAACGCCTTCTTTCCCTCGAGATGCACGTCTTTATGAAGCCCCTCAAGATTTAGCACCTTTGGTCTTAGCTAAGAATGTTTATAATCAGTCTTTCGATAAAACAGGGCTAAAAGAAGAAACGGGTCCTTTGAAGTTCAAATATATGGTGCAAGCTACCATCCTCGATTTTATTGATAGAGGTTATCTCACTTTTAGGCGAGAAGGTGATAGTAATATTCTGACACGTATTGAAAAGGAAGGTCTCTCTTCGTTTGAAGTATCATTCTTAGATATGTTGTTTGATGGTCGCATGGAAATTAGAGATAGTGAAATGTTCTCGCGCTATTATCTTGATAAAGATGCTCTAGAAAAACAATTCAAGAGTGCTAGAACAAGCTATGAGCGAGAAACTATTCGATCTCAGGGAAAACGTGTCAAATATCAATTCTCTAATGACGGCTATCAAGTAGCCAAAGGCGTTGAAAAAGAGGAAATTGCACTAGGACTTCCTAAAATTTATAGAGATTTTAGTGCGAAAGAAAAGACATTTAACATATTGGGAGTAGCAGCTTTGGCACTTTCAATGATGTTTTGTATACTTTCAACTTTGTTCTTATTTGGTGCATTTGGATCAGGAGTTGGTTTTTACTATATTCTTGGACTACTACCTATAGCAGGACTTACCGTTTTATTCTGGTTCTTGGTGAAAAGACGTCGTCAGAGATGTCTTGATGCAACTCAAATTTCAACGTATTACCAGTGGCATAGCTTTAAAAATATGATTCAGAGTATTCCTAGCTTTAAAGAGTCAGAATTAGAATCTGTCATCCTATGGAATCGTATCTTGGTTTATGCGACACTCTATGGACAGGCGAAAAAAGTTAGTGATGTGCTAAAACGATACAACATTCACCTCAGTAATCCATCTTTAGATGAGTTTACTTATTCTGCGACACCATTTATTATGCTGAATAATGTCAATTATCTAGAATCTTATGTTTCTGCCTCAGATACCGTAAGTAGCTTTTCTATCAATTCAAATAGTGGTAGTGGTGGCTTTGGAGGCGGTGGCTTCTCTGGTGGTGGCGGAGGAGGCGGTGGTGGCGCCTTCTAAGCTACGCTAGTCGGAGTTTACTATCAATAGAGACACTCAGTCTATATGATCTTGGGTGTCTTTTTATTTGGCGAATAATTCCTTTCATTCTAAACTGTTAGGAATTTTTAGTGAGAAGAGATATAAAGTAACAAAAAAAGAGCCAGTGGCTCTTTTTAAATATAATCTTAATAACCAGGTTCAAAGATTTCAATAATTTGAGTCAGATAACCTGCATGTAAACCGATGCGATAGTCAACATTTGGCAAACTCTTTACTAAATCATTCAGTTCTTTATCTTTGCTAACCTTATCAGCCAAAACTGGTAATTCAACAACAAGGAGTTGTGAGTGATCCAGTTGAAGGTAACTACTGTTGACTTTGATATCAGGACGAAGTAGTTTAAATATCGCTCTTTCCGAAGCTTGGAGCAGTTGATATAAATCGAGGTCAGATAAAGGAATCTCACCAAACTGAGGACTGATGTTTATAGCAATATCAATATGAGCAGCTCGCATTTCTAAAATGCGGTTAGAGAGGAAACTAGATATTATTGGATTGCTAAGCCTATCCAAGTTTTCTTGAGTCTCTGGATTACCAATGCTAGCATTGTCCGTTTTATAAATCTCAAGTAGACTAGTAGCTTTGGCAGTATCTTCATTTTCCAAGGCAAGAGAAACCTCCTTGAGATTTTTCTTGAATAAGTCGAAGGACGTTTGCTTTTGCATAATAATCTGGATAAAGGATTTGCTATAGTTAGTCATAGTACCCAACAATTTATGACGTTCTTTGTTAAGTCTATCGATAGATTGTTGGTGGACAGCCTGGTTCCAATTGTAAAAATCCCATAGTAGTAGGGCAATATAGAGAACTAAGATAACAGAACTATTAGGACTGACCTTGAAAACTATTTCAAATAAATTTTTAGGTTCATTTGCTGTTGGAAGAATACTGTTAAGACCATGGATAACAGTAAAGAAGACATAATAGACAGCTAGGAAGGCAGTGCTTCGCAACCAGTTACGTCTAGCCCAAGCTTCGTCAAGACTACTCATCTGATTTAGGTCTACGGCGAAGATTTTAAGCATTAGGTAAATGATTAATGGTGCTAAGATGTAGGTCAAGATATGTAAGTTAGTGTTGAGGGTAATATCACCTTTGATATGTAAGACGTGAGGGATAATGACAATTGAAAGTAGTCGTGTTGCCATATCAAAAAGGATAGTTGGATAAAAAGCGTAAAGCAATCGATGATAGAAAGAACGCTCTTTGACAAGGGCCAAATCGGCAACAAGGAAGAAAAGCGGGTCTACAACGATTTTTACGAGATTAAAATAGGATGCTGCAGCTACATAGGACAAAAATAGAAGTAAGAGGTGTCCTCGTTGTGGCTTAACCTTAGACATAGTCTGGTAGAGGTACCAAATAGAAATGAAACTAACAGCCTGTAAGAGAGGATTGATAATATTAGTAATCATTGTAACCTCCTTGTGTCATGTCAATCTCGATTTGTAAGCGGTAAATACCAGCCCGTGTATTTGAAACAATGTTAACGTTTGGATAAGTGGATAGGATACTATTGACGCGTTTCAGTTCGGGATCAGAGAAATCAGATGTAATAGCTGAATCTTCTTTAGTGCTTGAACTTTCAACGACAAAATGTTGACTATCCTCGTCTTTAAAATAAGCATAGCTAAGGTATTTCTGTTCGCTATCTTGTGCTTGGTCAATGACGTGATCCAAGATTGTTGAAAGGATATATACCCAATCTAAAGGATAAATAGGATAAACGGTAATGGGTTCTGGGACCTCCATACTAACCCAAACATCCAATTCTTTTGCCTTTAGGAATTTAGCTTCAAAGAGGACTCGCAAATCAGGGAGTTTAATATTTTCAAGTTTATCTCGATAAAAATGATCAATCTTTTTATCGAGTGGATTCGGAGTCAGCAAGTAGTCAATTAACTCCTGAGCTTCCTCGTTTTGTTGGAAACGGATGATATCGTAGAGATTTTCAGCTTCGTCCTTGATAAAGAGCTCTTGGCTAGTTTTTTTCTGGTACCAAGTATTGATGTTCTGACTTGATTTTTGAAGAAGCTGAGAATGTTCCTCTTGAGCTTCTTGTGTTTGCGCACTGAGGTCCTTTCTATAGAGATTAACCTGTCCAGATAGAATCAGAGCTGTAATAATAAGAAAGGCAACGGTAAAGTGAATGTTTGTTGAAAGAAGTTCAGAAGCAAAGTAAATAATGGCTAGAGCACAAAGAGCAACAGAGGTTGATTTGTACCATGGTCTTGCTTTGTCAATTTGCATCATTCGTGAGTAGTCCACCTGTAGAAGGGCACTTTGAGCAAACCATAGCAAAAAGGCAAGCAAGAGAATAAAGGGACCAGCATAATAGTAATCTAGGACAGAAGGGAAAAAGATTGGAATAATCAGGAAAATGACCAATCTTACCATTAAGGCAAAGGTGAAAGGTATGAAGAAAGTCTCCAAAATGGTATGTCTTAGATTTTTGTAGGATTTGGCAGCTAGAAAGAGTACTAGTGCAATAAAACCGGATTTTGGATACAAAATGCCCAAATAACTAGAGGCAAAAATTGCTATACCAGCTAAAATAATAACCCAGTATCTAAGCGGCCTTTGCGTGGTCACCTTGAAGATAATAATTTGTAAAATAAAAGCTATACATGCCGTAAGCCCGTGAATTATGACATCACTCAATATCAAATATTCTCCTATTCGGGTAAAATCTATATAATCATATCATTATACCATATCGCAAACAAAAAGAGCATACGAATTGCCTATAAGTGATAAGGATGTAAGGCTTTTCATTTTTCAAGCATATTTCTTGCCCATTAAGTTTTTTTAACCTATCCTAGATGTATAGTAAAATTTCGATAGAGGAGATCGATATGGTAAAACTTTCTAAAGAGACACATCTTGAGATGTTCACTAAAATGGAACGTATTCGTGAATTTGATTCACGTATTAATAAATTGGTTCGTCGTGGTTTTGTTCAAGGAATGACTCACTTTTCAGTTGGTGAGGAAGCAGCCAACGTTGGGGCTGTTCAACACTTGAGCTATGACGATATCTTCTTTTCAAATCACCGTGGTCACGGACAATCTATTGCCCAAGACATGGATTTGAATAAAATGATGGCGGAGCTTGCAGGTAAGGCGACAGGTGTTTCTAAGGGCCGTGGTGGTTCTATGCATTTGGCTGACTTTGAAAAAGGTAACTACGGAACTAACGGTATTGTTGGTGGTGGTTATGCTCTTGCCGTAGGTGCAGCTCTCACTCAGCAATACAAAGAAACAGGAAATATTGTTGTGGCCTTTTCAGGAGATGGTGCAACTAATGAAGGCTCATTCCATGAGTCAGTCAATATGGCAGCTACTTGGAAATTGCCGGTTATCTTCTTTATCATCAATAACCGTTATGGTATCTCAATGGATATCCATAAAGCAACAAACACACCTCACCTTTATACACGTGCGGAAGCTTATGGTATTCCTGGTTTCTACTGTGAAGATGGTAACGATGTTTTGGCTGTATACGAAACAATGGGCAAGGCTGTTGAGCATGTTCGTGGTGGCAACGGTCCCGCTATCGTTGAGGTAGAATCTTACCGTTGGTTTGGTCACTCAACTGCTGATGCAGGTGTTTACCGTACTAAGGAAGAAGTTGACGAGTGGAAGAACAATAACGACCCAATTATTAAATACCGTGACTATCTCGTTTCTGAAAATATTGCAAGCGCTGAAGAGTTAGATGTTATCCAAAGCCAAGTCAAGGCAGAGGTTGATGCAGCTTATGAGTTCGCCCAAAATAGCCCAGATCCAGAACTTTCAGTTGCCTTTGAAGATGTATGGGTAGACTAAAGAGAAAGGTTGAGGAATACAAGTATGAGTGAAACAAAATTGATGGCCTTGCGTGAGGCAGTAAACCTTGCTATGAGCGAGGAGATGCGTAAAGACGAAAACATCTTCCTTATGGGTGAAGATGTTGGTATCTATGGTGGTGACTTCGGTACATCAGTTGGGATGTTGGCAGAGTTTGGTGAAAAACGTGTTAAAGATACACCAATTTCAGAGGCAGCTATCGCTGGTGCAGCTGTTGGATCTGCCATCACAGGTCTTCGTCCAATCGTTGACTTGACTTTCATGGACTTCATCACGATTGCCCTTGATGCTATCGTTAATAATGGTGCAAAAAACAACTACATGTTTGGTGGTGGTTTGAAGACTCCTGTAACTTTCCGTGTAGCTTCTGGTTCAGGGATTGGTTCTGCGGCACAGCACTCACAATCTCTTGAGTCATGGTTGACTCACATTCCAGGGATTAAAGTTGTTGCTCCAGGTAATGCTAACGACGCTAAAGGTCTTTTGAAATCTGCTATTCAGGACAATAACATTGTTATCTTCATGGAACCAAAAGCACTTTACGGTAAGAAAGAGGAAGTGACTCAAGATCCTGATTTCTACATTCCACTTGGAAAAGGGGAAATCAAGCGTGAAGGGACTGACCTTACTATTGTCACATATGGTCGTATGTTGGAACGTGTTCTTAAGGCTGCTGAAGAAGTGGCTGAACAAGGTATTAACGTTGAGGTCGTTGACCCACGTACGCTTATCCCACTTGATAAGGAATTGATTTTCGAGTCAGTTAAGAAGACTGGTAAACTGATGTTGGTCAATGATGCATATAAGACTGGTGGGTTCATCGGTGAGATTGCTGCTATGGTTACTGAAAGTGAAGCATTTGATTACCTTGACCACCCAATTGTACGTTTGGCAAGTGAAGATGTGCCTGTACCTTATGCGCGTGTCTTGGAACAAGCGGTTCTTCCAGATGTTGAAAAGATTAAGGCTGCTATTATCAAGATGGCCAATAAAGGAAACTAACTTTCTAGCGACGGTTAAGTGATATGTCTCGCTAGTAAAATGTGTTTCTTGTTTTAACTGTGAGAGTATCGGAAAATATAATTTAAAGTAGAAAGGAGAGGGCGTTAAAGCGTTTGAGTTGATTTGAACTCAAACGAAATGCTTTGGAATCTTAGATAGTTTTACTTGTGTGCAAGCACACTAACGTAAAACTCCTAAAATTCTGTCGCGTTTTAGCGTTCTTAGTATCATAAAATATGGCTTTTGAGATTATTATGCCAAAGCTTGGTGTGGACATGCAGGAAGGCGAAATCATCGAGTGGAAGAAACAAGAGGGTGATGTGGTTAATGAGGGGGATATCCTTCTTGAAATCATGTCAGATAAAACGAACATGGAACTTGAAGCAGAAGATTCTGGTGTTCTATTGAAGATTACCCGTCAGGCTGGTGAAACAGTACCAGTTACTGAAGTTATCGGTTATATTGGAGCAGAAGGTGAAGTTGTGGCTGATAATGCTGCGAGCGCACCAGCTACAGAAACTGCTCCGCAAGTTGAAGAAGTTGCTACTGTGGAAGCACCTGTAGTGGCAGCACAAGCCCAAGCCCCTGTCGTACACGAAGGTGGCAAAGTACGTGCAACACCTAAAGCACGTAAAGTAGCGCGTGAGTTGGGGATTGACCTCGCTCAAGTTCCAGGAACTGGAGCAAAAGGTCGTGTTCATGCTGATGACGTTGAGAACTTTAAGGGTGCTCAACCTAAGGCAACTCCGTTGGCACGTAAGATTGCAGCGGACCTTGGTATTGATTTAGCTAACGTATCTGGAACAGGCTTTGGTGGTAAGATTACCAAGGAAGATGTCCTTGCAATCAGTGCCCCAGCTCAAGTTAAGGAAGCTGCAGCTGCACCTGTGGTTGAAGCTAAGCCAGAAAAAGTCTTGCCAGAAGGTGTGGAAGTTATCCCAATGTCGGCTATGCGTAAGGCTATCTCTAAGGGAATGACGCACTCTTACTTAACTGCGCCAACCTTTACCCTTAACTACGATGTGGACATGACTAACCTTATGGCTCTTCGTAAGCAAGTCCTTGATCCAATCATGAATAAGACTGGTATGAAGGTAACCTTCACTGATTTGATTGGTTTGGCAGTTGTGCGTACCCTTATGAAAGAGGAACACCGTTACCTCAATGCATCCTTGATTGATGATGCGCAAAATATCGAATTACACAAATTTGTTAATCTCGGTATTGCCGTTGGTCTCGATGATGGCTTGATTGTACCAGTAGTTCATGGTGCAGATAAGATGAGTTTGTCTGACTTTGTGGTGGCCTCTAAGGATGTCATCAAGAAAGCTCAGGCTGGTAAATTGAAGGCGGCAGAAATGTCAGGTTCTACTTTCTCTATCACTAACTTGGGAATGTTTGGAACCAAGTCATTTAACCCAATCATCAACCAACCAAACTCAGCTATCCTTGGTGTTTCAGCAACTATTCAGACACCGGTTGTTGTTGATGGTGAAGTTGTCGTACGTCCAATCATGGGGCTATGCTTGACTATTGACCACCGTATTGTAGATGGTATGAATGGTGCCAAATTCATGGTTGATTTAAAACATTTGATTGAAAATCCAATGGAATTGTTGATTTAAGTAAAAAAATATCTGAAAACTGAAGTTTTAAATAGAAAGGAGAGGGCGTTAAAGCGTTCGAGTCGATTTGAACTCGAACGAAATGCTTCGGAATTTAGATAGTTTTACTTGTGTGCAAGCACACTAACGTAAAACTCCTAAAATTCTGTCGCATTTTAGCGTTCTTAGTATCGTAAAATATGGCTTTTGAGATTATTATGCCTAAGCTCGGTGTGGACATGCAGGAAGGCGAAATCATCGAGTGGAAGAAACAAGAGGGTGATGTGGTTAATGAGGGAGATATCCTTCTTGAAATCATGTCAGATAAAACGAACATGGAACTTGAAGCAGAAGATTCTGGTGTTCTTTTGAAGATTACGCGTCAGGCTGGTGAAACAGTACCAGTTACTGAGGTTATTGGTTATATTGGAGCGGAGGGTGAAGTTGTGGCTGATAATGCAGCCAGTGCACCTGTTGCAGAAGCAACTGCTCAATTAGAATCTGCTGGTCTTGAAGTTCCTAAAGCTCCTGCCACAGCTGCTCCAGCAGCTACTGCAGAAAAAGCACCACTTGCTGATAATGAGTACGATATTATTGTTGTCGGTGGTGGTCCTGCTGGTTACTATTCTGCCATTCGTGGGGCACAACTTGGTGGTAAGGTTGCTATCATTGAAAAATCTGAATTTGGTGGAACATGTTTGAATAAAGGATGTATTCCAACTAAGACCTACCTTAAAAATGCAGAAATCCTTGATGGGCTTAAGATTGCTGCAGGTCGTGGTATCAACCTAGCGTCAACAAACTACACTATCGATATGGATAAGACTGTTGACTTTAAGAACTCTGTTGTTAAGACACTTACTGGTGGTGTTCAAGGTCTTTTGAAGGCTAACAAGGTTACTATTTTCAATGGTCTTGGTCAAGTTAACCCAGATAAGACAGTTACTATTGGTTCAGAAACAATCAAGGGACGTAATATTATCCTTGCGACTGGATCAAAAGTTTCACGTATCAATATCCCTGGAATTGAGTCACAACTTGTGATGACATCAGATGATATCCTTGACTTGCGTGAATTGCCTAAATCACTTGCTGTTATGGGTGGTGGTGTCGTTGGTATCGAACTTGGTCTTGTTTATGCTTCATACGGTGTAGAAGTAACTGTTGTTGAGATGGCTGACCGCATTATCCCTGCTATGGATAAAGAAGTATCACTTGAACTTCAAAAAATCCTTGCTAAGAAGGGCATGAAGATTATGACTTCTGTTGGTGTTTCTGAAATTGTTGAAGCTAACAACCAATTGACCCTTAAACTCAATAATGGTGAAGAGATTGTAGCTGATCGCGCCCTTCTTTCAATCGGTCGTGTTCCTCAGTTGGATGGTCTTGAAAATCTTAACCTTGAATTAGATCGTGGTCGTATCAAAGTGAATGCTTATCAAGAAACATCAATCCCTGGTATCTATGCACCGGGTGATGTAAACGGAACTAAGATGCTTGCTCACGCTGCTTACCGTATGGGTGAAGTTGCGGCTGAAAATGCTATGCATGGTAACGTTCGTAAGGCTCACCTTGACTACACACCAGCTGCTGTATACACACACCCAGAAGTCGCAATGTGTGGTCTTACTGAAGAAGATGCACGCGCTAAATATGGTGATGTACTCATTGGTAAATCAAGCTTTGCTGGTAATGGACGCGCTATTGCTTCAAACGAAGCTCAAGGTTTTGTTAAAGTCGTTGCAGATGCGAAGTACCATGAAATCCTTGGTGTTCATATCATTGGACCGGCTGCAGCTGAATTGATTAACGAAGCGTCAACAATTATGGAAAATGAATTGACTGTAGATGAGCTCTTGCAATCTATCCACGGTCACCCAACCTTCTCTGAAAACATGTACGAAGCCTTTGCTGATGTACTTGGAGAAGCTATCCATAACCCACCAAAACGTAAATAAAGATAAATTAAATTCTCGGACAAAGGTTCGGGAATTTTTTCATACATTTTCATTTGTATTTATTTGAAAAAATCGTTACGGATTTTCAATAGTTTTATAGAAACATACGAATAATAAGTTAAAGAGTTTTCTATCAAGAGAGAAAGTTTGTTTATAATTTTATAATATTTCTATTTTATTTAGAAAATTTTTAATAATAACCTTTCCACGAGAGTTTTTCTGTGGTAAAATGGTTCAAGTATTACAAATGCAAAAGGAAAGTTAAATGCGAACAAAAGATTTTATCTACTATGCTAGTGCGGCTGTTCTCTTGGCTGTAACTACTCAGGTTGCTCAAGCAGACGAAGTGGCAACACAAACGCCTTCTATTACTGAAGGAAATCAGTATCAACCTGCGACAGCGGCTGAGATTTTTGGTGGAGAAGCAGCCTTACCTGTAACTCCTAGTTCAACGGTTTCAGCACCCGCAGCTTCGAGTGAAGTGACAAAAGCTAGTGCTCCAGCGGTATCTACGTCTCCTGCTTCACAGAGTTCCGAGGCTGCAACGGCATCAACTTCGGTAGCTAACTCTACTGTTGCTGCAACATCAAATTCAGTTGCGACTTCTGTAGTAAGTTCAGAAAGTGCTACAGCTTCTACAAGTGCGACAAATTCTGAAACGTCAAACAGCACTGTAGCAACACCTGCTAAATTAACGAATTCTACGGATGTTCCTTCGCCAACCCTTAAGGTTCAACCGAAGACTTTTATCGATGTCAGCAGCCATAATGGTGAAATCAGTGTAGATGACTATCGTGCTCTTGCACGCCAAGGTGTTGGTGGTGTCGTTGTCAAGTTGACTGAGGATACTTGGTACAACAACCCTAAAGCACCATCACAAGTTCGCAATGCTCAAATTGCCGATCTTCAAGTATCTACCTATCATTTTTCTCGATACACAACAGAGGAAGAAGCACGTGCAGAGGCTCGTTTCTACATTCAAGCTGCACAAAACCTTAACCTTCCAAAGAGTACTGTTATGGTTAACGATTTCGAAGACTCTAAGATGCTTCCAAATATCAACCGTAACACTCAAGCTTGGGTTAACGAAATGCGTAAGCATGGATACAACAACTTGATGTTCTATACAAGTGCTAGCTGGTTGGATGAGAACAATCTAGGCTATCGTGGACCTGTCTCAACCTCTCAATTTGGTATTGAAAATTTCTGGGTCGCACAGTACCCATCATCAACTCTTACAGCAACGAACGCCAAAAACATGCGCTATAATGCCAAAACTGGTGCATGGCAGTTTACAGCTACGGCTAATCTCTTGTCAGGTAAACATGTCTTCGACCACAGCGTGGATTATACAGGACGTTTCACAGCTAATGCTAGTGCTGAGGTTGATGCAACTCAAGGCAATTTGAGTGGAACCATTTCTATTGTCAACAATAATCCAACTGTTGGTAGCTTTGATGTAGTCATCTCTAATGTCAAAGCACCAAATGGTGTTGAAACAGTCTCTGTTCCAATTTGGTCAGAAATTAATGGTCAAGATGACATTATCTGGTATACTGCTAACCGTCAAAATAATGGAACTTATACAGTAAACGTTAAGGCTTCAGCGCATAAAAACTCGACAGGGCTTTATAATATCCACCTTTATTATGTTCAAAAAGATGGTCAATTGACGGGTGTTGGTGGAACAACTACGCAAGTCTTCATTGGTAAGACACCTGAGCAGTTGAAACCTAAAGCAAGTTTTGCTATTGAAAACAATAATGCTAAGGCTGGAACTTTTGACGCCGTTATCACTAATATCTCAGCACCACTAGGTGTTAAAGAAGTTTTGGTGCCATCATGGAGTCTTGAAAATGGTCAAGACGACCTTATTTGGCATAAGGCGACTAAGCAAACTGATGGCAGCTATCGTGTAACCATTAAGGCAAGTGAGCATAAGGGCACTAAAGGAAATTACCGTGCCGATGCTTATATCGTGGATAACTCTAACAATCGCCATTATATTGCTGAAAAAGTAGTGGCTGTTGATTATGCTCGACCAAGTGGTCTCCTTACGATTGAAAACAACAATACTGCAGCAGGTACTTTTGATGCCGTTGTTCGTAACATTGTTGCTCCTACAGGTTTGAAAGAAGTTCTTGTTCCTTCATGGAGTTTAGCTGGTGGTCAAGACGACCTTATCTGGCATAAGGCAACTCGTCAAGCCGATGGTTCTTACCGAGTGACTATCAAAGCAACGGATCATAAGAATTCAACTGGTAAATACCGTGCCGACGCCTACCTTGTAGATGACTCTAACAAACGTTTCTACCTTACTGAAAAAGTGGTAGAAGTTACTCAAACTCGTCCTAGTGCAAGCCTCTTTATTGAAAATAATAATGCCGATTTAGGTACTTTTGACGCTGTTATCCGCAATATCGTAGCACCAAATGGGGTTAAGGAAGTTTTAGTTCCTTCATGGAGTCTCGTTAATGGACAAGATGATCTCGTTTGGCACAAGGCTAGTCGTCAATCTGATGGTAGTTATCGTGTAACAATCAAGTCTAGTGAGCATAAGAATTCACTAGGAAATTACCGTGCTGACGTTTACATCGTAGATAATGCCAACCAACGTCATTATGTCACTGAAACCATTGTAGACGTAAAACATAATAAGCCAGTCGGTACTATTTCAGTTGTTAATAACAATAATGATACTGGTACTTTTGATGTCATTATCAGTGATGTTTATAGTCCTAAAGGTGTTCGCACTGTTCAAGTACCTATTTGGTCTGAAAAAGACGGACAAGATGATATTCGTTGGTATGAAGCAACACGTCAAGCTAATGGTACTTATACGGTAAATGTTCAAGCTACTAACCACAAAAATTCAACAGGTTTGTACAATATTCATTTGTACTACATTTTAAATGATGGGTCACAAGTTGGTGTAGGAGGGACAACGACAACAGTTGAATTCCGTAATGCTAAGACTAAAACGCAAACCTATATCACTAATGTTAATTCAGAAGCAGGTAGTTTTACAGTTGTTGTTGATCAAGCTCCACAAGGACGTCAGATTAAGAATATTCGTGTAGCTGTATGGTCTGAGAGCAACCAAGGAAACCTTTCTTGGTACAATACAGCACCTACTGGAACACATACTGAAATCAATGTATCGACTGTTAATCATAAGAATCTCATTGGTAACTATACGACTCACGTTTATGTGGACTATGTAGACAATACTGTAGATGGATTTAACCTTGGTGAGACAGCTCTTGCTCCACGTAATCGTCGTTTATAAGCCTGAACCGCTTTTTATTCAAAACATAAACTTCGATGGATTTATAAGTGATATGGTGCTAAAAAATGAATTTATCAAGTTGTCTTCTTCAAGTCATGTCCTCTATAGATATGAAGGAAACTAATTTACATATTAGCTTTCTTATACTAAAATACAAATTTATTCAATTTAACTAACGCCAATAACAATGGTTGGTATTCTTTGGATTACATTCACGGTGTTCAGAGTCGAGATGTAATGGATACTAAACTTGGTGCACCATTCTTCTCAATCTTTGCTTAATCTGATATATAATTAATAAATCGAGGGAATCTGATGGTTCTCTCTTTTTAATAATCTCGCAGAGAAAACGCTTGCATAAATCTAATCTAAATGGTATATTAAAAAACATGAAAACGTTAACAAAAAGGAGTTAGTATGAAAAGGAATACTCAAACTAATGACGAAAAAGTCCTTCGTTATAGTCTTCGCAAGTACAAGTTAGGGTTGGCTTCTGTAACCATTGGAGCTGTTTTTTTGAGCTTTGCTGCTACTCATGGAGTCAAGGCAGAAGAAGTAGTGTCAACACCTGCCTCAAGTACACAGGTAGAATCAGCTGATTCTAGTCTTACCACCAGTGGTCTAGTAACTGAAACGCCAACAGCTCCTCTAACAGCTGAGAATACCACAGTGTCCAAGGAAAATGAGCCAGTTTCTCTTCCAGCAGAAAATACTAGCCGTACTGAGCCTACCAAGCTAACTGAAACTAGCGAAAACACGCCAAAAATAGTAAGTACTAATAATAGTCAAGCTCTCACTAATGCATCTGAGGAACCTATTGCTGAGGGGTCTATTCGCTTGCATTTCCAAGAGTTGCCAAGTCAGGATAAGGCATCACTTGGGCTTTGGACTTGGGATGATGTGGAGACGCCATCATCTCAGAAAGGTGCTTGGCCAACAGGAGCAACCTCATTTGCAGAAGCCAAACAGGATGATTATGGTGTCTACTTGGATGTGAAGTTGTCTTCAACACCTAAAAAACTTAGCTTCCTTATTAATAATGCCGCTGGAACGAACCTTTCAGGGGATAAAGCAGTGGAAATTCTTAGCCCTCAAATGAATGAGGCTTGGATTGACAAGGATTTTCAAGTTTACAGTTATCAACCTATCCCTCAAGATCACGTTCGTATCAATTATTTCCGTACGGATGGCGACTATAGTAATAAGTCTGTCTGGTATTGGGGTGATGTTAAGGACGCTCCAAGTAATTGGCCTGATGGTGTCAATTTCCAACCAAATGGTAAGTATGGTGCCTATTTAGACATTCCGCTAACCGAGGCTGCTAAATCTATCGGATTTTTACTCTTAGATGAGAGCAAAATAGGAGATGATGTGAAAATTCAACCAAATGATTATAAATTTAGTGACTTGAAAAAAACTCGTCAGCTTTTCGTACGAGATACTGATACGACAGTCTACACCAACCCTTATTTTGTTAAGGATGTGCGTTTGACTGGAGCTCAGCAGCTTAGTCCAAGCCAAATCGAACTTAGCTTCACCAATTTAGAAGATGTTTCATCTGAGGATATTCTCAAAGACCTAAAGGTGACAGACAAGGATGGTAACAGTGCAACTCTTAAACAGCTTGAGTTGGATGCTAAACTCAAAAAAGCTACATTAACAGGTGATTTTGCTGCGGAAAATCTACCTTACAAGGTCACTTTGGGTAATGATAGTTTTAAAACGTCTGAGAGTTGGCAATTGAAGGATACGCTCTACAGTTACGATGGTGAATTGGGTGCCCGTCTTCAAGAGAATGGTACTAAGGCACATGTGACACTTTGGTCACCAAGTGCAGATCAAGTAGATATCATTGTCTATGATAAGAATAATCAAGACATGGTTCTTGCTGAACATGCCCTAAGCAAAGGACCTCGAGGGACTTGGCAAGCTGACTTGCTTGCGACTGATCTTGGTTTGGAAAACTTAACAGGTTATTTCTATCAATATCGCATTAAACGTGGTGATCAGTCAGTAATCGTTTTGGATCCTTATGCTAAGTCTTTGGCTGCTTGGAATAGTGACGATGCCAGCAAGGGACCTGAACACAAGATTGCCAAGGCTGCCTTTGTAGATCCTGCTAATTATGGACCAAAAGATCTTGACTACGCTAAGATTCCAAACTTTAAATCTCGAGAAGATGCCATCATTTATGAGGCTCATGTCCGAGATTTCACTTCTGATAAGGCTATCTCAGCTGAATTGAAACACCAGTTTGGGACTTTTGCAGCCTTTGCAGAGCGTTTGGATTATCTTAAAGATCTCGGTGTTACCCATATTCAGCTTTTACCAGTATTAAGCTACTATTTTGTCAATGAAATGCAAAATGGGAAGCGTTTGGATGCCTATGCATCAAGTGATAGTAACTACAACTGGGGCTATGATCCACAAAACTATTTCTCTTTGACGGGTATGTATTCTGAAAACCCAAGTGAACCAGCTAAACGTATCGAAGAATTCAAGAATTTAGTTGCTGCTATTCATGCCCACGGTATGGGCGTTATCTTGGATGTGGTCTATAATCATACAGCTAAGACAGCTATTTTTGAAGACCTTGAGCCAAATTATTATCACTTTATGGATGCTGATGGCACTCCTCGTTCGAGTTTTGGAGGGGGGCGTCTAGGCACGACTCACTATATGAGTCGTCGTGTCTTAGTGGATTCGATTGCTTATCTTACTAAAGAATACAAGGTGGATGGTTTCCGTTTTGATATGATGGGTGACCATGATGCTGAAAGTATCGAGCAAGCTTATCATACAGCACGCGCTCTAAATCCAAATCTTATTATGCTTGGTGAGGGCTGGGTGACTTATACTGGCGATGAAAACAGCGCTGTTCAGCCTGCCGATCAGTCTTGGATGAAAGACACAGATACCGTAGCTGTATTTTCAGACGATATTCGAAACACCCTCAAATCTGGTTATCCAAACGAGGGGACACCTGCCTTTATCACAGGTGGCAAACGTGACATTAATAAGGTCTTTGACAATATCAAGGCACAACCAACTAACTTCGAGGCTGATTCTCCAGGTGATGTGATTCAATATATTGCTGCTCACGATAATTTGACCCTTTTTGATATTATTGCCCAATCAATCAAGAAGGATCCAAGCAAGCCTGAGAATAATGCTGAAATTCATCGTCGCTTGCGTCTAGGAAACCTCATGGTCTTGACTGCTCAGGGAACACCATTTATTCACTCTGGTCAGGAATACGGCCGCACCAAACAGTTCCGTGATCCTGCCTACCGTTATCCTGTGTCTGAGGACAAGGTGCCGAATAAGTCACATCTCTTAGTGGATGAAAAGGGCAATCCATTTGACTATCCTTACTTCATCCATGATTCTTATGATTCAAGTGATGCGGTTAACCATTTTGACTGGACTAAGGCGACTGATAGCCAGACCTTCCCAGAAAATACGAAAACGCGTGCCTTTACCAAAGGTTTGATCGCCTTACGTAAGTCGACAGATGCCTTCAATTTCAAATCAAAAGCAGATGTAGATGCACGTCTAACGCTATTGACAGTTCTTGGTCAGGACAATGTCGCTCAAGAAGATTTGGTATTGGGATACCAAACTGTTGCTTCGAATGGAGATCGTTACCTTGTCTATGTCAATGCTGATAGCAAGGCTCGTCAGTTTGATTTGAGCAAGATTACAAATGGCCTATCTTATATGGTTTTGGCAGATGGCAGTCAAGTCAATTTATCTGGAATTAGTGAGTTATCAGGTGTGACAATCAACAATCACATCTTGACCTTGGATCCACTAACAGCGACTATTATTCGTTTGACTAATGCTCAGACGCCAACTGAGGCAGTAGATCAGCCTTCTGAAAAGACCGGGTCATTTGGTGGTAAAGATACTGAAGCAACTAAAGCAAATGTCAAGGCTTCAGGTAAAGAGGACCTTGTTGGAGATGCTGAACTTGTTAATCGTGACAATGGTCAGGCTAAGACTGAAGCTAGTCGTCAGACTGATAAACAACTGCCATACACTGGTGAAAAGACAAATCGTGGACTCTTTTTAGCAGGTCTTCTAAGCATTCTTAGCCTAGGATTCCTTAGAAAACGACGGATGAAATAAATAAGTGACAACAGGTTATTTCCTGTTGTTTTCTTTTATTTAGAATCATTCTTATCTGCTCTTTAGAATAGTTCTTAAATAGCCTAAAACCGTTGACAGTGCTGGTTTCTTCTGTTAGTTTAGATATGTTCTCTTACATACGAGAGATCATTATTGACTTATCATCGTTCGTTCTTTATTAATGATAAAACGACGATTCACATATATAACGACAAATGTCGAACACTATCTTGAAAATAGGAGACATTCATGAAAAAACTTAGCAAACTTGGTGTTGTTCTTTTGGCATCAGGACTTTTATTGACGGCTTGTGCCAAATCTGGTAATTCAAGTAATTCAAGTTCAACTAGCCCAAAACTCACAGCCAGTGAGCAAAAGCAATTGAAGCAGGCCACAAGTGATTATAAGACTTTCGTTGAAGGCGAAATTGATCAGCTTTTGAAAGATACTGAAGGATTCAGTGAAACCCTCAAGTCAGGAAATCTTGAAGAAGCTAAGAAACAATATCCATTGATTCGTATGGCTTACGAGCGTTCAGAGCCGATTGCAGAAAGCTTTGGTGAGTCTGACGTGAAAATCGACTACCGTTTGGTTGATTACATGGACGAAAATAAATCAGAAGACGGTTGGTCAGGGTTCCACCGTATCGAACGTATCATGTGGCAAGATAACACGACAGAGGGTACAGCTGCCTATGTAGATCAATTGGTTAACGATATTAAGGAACTCAAGGCTAAAATTGCAACTGTTAAAGTTACTCCAGATATCATGCTGACGGGTGCTGTAGACCTTCTTAATGAAGTTGCCACTCAAAAGATTACAGGTGAAGAAGAGGTCTTCTCACACACTGATCTTTACGACTTCCGTGCCAATATTGAGGGAGCGGAAAAAATCTTTGAACTTTTCAAGCCGTTGATCCAAAAGAAAGATGCTAAACTTGTTAAGACTCTGGAAACTGAATTCAAGAATGTGAATGGTCTTTTGGACAAACACATGACTGATGAGAAAAACTATAAGTCTTATACAGATTTGAGTGAGGCAGATACTAAGGAATTGGCCGAAGCTGTAACTAAACTTGGTGAACCATTATCACAAATGGGTGTTATCCTAGATGGGAAGTAAGAAAAATGACTGACGAAAAATTTTTAGATCAAAAAATGGACCGTCGTGAATTTCTTAAAAAAGCAGGTATTGGAGGGGCTGGGCTTGCGCTTGGTCTTTCTGGTGCATCTGCTTTTTTCGCTAATCAGGATAGTTCAAGTAAAAAGGCTTATGATGGTGATGAAGATATTAGCTTCTTTGGCAAGCACCAGGCTGGGATTACGACTCCTATGCAGAAGGCTTGCTACTTGGTGGTGCTAGATCTTCATACAACCGATAAAAAAGAAGTCATCCAGCTTTTTAAAGACTGGACCGATTATAGTAGTAAATTGGTCGAAGGAGAGTTAGTCAAAAAAGATGGTTCTAATGCCCTCTTGCCTCCTACGGATACAGGCGAAACGGTGGGACTCAATCCCTATCGCCTGAGTCTGACTTTTGGAGTTTCGGCTGATTTTCTTAAAAAACTTGGTTTAGAATCCAAACGTCCTAAGCTCTTCCGTGATTTGCCTCCATTTCCTAAGGAGCAGTTGCAGGACAAGTATACGGGTGGAGATATCGTTATTCAAGCCTGTGCAGATGATGAACAAGTAGCTTTCCACGCTGTCCGCAATCTGATTCGTAAAGGTCGTAATAAAATCACCATGAAGTGGAGCAAATCAGGGTTTGCAGCCATCGGAGACCGCAAGGAAACGCCTCGAAATCTTTTTGGTTTCAAGGACGGTACTGCCAATGTTACGACAGAAAAGGAATTCGACAAGGTTGTCTGGACTGATAGTAAAGATTGGATGAAGGGTGGTTCTTATATGGCTCTTCGTCTGGTACAGATGCACCTTGAAACTTGGGATCGTACTAATTTGCAAGAGCAGGAAAACACCTTTGGTCGTTACAAGGAATCAGGCGCTCCCTTTGGTAAGAAAGATGAGTTTGATGAAGTAGATTTATCTAAACTTCCTGTAGATTCGCATGTCCGTTTGGCTAAAGAAGTAGACCTTCCTATCTTACGTCGTTCATATTCTTATTCAGATGGCATTGATGAGAGAACTGGCCAGTTTGATTCAGGTTTGATTTTCATTGCCTACCAGAAGGATCCAGACCGTTTTGTTAAAATTCAGACCAATCTTGGTGCTGTAGACAAGATGAACGAGTACATCACCCATATCGGAAGTGGGCTCTTTGCTTGCTTTGCTGGGGTGGAGAAAGGAGGCTACCTTGGTCAAGCACTCTTTGAATAAACTCCTCGTTTTGCTTGGGCTTCTGGCCTTATTCTGGACCTATCCAGTAGCTGCTGAATCATACAGTGACCTCTATATCAAAATTACAGATGCGACAACAGCTGTTCAAAATAAAGATCAAGCTAAAGCTAAGGAATTGGTTGCTGAGATTAAGACTGATTTCGAAACAAAAGAAAATCACGATTCCAAGGCAGGTAAAAAAGTTAGCAAGGCTCTTGATATTAAGGGTGACGTGACAGAAGAGGACCTAACCTCCATTTCGTCAGCCCTTCTTAAATTTGAGAAAGAGCAAAATCCTGTTGATTTAGATGCCGAAAAGGAAAAACTTGAAACACGCCTAGAGCCTTATTTCAAAAACTTACAGGATGCCATTACGGCCAAAGACCTGGCTGCAACACGCAAAACTTACAGTGAATTAAATAATGCTTGGACGAGAAATGAAGCTGTTGTCCGTGACCACAGTACTGCCTACTACGGCAAGATTGAGACGGCCATTTCACTTTTGCGAAGTAGCATTGAGACGGAGCCTACTGATTTCACCAGCATCCAGTCATCTTATGATGATCTCAAGAGTGGGATTGATGACTTTATCAAGGGTGTCCCTCTTGATAGCACAAGCTCAAGTTTAACCCTAAAAGATGGTATTAAGCTCTTGGAAAAGGCTCTAGGTCAATTCCAAGCAGGTGATGAAAAAACGGCTGCGGCAACTATGAAGAAGTTCATCACTATCTGGCCAACCATTGAAGGCGATGTAAGCACAACTAATCCAAGCCTTTATACGCGTGTGGAAAGTGAAACACCTGTTATCATGGTTAAGGGAAAAGAAAAAGCTTATCAGGACAAACTGCAAGCCTTGATCACAGACTTATCTGCTATTGATACAAGTGCTTCTTATAATGCCTTTGATGCCATGTTGATTCTCTTACGTGAAGGGGTTGAAGCCCTCCTCATTGTTATGGCACTTGTGACAACTCTTAAGGCAGCCAAGATGCGTAAGGGACTCAAATGGGTTTATGGCGGAGCCATTGCTGGTGTTCTTGCTAGCGCAGTTATAGCTGTTATCTTACAAGTTGTCTTTCCAGCTGTGACCTCGGGGGCTAACCGTGAAATTATTGAAGGTGGCGTTGGTATCTTTGCAGTTGCGATGATGATTCTGATTGGAATTTGGCTCCATAGCAAGTCTTCAGTCAAACAGTGGAATGACTTTATGGATCGCCAGATGAAGACGGTGACGGCTACTGGAAGCTTTGTGTCCATGTTTGCACTCAGTTTCTTGGCTGTCTTCCGTGAAGGTGCCGAGACTATTCTTTTCTATGTCGGTATTGTCCCACGTATCACGACAGCTAATTTCTTGATTGGTATTGCTTCAGCCATTGCAGTTCTTGTTATCATTGCTGTGGCTATGACTAAAGCGAGTCACTATATTAAACCGCACCGCATTTTCTTTATTTTGACTTGGTTGATTTATGCCTTGGCCTTCAAGATGCTCGGTGTCAGTCTTCATGCCCTTCAGTTAACTAATATGATGTCTAATCATTTGATTAGTGGTTTCCCAACAATTGATTGGGCTGGTATCTATCCAAGCTGGGAAGTCTTGATTCCACAACTTATCTTTCTTGCTATTATTGCCTTTGTGACGGTGAAACAGCATGGCAAGAAATAAAGATGAGATGACTATTGTTGAGCATCTGGTGGAATTTCGGAGACGTTTCATTGCAGTAGTGTTATGCTTTTTCCTAGTTTTTTGTATTACTCTGTTGTTTGCTGGGCAACTCTATGCTTATCTAACCAGAGGATTTGACAAGCCTTTATTAGTTCTAGGGCCTAACGATATTCTTTGGATTTACATTAACCTAGCAAGTCTTATGGCTTTTACGGTGACGCTGCCTTTTACCACTTACCAGATTTGGCAGTTTGTGAAACCAGGTTTAAGGGACAATGAAGCGCGTGCTATCTTTGCTTATATCCCAGCAACTTTTGTCTGTTTTGTATTGGGCTTGGCTTTTGGTTATTATTTTGTGAGTCCAGCTATCTTAGAAGTGCTTTTAAAACTAGGCGAAGGGCTCTTTGATACACAAATTACAGCACAGAACTACCTTAGTTTTTTACTGCATACGACAGTGCCTTTGGCTGTTCTCTTTGAACTTCCCGTAGTTGTGAGTTTTTTGACATCTATCGGCATAATAACACCAGTTTTTCTGACACACTATAGACGCTATGCTTACTTTATTCTCTTGGTTTTGGCGGTCATTCTAACACCAGCTGACTTTATCAGTGACCTGGCCATGACGGCACCCTTAATCTTGCTTTATGAAGTTAGCGTAACTCTAAGTAAGCTCATTTATAAACGTAAACAAAGAAAATATAAAGATAAATAGAAAGGAAATCTCATGGGAATTCTACGTGATATCGGAGCCCCAGGACTTATCATTATTGTTCTAGGAGCCCTCCTCATATTTGGTCCTAAACGCTTGCCAGAACTCGGGCAATCCATCGGTAAAATGCTAGCCGAATTTAAAGCAGCTGTAAATAAGACTGATGAAGATAAAAAGGATCAAGAGACTGGGAAGAAAGACTAGTTCCTAGATACTCTATTTTCTTGACAATTCTAAGCTTTTGTGACATAATACACTTGTATTGAATAGTAAGTCTATATCATAGGCAAGAAAAGACCCCAAGCTAACTTCCACATAAGCTCGGGGTCTTTTTTAGCACTATCTATCCTTGTTTAACCACTTGTCGATCAGACGAAGGATAACACCGACCACAATAGGTCCGATGATAGTTTTGAATAGTAAATCCATCATAGGCAAACTCACCTCCCTTCGTAGGCGGTGTCGAGGTGCCAAGGGATATTATATCATAGATTGAGAGAGTTGTTTAGTGAGTGTCAGGAAGTAAAAGTTAAAAGGTAGTTTGATCATGCCATACAAAAAAATCAGCCTTCTTGAGCTGATTTTTTTATTTTACAAACTGATACGTTTTTCTGTCTCAGCGTCGAAGAAATGACCTTTTGCAACACTGAAAGTAAGATTTACTTTTTCACCTGGATTGTGGAAGTCACGCGCATCAACACGGGCAGCAAATTCAGTTTCTCCAAGTTTTAGGTAAAGCATTGTTTCTGCACCAAGGAGCTCTGAAACGACGACTTCAGCATCTACATTGGCATCTGGATATACTTCTTGAACGATTGGACGGCTTGAAACATCTTCAGGACGGATACCAAAGATAACTTCTTTGCCTTGATAACCTGTTTCTTTCAAGATTTTAGCTTGACCTTCAGAAATTGCAATATCCAAGCCTTCAGAGTTAGTGATACGGTTGCCATCAACCTTAACATTGAAGAAGTTCATAGCAGGACTTCCGATAAATCCAGCAACAAATTTGTTGGCTGGTTCATTGTAAAGTTCCTGAGGTGTACCAATTTGTTCGATACGACCGATAGTACCAGAACCATCAGGATTTTTAGTAGAACTCATGATAACGATACGGTCAGCAAGAGTCATGGCTTCTGTTTGGTCGTGAGTAACATAGATGGTTGTTGCGCCAATATTACGAGTAATTTTAGCAATTTCAGCACGCATAGTGACACGAAGTTTAGCATCCAAGTTTGAGAGAGGTTCATCCATGAGGAAGACTTTAGCATCACGAACGATGGCACGTCCCATAGCTACACGCTGACGTTGACCACCAGAAAGGTCTGCCGGCTTACGATCTAAGAACTCAGTCAACCCAAGGCTAGCAGCAGCTTCACGCACACGTTTGTCGATATCGTCTTTTTTATATTTACGAAGTTTAAGACCAAAGGCCATATTTTCATAAACAGTCATGTGTGGGTAAAGTGCGTAGTTTTGGAATACCATGGCAATGTCACGGTCTTTTGGTGATTTGTCATTAACCACTTCACCATCAATATAGAGTTTACCTTCACTGATTTCTTCAAGACCAGCAACCATACGGAGAGTTGTTGATTTACCACATCCTGAAGGACCTACGAAAACGATGAATTCCTTGTCTTTGATGTCGATACTGAAATCTTCAACAGAGTAGTGAGTTGCATTTGGGTATTTTTTGTAAATTTTATCCAGTTTAAGAGTTGTCATATCATTTATCCTTTATTATTTAACTGATCCGCCGGTTACACCTTCAACATAGTATTTCTGCATGAAGATAAAGAGAAGGGTGATTGGGATGGCGATGATAATAGCACCTGAGGTAAATGGAAGGAACCATTCATTGATAGCGTCTTGGTTAAGCATTTGGTAGAGTCCAAGGGCAACGGTATATTTATCTTTAACGTCACCAAGGATAACAGATGCAAAGATGAAGTCTACCCAAGGTCCCATGAAGGCCATGAGGGCAGTGTAGACGATGATTGGTTTAGAAAGTGGCAAGGTAATCTTGGTAAAGATTTGAAGACGAGTTGCCCCATCAATCATTGCTGATTCATCCAATGAGTAAGGAATGGTATCAAAGAAACCTTTCGCAATGTAGAAACCAAGTGCTGCCCCAGCAGAATAAACCAAAACCAAAGATGTCAAGGTTTGTGTCAAATTAAGGGCCTTCAAAATATAGTAGACCGCAATCATAGACATGAAACCAGGGAACATGTTAAGTACAAGTGCCAATTTCAAGAAGCCATTTCTGTGTTTGAATTTAATACGGCTAAGTGAGTAGGCCATCCCAACGGTAATCAAAGTTGAGAGGATACATGTACATGTGGCAACGATGAAGGTATTGATGAACCATTTTCCAAATGGATAAGCATCGCTGGTAAACAGTTTGATGTAGTTATTAAAAGTGTAAGTCTTAGGGAAGAAGTAAGGTACCGCATTTGCTCCTTCACCACGGAAACTTGTAAGGAAGATCCAGATAATAGGAATCAACCAGATAACAGCTAGAACTGTCAATAGAATATAAGTACCAGTTAGGTATAGATTTTTCTTACGTTTCATTATTTAGCAGCCCCTTCCTTGAATGAAGATGATCTTGTGTAGGCCAAGAGACTGAATGTTGCAGAGATGGCGAAAATCAAGATACCGATAACAGATGCCAAGTTGTAGTCTTTAGCGCTAACAGTCAGTTTGTAGAGCCAAGTTACCAAGAGGTCAGTTGAACCCGCTTGATAGTATTCAGAATTAGTAGGTCCACCACCAGTAAGGAAGTAGATAACGTTGAAGTTATTGATATTACCGATGAATTGTTGAATCAATGATGGTGCCATAATCAAGAGAATTTGTGGGAAAGTGATGCTCTTGAAGATTTGGAACTTGCTTGCTCCATCAATTTCAGCTGCTTCAATCTGCTCAGTTGGCAAGTTCATGATGATACCAGTTGCGACCAACATTGTGAATGGAATACCAATCCACATATTAACAAAGATAATAGAGAACTTAGCCCAAACTGGGTCAGTCAAGAACGGAATAGGTCCATTAGTGAGATGCAAGGTTTGAAGCAAACCATTCAAAGGACCGTGATCATTAAGGAAGTTACGCATCAAAAGAAGGGATACAAACTGAGGAACGGCGATAGTGATAACAAAGAGTGTACGCCATACTTTCTTGAATTTAAGGCCCTTAGTGTTAAGCAAGAGGGCAAGGACAATACCGAAGAAGAAAGTAGTTGCTGTTGCAGCAACGGCCCAAATCAAGGTCCATGTCAAAAGTGGGAAGAAAGTACCAGCCATACGACCTTGTAAGACTTCACCAAAACTTGAGAAACCAACCCAGTCAAAGAGTGATTTAGGTGCTGGGTGATTGTGGTCAAAGTTAGTAAAGGCCAAACAGATCATATAAATCAAAGGCAAGATTGTGAAGAGCAAAACCCCAATCAAAGGGACAGTCATAAGACCCATGTGGAAACGGCCATCAGCCAAGGTCTTGAAGTCTTCGATAAAGTTAGGAACTTTACGTCCAGACTGTTTGAGGGCTATGAGATGGCGAGCGCTTTTAAGGTTACACCAGTAAATATAAGCGAAGACTGCACAGAAGATTAATGACGCAAGTCCAAAAATCAACATAAGCATTGAATTATCTCCAGCAACCTGAACTGTAAGTTTAACGCCATTAACTTCTTTAACGGCCTCACCTTGTTCTTGAGTTCCCAAAGTAACCATTCCTTGAAGAGCTGGGACAATTTGAATAACGAATGCTACTAAGAAGGCAATCTCAGAAAGGAGGAAAAGCAATCCCTTGGTAAACTGTTTGTTAACCAAGTTTGCTAATCCCATTACCAGAAA
This sequence comes from Streptococcus salivarius, assembly GCF_009738225.1. NCBI lineage: Bacteria > Bacillati > Bacillota > Bacilli > Lactobacillales > Streptococcaceae > Streptococcus > Streptococcus salivarius. The sequence continues at coordinate 1,088,401 of NZ_CP018187.1, forward strand.
GGATAATTTGACATCCCATGTACCTTCTTTGAAGACTTGGCGCATAGGAGTTGTGTCGTAGATTGTTTGTGACATAGATATCTCCTCAGATAAATGTGTGATTAGTGATGGTTTCTATTTTGTCTACAAATAAAAGATAAAGAGGATAGGAACTTGACCCACCTCTTTACCTTGTCATTGTTAGGATTCTTATTTAGCCGCTGCCAAATCTTTATCAAATTGTTGTAATTTAGTAAGGAATTGGTCTTCCTTGATTTTACCGTTATAAGCGTCACTCATAAGAGCAGCACTTTCAGTCCAGAAGACTGACATTTGACTAAGTTTAGGCATAACAGTTGTGTACTGATCAGATGAACCCATAGTAATTACAGCTTGTGCAAGTGCATCCTTTTGAACAGCTTCAGAAGCCTGAACTTCTTTGTTGGCTGGGATGATGTGACGGTCTTCATTAGTGAATTGGTTATTTTGACTGTCTTTGCTTGTCAAAGCTTGTGCCAATTGGTAAGAAGCAGCAATACGTTCAGCGTTACCTTTAGATGGTGTTTGGTTAACTGCGTAAAGTTTTACACCCATGAAGGCTTTTTGTTGAACGTCTTGACCACCGATATTAACTGTTGGGTAAACAGCAATACCAAGATTGTCTTTACCGACAGCTTTAGCAGCTGCAGCGTAGTCCCATGGTCCTGATTGGAAAGCATCAACAGAACCATCTTCGAATTTAGCCATCATGTTAGCTGAATCAACATTAACAAATCCTTTGTTGTCTTTTTGAGCTGCGATGAATTTAAGAACGTTCACACCAGCTTCATTGCCCCAGTTAGTCCCTTTAACATCTTCACCGTTAGGGCCAAAGAGTGTGTCACCAACTGAAAGGAAGAGAGGACCAGTTACATAAGCATTAACTTCTTTCAAGTTGCTACCAAATTTAGCTTTAGAAGTGATTGTTTCATATGATTTAACATCTTCTTCGTTAAGTTTAGATTTATTGTAGTATGTAACTTGTGTTTCAATACCGTATGGGAAGGCGTAAGTTTTACCTTTGTATTGAGCACCTACAGTAGCTTGCTCAGTATCTTGATCAGCAATTTCTTTTGAGTATTGCTCTGGGATTTCTTGGATAGCTCCAGCGTCTACCAATTTACCGAGTTGGTCATGTGGAAGTGAGAAGACATCTGCAGCAGTAGAAGCATCCTTAGTCAAGTTTTCTTGAGCATTTGGATCTTCCATTTCAACCATATCAACTTTGTAACCAGATTTCTTTTCAAACTGTGCTACTGTATCTGAGTAAGATTTCTTAGCGCCAGTTGGTACCCAAAGTTTCAAAGTCTTGCTATCTGAACTTGAGCTCTTGCTTGAGTTTGACCCACAAGCTACCAAGAGCGATCCAGCCACAAGTAATCCAGCACTACCAAGTAATACCTTTTGCCATTTTTTCATTTCTATTTCCTCCAGAAATTTAGTTTACGATAATCATTATGCAACCGTTTCCACAATCTGTCAAGTATTTTGTAAAAAAAATTATTTTTTTTGCAAACGATTGCATAAAACACCCATCTAGTTTATAATTGTTCTTATATTTTACGACTATAAAGAAAATTTTATGAGAATGAGAGGGACATAATGGCTACAATTAAAGATGTTGCTAAGAAGGCTGGAGTCAGCCCATCAACGGTAAGTAGGACATTAAAAGATAACTCGGCTATATCAGAAGAAACAAAAATTAAAGTAAGAGCAGCTATGGAAGAATTAGGTTATGTACCAAACTCAGCAGCACAAATGTTGGCAACAGGCTTAACTCATAGTTTAGGTGTTGTTCTTCCTCCCTTAACAGACCGTGAAAATATCAGCCAGCCCTTCTATATGGAGATTTTAACAGCAATCAATGAAGAGGCTAGTTGTCATTCTCAGGTCGTTAGTATTGCTACGGGTGCTACTCTAGAGGAATTAGTCAAGCAAGTTGAGCTCATGCATCGCCAAAAACGGGCAGATGGCTTTATAATTCTCTATTCAGAAAAGAAAGATCCGGTTAAAGATTACTTATTAAAACAAAAAGTACCTTTTGTAGTGGTTGGAGCAGCAGTGGATAATGAAAATAAAGTAACCTATATTGATAATGATAATAAGGAATTAGGTCATGAAGCTGTGAACTACTTACAGGCAAAAGGTCACCGAAAGATTGGTTTTGTCACAGACGATTTATTTGGGCAAGTAGGACAGGAACGTTATCAAGGGTATCAGGAAGCGGCAGACAATCTAAATTTGGATGTCTTACCTGAACTTGTATTTTCAGCTCGAACAATCGAGACTTTTAAAAAGGAATTGGAAAGATTTTCTCCGACAGCTTTGATTGTTAAGGATGACCTTATTGCCCTTCGTCTCATTCAATGGTTAAACAACCAAGGATTTAGAGTTCCTGAAGATTATGCCATTATTTCTTTCAATAATTCGACTTTTGCTGAAATCATGCATCCTTTCTTGACCACATTTGACATTAATATTCAGGCACTAGCTAAAGAAAGTGTTCAAAACCTTCTTGGGATTCTTAAAGCGACTAAGATTAAGTCGCAAAAAGTCATTATTCCATTTAAACTTATAGAAAGAGAAAGCGTCTGAACTTATCCCTAATAGGTTAAGGAGCATCCAAGTAGTTGGTTAGAAAAACAGCCGGCTACTTTTTTCGTTTAAAAAGAAACCTATTTTTTCGAATTCAATAGAAATAAAGATTTAAGAAAATACTCCCGTAATGTAAGCGCTTGTTTTACGAACTTTATTTTAAAGAGCTATAAATTTTTTTATTTTTTTGTTAAAAATTCTTGACTAATGCAAGCGTTTGCATTATAATAATAAGTGTAAAAAATAATTTGAGGTAAACGTTATGAACAAACGAGCAAGCGGTGTTTTGATGCACATCACATCACTTCCAGGTGACTACGGGATCGGATCTTTCGGTCAAGCAGCCTATGACTTTGTTGACTTCTTAAAAGAAACAAAACAAACTTACTGGCAGATTTTGCCACTTACTACAACAAGTTATGGGGATTCACCTTACCAATCATTCTCAGCGGTAGCAGGAAATACACACTTTATCGATTTGGACTTCCTTATTCGTGACAAATTTTTAACTAAAGCTGATGTTAAAAACGCTGACTTTGGGTCAGACCCTGAGTTTATTGACTATGCTAAAGTTTACGAAGCACGTCGTCCAATTCTTGAAAAAGCAGTTAAAGCAATTTTAGCAGATAAGAAAGAAACTAAAAGATTCGAAGCTTTTAAAACTAAAAATGCTAACTGGTTAGCTGATTATGCTGATTTCATGGCTATCAAAGAACACTTCGATAACAAAGCACTTCAAGATTGGGATGATAAAAAAGCAGTTAAACGCGATGAAGCAACTCTTGAGAAACTTCGCAAAGAACTTGCTGATGTTATCACATATCACCAAGTGGTACAATACCTCTTCTTTAGCCAATGGGCAGAACTAAAAGCTTATGCTAACAAAAATGGTATTCAAATCATCGGTGACATGCCAATCTACATTTCAGCTGATAGTGTTGAAGTTTGGACTCAACCACATCTCTTCAAACTAGACGCTGAATGTAAACCGCGTTACATTGCAGGAGTTCCACCAGATAACTTCTCAGCAACTGGTCAACTTTGGGGTAACCCAATCTATGCTTGGGATAAACACAAAGCAGAAAATTATGCTTGGTGGGTATTCCGTATTCAAGAATCATTTAAACTTTATGATTACTTGCGTATTGACCACTTCAAAGGGTTCTCTGACTTCTGGGAAATTCCTGGAGGAGATGAAACTGCTGAAAATGGTGAATGGGTTCCTGGACCTGGTTATGACCTTTTCAAAGTGGTTAAAGAAGAATTGGGTGATCTTAAAATCATTGCCGAAGACCTTGGTAACATTGATGATAAGACACGTAAACTTCTTGCAGACTGTGGTTACCCTGGAATGAAGATCGTTCAATTTGGATTCTACGATACTACTGGAAACAGCATTGACATTCCACACGTATACACACAACATTCAGTTGCCTACACAGGTACACATGATAACGAAGTAATCAACGGTTGGTACGACAACTTGACGCAAGAGCAACGTGATTATACTGATGCATACATCAACCGTCGTCAAGGTGAACCAATCACACGTGCTCTTCTTCGCACCCTCTTTGCTACTGTAAGCAACACAGCTATTGCGACTATGCAGGATATCCTTGATAAACCTGAAAATAGCCGTACAAACTTCCCTAACACAGTTGGTCAAAACTGGAAATGGCGTATGCTCCCAGGTGAAATCACTGTCGACAAGAAAGAATTTTTGACAGACATTACAGAAAGATATAATCGAGGTAATAAATAAAATGGCTACATTTACACAATATGTTGAAGCAAAAAACAAAAATCTTAAGGACCTTTCAAACGAAGAAATCTACTATCTTTTGTTGGAATTCGTAAAAGAAGCAGCTGCTCCAAAACCTAAAAACGATAGCAAACGCAAAGTTTACTATATCTCAGCTGAATTCTTGATCGGTAAACTTTTGTCTAACAACTTGATCAACTTGGGCATCTACAAAGATGTTAAAGCTGAATTGGATGCTGCTGGTAAATCAATCAGCGAAATTGAAGACGTTGAACCAGAACCATCTCTTGGTAACGGTGGTTTGGGTCGTTTGGCTTCATGTTTCATCGACTCTATGGCAACACTTGGCATCAACGGTGAAGGTGTTGGTCTTAACTACCACTGTGGTCTTTTCAAACAAGTTTTCAAAGATAACAAACAAGATGCAGAACCAAACTACTGGATTGAAGATCAATCATGGTTGGTACCAACTGATATCTCTTATGATGTTCCATTCAAAAACTTCACATTGAAATCACGTTTGGATCGTTTGGATATCTTGGGTTATAAGAAAGAAACTAAGAACTACCTTAACCTCTTTGACATCAATGGTGTGGACTATGATTTGATTGATAAAGGAATCACTTTTGATCAAGATGAAATCCAAAAGAACTTGACACTCTTCCTTTACCCAGATGACTCAACTCGTAAAGGTGAGCTCTTGCGTATCTACCAACAATACTTCATGGTATCAAACGCTGCTCAACTTTTGATCGACGAAGCTATCGAACGTGGATCTAACCTTCACGACCTTCCAGATTACGCTTACGTACAAATCAACGATACTCACCCATCAATGGTAATTCCAGAATTGATCCGTCTTTTGACAGAAAAACATGGATTTGAATTTGATGAAGCAGTAGCAATCGTAAGCAAAATGGTTGGTTACACAAACCACACTATCTTGGCTGAAGCCCTTGAAAAATGGCCTCTTGACTACCTTGAAGAAGTTGTTCCACACCTTGTTGTTATCATCAAGAAATTGGATGCTATCATTCGTGAAAAATTCGAAGATCCACGTGTTCAAATCATTGACAAAGACAACCGTGTTCACATGGCACACATGGATATTCACTTCTCTACAAGCGTTAACGGTGTAGCAGCACTTCACACAGAAATCCTTAAATCTTCTGAGTTGAAACCATTCTACGACCTTTACCCAGAACGCTTCAACAACAAAACAAACGGTATTACATTCCGTCGTTGGTTGGAATTCTCAAACCAAGAACTTGCTGATTACATCAAAGAATTGATTGGTGATGGTTACCTTACTGACGCAACACAATTGGAAAAATTGGCTGCCTTTGCAGATGATCCAGCAGTTCACAAACGTTTGGCTGAAATCAAATATGATAACAAGTTGTCACTTAAACGTTATCTTAAAGCCAACAAAGGTATCGATCTTGATGAAAACTCAATCATTGATACTCAAATCAAACGTTTCCACGAATACAAACGTCAACAAATGAACGCTTTGTATGTCATCCACAAATACTTGGAAATCAAAAAAGGAAACCTTCCAAAACGTAAAATCACTATCATCTTTGGTGGTAAAGCAGCTCCTGCCTACGTTATTGCTCAAGACATCATCCACTTGATCTTGTCACTTTCTGAGCTCATCAACAATGATCCAGAAGTAAGCAAATACCTCAACGTTCACTTGGTTGAAAACTATAACGTTACAGTCGCTGAACACCTTATTCCAGCAACTGATATCTCAGAACAAATCTCATTGGCTTCTAAAGAAGCTTCAGGTACAGGTAACATGAAATTCATGCTTAACGGTGCCCTCACTCTTGGTACAATGGACGGTGCCAACGTTGAGATTGCTGAATTGGTAGGACCAGAGAACATCTTCACGTTCGGTAAAGACTCTGATACAATCATCGACCTTTACGAAAAAGAAGGTTATGTATCACGTGATTACTACAAAAAAGATGCTAACATCAAAGCAGCTGTTGACTTTATTGTAAGTGAAGACCTCGTTAAAGTTGGAGATAAAGAACGCTTGGAACGTCTCCAAAAAGAACTCATCTCTAAAGACTGGTTTATGACATTGATTGACTTGGCTGAATACATCGACAAGAAAGAAGAAGTATACGCAGCTTACGAAGATCAAGATGCATGGAACAAAAAAGTTGTTTACAACATCGCTGAAGCAGGGTTCTTCTCATCTGACCGTACAATCGAACAGTATGACAAAGACATCTGGCACACAAAATAAAAATCTAGTTGCATAGAAGGAAACAAGATCAGAAATGGTCTTGTTTTTTTCATGAAAAAAACACAGCTAATTTAGATGGTTAGCTGTGTTTACATAAATTTAATTCTGTCAGTTATGATAATGATTCAATATATCATTAATATATGCTTCTTTATTTGATGCATCATAAGTTTTAGATGTTGAGTATTTTAGATAATGGATTTGATCTTTTGCAGTTCTGGATTCTTCTTGTAGGTATGAATCTGTAATGGTAATTTTAAAGTTCTCGCTCTTACCTGTTAAATCAAGGCTTAGTGGAAAATTTGTAAATTCATCTGAGTAAAAAGCCATTTTATAAAAGTTGTACCTGTCACCTCTAAATGAATTTAAGTGAGGGAATTGTATATGGTAGATGCCATTCCAATAATTTCCATACTCTCTAATTTCGTAGTCATCGAAAAATTCCTGGATTCTTTCTTTGTTAGCAAAATCTTTATCAAAAGTAACAAAGGGAGTTTGCCAATCCCATAATGGAATTTTGCCTTCATTTCCATAGATAAAATAACTTTGCATTTTTCCTGATTTAGGATTTTTCAACTGAAAGTGGTATTTACTGACGCCTTCTTTGACAGCTCCAGTTTGATATAGGGTATCCCCAGGGACTATCAAAAAAAGAAAATCTCTTAGATATAATTCGAAGTTGGCATCCATTGTTTTATCATGTAATCCAGGGAAACGCTGAATTATTTGTCTGTAATTCTCCGCATTAGAAAACCATTCTTTATCAAAGCCTGGACCGACTTCAAATACTTTATGATCGAAATAGTTTTGATATTCTTCATAATGGTTTTCAGTAGAGGTCACCTGTCCAAATGGTAAAGTCATATTGGTATTATCTGTAAAAGTAATATGTAAGAAAAGTCTTCGGGGATCAATTCCTTTATCAATATAATGGCCGACTTTATAGGCAGACAAATCATCTGGAAAATCGTCTTTTCCGAAGTGTAGAACCTCAATCTCAATATCTTTGACAACTTTTCTTTGAGGTATTATCTTCTTGACACTGTAATGATAAGCCTTGTAATAGTAATTCTCCTTATCATAGAGGTAAGGCTTATAAGCTCTTTGGTAGGCATTATAGAGAAAAATTCCAAGGGTTACAAAAAGAAGCAGAGCTAAGGCTATTTTGAACTTTTTATTTATTTTATTAGTTAGCCTTGAGAAAAAGAGACTCAATTTACTAGGATTTTGTATCATGTCCAAACTCCCCATATATTTTATACTATTATATCATGAAAATCCTTATAGCTAAGGCGTCTTCGTGTACTTTGTCACTGTTTTCCTTTATAATATAAGTATCACATTACAAGAGGAGACCTCATGAAATATATCGTAAATACATCAAATGATCCTGCCTATAATATTGCTTTGGAAGCCTATGCTTTTCGTGAATTGGTGAATGAAGATGAATTGTTCATTCTTTGGATTAACCGTCCAGCTATCATTGTTGGTAAACACCAAAATACCATTCAAGAGATTAACAAAGAATATACAGATGCTCATGGTATCAAGGTTGTTCGCCGTTTGTCTGGTGGTGGAGCTGTTTATCACGATTTGAATAACCTGAACTATACCATCATCTCTAATAAGGCAGATGAAGGTGCTTTTGACTTTAAGACTTTCTCTCAACCTGTAATCGCTACACTTGCTGATTTGGGAGTTAAGGCTGAATTTACTGGCCGTAATGACCTTGAAATCGATGGTAAAAAGTTCTGTGGAAATGCTCAAGCTTATTATAAAGGTCGTATGATGCACCATGGTTGCTTGCTTTTTGACGTTGATATGTCGGTTCTTGGTCAAGCCCTTAAAGTCAGCAAAGACAAAATCGAATCAAAAGGCGTTAAATCTGTACGTGCTCGTGTGACCAACATCGTCGACGAATTGCCAGAAAAAATCACTGTAAATGAATTCTCAGATAAAATCTTGGAAAAAATGAAAGAATTCTACCCAGAAATGACAGAATACGTCCTTTCTGAAAGCGAATTGGCTAAGATTCAAGATTCTTACGAGAAACAATTCAATACATGGGATTGGACTTACGGACAGTCACCAGAATACACAGTAGAACGTAATGTTCGTTACCCAGCTGGTAAGATCTCAACCTATGCCAACGTTGAAAATTCAATCATTAAATCTGTTAAGATTTACGGAGATTTCTTTGGTATCGGAGATGTATCAGATATTGAAGACTTGTTGGTTGGTGTACCTTACGAGTACGAAGATGTCTTGGCAAAACTTAAAACTATTGACACAACACATTATTTCTCACGTATGACAACCGAGGAGGTTGCAAAAGCTATCGTAGCTTAATCATTGTTTGAACAATCTGGAAAACTCCAGGTTGTTTTTTCTTGGGAAAAATCTTTCAAAGTGAAATAACGATATAGATATTTTCGCATTGGTTCTGGAAGTTAGTATCTGATTGACCTAGTGTGGTATTTTATATTCAGATAGTAAACCTATAAAGCCTCTAAGAGAAAATATCCTATAACATCTTTCCGAAAAACTGTAATTTTCTTGAAAGAAAGATAAGGGTGTGATATACTTCTATTAAGTAATTTTGGAGAAAAAAACAAATGAAACGTGAACTCTTACTCGAAAAAATTGAAGAATACAAATCTCTTATGCCTTGGTTTGTCTTAGAGTATTATCAGTCTAAACTATCGGTTCCATATTCTTTTACGACCTTATACGAATACCTTAAGGAATATAAACGCTTTTTTGACTGGTTGATTGACTCAGGTATTTCAGATGCTCATGATATTGCCTTAATTGACATCAAAACCCTGGAAAATCTAACTAAAAAGGACATGGAGTCATTTGTGCTCTATCTACGTGAACGTCCGTCCTTAAATACCTATTCCAAGAAACAGGGAGTTTCTCAAACAACCATTAACCGTACGCTTTCAGCTCTATCTAGTCTCTATAAGTATTTAACTGAGGAGGTCGAGGGTCCTGACGGTGAGCCATATTTCTATCGTAACGTCATGAAAAAAGTTTCAACTAAGAAAAAGAAAGAAACCTTGGCTGCACGTGCTGAGAATATCAAACAAAAACTTTTTCTAGGCGATGAAACCATGGAATTTCTTGATTATGTCGAAAACGAATACGAAGTTAAGCTCTCAAATCGCGCAAAATCTTCGTTTTACAAGAATAAAGAACGTGATTTAGCGATAATAGCCTTGCTACTGGCTTCAGGCGTTCGACTTTCTGAGGCTGTTAACCTGGACCTTAAAGATATCAATCTGAAAATGATGGTCATTGATGTTACTCGAAAAGGTGGCAAACGAGACTCAGTTAATGTAGCAAGTTTTGCAAAACCTTATCTTGAGAATTATCTTAGTATACGTGATAAACGCTATAATGCTGAAAAGCAAGACCTTGCCCTATTTTTAACGGAATATCGAGGTGTTCCAAACCGTATTGATGCTTCAAGTATCGAAAAAATGGTTGCCAAATATTCTCAGGATTTCAAGATACGTGTGACTCCCCATAAACTACGACACACTCTGGCAACACGTCTTTATGATGCTACCAAGTCTCAAGTTTTAGTTAGTCATCAGCTTGGTCATGCTTCCACTCAGGTCACTGATCTTTATACTCATATCGTCAATGATGAGCAAAAAAATGCTCTAGACAATTTATAATTGGCTATCCCAACCATTCCTATTTGGAGTGGTTATTTTTTAGTTTACATAAATTTAAATATGTCAAAATAATTTTATGACCCTTAGTTAACATAACTAAATCTATGTAAAATATTACACACAAAAAACAAACTTTCCTTGAAGGAAAGTTTGTTTTACTTATTAATAATCTTTAAGGGCAGATTCAACGGCTGCTTTTTCTTTTTCAATCAAGTTTACTCGTGCAGCAATTGTCTTAATTCCCATCAAGATATTACGTTCTAAGGCTTTATCACTTGTTTGTGGCTCGAAGAAAGCAATATATTGATCAAGACGTTCTTGCGTTTTAAAGATTCCTGCTGGGATATTAACAAAGCTATCAAAGCTCATATCGCCACCTAGGGCTGCCTTAATCCAATCCCAGTTATCTTTCGCCCAGTTCCAAACGGTTTCTTGTGCAAATGATTTGCTGAGGAAATTCATATACCATAGGTACAAATCTTGAGGTTTAACGACATGTTTGTCTTTAAGCTGACCTAGCACGTAGTCGAGACCTTCTTGGTTTTTAAGGTATGAAACTGCTTGAGTCAATTGACGACGGAAATTACTATCATTTGTTGTTACATATGCATTGACATAGTCTTCAACAAGAGTTAGACTGTTTTCTTGTTTCATTTGGTTAATGAGAACGAGACCACGGACACTTGCAGGGATGCTTTCAATGTTCTCTTTATGAGCTTGGAAAACACTTGCGGCCGCAAGGACTGCTGGTTGATAGTCTGCTTGAATCAAGTAGCTGAGAGCTGTTTGACGAACCATTTCGTCTTCATCGGATTCTCCATCTTTGGCATCGAAACCAAGACGCTCAAAGTCGTTTTGGAATTGACGACGTACTAAAGCCTTGTAATGCACTTCTGCTTCTGTATCCTCATCGATAAAGCGTTTCAAACCAGCGAGGATTTGAGACTTAGCTTGAGCAATCAAGAAGCTTTCTTCTTTTTCGACAAGATCAAGAAGAGCGACTAGGCTTGCATACGAGATACGGCCACTTTCAGCAAGAAGACGGCGTTCTTGCAAAATCTGAAGTTTACTTACAGTATCAAGGTTAGCAAATTCCTCTAAGAGGTGGTCCAAGAGTTCACCTTGATAATCTGTGATGTAATGTGCTGTATTTGCTGTATTAAGGCGAAGAGCTCCGTTATTTTCAGCAGCAAGCTGGTTATAATTTTGAATCTCAATACGCTCTTCTGAGAGTGTGTCTGGGAGCCCCTTCCAATTTGTGTTCAATGGAATCTCCCAAAGACGACCTTTATCTTCATGTTCACCAATGAAGAATTGTTTTTGACTAAGAATAAGAGTGTCGTTAACTACTTCTGCACTAACAACAGGGTAACCTGGTTGCTCCAACCAAGTATCCATGAAACTAGAGACATCTTTACCAGAAGCATCAGAGAGGGCATTCCAGAGATCTCGTCCAATAGTGTTGTTGTACTGATGTTTTTCGAAGTAAGCTTTAAGTCCTTTAGCAAAGGCTTCGTCACCTAACCAACGGCGAAGCATATGCATGAGACGGCTACCTTTAGCATAAACGATAGCACTATCAAAGAGGGTATTAATCTCATCTGGGTGATTGACTTCCATGTGGACAGACTGAACACCGTCTGTAGCATCACGTTGGAGGGCATGAGGCACACCAGTTGTTTGGAAATCTTCGAAGATATTCCAGCTAGGCTCAATGGCATCTACTGAAACATACTCCATCATATTGGCAAAGCTTTCGTTAAGCCAGAGATCATCCCACCATTTCATTGTAACAAGGTTACCGAACCATTGGTGAGCCAATTCGTGGGCAACTACAAGGGCTACTTGTTGACGACTTGCAGCTGAGCTATTTTCATCTACAAGAAGGTAAACTTCACGATAGGTAACAAGTCCCCAGTTTTCCATGGCACCTGCTGAGAAGTCAGGAAGTGCGAGATGGTATGACAATGGGATAGGATACTTGACTTGGAAGTAGTCTTCGTAAAAATCAATGACACGAACGGCAATATCAAGGGCAAAGTCAACGCTGTTTTCAGCTTGTGCAACTGTAGCGAAGACACCAACTTCAGTACCGTTTTGTGTTTTCGCTGTCTTACCTTGAAGAGCTCCAAAACCAAAGGCAAGGAGGTATGTAGACATACGAGGGGTTGTCTCAAAAGTCCAAACTCCAGTCTCTTCACGCAAATGGCTATTGATCTCAGGCATATTTGACAAAGCGATATCGCCTTCTTCAGCATCAAATTTCAATGAGAAATCAAAAGTAGCTTTAGCTTCTGGTTCATCAACAGATGGGAAGGCTTCACGCGCAAAATGAGATTCAAACTGCGTTGAAATAATTTCTTTTTTCTCACCATTGTAGGTGTAATATGATGGGTAAATCCCTGTCATATTATCTGTAATACGACCAGAGAATTCAATGACAAGCGTCAAAACACCGGTCTCTGGAAGTTCAATATGGAAGGCTTCGTTAGCATCATCCATTTGGAAGTTTAACGATTCATTATCCAAGAGAACGGAACTAATGGTAAGGTCTTTTTGGTGAAGGGAGATATGGTTATCAAGGGCTTCACCTGTAATGGCAACATTCCCTGTAAAGGTCTTTTCAGAACGATTAATGTCCAAGAAAAGATTGTAATTTTCAGGGATGAAACTTTCGATAAAACGAGCAACAGATGCTGTCATACGTATATACTCCTAATCTAACTTTTCGTATCGAAACAGACTGACAAATGTTTCGATATTAGACTCTTTTACAAAAGAAAAGGGTCTGAATTATTCAATACAAACCCATTATAACATAGATTGGAAGCTTTGCCTACAGTTCAATGATTTTACCAGATTTGAGGTAGACAACCCACTCGCAGAGATTGCGGGCATAATCACCGATACGTTCCAAATACATAAGTACTTGGAAATATTCTTTGGCAGCGAAGGCAGCATCTGGATTCTTACGAACACCTTCTACTGTCATGGCTTGAATATCACGGAAATAGTTATCAATGATTTCATCTGAAGCTGCGATTTCATAAGCGCGTCGTTCGTCACTGTTCAAGTAAACATCTAGAGCATCTTCGACCATGTGGCGGACTGCTTTCCCCATTTTCTTGATTTCAGCTTCAATTTCAGTTAGGCGTTCTTCACCTTTAATGCGGATGGTTGCTTTAGCGATAGCAACGGCATGGTCACCCATACGCTCAACATCGCTAGATGCTTTAAGTGCGGTGATAACTGTACGCAAATCACTTGATACAGGTTGCTGTAGAGCGATAATTTCAAGTGATTTTTTCTCAAGTTTGGTTTCGTAGTTATTGACGATTTCGTCATTTTCAATGACTTCCTTAGCCAAATCACGGTCATGGCTGATAAAGGCACGAACAGCTTTCTTAAGCTGAGCTGCAACCTCTGTACCCATAGCGTAAAATTGGTTGTGGAGTTTTTCTAATTCTTCTTCGAAGGGAGTTCGTAACATCATAATTTTTTTAGTAATCTGTCCTTTCTTAACCGAATTTACCGGTAATATAATCTTCAGTTTCTTTATGTTGTGGATTTAGGAACATGTCTTTCGTTGATGAATACTCGATGAGCTCTCCATCAAGGAAAAAGGCTGTTCGTTGTGAGATACGACTTGCCTGCTGCATAGAACGAGTGACTAGCAACAAGGTGTATTGTTCTTTAAGGTTATAGAGGGTTTCCTCAATCTTACCAGCGGAGATAGGGTCGAGGGCCGAGGTTGGTTCATCAAGAAGGATAACCTTTGGAGACGTGGCTAGCACTCGAGCAATACAGACACGTTGTTGTTGCCCTCCTGAAAGTCCGAGTGCTGAGTCATGGAGACGGTCTTTAACCTCTTCCCAGATTGAAGCACCCTTTAGTGATTCTTCTACTGCTTGATCAAGAACAGCCTTATCTTTGATACCATTGATACGAAGGCCATAAACCACGTTTTCATAGATTGACATTGGAAAAGGATTGGGTTGTTGGAAGACCATTCCGATTTCTTTACGGAGTTCAACGGTATCTGTTCGAGGACTGTAGACATTGTGACCGTTGTATGAAACAGCACCAGTAAGTGTCCATTCGGGATTTAAATCTCCCATTCGGTTGATAGAACGGAGCAGGGTTGATTTCCCGGATCCTGAAGGACCGATAAGGGCCGTGATTTCATTTGGATAGAAATCCATTGTCACATTATTGAGGGCTTTTTTCTTATTGAAATACACCGATAAATCATTAATTGAAATGATTGGTTCAGTCATAAGTGCTCCTTTCTATCCAAAGCGTCCTGATACATAGTCATTGGTTGACTGTAGGGCAGCATCTTGGAAGATTTTCTTGGTTTCATCATATTCGATAAGATCACCAAGGTAGAAGAATGCTGTATAATCACTAGCACGCGCTGCTTGTTGCATATTGTGCGTCACGATGATAATAGAGTAATCTTCCTTAAGTTCAAACATGGTCTCTTCGAGCTGCATAGTAGCTACAGGGTCCAATGAAGCTGCAGGTTCGTCCATGAGGAGAATCTGCGGTTTCACGGCAATAGCTCTTGCAATACAAAGACGTTGCTGCTGACCACCTGAGAGGGTAAAGGCAGATTTATGAAGGTCATCTTTAACTTGATCCCAAAGTCCAGCTTGCTTAAGTGATGTTTCAACAATCTCATCCAAGGTTTGCTTATCTCTTACACCTTTACGTTCGTGAGCAAAGGTGATATTTCTGTAAATAGACTTGGCGAATGGATTTGGACGTTGGAAAACCATTCCAATATGTTTACGCATTTCATAAACATTGATATTACTTGCGTTAACATCGACTCCTTGATAAAGGATTTGTCCAGTAACCTTGGCAATATCAATCGTATCATTCATACGGTTTAGACTACGAAGAAAAGTTGATTTACCGCATCCTGAAGGCCCAATAAGAGCTGTGATTTTATTTTTCTCGAATTGCATGTCAATGCCTTTGATGGCTTCTTTTTGACCATAGTAAACATGCAAGTCCTTTGTTTCAAGAGCGAGCTCCTTCTCTGGGAAGGTGATAATATGACGCTCGTCCCAATTGTATTTTGTCATGATAACTCCTTTAAGCGGATGTTAATTTCTTATGGAGGTAAGCTCCCAAACGACGTGCACCAAAGTTGAAAATCAGAATGAAAATCAAGAGCACTGCTGCTGAACCAGCAGATACTGCAGTGGCGTCAGGTGTCGTACCTTCTGAGTTGACCTTCCAGATGTGAACAGCAAGTGTCTCTGCTTGGCGGAAAATCGAAATTGGACTAGAGATGCTAAGCGGATTCCAGTCGCTCCAGTTAAGTGCTGGTGCAGATTGACCTGCTGTATAGATAAGCGCTGCTGCTTCTCCGAAAATACGACCAGAAGCAAGAACGATACCAGTAACAATACCAGGTAAGGCTTCTGGAACAACAACGTGACAGATAGTTTCCCATCGAGACAAACCTAGAGCTAGGCCAGCTTCACGTTGGGTATGGTGAACGGTTCTTAAGCTATCTTCAACCGTACGAGTCATTTGTGGCAAGTTAAAGACAGTTAAGGCCAAGGCACCTGATAGGATTGAAAATCCATACTGAAATTGGACAACGAAAATCAAATAACCAAAGAGTCCGACTACCACTGAAGGTAGTGAAGATAGGATTTCAATACAGGTACGGACAAAGTTGGTAAGTCGTCCTTTTTTAGCATATTCTGATAAGAAGATGCCAGCTCCCATTGAAAGAGGCACAGAAATAATCAAAGTAATAACCAATAGGAAGAATGAGTTGTAGAGTTGAACCCCAATTCCTCCACCAGCTTTGTAGGATGATGATCGACTAGTCAAGAAAGACCAGCTGATATGTGGTATCCCGCGAACCAAGATATAGAGAATCAAGGCTGCCAGGATTGTTACAATAATGCCAGCAATCACATAGAGTGTGCTGATGGCAATTTTATCAATTTTTTTAGCGTTCATAATTTCTCTTTCTCTCACGGGTAATGAATTTCACCAACATATTGAAACCAAGACTCATCAATAAGAGCACCAGGGCGAGAGACCAAAGGACATTGTTTGAAACAGTACCCATGACTGTATTTCCGATTCCCATAGTCAAGACAGAAGTCAATGTTGCTGCTGGTGTCGTTAAAGAAGTTGGAATCACGGCGGAATTTCCGACAACCATTTGGATGGCCAGAGCTTCACCAAAGGCACGGGCCATACCAAAGATAACGGCCGTGAAGATACCTGGTTTAGCCGCATTAAGTGTCACACGCCAAATCGTTTGCCAGCGTGTAGCCCCCATTGCTAGACTAGCTTCACGATAGTGACGAGGCACTGCACGAAGCGTATCTGTTGTCATAAAGGTTACGGTTGGTAGAATCATGACGAACAAGACAAAGGTACCTGAAAGAATACCAAAACCTGTTCCACCAAAAATTAAGCGAACAAATGGAACCACGACTTGGAGACCAATAAATCCATAAACAACGGATGGAATCCCGACCAAAAGTTCAATAGCGGGTTGTAGGAATTTAGCCCCTTTAGGAGAAATCTCAGTCATAAAGATGGCTGCTCCAATGGCAAATGGGGTTGCAACCAAGGCTGAAAGCAAAGTCACTACGAATGATCCCAAAATCATTGGTAGAGCCCCGAATTTACCTTCAGATGGTGACCAATCACCACTAAAGAGAAACTCGACCAAACTAACTTTATTGACAAAGAAAGTCGCCAGCCCTTTTTGAGCAACGAAAAGTAAAATCATCGCCACGATGAAAACAATCAAGGCCAGGCAAAGGAAAGTGATTGTTTTACCAAACTTCTCGAGGCGTGAATTTTTAGAGGGTGATGTTAATTGTTTCACCAATTCTTCATTTTTCATGCTTACTCCTCACTCTTCTTTGAGACTTTACCATCAGCATCCTTGGTAACTTTCATGCTATGGATGGAAATGTAACCCATTTTTGCGACGACGTTTTCTTGGACTTCGTCACTCATCATGTAATCTAAGAATTGTTTGGTATAGCTATCCGGTTTTCCCTTGGTATACATATGTTCGTAGGACCAAATCGGCCAATCGTTAGTTGCAACATTTTCAGCTTTGGGTTCAAATCCATTTAACTTCAATGTTTTAACAGAATCATCAAGGTAAGCAAATGATAGGTATGAAATAGCACCTGGTGTCTGAGCAACAATTGACTTAACCATACCGTTAGAATCTTGCTCTTGGGTACGGATTGGGGATTTACCATCCATAATCACTGCATCGAAAGTTGCGCGTGATCCTGAGCTAGCTGCACGGTTAATAATAGTAATCTCTAGGTCTTTACCACCAAGCTGTTTCCAGTTTGTGATTTCACCAGTGAAAATCTTACGCAGTTGTTCTGTTGTCAAGTTATCTACAGAGACTTCTTTGTTTGTAATAACTGCAATCCCAGCAACGGCAACTTGAAAGTCAACAAGCTTACTAGCATCAATTCCCGATTTTTCCTCGGCAAAAAGGTCACTGTTACCAATTTGAACGGCACCGGATTGTACTTGAGAAAGTCCAGTACCAGAACCGCCTCCCTGAACGTTAACGATATTGTCAGGGTTCTTTTCAGCGAAGCCATCTGCTGCCGCCTCCACTAGGGGTTGAAGGGCCGTAGAACCAACTGCTGTAATGGACTGGCCACGGTCAATCCAAGAGGCACAGCCAGTTAAAACCAGCATGGCCATTGCCAGTGACAGAATCACTGCAAGGACTTTTGTTTTTTTCATTTTTGTCCTCCGACATTTTGTAACATAAGTAAGAAAGTGTCTCATAGATATGCTGTTAAAAGACACCTATCTAATTATAACAAGTATAGGATAACTAAGTCATATTAAAGTTTGGTTACAGGTTCTTAAATGTGAAATCTTAATCCTTTAGGATAGTAGTTTTTAACCGTATTTCCAACAACTTTAGCAAACCCAAAACCATTGCCGTCCACTAAAAGCTGATACCAACCGTTAGGATGAGTTTGATCTAGAGTAACCACATTACCAGAAACGTATTGGGCAAACTGGTCTTGACTTAGCTCTATACTTGAAACAACTTCATCAGATGTTAAAGCAATTCCAAGAGCAAAACTTGGTTCGAAACGTTTTTTCTTGAAGACACCAAGATGCAAACCGTTACGAGCGATTTTAACTTTAGAAAGGTCTGGGAGCCCTTTTGGAAGCAGGTAGAGATTGTCCCCAAAAACTTGCAGCAAACCATCCAGTCTAGTTTTAAGGTGTTTTTTTGCAAAATCTTCCCAAAGTTGCTTCTGCTCCTTGTTTAGGTTAGATTTTCCCTCTTTGATACGTGTTTGCTCAGGCACGCGCTTATCCTGGAATTTTGCCACAAACTGGCCTTCACCTTTGAAATGGTGTGGATACATTCGAGCTGTTTCTGGAAAATCAATTCCATCACTCATGCCATTCAATTTAGGGATTGCCACCAATTCAAGATCAGGATTATTTTCTAAAATCCAAGTAACAACACCTTCATTTTCCTCAGGAGACCATGTGCAGGTTGAGTAGATCAATTGTCCACCAGGAGCGAGCATTTTCAAACCGTCTGATAAGATGTCCTTCTGTAATTGTGCCAGTTCACTAGGATACTCCTTATGCCAATATTGGATTGCATCAGGATCCTTACGAAACATTCCTTCTCCAGAACATGGTCCATCAAAGACAATCGTATCAAAATAATTTTTGAAAACTTTGGCTAGTTTATCAGCTGACGTGTTTGTCACAATAACATTTCTCGCTCCAAAACGCTCAATGTTTTCAACCAGAATTTTGCTACGCTTTGGATTGATTTCATTGCTGACCAGCAGTCCTGTATTATCTAGGTAACTAAGAAGATGAGTAGACTTTCCGCCTGGAGCAGCTGCCAAGTCTAAGACACGACTTCCCTTGGATGGTGCTGCCACTTGAGCAACCATTTGAGCAGCTGGTTCCTGAGAATAAACCAAACCAGTTGCATGGTCGGCAGATTTTCCGGAAATTTTACCGTAATGGCCCCAAGGTGTTTCAGGGATAGCATCAGGAAAGTCCTTCTGTTGCTTTTTAAGAGGGTTGGTACGGTAGGCGGATACGGCTTCTTGATCAAAAGATGCAAAGAAGTCCTTCGCTTCATCTCCAAGGAGCTTATTATATTTTTCTATAAAGTCTAATGGAAATTGCATAGTTTCCTTTCTATCAAAAAACTGGACTAACCAAGAGAACTTGCTGTTCTGATTTGTCCAGTATGGTTTTATGTTTCAAATTAATTTTCTGAGCCCATAATATGCTTGATTTCTTCAAGTCTGTCTTTAGGGACAAGCATCACAGCTTGACGACTAGAATAATCCAGTGGTTCTCCAGTAATGGTCTCAAGGTGATAACCCAATTTTTCTCCCATAATACTTGCTGCGGCATAGTCCCATGGGTAAATAACTGAAAAGTAAGCTAAAATTTGGCCAGATAGGACTTTTGACATGCTTAAACCGGCACCACCGTAGACACGAACACCCAAGGTCTTATCAATAAGGTCTTTTAAGCCATGAAAATTTTTAGCGTACATGGCTCCATTGCTAGCGACTAGGCAACGGTCTAATGGTCGACTTTTATAGGCTGGAAGCAATTTGTCATTACAATACACATCAAACTGGCCACCACCATAGAAAAGTTGATCAGCCATGACGTTATAAATGAGACCAAATTTTCCTTGTCCCTCTTCATAGTAGGCAATCATCACACAAAAATTATCTTGTTGGACAATAAAATTGACCGTTCCATCAATAGGATCCAAGACCCAGACATTTCCATCTTTGATATTATGCACCAAGCCATTTTCTTCAGCGAAAATATTGTCTGAAGGGAAGGCAGATTTAATACGTGCCACGAGTAAATCTTGTGTTTGTTTGTCAATATTAGTGACTAAATCATCAAAAGCCGTCTTTTCTTCGACCGTAATTGTTTTACTTAAACTTTCTTTGATAAAAGCACCAGCTTCTTTGATGATTTCTTTGGCGAAAATCAGTTTATTTTCCAAGTGATACAAATCCTTTATCTTTTGCTTTAGCAGCTTTGACAGCTTGATAGGTTGAAAAACCGCTAGCTTCTTCAAAGGCCTTGTCTAGTTGCTTTTCAGGCGCTTTGCCTGGGACAACAGTTTTAAATACCTTATAGGCTTGCAAGAGTTGGTCACGGTCAACCTTGCTCTCGTATGCTTTTTCTACCTGACTCAAAAAATGAAGCACTGTGGTAATTTCCTCAGTGCTCCATGATGGATCGAGTGGGTAGGAATAATTTCCTTTAGTCATTGTTACCCTCAATTTCAGCTCGAATGGTCGCTTGACGCAATTCTTGCTTTCTATAATCACGAGGCAAAAAGGCACGAATTTCATCTTCGTTGAAACCGATTTGCATGCGTTTGTTGTCCATAATGATAGGTCGACGAAGAAGATTTGGATATTCAGAAATCAATTGAATGAGTTCCTTGATGGTCAAATCATCCACATCGATATTCAGCTTCTGAAAGACTTTTGAACGGGTTGAAATGATATCTTCAGTACCGTTTTCCGTGTAAGACAAAATCTTCATCAACTCATCGTGAGTTAATGGGCTCGTGATAATATTGTGTTCGTCAAAAGCAACTTCATGATTGGTCAACCAGGCTCGTGCTTTCCTACAGCTGGTGCAGCTAGGTGATAAAAATAAAGTTACCATGCAAACACCCCTTTCACTTTAACATTCCTAATCATTATACATTATTTGATTAGTTTTGGCTACGCTTTCTTAAAATTTTTCCGCGATTTTTTTATCGGCCTCCAGTTGAGCGCAAAGTTCCTCTATATTATTGAACTTAATCATATCACGGATATAATCTAGCCAAAAAACTTCGATTGTTTTTCCATAAATATCGCCTTCGAAATCAAAGATATTGGCTTCAAGGCGGAGTTCTGTTCCCCCAAAGGTAACGTTTTTACCTAGGCTAGTCATGGAACGATAGCGTTTACCATCAATCACCACATCAGCAACATAGACGCCATCAGCAGGGAGAAAAGTTCTGTCGATTGGTGCTAAATTAGCAGTTGGAAAACCAATGGTACGCCCACGGGCATCACCATGTACCACGATGCCACGTGTCGAGAATTCGTGGCCAAGAAGTTTATTGGCTTCTTTAACATTACCTTCTCGTATTAATTGACGTACACGTGTTGACGAAATCTTTTCACCATCGCTTTGTTGTTCCTCAATAACATGAACATTACCAGAAAAATTACGGGCTAGATAGTCCACATCTGTTCGATGATGTCCAAACTTGTAATCAAAGCCCACAACAACCTCTTGAGCTTTTAAACGCTTAATATGGCGGGCAATGAAATCATCTGAACTCGTTCGGGCAAAATCACTATTGAAATCTGTTAAGTAAAGCTGATCTGTTCCATAGGCTTCAAAAAGATCACAGCGTCTCTTGGGTGCTGTGATATGAAGGAGGAGATCATCCGTATACCTTTGAAAAGTCAATTGAGGACTCTCATTAAAGGTAAGGACAGCTACTTCAAGCTGTTTTTCATCAGCAATCTGGCGCGCCTTATCAAAAAGGACCTTATGACCACGGTGAAGAGCATCGAAATACCCTAAGACAAGAACCGTTTCCTTTTCCTGATGGATATCTTTATAATCATTAATAGAAGTTACTTTCATTGACTTAATACTTTTCTAGGTTTATAAACTTGATTTCGCTTTTCCATGATGGCTAGAACCTTGTCTCCTATAAAGGCCGCAACTAAGGGTTCTTGGCTATCGATAGTAATAAAGCGACCAAATGAAATTTCTTTAGCATCATCCTCAGTGACTTGAACAGCTGGTAGGTCCTGAACACCAAATTCGATGGGAAGGAGGAAGGAAGTATCCCCCGCTTCTATCATTTCTGAAATTTGTGAGAGTGTTAGTGCCTTATCTAAGGTTAGACCAGCTGAGGCTGTTCGACGAAGAGCAGACATATGACTCGCGTATCCGAGTTTAGCACCCAAATCGACAGATAAAGTACGGACATAAGTCCCCTTGCTACAAGCAACACGGAAGGTGAATTTTGCGGTATTGTTTTCCAATTCAATAGGAGAGGTACGGACAAATTCGGAAATTGTCACTTGACGTTGTGGACGCTCTACTTCTTCTCCAGCGCGTGCGTACTCATAAAGTTTCTTTCCGTTGACCTTAACCGCTGAATACATAGGAGGAATTTGTGTGATTTCTCCCTCAAAACTAGCCATTGCCATATCGACGGTTTCTTCATCTAACTCTGTAACTGGAGTTGTTTGAACGACATCTCCACTAGTATCCTCGGTAGTTGTCGAAAATCCAATGGTGATTTCGCCTTCATAGACTTTACCTGCTTCTGTCATGTATTCAATAACACGAGTAGCTTTTCCAACCGCTATAGGTAGAACACCAGTAACATCTGGATCAAGAGTTCCGCCGTGCCCAATTTTTTTCTCATGTAATATTTTGCGTAGTTTAAAAACAGCATCATGACTGGTCATCCCAGCCTCTTTTTTTAGATTAATAATTCCTGAAATCATACTTTTAATTATATCAAAAGCAATCCTAAAGAGCTAGGTAGAAACATAAAGAGGCAGAGAGCAAAGTCTCAAACCTCTTAAGTATTATAGTCATAAGCAATCGCAGGCCTGCTAGCTTTTTTAATCGATATCTCTATTAAGGTCGCTTTCCAATTCAAAGAAAGGCTGAATATCCTGCACATATTCTAGGACACCCTGAAAGTCTCCCTTGTCATCTCTAACAGCTGCATAGGTAACATAAACGAATTTCCCTAAACGTTCAGATTTGAACCACATTGGAACTTGGTCACGCTCCCCACTCTTCAGTAATTCAAAGATTTTCTTGACCTTATCAAGCACTTTTGGCGGATGACAAAGTTCAACGTTTCGTCCAATTTGGCTAGGTGTTCGTTTAAAAACCATTTCATTGGCGGGAACATTATCATTATAGTACTGGAAAATATCGTCTTTATTGACGAAAGTGATTTCCAAAGGAAGATGGTTGAGAATGAGATTGGCCTGCTCCACAGAAAGATAACCATTGCCAAAAGGCTGAGTCGTTTCTCTATCTACGACAGTTTCAGTTTTTGGTTTTGGAGTGAAGCTGATGGTGAACTGCCCTTCGGGAGTGTCAATAATTCGGGTATTGTCCAGATGTTCGTCACTACTTAGTTCAGATTGTTCTTGCGATGTATCAGCATTTACCTCCTCAAAACGCTCACGCTTAGGTTTCCAGACAGCTGTAGGTTTTATTATTGCATAGCCATAGGCATCGCTTTCTTCGGCAATCGAAAGCCAATCGTCTTGCGTGAAGGTTTCAAGCAGAATCATAAGTAAGATAGCCTCTTCTTTGAAAATCATGGCTTCAAACTCTTCTGAGAATGCTTCGAAAGACTTTGAAAATTCTTCTAAATCAGCCTCTGGAAGTTCTTTTAGTTTAGCTTCTGCCGCTCTAAAAAGTTTTCGGATGTCATCGTCTACTCCCCACATCACTTTTGGAGGGGAGTCATGGCCGTAACGCTCCATTATTGGAAAGAAAAGCTTTTCTTTACGCGTATAATGATTATGGAATTGACCAAGTAGAGTCATCTGATGCTTCAGTCCATTGAACAGGTCAGATTTAAAATCTTCATTTTCAGGCTTACTAATATTTTCTATGATACGTCGGATACGGAGAATAGCTGAACGTAGGGCTAAATTCTCTTGTTTAAACACATAAACAGGGTGGCCCTCTTGATCAGCGTCTGCCACTTCCACATCTGCAATAGCACCTTTAAAGAGGTTAGCGTGGACATTACAGAGGCTCATTACGTCTTCAAAGGTAACCCCATCTTCTGATGACATCAATTCATGCTCCATCATAGAGATTTCGAGGGCTGATACTCCCTTGAAGTGTTGATTGAAGCGCTCTTGAACACTCTCAGGACTGGCTCCATGGTGCAAATCTAGTAGAATTTCTTTGAGTATTTGAATACGATTATCTTCCATATCAGTCACCAATTACGTCATAACCATTGAACAGCAAGGTTTGCTTAATTTTTTCTAAGGGAATATTTGCTAACTTAGATCCAGCCTTTAGACTTGTTACCTTACCGACAGTATTTAGCATAGCTGGGTTAGACAAGGGCTTGAAACCGAGATCAATCAGTAATTCCTTAACCTCTGGATGCTCTTTAATGATTGTTGCAACAGGTTGTGATAAATCTATAGTGTTGGTAGTCATAATGACCTCCTAAAAACATATTTACTACTTCCATTATACACGAGAATAATGAAAAAAAACCAACAAATCTTAGTTTGCTGGCTTTTGATTAATTTCCAAATAGAGCTTCTGTGACATTATGCTGGATATTTTTCCACTCCTGCTCTGCCCTCACCATCTTACGGTGGTAATCAGCACGCCCACGCAAGTAGGCAGCAATTTGATAATCTTGCTTCACAATTGGTATCTCAGGAATTTTGATGTCTAAGAGGTCAGCCGTCGATAAATTTAGGACAGCCTTTCCCTTATCAGCATAGTCTAAATAGGCACGACCAATCTCTGTCTCAAGGAAAAACTTGATGTAGAAACCACGGAGTTTTTCCTTAGGTCGTAATACTGTGATATTTGATGAGGCGACAACTTCTCGCTTGCCCTGATCTTCGAAAACAGCAACTTTTTGTACAGTTCCCTTAGAAGCAATAAGAACATCTCCATCTTCTAAGAGAAATCGTAAAAGTTTACGGCGTTCCTCAGAAAACGTTTTAAGGTCATCGTAGGCAATGCCGTTGGGTGTCATATCCGATAGATTAATGACAGCGAATTCGCCAGGTTCTGCCTTAGCAGGGACAGCTTTTCCTTTAAATTGATCGACAACATCGCCTAAACGAACAAGTTTGTCTGTATTAGCTTCGTAATCGATAATCAGTTGAGGTCTTTCTTTTTCAGACATTGAATCTCCTTTTTATATTTTACTATCCATATTGAGTATTGCTATACAATAATAGCAAGAAGCTAATACTTTTGCAAGTAAAAACTGTAAGAAAGGCAAAATAAAAAAGAGACCGGAGCCTCATTTTATAAGCTTTTAACCGCTGCTACTGCTGCTTCATAGTTTGGATCAGTATTGATATTGTCCAAATATTCGACATAAGTAATCTTATTGTCAGCATCTGCCACTAAAACTGCACGTGCTAACAAGTGCCATTCTTCAATGAGGACACCATAATCTTTACCGAAACTATTATCATAGTAGTCAGAAAGCATGATGGCATTTTCAAGTCCTTCAGCACCACACCAACGAGCTTGTGCAAATGGTAGGTCCACTGAAATAGTAATAACTACTGTATCGTCTAATTCTGACAATTCCTTATTAAAGGTACGTGTTTGAGTTGAACAGATTCCAGTATCGATTGATGGAACGATAGAGATAACTTTTTTCTTTCCATCGAATTCTGAAAGTGATTTTTTCGTCAAATCTGTTGTGGTCAAGTTAAAGTCACGCAAGGTATCTCCAACTTGAAGTTGTTTGTCTTCTGCTACTGTAACTAGTTTTCCAATAAATGTTGGCATGTTAGTCCTCCAATACTTTTTTAACTATTGTACTGTAAATATAGCAATAAGCCTAAGCATTTGTTTAGAATTTTTCAAACAGTAGTCTAATTTTTTCAGCAATAACTGCATTAATTGCAGGAATAACCTCATCCGCAAAGTTTTTTAGGTAGGGATAATCACCAATTTGCACTCCATATATAGCATTTTTGAAAAGAGAAATATCATTTTGATCATTTCCAAAAGCTACAAAGTCTTTACCAAAGTGGTTTAAAACAGTACTAGCCTTGGTCACACCTTTAGGATTAATGTAAAGACACCTTTCGATATCATGATAACTAAGGTCTAAACCTTCCAGTTTGTTTAGATTAAAGATAAGGTCTTCACGTATATCTTCATGCTCTACAAGTGGAATAACAACTTTGATAGGCTCATTAAGTTCATGAACAGGCAAAATCCTTGCTTTGTTTAATGGATCAACATTTGAAAGAAAAGGGATTTGCTCAGGATTTTGAATAGCATAATTAAAGGTATCATCAATAAAATAAGGGAGATTATAAGTATCACAGTAGCTAACAATCGTTCTTAGAGCAGGAGAAGGTATTGTGTATTGTGATACTAAGTGTTCATCTTGGAAGACTTCACCACCGTTTAAGCCAACTACTGTCAGCTTTCTCAATTCTCCCTCTAAAATACTAAGACAGTCTCTGTAAGAGCGTGCTGTTGCAAAAATAATTTCATGACCGTATTTTGGTGCAGTTAAAAGAACCTTTTGTAGGTCTTTTGACATGGTCATACCATCAAAACATAGGGTTCCATCCAAATCAAAAACAAATTTCATAGGGTTAGTATAACAAAAAACCAGCTAAAGAGCTGGTTAAATTATTTAGTATCGAAATACTTAAATTTTATCAAGGGCTAGTTTTAAATCTTCAATCAAATCATCTGCGTTTTCCAAACCAACTGAGATACGAATTTGATTTGGAGTGACACCACAAGCTAGTAAATCAGCTTCTGCCAATTGTTGGTGAGTTGTTGTTGCAGGGTGCACCACCAAAGATTTTGCATCAGCAACGTTGGCTAAATCTGAGAAGATTTCAAGATTATCAATTACGGTACGTGCTTCGTCTTGTCCACCTTTAACATGGAAAGTGAAAATAGAGCCTGTTCCTTTAGGGAAGTATTTTTGTGCCAAATCATAGTAAGGACTTGATGGTAATCCAGGATAGTTAACTTTTTCAACTTTTGGATGATTTTCCAAAAAGTCTACGATTTTTTTAGTATTTTCGACGTGGCGTTCGACACGAAGTGAAAGTGTTTCAAGTCCTTGCAAGAGCAAGAAAGCATTGAAAGGTGCCAAGGCAGCCCCTGTGTCACGCAAAAGTTGTGTACGAAGGGCAGTTACAAATGCTGCTGGACCAACATCACGCGTATAGCTGATATTGTGGTAAGATGGGTCCTCGTCAACCAACTGTGGGAATTTGCCTGAAGCTTCCCAGTCAAATTTACCAGAATCGACGATAAGACCTCCAATAGTTGTTCCATGTCCACCGATAAACTTAGTTGCAGAATGAACCACGATATCTACACCATGGGAGATAACATTGATGAGATATGGAGTTCCAAAAGTATTGTCAGCAACCAATGGAATCTTATGACTGTGAGCAATCTCAGCAATTTTTTCAAAATCAGGAATATTGATAAGCGGATTTCCCAAAGACTCAATCAAGACAAGCTTGGTATTATCTTTGATAGCAGCTTCAATTTCTTCAGGATTGTCAACATCTACAAAAGTTGTTGTGATACCATAGCGTGGAAGAGTTTCTTTTAAGAGATTGAATGTCCCACCATAGAGGGTTGTCGCGGCAACAACATGATCGCCAGCATGTGCCAAACCAAGGATAGCATAGGTGATTGCAGCCATACCTGATGCTGTAGCCAAGGCCCCAACACCCCCTTCGAGGGCTGCAATACGTTCTTCAAGTACTGCTACTGTTGGATTGGTAATACGTGTGTAAATATTACCAGGCTTTCTAAGGGCAAAGAGATCTTCACCTTCTTGAGCGTCGTCAAAAACATATGAAGTGGTTTGGTAAATTGGAACAGCACGTGATTTTGTTTCCTTGTCAGGTGTTTGTCCAGCGTGTAATTGTAAGGTTTCAAATGAAAATTCTCGTGACATATGGGTGTCCTCCAAAACAAAAGTTGCCTTCATTCTACACCCAGAAAAGCTAGCTGTCTAATAGAAATTTTTTATCAATGTGATAGGGAGGGCTTATAAAAAGGACCTTTCGGCCCCTTTCTATTTCTTCTTAATAGGTGCTACGCTTGCCAAAACTTTTTTTAGTCCAACTTCTGGGAATTTTATCTTAAGTTCTTGTGTCTTGCCACTTCCAGTTACTTCTAAGACAGTACCATCTCCCCACTTCTTGTGGTGAGCAATATCTCCAATTTCCCAGTCTGTTGCTGTGTTGCCAGAGTTTGACGTTTTTCCGAACGGTAGCCCTCCAGTAGCTTTTGAAAATGGCTGAGCAGCAGTAGCTCTTTCAGGTTGTGCATTGGCTTTTCTGGTCTGAAGCGCTTGTTGTAAACTCATGCCCTGACCAAATTGTGTAGGCTCTTCCTTTGTAAAACGAACACCAAATGATGAATTGGCTGGACGTGCTAGACCTTGATATTGTAATAAATCATCTGAAATTTCACGTAAGAAACGGCTAGGACGATTATAGCTAGTCTTACCAAAAAGCGTACGCGTATTAGCGTTGGTAAGGAAAAGAATCTCTTCCGCCCGAGTGATACCTACGTAAGCCAAACGACGCTCTTCTTCGAGTTCATCTGGCTCTTCTGAGGCACGTGACAAAGGGAAAACTCCCTCTTCCATACCAATTAGGAAGACAACTGGGAATTCAAGCCCTTTGGCAGCATGGAGAGTCATCAAGGTTACCTCTGCTGCTTCCATATCACCATCGTCCGTATCAGCAATTAAAGCTAAATCGTTTAAGAAACGGCCTAAACGGTCAATTCCTGTCTCGTCTTCCGTACCATCGGTGTTGGTTTCGTCAAAATTCTTAGTAACAGACATGAATTCTTCGATATTTTCAATGCGCGCTTGACTTTCAAGTGTTTGTTGCATCGAAAGAGCATCCAGATAACCAGACTTATCCAAAACAGCCTCTACAGCTTCAGTGATACTTAGTCCATCTAGCTTATCACGTAGGTTCAGAATCATGTTAGCAAAATCGTAAACGCCCTGAGCTGCTTTCCCCTTAATCGGTGATAACATAATATTAGCTGAAGCATCTAGGAGACTCATGTTTTGCTCATAGGCAAAGGTACGAATCTTTTCTAGTGTCCCAGGTCCAACTCCACGTTTAGGTTCATTAACGACACGTTCAAAGCTAATATTATCAGCAGGATTGGCAATTAAGTTCAAGTAAGAAATGGCATCACGAATTTCTTTACGGCTATAGAACCTGGTTCCTCCAACCATGGTATAAGGAATATTAGACTTGAGTAAAGCTTCTTCAATGGTACGAGACTGAGCATTGGTACGGTAAAGTACAGCGAAATCCTTGAAGTTCTTACCTTCTTCACGAATAATGTTATCAATAGTTGAAGCAACAAAAACAGCTTCATCACGCTCGTCATTAGCACGGTAATAAACAATTTGTTCACCGTCATCATTTTGAGTCCAAAGTTTCTTAGGACGGCGGTTACGGTTGTTCTTGATAACTTCGTTGGCTGCTTGGAGAATTTTCTTGGTTGAACGGTAGTTTTCCTCCAAGAGGACAACCTTAGCTTCGGGATAGTCCTTCTCAAAATCAAGGATGTTCTGCATGTCAGCCCCACGCCAACCGTAGATTGATTGGTCAGCATCACCCACGACACAGATATTCTTGAAGCGAGATACTAAGAGTTTTACCAACTGATACTGAGCATGGTTGGTATCTTGATATTCATCCACGTGAATATACTGATAACGCTGCTGATAATAAGCGAGCACATCGGGATTTTTGTCAAAGAGACGCAGAGTCATCATAATCAAATCGTCGAAATCCATGGCTTCACTACGACGGAGCTCTTCCTGATAGGCTTTGTAACATTTAGCAACGATTTGAGTATACATGTCACCAGCTTGGTGCTCATAAGCCACTTCATCCAAGAGGTCATTTTTTGCGTTGGAAATCGTCCCTAAGATGGCACGTTCATTCCACTTCTTAGGATCAAGATTAAGATTCTTGAGAATACGTTTCATCAAAGTACGTTGTTCACCAGGATCCACGATAGTAAAGTTTCGATTGTAGCCAATATGGTCCGCTTCACGACGAAGGATTCGCACGCACATACTATGGAAGGTCGCAATCAATGTTTCTGAAGTTGCTGGGTTTAAAGCCATAGCACGCTCACGCATCTCACGAGCTGCCTTATTGGTAAAGGTAATGGCCAAAATATTCCAAGGATTGATCATTTTTTCGTCGATAAGGTAGGCAATGCGGTGGGTAAGTACACGTGTCTTCCCTGATCCTGCACCAGCCATAATCAATAAAGGACCTTCAGTCGTTTGGACGGCTTCAGCCTGTTTGTCATTCATACCAGTTAATAATGGGTTCATCATATTCTCCATTCTCAAAAATAAGCTCTACTATTTTATCATTTTTTGGATGAAAATGCAGAGTCTATTCATAATGAGTGTGAAATAACTTTAGCAAATAATCGTTTGTTTTTATTGGGAGGTTGTTTGCTTAAAATGATTGTTATTCCAAGCTTTTCTAGGTTTTGGTGAAAGGCATTCTTAAGTATAATATTCGGTTTTTTATAGTTTTGATGAAAATTAGTGTTGACACTGTTCGGTTTTTTCGATAAGATAGAACCACAATAAAATAAAAACCGAGTGATGTCATCAGGAAGACTGGTGATTGACGGACTTCTGGAGAGATCTTGAAGCAGCCTTAGCTGTAAACAAGACACCGAAGGGGCAAGGGGTAACAACCGAAACTCTCAGGTAAAAGGACAGAAAGCATCGCAAGTTTTTTACTTGTAGTAATAGCTTTGTATTCTCAGAGGTCTGGTTAAGCCAAACCTCTTTTTTGACGTCTCGGTTAAAGGAGATTGTTACATTCATGTTAGACTTTTTTACTACTATTGATGATTTTGTCTGGGGTCCACCCCTTTTGGTCCTTCTTGTAGGAACTGGGATTTACCTTACGCTTCGTCTTGGACTTTTGCAAGTTCTTCGTCTTCCTAAAGCTTTTAAACTTATCTTTGCTGAAGATAAAGGGGAAGGTGATATTTCTAGTTTTGCAGCCCTTGCGACAGCTCTAGCTGCAACTGTTGGTACAGGTAACATTGTTGGGGTAGCTACAGCCATCAAAACTGGTGGACCTGGTGCCCTTTTCTGGATGTGGATTGCCGCTTTCTTTGGTATGGCAACCAAATATTCCGAAGGTCTTTTGGCTATTAAATTCCGTACACTTGACGACCAAGGTAATGTTTCTGGTGGTCCAATGTATTACATCACACATGGTTTCTCTGGAAAATGGCAAATAATTGCTAAACCTTTGGCCTACTTCTTTGCCTTTGCAGGTGTGCTTGTTGCATGGTTGGGGATTGGTACTTTCTCTCAAGTTAACTCAATCACCGCCTCACTTCAAAACAGCTTTGACTGGTCACCCAAAATCGTAAGTATCTTACTTGCTCTTATAACTGCTGCCATCATTTTTGGTGGTATCCAATCTATCTCTAAAGTTTCTGAAAAGGTCGTACCATTTATGGCTGGACTTTATATCCTAGCAGCTCTTGTGGTTATCTTTACAAACTTTAATCAACTTTTACCAGTTCTTGAAATGGTCTTCCAATCTGCCTTTACTGGTAAAGCAGCCGTTGGTGGTTTTGCTGGTGCAACAGTCATGGTCGCTATGCGTCTTGGTATTGCGCGTGGTGTCTTTTCAAATGAGTCAGGTCTTGGATCTGCTCCTATCGCCGCTGCTGCAGCTAAGACCGAAGAACCTGTTGAACAAGGTTTGATTTCAATGACAGGTACTTTCATTGATACGATTATCATCTGTACACTTACTGGTCTTGCTATCCTTGTAACTGGTCAATGGTCAGGTAGCCTGGAAGGTGCCCCAATGACACAAGCAGCCTTCTCATCTGTTTTTGGCACATTTGGTGAAATTGCCTTAACACTTTCTTTGGTTCTCTTTGCCTTTACTACAATCTTGGGTTGGTCATACTACGGTGAACGTTGTTTCGAATTCATTTTTAAATCAACTAAATTCCTTCCACTCTACCGCCTCATTTTTGTGGTTATGGTTGCTCTTGGTGGTTACCTCACACTTGATGTTGTTTGGAAAATTGCAGATATCGTAAACGGCTTGATGGCATTGCCTAACTTGATTGCCCTCCTAGTCCTTTCACCAATTATTCTCAAAGAGACTAAATCATATTTTGAACGTCATAAATAAGGAAAAGAGCTCAGGCTCTTTTTTCTTGTCTTTATCAGCACCAATCCTTGCGACTACTGCTCTTTTGCGTTACAATGAAATTAAATCATTTTAAAACTTATACAGAAAAAATCCAAAGGAATAACTATGTCAATTACCAAAGAATTTGATACGATTACTGCCATTTCAACGCCCTTAGGTGAAGGTGCTATCGGTATCGTTCGCTTATCTGGAACCGATGCTATCGCCATTGTTAATAAAATTTTTAAAGGAAAAAATCTAGAATCAGTTACTTCACATACTATCAATTACGGCCATATTGTCGAAAATGAGGAAACCATCGATGAAGTCATGGTCAGTGTTATGCGTGCTCCAAAGACCTTTACACGCGAGGATGTCGTGGAGATTAACACTCACGGTGGGGTTGCTGTGACTAATGAAATCCTCCAACTCCTTATTCGTTCTGGAGCTCGTATGGCTGAACCTGGAGAATTTACCAAACGTGCCTTTTTGAATGGTCGTGTGGACTTGACTCAGGCTGAAGCTGTCATGGATTTGATTCGTGCTAAGACTGATAAGGCTATGGCCGTTGCCGTCTCTCAACTTGATGGGTCGCTCAAGGATCTCATTAACAATACTCGTCAAGAAATCCTTAACACCTTGGCTCAAGTCGAAGTGAATATTGATTACCCTGAATATGATGATGTTGAAGAAGTCACCACAGCCCTTGTCCGTGAAAAAACGCAAGAGTTCCAAGCACTTTTAGAAAATCTTCTTGCCACTGCTAAACGAGGAAAAATCCTACGAGAAGGCCTTTCAACGGCAATCATTGGTCGTCCAAATGTCGGAAAATCTAGTCTTCTTAACAATCTCCTACGCGAGGAGAAAGCTATCGTTACGGATATTGAAGGTACTACTCGTGATGTCATTGAAGAATACGTTAATATCAAAGGTGTTCCACTTAAGTTAATCGATACCGCTGGTATTCGAGACACAGATGATGTGGTTGAAAAGATTGGTGTTGAGCGTTCCAAGAAAGCTCTCGAAGAGGCTGACCTGGTTCTCCTTGTGCTTAATAGCTCCGAACCGTTAACAGAGCAAGACCGTACATTACTAGAAATCAGTCAAAATAGCAATCGCATCATTCTTCTAAATAAGACAGACCTACCACAAGCAATCCAAATGGAAGAGCTTCCCGAAGATGTCATTCCAATTTCAGTCCTCAAGAATGAAAATATTGACAAAATCGAAGATCGCATCAATCAGCTCTTCTTTGATAATGCTGGCCTAGTGGAGAAAGATGCTACTTATCTCTCAAATGCTCGTCACATTTCACTCATTGAAAAAGCTCTCGAAAGTCTTGAAGCAGTCAATCAAGGTCTTGAATTAGGCATGCCTGTTGACCTCTTACAGGTTGATATGACACGTACCTGGGAAGTTTTAGGAGAAATTACTGGTGACGCCGCCCCGGATGAACTCATTACACAACTCTTTAGTCAGTTCTGTCTAGGAAAATAAACATAACTAAATTTATGTAAAAAGGATGCTTAGTCATCTTTTTATTTTGCATACATAACTACAGAAATAAAATTATGTAAATAAAAAACTACCAATACTATAAGATGATTGACTCATGCTTTTTAAGAAAGAAAATGCTATCATGGTATTATCCTATGATTTTGAAAGGTTAATCATGAGTCAAGCAGCTACTGATACTGATTTTAAACATTTGATAGATTTTGACGATAACCTGCTTCCGTTTCGATTGACGGAAACCAAGGTCGAAAATGGGCGACCTGATATTCTTTTCCATTGGCATCCTGAGCTTGAGATTCAATATGTTTATGAGGGGACTGCTCGTTATCATATTGATTATGACTATTTTGATAGTCAGGCTGGAGATATCTTTTTAATACGTCCGAATGGCCTTCATTCGATTCACCCCGTAGATAATCAGCCTCATCATACGGACACCCTACATTTTCATTTGGATATGTTGGGGCAGTCGCTGGTGGATCCGCTTAGTCTACGCTACCTACAGCCTTTGCAGAATTCTAATTTCAAGTTTAAACAATGCCTGAGACCGTCAGACGAGGGGTATAGAGAAATTAGAGCTCTCCTCTTTGAGATTTTTAAGATGATTCGTCAGAAAGATCGTCACTATGAACTTCTTCTCAAGTCAAAACTAGAAGAATTAATCTACCTCCTCTACTTCTATCGTTTGGTAGAGCGAAAAACTTCAGATGATCATTATCGTAAAAATGAAAAGATTCGGGAAATCATTGATTACATTAACCAACATTATGCCGAAAATCTCACTATTGAAAAGTTATCAGAGCTTATGGGGTATAGTAAGACTCACTTTATGACGATTTTTAAACAACATACAGGTACCTCTTGTACAGAATTTATCATTCAGGCAAGACTTAATGCTGCTTGCGAGGAGCTTAGTAATAGCGTTAAACCAGTTTTGGAAATTGCTACTAATGTTGGTTTTAATAACCTATCCAATTTCAACCGCCAATTTAAACACTATTACGACCAAACACCAAGCCAGTATCGAAAAACACATAGCAACAAGAAGCAAACAAAAAAGAGTTAGCCAAATGGTTAACTCTTTTTTTATCTGCAAACTTCTTAGTTTTTCTCTTTACCTTTGTGTTTTCCACTAAGTCCAAAGAGAGTTAGCAACATACCAAGTCCAAGGAGACCTGCGTGTGAGCCCTTGTCACCTGTTGTAGGAAGAACTTCAGTTTGAGCAGAAGCTTCTGTCACTTTTTCTGTTTCTTTAAGTGCTTCGCTTCTTGTTGAAATGAAGAATACTTTGCCATTAGGAGTCGTTACTACTTTAGATACCACTGGTTTAGTTGTTTCAAGATCTTTAGCAATAGTTGATGGAGTAACAGGTTCCAAAGGATTAAGTGTAGGGTCTGCTGCATTTTCTTTTTTGTTCAAGGCAGCAAAATCAGCACTTGAAATAGAAATGGTACGTGAGTTTGGATTGATAACTGCATACTTAGAAAGGTCTGCATGTGTCAAGTAATCCGCAAAGACGGTATCCATTGAAGGACCTTCTTCACGAGGACCGCCCAACATTGTGTAGCCATCACCACCAGCAGCCAAGAAGTCATTTGTTACAAGGTAGTAAGTTTCATTAGTGTTGAGTGGTTTATAGGTACCAGTTTCTGGATCAAAAATGTCAATTGACAAGATACGTTTTTCTGCTGGAAGTGTTGTGTCATAATAAACACGAGCTCCTGATACTTGAAGGAAACCGCCAGATGGTTCAAGAAGAGGTTGACCATTTTCATCTAGAACAGTTTTACCACTTTCGTCAACTTGGAGAATAGAACCAAGAGATTTGACAAACATATCATGGATATTTTGACCTGTCACTTGAATTTGAGCAACTGAGTTACCAAATGGAAGAACGGCAATGATATCACCTTTAGTGATTGGTTTGTCTTTGGCAATTGTTTCACGAAGACCACCACCGTTTGTTACGGCAAGGTTAGACTTGTGTGTGAAGGCTGATTGTCCGTAATCTAAGAGAGCATCAGCGACAACATTACCAAGGTTAGTTTCGCGAACACGAACGTCCATACGGTCACCGCTAAGTTTCACTGGACTATTTTCGATAACGACTTTCGAAGAATCTGCCTTGTACTTAGCTTGGATATCATCAATCATAGTTTTAACTGTTGGGTTAACTTGATAATTCTTCTTAGCTTCGTCGTGTGAAATCACGCCATGTGACAAGACACGGTCAGAATTATAAACGACGCGACCAACATTGTTAAGGTAGCTACCAGTCTGGTTGTAAGTAACGTTATCGCCGTATGTTGCTGTGTGGAGAGTGTGTGAGTGACCATCAAGGACAAGAACACGTTTTCCTTTCAGAGGTGCATAGTTAGAAAGAGCTTCTGCCAAAGTTGATCCACGCCATTCAACTGGAGTTGTTGTATCAATCCCCAAGTGACTAAGGACAACATAAGTCTTGTATTCCTTACCTTCGGCACGGGCATTTGATTCCACTTGGTCAACAACAGCCTTAACTTCAGTAATAGGATCAGTGAAAGAGACACCAGGGATATTACGTGGGTGTGTCTTAGTAGCTGTCTCAGGTGTCGTAACACCAATAACGACTACTTCATCTCCATCAACACCAGGTGTTTTGTCAACGATTGTAGATGGTTGGAAAAGACGTACGCCATTTACATATACGTTAGATGTGATGATTGGGAAATTGATTTGTTTACTCAAACGACGCAATTGATCAAGGCCAAAATCAAATTCATGGTTCCCCACTGTCATGGCATCAAAACCAACAGCATTCATGACGCTTGCCATGTCTTCACCCTTAGAACTGTTTGAGATTGGAAGACCTTGGAATGAGTCCCCAGAGTCAAAGACAAGGGTTGTTCCTTTTGAACGAGAATCATTTACGATACCAGACAAAAGGGCATCACCAATAACTCCGTTACGATCATCTTCAACCATACGACCATGAACATCGTTGGTGTGAAGGACAGTTACAGTGTCGTTGCTGGCACTTGTGCTAGCATTTGTCACGACTTCTGTTGTAGGAGTTGCGGCTGCAGTTGCAGTTTCACTTGCAGTAGCAACTGGTGTTTTGCTTGTTTCAGCTGTTGAAGCAGTAACAACTGATGTTGAACTAGCTACTGGTGCTGGAGACTCGCTAGATGCAGTTGTTGCTGCAGTAGATGTCGCATTGGTAGTTGCCTCTGTAGCTACTACTTCAGTGCTTGGTGCTGTAACAGCTGCATGAGTTTCTACCTCGTCAGCTTGGACAGCATTGGCCAAGATGGCAGTTGAGACGAGTAGGGTTGATAGAGTCGTTGCAACGACTGTTTTCTTCTTCATTCCAAATTACCTTTCTGATTGTTAAATCGTTTTTATTATACCACATTTATAAGATTAGAATTAAATAAATTTCAATGTTTTATTAGATAATCAAAAAATTTTTTCAATAATCAATAGGTAGCTAAACGTTTTTCAAGATAGCCTTGAAGTAATTCCAGAGTGAAGCTCAAAGTCCAGTAAATAAGGGCAATTAGGATATACATAGACATGTAGTCATACTCCCGTCCACCGATAATCTTAGCATTTTGGAAAATGTCAGGCACTGTAATCATAGCAGCCAATGAGGAACTCTTTACCATGTCGATAATGACATTACCAAGAGGTGCTACTGCTATACGCATGGCCTGAGGTAAGATAATCCAACGGATAATAGACTTCTGCGGAAGACCAAGAGAGCGAGCGGCTTCCCACTGCCCCTTGTCTACTGCAGCTATGGATGAACGAAAAATCTCTGCCATATAAGCGGCACTGACACATGAGAAACCAATAAAGGCACAAAGAAGGGCAGGTAGCTGAACACCAACATAAGGCAAACCAAAGTAAAGAATGAAGAGCACGACCAACATAGGAACCCCACGCATGATGGAAATATAAATGCGGGATGGATACTTTAACCAAAGCTTTTGAGACATTCGCATAAAGGCAAGGATGATAGCAAAAACATTCCCAACCATAAAGCTTAAAAGCGAGATTCCTAAGGTATAAGGCAGACCTGATAGGACATAAGGAATGCTTTTTAGAATCAGTGAAAAATCAATAATCATAAGTCTAACTTTCTAAACATTTCTTTAGCAAATAAGCGATCCAATTGGATCGCTTATATTATTCAACATCAGAGATATCAATCTCAGTATAGTCAACTTTTGTTTTCTTTGTAACGTCTTGACCAGCAAAGAATTTCTCTGAAATCTTGGTAAGGGTACCATCTTTCTTCATGTCTTTGATGGCTTTGTTGACCTTTTCTTGAAGAGTTTTATTCTTCAATGAGAAGGTAAAGCTTGTTGAGTAAGGGTTACTGTAGATACCGTCGTTGATCTTAACTGGGTACTTGTCTTTGATAGCGGCTACTGCCATCTTTTGCAAATAGTAATCGTTGACGATAACGTCTGTACGCCCATTTACCAAGTCTTGCATGTAAACGTCATTGGTAACATTATCATATACGACGAGTTCAGCACCCATTTTTTTGGCAATCTTCATGTACTTTGTACTTGCAGCACCGGCTGCCTTTTTGCCTTTGAGATCCTTCCATGAAGAGATTCCTGAATTATCCGATTCACGAACGACCATTGAAGTGAAGGAATACTTGTATGGTTCAGAACGCAAGAATTTTTTGACGTTCTTGTTGTCGTCTTCGAGTGAGTAGTTAGCGATATCGACTTGCCCACTATTTACGGCAGTAAGCATGCCATCTACACCCATCTCAGTGAAGTCAATTTTCAACTTAAGACGTTTTCCAACTTCTTTGAGAATCTCAACGTCATAACCAGTCAAATTATTCTTATCATCGTGGTAGGTTTGTGGGTAAAGTGTTCCAGCAGTCGCAACCTTGATGCTACCACGTTTCTCAATCTTTTCCCAGTTCTTCTCACCTGTACTTTGTGACGAGCAGGCAACCAAAAAGACCGCAGCCAAAATTAAGCTAAAAACGGCGAAAAATCTCTTTTTCATCTATGTGTGTCTCCTTGAAAAATTAAGTTAAGTTAAAAAACTTATAATCTAAGCCTACACTATTTGAAAGGGTTTCACAAAATATTGAACTGCAAATGAGAATGTCTAGCTAAAAACCGAACCTTCTTCCATTTGTTGGGCCAAGTGTAAGAGGAGGTCTTCTCTTCCCTTGGCGGCTGTCAGTTGAACACCAAGGGACAGCCCTTGCCCATCACGATAGACAGGTAAAGAAATCGATGGTTGTCCCGTCAGGTTAGCTTGTTGGGTGAAAGGCGTCCAATCTAAACTATCCTCAAACATATCCCAAATAAGTTCTTGTTGCTTTGGCCAATCAAACTCAGACATATGCTTGAGTTGGTTCTGTAGGCTTTCAGAGAGGGCAAACTGCCCATGCTTAGGTGCCACATCCGCAACTGTAGGAGTCAGAAGAATATCGTAAGACTCATGAAAATTTGCCATCTGATGGCTATACTGGTCCCACTGAGTTAGGACTTTAGAGTAAACTTTGGCAGGAATCTTTTGCCCAGATTGGAAAATAGCCCAAGTCATTAACTCCATATCTTCAAGCGTCATCTGACGTCCCAAACCAGCCTCTATACCATCAAACATGGCAGCCGTCTCAACACTATTCATAATGTAGTAAGACTGCATAGCTTCAATCCCATTCAAGGGCTGATGGGAGATTTCATGGACATCATGTCCTAGACTTTCCAATGCTCTAGCAGCCTTTTTTGTCGCCGCAATAGCAGATTCTGACACCTTACCACCAATAGGAGAGACAGTCGACAAAGCAATCTTCAAAGGTCTAACTGCTTCTTCTAAAGACACTTTGCTAAGCTTCGGTAGAATAAAGGGACTTTCCATTTGACAAGTCTGCATATAATAAAGCAAGCGTTTTGTATCTCGTACAGTCTTTGTCAAAGCAAACTGAACAGAGGCCCCCTGCCATCCACGGAAAGAACTAGGACCGACAGGAATCCGTCCTCTTGTAGGCTTAAGCCCGATAAGTCCGTTAAAGGAAGCTGGAATACGGATAGAGCCTCCACCGTCACTAGCTGGTGCCAAGGGAGAAATGCCAGAACTCACAAGAGCTGCCGCACCACCACTTGATCCACCAGCATTACGTGTCACATCGTCAGGCAGGTTGACAGGACCATGAATCTGAGCATCACTAATATTTTTGAAGCCAAACTCAGGAGTGCTAGAACACCCTAAAATAATAAAGCCCAATTCCTCAAGTTTCTTAACATAATTATCTGTTTCCGTTGCATGAAAACTTGTAAATAGGCGAGAACCCGCTGTTGACGGCTCACCAGCTTGCTCTTGACCTAAATCTTTTAGAAAAATCGGGACTCCAGCAAAAGGTTTATCTGAGAAGTCTCTAGTTTCTGCTTCTTTCAATGCTTTTTCGTAGCGTTG
This sequence comes from Streptococcus salivarius, assembly GCF_009738225.1. Taxonomy (NCBI): domain Bacteria; kingdom Bacillati; phylum Bacillota; class Bacilli; order Lactobacillales; family Streptococcaceae; genus Streptococcus; species Streptococcus salivarius. The sequence goes on from NZ_CP018187.1 coordinate 1,128,742, forward strand.
ACTGACGATAGCATTTATCCTAGAATTCGTCCTCTCCGTTTCACGAATAGTAGCCTCCACTAGTTCTAGGGGACTGACCGTCTTATTTTGCACGGCTTCTGTCATTGCCGTTGCATCTGACCACTCATTAATTGACATCTTATATTCTCCCTGCTTCTATTATTTCCTAAATTATACTAAAAAAAGCGAAACGCCTGAAACGTTCCGCCTTCAATCATGATATTTAATCTTGCCAAGTTTCTTGGTTTTCTTTAAATTTTTTCAAGAGTTGAAGTCCGTCTGCTGTGATGTAGCCTTGCACTTTAGCCACTTTGATCAACTCAGTGTAGTTTGAAAGAGTGACCAATTTCACGCCAGCATCAGCGAAGTTTTTCTCAGCTTTTGGCAATTCGTAAGTGAAGATAGCCACAACACCGATAACATCAGCCCCTTCACGCTCTGCAGCTGCTACAGCATCAAGTACTGATCCACCAGTTGAAATCAAGTCTTCAACAACAACCATTTTTTCGCCTTTAACCACACGACCTTCGATTTGGTTACCAGCACCGTGATCTTTTGGTTTACTACGGATATAGGCAAATGGAAGGTTCATTTTGTCAGCGATGATAGCACCGTGAGGAATACCAGCAGTTGCAGTACCAGCAATCACTTCTACTTCAGGAAATTCTTCCTTAATTTTTTCCACAAAACCATTTTCGATAAGTGTACGAGTTTCTGGGTAAGACAAAGTAATACGATTATCTGTGTAGATTGGTGATTTGATTCCTGATGCCCATGTAAATGGTTCTTCAGGTTTAAGGTAAACAGCCTTGATATCAAGCAAGTCAGATGCAATTTGTGATGCTAATGTCATAATTATTATCCTCCGTAAAGCGTTTTCTACTCTTTATTATAACCTAATTCAGTCTATTTTCCTATGAAATAAGGTCTTTTTGAAAATTTATTGACCGATCCATTGAGCCTTGATGTCGTGATAAGCCGCAACTGGATCATCAGCTTGCGTAATTGGGCGACCAACGACAATGTAGTCTGAACCAATTTGGCGAGCATCGGCAGGTGTCATGACACGTTTTTGGTCACCAACTGCTGCTCCTGCTGGACGAATACCAGGTGTCAAACAAACGAAGCCCTCATTTGTTGCTTCTTTGATTTTGGCTACTTCGTGTGCTGAGCAAACAACACCATCAAGACCTGCTTCAGCAGTCTTCTTAGCATAATGAACCACTGATTCTTGAAGTGTGGTTTGGATATTTTGGAAATCACGCATCTGCTCTTCAGAGGTAGAGGTCAACTGAGTTACAGCAATCAAGATTGGGCCATCTCCCAAGCCTTCACGGGCTGCTTTCATCATCTCCACACCACCAGCCGCATGCACATTTGTCATATCAACACCAAGGTTAGACAAAACACGCATTGCAGATTTGACAGTATTTGGAATATCGTGAAGCTTAAGGTCAAGGAAAACACTATGGCCAAGATCTTTAACATAGCGAACAATCTCTGGACCAGCCGCATAGTAAAGTTCCATACCAATCTTCACATAGAGCTTTTCATCAGCAGGAAACTTAGCAAGGAATGCCTTCACATCCTCAAAAGTCGGGAAATCAAGGGCAATAACAGGACGATTTTCTCTCATTTCTTATATCCTTTCACACAAAAAACCTCCGCCAGTCAGCGAAGGTTGCACGAAAATAGGGCAGTCCCTACCCTTTAGGTGATGCCGTAGCATCTCAGTACACCTTTCTCGCCTCTCTGGACTCGATTAAAGGTTCAGTTCAATTTGTTCTATTATAGCGCTTTTATAAGGGAATGTCAAAGGGGGATGACACCCAAATATCTATTCAAGCATCTTTATAAGCTCTTCATTTTGTTTGTCATAATAGTTAAAATAGCTTGAATCAATGTCCAAACAATCAACAAGAAGCAATCGCAGGTTTTCAGAAAGTTGTTTTAACTTCTTACGACTTAATAATCGCGTATCAATTTCTGACAAACCGTGAGCAACTTTATTTCGTTCACCATTCAAACTTAAAATGCCATTAATCGCTGTCTGAAGCTGAGAATCATATTCATAGAACTCAAGGATATTCAAGTAAGATAATAGATTAAGTGTAGATTGTACTGAAAAAATGCGTTCTTCAGTGTCTTCAATACCCCTAGATTTTTTCATTTTCTTATCAATATCGTCTAAAATTGCCTCACATTCAGGAAAACTTGGATTAAGTTTTGGCAGATTGCCAACAAATACAATTAAGCCCTCATGATCTTTTTTGATGGTTTCTTCGATGACAAATTCAGCTAGTGATTTTGCCTTAATCAAGACATCAGCAATATGCTCACGTTCTTTTAAAACATCAATCATCAAATAGTAATTCAAAGCCTTCTTTTGGGAGTCATCGAGAGGAAACGATAGGATATCTGAAAGAATAGACTGATTTTTGAAAACTCGTGAAAAATCGTATAGTTTCTCACGAATATAAGCGATTTTCTTTTTAGAAAGTAATTTATTATATTCTTTTCGATTGATTATCGCTTCTGCTGCTTGATAATCAAAGGAAGCAATTAAGCTTCTAAGATGACGTTTGACTAATGCTTGCGTAAACTTCTCAGATTTATCTTTAATACTTCGGTCAACAAAATCCAGACTATTATCTTGATTTTCCACAATAAGAGCATCTATCTCAGAGTCAGTCAGAGCTGTGTATTCTCTGTTTGCTCCATTTTTAGGAGTAGCAACCTGAATAGCTTGTGTATTATAGTCATTGATACGGTTAAGGGCAAAGAGAGCTGAAATAATTTGTGGTGTACCTGATGACAAGTTCAAGATGATTTCGTTATCGTCATTAGTATACTTTTGAACAATTTGCCCCATAACTTCATACATTTTGTCAAAAAGAAAGACTTCATCGTTATTCAAGATTGTAGAGTCAATTTCAATGATAGGATTATAGCCTTCGATTGAGAGCAAAACCTTATTTATCAAATCTTGTTTGACCATCATTTCTTGACTATATACAAGGACAATTTTGTCAGGTCTATAATTTCTTGCGATATGAAGTAAAGCTGCATCGTGATTATTACTTATAGGATCGGTTGTTCCTACAGCAGAGATTAAAATTTTCAATTCGGATCACCTCTTTAGTTCAACTTAGTCAATAATTTTTTATTCAAATCCTGATAAAAATTAAAATCACTCTGGCTAAAATGGTATTGTTCTCTCACTAGAGTTTTTAAGGTTTTCATAGCTATCCCCAGTTGTTTAACTGCATCTGAGTCCAAAGGACTTAAGCTGTGGGCAACCTTATTTCTAGAAGAATTCATTTCAATAATTGGAGCGATTGTTCTTCTAAGTTCAAATTCTCTCGTGGCTTTTAGGAGTTTACTATAATCAAAGAGACTTAGATAGTATTTCTGAATATCTTCACAATAATCATCTATTATACCTGGGTATCTTTTTTCAATATAGTCTTCCAAAATAAACTCAGTTAGGTTTTTAATTCGTATAAAACTTTCACTAACGTTCCCGCGTTCTCTTTGCAGTTCAATGGTCAAATAGGCACTAAGAATTTTTTGTTCAGCTTCATTAAACTTTTTATGCCGTAACCCTTTTGGAACATCTTGTTTTGACAGACATTTTACAATATCACGGATTTCTTCTCGGACATCTTTCAAATCCTGAAAATCTGATAATTGGTCTAGAATGTCTAGTGCCGCCTTATAGTCAAACTTCTCAATAAAATCTCGAGCAGTTTTCTTCAATAGAGCCTGACTAAATTTTTCAGCATTATCTTCAATCGTTCGGTCAATAAAATCGACTTTATTATCTTCATTGACTTCGATGAGTTCATCAATGTCCTCATCGTTATCATGACCGATGTTCTCGTTTGAAGCATGTTCAGGGCTCGAAACTTGAACTGCTCTGACATTGATGCCATTCAAACGGTTAATCACAAACAGAGCAGATTTGATTTGTGGTGTCGCACTAGAAAGATTCAAGATAAATTCGTCGTCTTTAGTATAGTATTTTTGCAAAATATCAGAGAAACGTTGAAACATCACATCAAAAATATGAACCTCATTATCACTAATAATGGAATCATGAATTATTAGTTCAGGCTCATAATTAGGAGCAATAGAAAACAAGGCTTTTTCAATATTACCTTGTTTTTTTGCAGTATGTTCTGAAAAAATCAATACAACTTTTTCGGGACGATATTTTCTTGCAATATGAATTAAGGCGCCATCGTGAAAATTTCTAAAGGGGTCTGTATCACCTACAGCTGATATAAGAACTCTCATTTATCAATCTCCTTAATCAAGAAATTAGCTTTCCCCATTTCATAAAAAGACTTGTCGTTTTTGATTAATGAATGATCACCAGAGGGAATCTTAACCGTTTTAAGAGGTGCTTTTGTGAGTTTCAGTACCCCTTTTTTTACCATTTTAGTTGTTGTCATTCTGCTATATCGTCTTTGTAGAATACCATCAGCTTGCTTAAATAGAGTCTTTGTCCAAGCACCAGTCCCGGCACCTAGATAAATTGGGTATTGAAGATTAGTTTGAATCATATCATCAGGAAATTCAGATAGGAAAAATGCCTTATATGCTTTATAAAACGTTTGTGCTCTCTTACCTAACTCCTCAATTAATTGTCCAGCCTCATTAGTAGTTGTTGTAATCTCAAATTCAATCTTTGTAAAAGGCGAAACTGATTCCCTATACAAAGGGAGGGGTTTAGCTTTATTTGTTTTCGCTGAATAATCCCATTTCTGCACCAAGATAAGTCTCTTATTATCAAAAGGCTTACTATCACTCACACGAATTGCATTAAACAAATCATCGTATTCTTTTCCCTTTTTTGGTCCCCAAGGGATAAGGTTCTTATTCTCTCTTGGAAATCTTCCAAAGTCATTTACAGCATTTTCATTATTCCACTTAGGTGTAGTATTCATTAAAATAGTTCGAATAGCACCTTTTAATGAGCTACCAGGAATGTAGGGATTACCAAAAGCATCACGAATAAACTTATTAACTTCGTTAATAGCTCCGGCTGAATTTGGATTTCTGTCCGATTCTAAACCTGTTTCAGAGATACTATAACCTCCAAAAGAACGCTCTGCAATTCGGTTATCATTTAAGAAGGAAATAAGACGATTATTACGTGCGTTTGGACGAGTTTGAATCAGAAATGCCTCAAACTTTTCAGCAAGCCTCTTCTCTACCATTTGATTATAGAATTTACCCATGTCAGGAAAGTAAAACTTCTTATTTTCATAGATAAATTCTCTAGAGGTATATTTCTCTCCATTGCCAATATGAATTGGAGCAAGTGTTAGGAGGCTCAATTTAAATGTTCTATAGTCATTTTTCATTTTTATACCTCCAATTTAAAGAATAGTGGTTTAGCATAATTTAAAACAGCATGAGGGAAATCAAGTGGTCTCACATCGACAATCTGCCCTTCAAATGTTTTACTAAAAGTCGAACCAGAAGCAAATTTGTAAAGATCTTGCTTACGATAATTTTCATTAGTAGCATGACTAAATGCAAAACCACTTGATTTAGTTAATAAGTAATGACCATCTTCCATTGCTTCTTCAAGGTCAGCATCTACAGGAAGTGCTGTCGTAAGACTCATCACTTTATCTGAATGATTCTTAGTCAGTCTATCTGATAATTCCAGTGGGATATTTTGAATATCTAACTCAAAACGACCATAACCACTTGAACGCTTTCCACCAAGACCTGAATACTGAAGACTAGTCATCAACTCATTAAGCAAATCAGATTCGTTTGCGATGACGTAAAGCGACGTATCGTTTGAAAATCTGGTTGTAGCAACCTGATAAAGATTGCCATCCTTATGTGGCTGATTTTTTGTCACAGTATCAATGACAGCATGCTCTTCATTTTCAAATAAATCTCCATTGAGGTAATCGTCAACATTTTCTAGAGCAAGAAATTGCAGTTTCTTAGACAATTTTGCTTGACGTCGAACCTCTTTCACATCAACTGATTGATCTATTTGGTCATGTTTGGGATAACCAATAGGCTTCGGCAAAAAGGGTCCAAATTGAAATGGAAAGGCATCTGTGAGCGTGAAATCGTCTTGGTTGGCTTCGGCAAGAAATGCATCGAGTTTTCCCATTTTTAGGGCTTCTAGCACTAGGGCTGAGAAGATACGGTCTGCTGAGAATGTTAATTTTGAGCTATCAAGAGTGCCCGAACCAAAATGAGCATTCTGAAAGGTCATGATATACATTTTATAGGTCATATTAGACCTCCGCAGTCAAAAGTTCATTCAATGGTTTAACATCATAATTTCCAAATACGGTAGTAGCTTTGAGGTTTTCAAAAGCAACCTTACCGTAACCTCGAGATCCAGAACCTCCAAGATAATCAAGTTCAAGAAGTTTTAAACCATCTCGAATCACTTTGAAATCTTCCTCGACTTGATTTTCATTCTTGTCTGTAATCTCGTAAATCAACTCAAAATCAAAGGTACTATTACGAATAGCACGTTCAATTTGTCTTGGATTGGCTTCGGCAGTGATACGGTCAATTGTATTTTCAAATTTTACTTCTGTGTAACTTCTTGCACCAAGAGAGTCTAGCTCATCAGTGTTTGACAAGAAGGCATCACGAAAAATCAAGCGTCCCATTTTGAATCGTTTATCTTCACTATTCCCAAATAAACGGCTAAGGACATCACTGTCGTCGCTTGGTTTCTCAGCTACCTTTTCATTATAAACCTTGGCAAGAAGCGTTCTCATTTTTCCTTTGAGACTTGAACCAGGAATGATTGGTAGGTTGGTAATAGGATCTTTAATAACAGGCGAATCGATAGCACCGATGGCCGCAAAAGCATTACTAGCCCCAATATGAAGGCCTGTCTCTAAACGAATTTGAGCTGAAAATTTAATCTTAGCGAATGTCATTAATCTTTACCTCCATAAAACTTGAAATAGGCCACTAGTGCTTCCATATATCTACAGAATCTTTGAAGTGTCTCTCTATCTTTAACTTCCTTAAGCGCTTCAAGAATTTGACCCTTTTCTACCAAATCTTTAACAGGGAAGAACGTCTGTCTATTAACTCTTACAGAGTTTCTTCCAGACTGATAGACGAATTGTACTCTTAAATAGGAAACATCATTTATTAATTCATCAAACTTTCTTTCTTTACTTCTATCATATAAAGAACTACATAAGGATAATAAATTTCTGATTTGTGACGTTGTTAGTAAATAATTCCCTTTATTATCCTTTTCAAGTAATGAAATAGCACGTTCTGCTTTATCAACATAATTCTCATCAGTTAAAATTGCCATGTATTAATCCTTCCTAATTTCATAGACATAGAGGAGCAAAGCTAATTCCGCCTCTTTACGGTCTGATTCATTGTTTGTATACCATTTGAAGAATAATTTCTTGAATTGTTTGAACTTATCTCTTTCTTCTTTGTCTGTTAACTCTTCCAGACGTGTCAAATAGTAAGCTAAGCGGGCAACATTCATCTTTTCTTCACTCTCGTAGTTTCGAAGCAATTCAATCAGTTTATATATGAAATTCTTGCCTCGTTCATCTTGGTGATTAAAGAAATAGCGAATCTGCTCTAACTTATCGTCGTAAACATTAGTGATAAACTGATCAAATTTAAAGGTATAGTCGGAACTAAAGAGTGAAATACTATCTTTCTCATTGCCTTTAGCTGCTTCTTCTAGCTCCCCTGTTTGATGTGCCATCAAGCTAATAGGGGTCTTATCGGCAAACAGACCAATACCAGCTGAGAGTGTTAGTTTTCCATTTGTCCATTTAATGAAGTTCTGACGGAGTTCAACAGTAAAGGCAATAATATCTTGCCAAGAGCCAATGGCAAAAACATCGTCCCCGCCGGCATAGATGATAGAGAGCTTTTTATCACTAGCAAACTGGTTAATATAAACCTTGAAGAAAAGACTCATGCTTCGAGAGAAGGTGGCTGAGCGTGATAAGGTACTATATTGCCCATTTCCTTGTTGGGAGAAGCCGGCCATAAAAGCAGCTCCCAAATCATCCACGTCAAGACGTACAACAGCTAAACGTTTAATACCTAATTTGTTTTCATTTTTAGATAAATCAGCATATTTATCTATTGTTGTGTGTTGGTAATCCCCAACAAAAACATGGGTTGCCTTGACCGTACCAGCCTTATAGTCATTTTTGACATAGACACGGGAAAACTCTTCATGTCTAAGCTTTTCAAATGCAATACCTTTAAGACAGGCATTTGGTCCAATTGGGAGTCCCTTGTTTTTAGTGATAATGAAATGATTATGGGCAATCTCTTTAGAAAAACAATACAAACCTTGACAAATTACGCATACTTTCTGGTTTTTCTTCTTACTATCAACTAAATTCTTACTATCAACTAAATTTTCAACAGAATGACAAATCTCGCACTCTCTTTCGGAAGATTTACCACCCCTATTCAACAACATAAGGGTCTGATAATCATACCTTGAGATTTTTTTCTCAGAAATCATGCGACTAGCCTTTTGATAGACCTGTCTATAGCTTTCAGGTGAGTTCAGTTCGCTCATGATATCCTTAGCCGCAAAGCTTCCCCAACCAAAGGCAACATATAATCTGGTTTGGAAATTGGCCAATAAAAATTGATTGAAATCTTTTTCAAATTGAACGAGTGTTTCTACCGTTTTTTCAGTATTAGCTAGGACAAAGTAAGCATGTCCCCCACCGACATAGAGCAAGTTAGCCCGATTAAGGCCTAGTTTATCAAGTAAACTATCTGCGATATACTCGCTCATAAAGTCAAGATACAAAGATCTAGCCTTTAATTGCTTAGCAGCACCACTCGTTGCAATATTATAGATAAAGTCTTGAATCCCTGATAAGTCAAAGCTAGCTAGGAGAAAAGCTTCTTCCTCGTAAAAAGCTGATGCTTTAGTAAACAAGTCCTCCTTATAGTTATGACGACCTTTGTCTTCTAAGTAATCATAGATGGCTAGAGCAAAAGCTGCTGTCAGACGACTATGCTCAGCAAGTGAAATATCAGCAATTTCCTTAGTATTAGTCGAAGAAGGCACAAAAGAGAGGGTTGCTTCAAACAGATTTAACAAAGAGTCAATTTGTGCTTGATTAAACTCAAATTCTGCCAATTCATTTTTGATGCGCGTCGCAATCGCCGCATAATCACCTTTTGAGAAGGGTTCATAGGTTGCCGACGCAAAGTTAGGTTCAGATTTCAAGTTCAGAACCGTCGGTTTAAAATAGCGTTTATCCGTTTGAGCTCCAAAAACATTAAAAATATCAGCCTGGTTTGTATAGGTATCCCAAATCTTAGCTGATGCATCCTCGTCACTCTCCTCATTTGACTGTCTTCTGTCGACACCTGATGCGATGTTATCAGCGATATAAGTTATGTAAGCGAGATGGTCATTGCTAAGTTTATCACTTTGGTAGTTAGCCATGTGATATCTAATTTGATCGGAAATAACCTGATTATCAACAATCTCATCAAACCAATCCGCGCCTACCAGGGCGTGTTTTTTTCGTTCTCCTGTCGCCCTTTGAATGACCTTACCGATATCATGCAAAAGAGCTCCATAAAATAAATCAATCTTTTCTTTCTTCAAGCTTTATCCCTCCCATACCGAGACTCGTTTTCATGCCAAGACCTAAATATTCACCGAATGTTAGAAGCATTTTGACATAAGCTTTTAGAGTTTGAGCGCCTTGTACTTTAAAGGTTAACCTTCCTCTAAAGGCAGGAATTCGTTGCCCGTGCACCCTGAAATAACTCGTCTCCAAGCGATAATTCGTGATAGTGCTGTGTTCAGATAGGTAATCTAAGGTATCCTCTTCAATTTCAGGCTGATTTTCAACCAACCTTCCATATTTTTGCATCAAACTTTGAAAAATCAAACGCATAGACGGGAAGATGACGTAGGAACCTTGAGATTTGAAACCTGTCGAAGTCTCAAAAATGATTGAAAAATAGGTTTGATTGTCCTCACTATTGAAAATCTCTAATAGTTTATCTGCCCCCAACTCCTGAATCTCAACTTTTTCGACACTGAGTTTAGGCAAGTCGTTTAAGGACACCTCTTTAATCTGTAATAAGGTCATAAAAACCTTATCCTCTAGGTCATCTGTAAGCAGATGCACAACCCACTGCGTGTTTTCTTTCCCTTGGATTACCTTGGTCGCATAGGGATTTGTTTGCTGCTGATGCAGGTAATCAACATAGTCACTATCCAACTGCTCCATCAAGAAGCCATGAAATTTAACAGCCAAATCTTGTGCAGGATGGTCGATCCTTTTAAAAGTAAATACTAATTTTTTCATTCGACTCCTTCATCTTTGTATGAAAAAACCCCAAAAGCTGAAAGTACTTTTCACCTCATTGGGGCGCCCTTAATGTGCTTTTAGTCTAACACTTTCTGGAAGCGGTGTCAAGACTATTTCCAAAATTTTCAAAAAGGTCCCCTCTCGAGGTATATAGGTTTATATCAAAGAAGCGAACGCTCACAATATGCTATTGAAAGTGTTCCCGTCCCCTCTCGAGGTAGATAGATTTATATCAGACAAAATACTAGCTATCCTTAATCAAAAGGGAGGGTTTCCGTCCCCTCTCGAGGTATATAGGTTTATATCGCAGTGTCTGTATTCGCACGTCCTGCCAAAGCGCAAGCGTTTCCGTCCCCTCGCGAGGTGGATAGGTTTATATCACAGCAGCGGCAATTTCACACCGTATTCAAAATGGTTTCCGTCCCTTCGCAAGGTAGGTAGGTTTATATCCCTTGAAACTATTATGACTATTCAAAAGTGGATTGAGTTTCCGTCCCCTTGCGAGGTGAGTAGGTTTATATCTGCAGATTTAACTATTTTTAGTTAAACAAAAGCAGTTTCCGTCCCCTCTCGAGGTAGATAGGTTTATATCAATGATTTTACACGTAAGGTAATTAATAAACGGTTTCCGTCCCCTCTCGAGGTAAATAGGTTTATATCCAAGGAAAAATCGAATTAGGTCTAGTTTCAGGCCGTCGTTTCCGTCCTCTCGCGAGGTGAATAGGTTTACATCCGTAAGTCAAACTCAGAGTAAAGAAACATCAACAAGGTTTCCGTCCCCTCGCGAGGTATATAGGTTTATATCCGAATGGATTGAAAAAAACTTGGAGAATATCCGATAGTTTCCGTCCCCTCACGAGGTAAATAGGTTTATATCTCAATGAAATGAAACAGGACAACGCTTTATAATATGTTTCCATCCCCTCTTGAGGTATATGGGTTTATATCAAAACGAAAACCTCTTGATTGAGTTGGAAGAAGCAAAGTTACCGTCCCCTCTCGAGGTATATAGGTTTATATCGTAGTCTTGATGATTTGATTAGTTATAAGTCTTTGGGTTTCCGTCCCCTCTCAAGGTACATAGGTTTATATCCCATGATAAGAGTGCTTCTACATTAAATCTCGTAATGGGTTACCGTCCCCTCGCGAGATAAATAGGTTTATATCTAAAACATTGAAACATGACACGGTGGGGCTATGGGTGTTACCGTCCCCTCTCGAGGTGAATAGGTTTATATCTTAAAGGTCATTCTGCACGAATTAGGACGCTCAGATGTTCCGTCTCCTCTCGAGGTGGATAGGTTTATATCGCAAAGGAACATTAGCTATCAATCAATCAAAAGATGAGTTTCCGTCCCCTCGCGAGGTGGATAGGTTTATATCACTTCAAGAATTGCAAGAATACGCTTTTAACGTTTTGGTTTCCGTCCCCTCGCGAGGTAGATAGGGTTATATCAGTTCGTAAAATATGATGATACATACAAAGAAGAAGCCAGTTACCGTCCCCTCCCGAGGTAAATAGGGTTATATCTCCCAGACGATATTCCAGTAAACGAAGGTGACAAGGTGTTTCCGTCCCCTCGCGAGGCATATAGGTTTATATCCCTGTGGTTATGACGGAAAAGCCCAACAAGAATTTATGTTACCGTCCCCTCCCGAGGTATATAGGTTTATATCACAGCATTTCCAAGGTTATATAGACGCTGTGGTTGTGGAGTTTCCGTCCCCTCGCGAGGCATATAGGTTTATATCTAATGGACGCACAAACAAAAGCAACCAAGAAATGGAAGTTACCGTCCCCTCACGAGGTGAATAGGTTTGTATCAGCAGGACTAGACAAGGATACATTCAAGGACAAGTACGGTTTCCGTCCCCTTGCGAGGTATATAGGTTTATATCTCAGATTGACGATGAGATATATAGCGATATTTAGTTGTTTCCGTCCACTCGCGAGGTATATAGGTTTATACCAGTAAACAAACTTGTTGAGCTATATGTATCTGAAAATGGTTACCGTCCCCTCCCGAGGTACATAGGTTTATAGCGCACCTCTACCTGAAGCGGATGAACCGCAACCTTTGAGTTTCCGTCCCCTCTCGAGGTGGATAGGTTTATATCAAGATATTCATTACTACAAGGAATTTGTGGATTGTTACCGTCCCCTCCCGAGGTACACAGGTTTATATCGAAAGTAAAAACATTTACAAGGAGATTATATCATGACAGTTACCGTCCCCTCGCGAGGTGGATAGGTTTATATCGGGCAACTAATTAGCGTAAGCGGACGACTTCAAAGAGTTATCGTCCCCTCTCGAGGTATATAGGGTTATATCGTTAAGAATAAGGAGAAAATAAAATGTTGGGTTGGTTTCCGTCCCCTCGCGAGGTGAATAGGTTTATATCCTACTTTGTGAAAGACATGAGAAAAACAGCCTTAGTATGACCGTCCTCTCTCGAGGTATATAGGTTTATATCGTAATGACAAAGACACATTTATGATTAAAGGTCTATGGTTACCGTCCCCTCTCGAGGTAAATAGGTTTATATCTCGTTGCTTACCACGACGCTGAAAATGCACTTATGGGGTTTCCGTCCCCTCTCGAGGTGAATAGGTTTATATCACTTTCTGATTGGACTTTTGAATTCATTACATTTAGTTTCCGTCCCCTCTCGAGGTGAATAGGTTTATATCCCCATATCTTGTGCCCTAGACAGTTGCTAGAGACACAAGATGTAGGACCTACTGGAAACATTATCTATATTGTACCATATGATTGCAGGCCTATAAAGGCTTAGAAGAAGAGAATGTCATCTAATTTTTCAGCACTATTGTAGGGACTAAAACTAGTCACCTCTTCTTTGGTTGTCACATATACGATTATACTGTCTTCTTCATCAGCCTTGTAGAAACTCTCGATATCCTTAAGGAGAGACTGATAGTCATTTCTTGACAAATCGACCTCGAAACAGGATTTTTGTACCCTCACACCATAACCCTCAAGTAATTTGGAGTGTTTAAGTCTTCGTTTATTACTTCGGATATCATAAATAATCAGACAAAACATGGTTCTTTGTCTCGCAAACTCACGCTCTTCTTCGCTGAGATTAAAGTAAAGTCCCATTAATGCCCTCCTGTGTAACTTGTCTCATACAGACTAGGGTCAAGTTCTCTAAAAGCCCTAATCAAACTCTTGATTTGCCTATCTGCTGTATAAAGAAAAGAATAGCGTTTTTTGTCTGGCTCAATATACTGATGGACTTCTAATATTCTTGAACGTAGTGCTCTTGCAAAGACTTCTCTGCCTTCATCAGTGAGTATGAAGTCTTGATCCTTGTTTTCAAAATGACTTAAAAGAAGTTTACCATTTCGTATCAACTCCATAAGCGTATTATCGACGATGATAGGTCTCCATTCTTCCATTAAATCACTGGCCAAGGTCGCATGATGCTGATGATGCTTGTGAATTACCCCAAACCCCAAGCTTAGCCCGTTTTTCTTAATCAGCCCCATAAAGCACGAATATAAGATACTATAACCAAAATTGAGGGCACTATTAAAACAATCCTCCGCAGGCCGTCTACTCCTACCATTAAAATGGAAGGCATCAGGAACCAGTAAATTCAGATAGTAAAAAATAGGATTTCGCAAGGCGACCTTCGTAACCCATAATTTCAGTAATGGAATAAGCCTTCTGAATATCATTGACACTATCTTCAAATCTTGAATAATCTGAGGTATCCAGTAGACCATCCGTATCAAACTCTCTAAGCAAGGCAATTTGATGCCTTACCTTGGTCCTAGCAATACTCCTTGCAACCTCTAAACGGAAATCCTCTTCAAAATAAGTTTTGGCTTGCAACTCTTGCTTTTGGAATTCGTCCTGCCTGTGGGATTCAATACTAGAAATAAATTGACCAACATTTGAGAAATAGTAAACATTCACCTTGTTTTTTGACAAAGCTTTAATGAGTTGGGTGGTTAGTTGTGCATTACCAAAAAGTAATACATTATCAAGGAGTGAGATGGACACTTCTTTGACAATTTCTTTATTATCATTTTTAATGATAATTCTTTGTTCGGATAAGGACAGGTAATAATTGGACCTTTGAATATATAAATCGCTCATAAGCTACCTCTGGGTATTTTATGGCATATATTATATCACTGAAACTCTAATCGTCAATATATTCTAATGTTTCAAATATAAAATGAAGCCCTAACAATAGGACTTCGATTTTTATTTATTGTAAAGAGATTGCTTTCCTTATTTCCCCAGCAACTCTGTTCGAACTTCTTTGCGCAAGTCTTCAAGTGTTGTAATGCCATACTTGTCCATGACCTCAGGGAGACGGTCAATGATTTTAGGGCAAGCATATGGATCTGCGAAATTGGCTGTTCCGACACCGATAGCTGAGGCACCAGCAATAAACATTTCGATAGCCGCTTCGGCACTGTCGACGCCCCCCATACCGATGATTGGAAGGTCTGATGCTAGAGCAACTTGACGGATAAGTTTAAGGGCTACTGGGAAGACAGCTGGCCCTGACATACCACCTTGACCGTTGGCAATAATTGGTTTGCGTGTCGCCAAATCATAACGTGTACCAACCAAGGTGTTAATCATGGTAAATCCTGTCGCACCGGCATCTTCGACTGCCTTGGCGACACTTGTGATGTCAGCCACGCTTGGTGTCAGTTTGACATAGACTGGCACATCAGAGTGAGAGACGCTGGCTTTTACGGCTGCATAGGCAAGCTCTGGGACTTGTCCGATGAGAAGGCCGTTATTGCCATGGTCCACGTTTGGACAGGAGATGTTAAGCTCGATTGCCTTGACGTTATTGGCTTTGGAAATCTTGTGAGAGACTTCCGCATATTCTTCGTTTGAAAATCCAGCCACATTGGCAATGATTGGAAGCTCAGGATAATGCTCCTGCAACCAAGGGAGTTTTTCAGTCAAAACAGCATCAACACCTGGATTTTGCAAGCCAATGGCATTAAGCATGCCTGATGGTGTCTCAGCCACACGTGGTGTTGGATTACCAAAACGAGGGGTGGCAGTCGTTGCCTTAATCATGATAGAACCTAGTTTGTCCAAATCATAATACTTGGCGTACTCTTGCCCAAAACCAAAGCAACCTGAGGCTGGGATAATGGGATTTTTCAAGTCGAGCCCTGGAAGGCTAATAGCTAAACGATTTTCTGATTTAGTCTCTGACATGGTAACCTCCTAGACGACGACTTTTCCGGTAGGGAAGACTGGCCCTTCCTCGCAAACACGAAGATTTTTGGCGTCTGATTCTCCTTTAACGTGAACCACACAGGCATAGCAAGCACCCATACCACAAGCCATGCGAGCTTCCATAGAAACATAGGCATGAGGATGATTTTCAAACTTGCTATCGACATATTTAAGCATGCCTGGAGCTCCGCAACTGTATACGGCATCTGGTGTCCAGTCAAAGCCATCAATGACCGTCGAAACGTAACCCTTGATACCGTATGAACCGTCATCGGTTGTCACATAAACATCACCACAAGCTCTGAGTTTGTCCTCCAAGATGACGGCATCCTTATTGGCAAAACCAATCACAGAAACGACTTCCACTCCTTTAGCCTTCAACTGCTTAGCCGTCTCAACCAAAGGTGGCACACCGATACCTCCACCAACGAGGAGGGCTCTTTGCCCAGCCTCAACAACGGAAATATCAAAACCATTTCCCTGAGGGCCCATAGTATCAATGGTTTGACCAACTACCATCTTAGAAAGAATAGCTGTGCCCTCACGCTCCACACGGTAAACAATGGTTGCCTCTTTCTTGTCGTAGTCAATCTCTGAGATGGAAATCGGACGACGAAGGAGCTTACTTGGATCTGGCACCTTGAGGTGGACGAACTGCCCAACCTGCATATCTGCAACCATCTCTCCCTTAAGAACCATCTCGAAAATACGAGGTGCAATCTCACGCTGACTCACAATGGTTAAATCTTCAACTAAAATCATGACAACCCTTTCTAAACTGCAAAATGTTATCAAAAAAACCTCGCCACATGGCAAGGTCGCACAAAAAATCACAGGAGAACCCTGTTTTTTCACCAGTCCGACCTTTCAAGCCTCTCTGGACTCATTTAAAGGTTATTTTGTGATTATTATAACCGTTTTCAAGACGGATGTCAAAAGAGAAAAGAAAAAACCAAAGCTTATAAAATTAAGCTAAGGTCTCTCCAGCCTATAACTAGGCCCTCTGTTTGATACGTTCTCAATCATCTCATAGGAGAACATAAATTGTCAACATTCCTAACAAGAGGTGCTAGAGTTCTTGAACAAGAGCCCTAAAAAACATTATTTAAACAATCTGTCGTAAACCATGGTATGAGCTAACTGCTGACCATCGCCACCCAACAAATCAACCAAGGCATAAGCAAAGGCTAATGCTGTTCCGGCACCACGGCTAGTGACAATATTGCCATCCACGACAACTAAGTCAGTTTGATGCTCGCCAGATGCAATTTGTTCCTCTACGCCAGGGAAACATGTGAATTTACGACCTTCAAGAAGACCAGCACGTTCGAGAACAATTGGTGCAGCACAAATGGCAGCAACGTATTTTCCAGCTTTTGCAGCCTCTTGAAGAGAGGCAATCAAAGTTTCGTTGTCGCGTAGATTAGTTGATCCAGGCATACCTCCAGGAAGGACCACCAAGTCATAATCCGCAAAATTCCCATCAAATACGCCATCCATAGCGACTTGAATCCCATGTGAGCCAGTCACTGACGCATTTTCGAGTCCAAGCATGCTACAGTCAAATCCTGCTCGGCGGAAGACATCCACTGGGCTCAAGGCTTCGATTTCTTCAAATCCGTCCGCAAATACTACTGCTACTTTTGTCATGATATACCTCCAATTTACTTATCGCATGATTCTATTACGCCTTAAATTATAGCAGTTTTAGAAGCAGGAAACAAACCATAAAAACGGACTTTGAGCATGAAAAAAGACAGCACAAGGACTGTCTTTGTCATTTTATCTAAATAAACTTGCTAGGATCCACAAGAGATAAATATGGGCTGGGTAGAAAATATAGAAGAAATTCTTATTGCCACTACCACGCTCACCATTGTAGAAATACATAGGAATCGCAGCAAAGACCATCATCCACTGCACACCTGTCGGATCAAAGAGATGGGCAATCACTGAAATAACAGCTAAGACAATGATTTGAGCAATGCGATTGGTTCGGAAGATATAGAATAGCAAACCAAGAATAACCATCACAAAGCCACCCTCAACCATGATAATACTTGGAACTAGTGACAAGATAAAGGCAACAATCTGCACAAGGAGTGGGTTTGCATGTGGTGTTTCAAATATACCTGCCAGGACTACTACTGGAATAGATGAAAGAATCGGCAAGAGAAAGACACCAATCCCTTGAATTAATCCCTTGTTTGATTTATCGCGAAGCCCCTTAGCCAACAAATCCCAAGAGCAAATAAAAATCCCAGTGATAAAGAAGGTTGAAAAGGCATTGTTGGTTAAACCGATACTACCATTATGAAAAATACTACCAATGATGGCGTTGCCAATGGTCATAAACCAACTCATGTAAAGCAGACGCCTAAGAAACGCCATACGATCGTGTGTATAGTGAAAACTATCAGCAGCAAGAAAGAGGAAAATTGGGAAAGCCAGACGTCCCAACATCGTCAACCATATAGGTGCCCACATACTCCCGAACATCTGATAGATTTGGTCCAAAAACATAAGTGCAACAGCTAGGTATTTCAAATTAGTCGCATTGCATATCTTTTTTATATCGTTCATTTAATGCTCCTTTAATTTTCAGCATATTAAATGATACCACAAGTTAGATGTAAATTCAAAGGTATTCATGATAATAAAAGCCATAACTTTTAACTATTTTAGCGGAACAATTTTTGTAATAAAGAATGGTCCTTAATAATAACAAACTCAATTCCAACTACCCATCCAAAGCATTTTTACTCTCTTTGTGCTATAATAGTTAGGCAATATTTACGTTCATAACGTATGCAAATTATTTATAAAAAACAAACAAAGCTAATAAACTCTGCAAGTTTTTGAAATATCTTTTTTGCGAGCAGAGCGACCAATTAACCGAGACTTTCCGCCGTGTTAAAAGCGCCTGAAACCTTTTAGTTTCAGGCGCTCGGAATTTTTGAGAGTAAAACAGTTCGGGGAACTGTTTTAGCCTGAGCCTAAAAATGAAAAAGCGAAGGGGCTCAAAAACAATTGAACACGGGCTGCGAATTGTGTCAAAAAGACAAGTTCACCTAGAATCTAAAGATTCTGCGTCAAACTTCCTATTTTGACTTTATCCGCAGACGCCCTTTGTATCTTAATTAGTCATGGAACTTTGTAAAAGTTCGCTGACGTCCGCCAACACCTAAGGAAAGTCTCACAGAAAATTTTATTTTTAAAATAAAACAAGTATTATCAATAACAAGAAAGGAAGTACACCATGTCTTTTGACGGCTTTTTTCTTCATCATATGACGGCTGAGTTACGTGAGCAGGTGCTTTACGGGCGTATCCAGAAAGTTAATCAGCCTTTTGAACGTGAGTTGGTCCTAACCATTCGTAACAATCGTCAGAATTACAAGCTTCTGCTTTCGGCTCACCCTGTCTTTGGGCGTATTCAGACGACCAAGGCTGAATTGCCAAATCCACAGAATCCAAATACCTATACCATGATTATGAGGAAATACCTTCAGGGAGCGGTTATCGAGGATATCCAGCAGGTAGAAAATGATCGTGTTCTTGAGATTTCCGTATCAAACAAAAACGAAATCGGTGACAGCGTCAAGGTTACTCTGGTCATGGAAATTATGGGGAAACACTCCAATATTATCCTGATTGACAAAAACGAGAGCAAAATCATCGAGTCTATTAAGCATGTTGGTTTCTCACAAAATAGTTACCGTACTATTCTACCTGGGTCCACCTATATCGCTCCACCTAAGACAGACGCCAAGAATCCATTTGACATTGCAGACGAAAAGCTCTTTGAAATCCTACAAACCGAGGATTTGTCAGCTAGAAACCTTCAAAAACTTTTCCAAGGTTTGGGGCGTGACACGGCCAATGAATTGTCAGCCTTACTTGAGACTGATAAGCTCAAGAATTTCCGTGCCTTCTTCAATCGTGAAGTAGAGCCAAACTTAACGGCAAAAGCATTTTCAGCTGTAAGATTCTCTGATAGTCAGGACCAACCTGAGTTTGAAACCTTGTCTGCCCTTTTGGACTACTACTATTTGGATAAGGCGGCGCGTGACCGTGTGGCTCAACAGGCTAGTGATTTGATCCATCGTGTGCAAAATGAGCTGGAAAAAAACAAGAAGAAACTTGTTAAACAGGAAAAAGAGCTTGCGGCGACTGAAAATGCTGAGGAGTTCCGCCAAAAAGGGGAACTGTTGACTACCTACCTTAGCATAGTTCCAAATGACAAGGATAGTGTCGAGTTAGACAACTACTACACTGGTGAAAAGATTACCATTCCCCTAAATGTGGCTCTAACGCCTAACCAAAATGCGCAGCGTTACTTCAAGAAATACCAGAAACTCAAGGAAGCTGTTAAGCACTTGACTGGTTTGATTGAGGAAACCAAACAGACCATTGATTATTTAGAAAGTGTTGAATTCAGTCTTTCTCAAGCCAATATGGATGAAATCGAAGATATTCGTGAGGAGCTTGTTCAGGCTGGGTTTATGAAGCGTCGTTCAACTGACAAACGTCACAAACGTAAGAAACCTGAACAATATCTAGCTTCTGATGGCAAGACCATTATCATGGTTGGTCGTAACAACCTGCAAAATGAGGAGTTGACCTTCAAGATGGCTAAAAAAGGTGAGCTCTGGTTCCACGCCAAGGATATCCCAGGTAGTCACGTAGTTATCAAGGACAATCTTAACCCAACTGATGAGGTCAAGACCGATGCGGCTGAATTGGCAGCCTACTATTCTAAGGCTCGTCTATCAAACTTGGTTCAAGTGGATATGATTGATGTTAAGAAACTCAACAAACCAACGGCTGGGAAACCTGGATTTGTAACTTATACTGGACAAAAGACTTTACGTGTCACACCGACTGAAGAAAAAATCGATAGCATGCGGATGAAGTAATCTGTATTACAAAATCAAACTCTCTCGTTTTTGAAACTAGAGAGTTTTTTCGATGTCGTCATTAGAGCAATTTCTTTTAGTGATGAATGAGATTTTCCTCAAGTTTTCATTACATTTTTCCGATGACTGTGCTAAACTATAAGGGTAATTACCTATATTAAAGGAGACTTTCAATGAAGGCTCTTATGTCATATACGAGTTCTGTTTTAGAATGGTTAGGGCGCTACGTGGGGCTCTTAGTCTTCGGCATATTATTTGTGACTGCTTTACTCATTCGCACGACCATGATGACGGGATACTTTGAGTGGGCAGAGATTAGTAGCGTCCCTTGGTATGTTTATGTTTCAGGTGGTGTCATTCTGCTTTTGACACTTCTCTGGCGCAAAATCTTAAAGGAACTGACAACAAAGCAGATTTTCATCTTTTTTTCCGTTTGCTTTATGATTTTTGGCCTACTTTTGATTTTTCTGACGAGTTTTGCTGGTCGAGACGACGCAGGAACTGTCTTTAAAGGGGCGGTCCAGTTTAATGCTGGTAACTTCTCCTTAATTAAACCAGGAGCCTACTTCTACCGCTATCCTCATCAGTTGGGATTGCTTAGTTTTGAACGCCTGGTTCTCTATCTGATTCCTTTGCCGGTCATCTCGGTTTTCTATGTATTGAATCTTGGCATGGTCATTGGTATGAACTATGCGACATGGAAAATCACGGATGAACTGTTTACGAAACCGTTAGTCAGTCGTTTGGCTGTCATCATGAGTTTTGGTTTTTTACCTCTAGTTTTTAACATTATGTTTGCTTACGGGCTCATGTATGGCTTGTTCTTCTCCAGTTTTGCTATTCTGTTTTTCCTACGCTATTTGAGGCATGGTAAGGTTAGAAACGCTATAGTTTCGGTGGTCATGCTATCATTGGCTTACTGGGTAAGAAGCAATAATATTATTCTCATTATTGCATTATCTGGTATTTTGATACTAATGACTCTCAGAGAGAAACGTTACCGCTATTTACTTTTAGTTTTGGCTTTCTTTGCCTTTCCTATGACCTTGCATAAGGCGACAACCAGTTACTATGAGATTACCACTCATCAAAAAATTCCTGGAACGCCTCAGATTGCTTGGCTGGCCATGGGCTTACAGGACAAACCCGATTCTAAACGAATGCCAGGATGGTATACCGGTTATGTCCGTGACATTTATGCTAAGAAAAAGGGCAATATCGAAAAGATTGAAAAAAGCGCCAATCATCTTTTTGATAAGCGTGTTCAATACCTCCTAGCACATCCCGATGAGGCCAGTTGGTTTTTCAGAACCAAGTTTATCAGTTCCTGGACAGAGGGAAGCTTCCAGTCCATCTGGAACGGTCCAAGTAAAGACAAGTTTCAGCCTTTGTGGAATAGGTTTGCGACCTCTATCTATCACGATGGGACCCTGCATCTCTTTTTTGTGACCTATATGCAAGGCTATCTCCTAGTCCTATATCTTGGTGGTGCGTTCTACTATGCTTTCACTTATAAACGAATGGGAGATGGAGCAACACTAGGCCTCTATGCCTTCCTCTATCTCTTCGGTGGCATCCTCTTTCACCTCATATCAGAGACTAAGAGCCAGTACACCCTACCTTATATTTACTTACAAATTCCAATGATCGCAGCAGGTTACAATCATATGACCCAAATACTTAGCCGCTATCTAAAAAATATGCGAAAGTCATCCTAGGATGGCTTTTTGTCATTGTTTCACAATTACAATCTTGTTATAATAAGTCTATGAAAAATTCGTCAGTTGATCTTTTACGAGGCCCTATTTTGCGGTCTCTTTTAATCTTTGCCCTACCAATTCTGATATCCAATATTTTCCAGCAACTCTACAATACTGCGGATGTCATGATTGTGGGACGTTTTCTAGGGCCAGATGCTTTGGCTGCTGTAGGAGCTTCTTCTGCTATTTTTGATTTGGTTATCGGATTTGCCTTAAGTGTTGGAAATGGTATGGGAGTTGTTATCGCACGTTATTATGGTGCCCAAGACTATAGGAAACTTCGTCAGTCTGTGGCTGCCACAGTTGTCATCGGTCTGGGCTTAAGTGCCTTGGTTATGATTCTAGGACATTTTGGTCTCTATCCTTTGCTAAGATTTTTAGGGACACCTGCTTCTATCATTGGGCAGTCCTACCAGTATATTTCTATGATTGTCTCCTGTGTTGGGGTAACTTTGGGTTATAATCTGTGTGCTGGTCTCCTCAGAGCAGTTGGTGATAGTCTTACAGCCCTCTATTTCTTGATTTTTTCAGCTTTGGTCAATATCGTTTTAGACCTTTTCTTTATTACACAACTCCATCTTGGTGTTCAGTCAGCAGGCTTAGCAACGATTATTTCTCAAGGACTTTCGGCAATTCTTTGTCTTTACTATATTAAGAAAAAAGTGACCTTCCTTCTACCAAGAAAGTCAGACTTTGTTCTTGATTCAAGTCTTTATTTGGATCTTTTTGGACAAGGAATGGCCATGGGACTCATGAATTCCATTGTTTCTATTGGGACTGTAACCTTACAGTATGCCATTAACGGCTTTGGTCCTCTCATCATTAGCGCTCAAGTGGCGGCAAGACGGATTATGTCCTTTGCTGTTCTCCCTTTGACTTCACTTGCTGCCGGGGTGACTACTTTCACCTCTCAGAACTTCGGTGCCAAACAGTTTAAGCGCATAGTAGCTGGGTTAAAGCAATCTTGTCTTGTTTCTATAACTTGGTCTGTCATAGCTTGTGTCCTCCTCTATGTAGCAAGCCCCTTCTTGGCTGGTCTTATCTCTGGTTCTGAAAATGCTGTGATTATTGACAATGCCAGTCGCTACCTCCGTATTAGTTCTCTCTTTTATCCTATTTTAGGAATGCTCTTCATTTTTAGAAATAGCTTGCAAGGTTTAGGTAAGAAACTAACACCTTTAACCTCTAGTTTCATTGAGCTTTTTGGAAAAATTCTCTTTGTTCTTTTAGTCATTCCTTCTATGGGCTACCTGGGTGTTATCCTATGCGAGCCCTTGATTTGGATTCCAATGACCATTCAGCTCTATTTTGCCTTGAGAAAGCATGTTAAACGCTTGTTTGTCAGTTAAACTTCTTTTGAACATAAAAAAACGACCGTCATGGTCGTTTTTAGTTTAATTTAATCCCCATTCATCAGAAATCTGTTTCATAATAGCTTCTTGGGAGACAATCCCAAAGCCCAACATGTAGGTTGAGTAGTCAGCATAGATGACCTTGTTATTTTGAACAGCCTTAAGGCTAGTCCAGACAGGAGTATTTTTAAGTTTGTTATCTAGGAGTTCTTGAGAATCTGCTTGAACAATCAGGAGGTCCGGATTAATATCTTTTAGTTTATCTGGATCGATAACTTGGAACATATCATCTGGATTGAAGGTTTCCGCTCGATTAAAATGATAAGTATCATAGAGATAACCAAAATGCCCGTAAGCATAATAACGGATGTCATTGTCAGTCACGCGAAGATACATCAGTTTCTGGTCGCCAAACTTGGCTTTAACATTCTCCGCGAAAACGGCCTCCCTAGCATCCAATCTATCGAGGTCCTTCTTCATCTCATCACGTTTATCAAAGATTTCTGCCACCTTGAGAGAGGTTTCATGATAGTCCCAATTTTCATCGGTGTTGATTTGGTAGCCAACAGTCGGTGCAATTTCAGACAGCTCCTCGTAGAGGTCTTCCTGCTCGCCTGTCATAAGGATTAAATCAGGTTTTAACTCAGCAATCTTATCCAAATCTGGATTGCCCTGCCAACCAACTGAAACCACCTTTGCATCCTTGTATTGTTTCTTAAAGAGGGTTGAAAATTCTTGACTATCAGCTTGACCAGTTGTCGCACCTACTGGAGTGATATCTAGAGGATCCAAGATTTCACCATAGAGGTTGTCGAGGATAACGATACGTTTTGGAGCTTTTTTCAACTCTGTCGTACCAAAATCATGGACAATCATCTTCTCCTTAAAAGACTGACTTGTTTGATTTGACTCTGCACTATGTCCAGACGTCATGTCTGGCAAGTAATACAGTAAAAGACCAGAAATGATGGCCAGAATAGCTAATAAATAAAGAAGATTTATTTTTTTCATGACAACTCCTCGATAAGATCGGATTAAATCGTTACTTTAAAGTTATCTTAAAACTTCTTTAATGTCAATCTATGACTAAGATTTTTTGGAAGGAATTGAGTGTTTTTGATTCCTAAGATGTATTAATGGAAAAACAGATTCGTTTTCGTAAGCAATCGCTTATCTTGTCTTCTGTAGCTCTTGCTACTATCTTTGCAGGGACTGCTGTATCAGCCGATGAAACAGCAACAACAACGCCAGCAACTCCTGTTACGACGACTGAGGCAGCAACTCAATCAACAACAGCTCAAACACCTATTGCCAAAGCAACTGAAGAGATTAAAGCTAAGGCCAATACGCCAGTAATCCCAGTAGAAAATGCAAAAGTGGGAGATGTTGTAGGCGTCGATGTTAATGCTACAGAGCCAACAGTAACAGCAAAAGAAAGCACTGATGGAACTGAGGCTATCGCAACAGCATCTGCGACAGCAACCGTTAAAACAACAACGCTTGCTGACAAGAATACACCTGTTGGTAAGTCAGAGCCTGTCAAATCAAGCGAGACAGCAACATCAACTGAAGAAACAGATGAATATGTGGCAACAACGACTAAAACTGTCAATAATTCGACTGTTGTCGAAGTTGTTAAAGAGGATGATGTGGTGAATCGCCAAGAAGTCAAAGGAACTACTGACATCGTCTTTATTGTCGATAAATCTGGTTCAATGGATAGCCACATCACTGACGTAGCTAATAACATTGAAAAATTAGTGCGGGATTTGGAATCTAAAAATGTGCAAGCACGTCTTGGTTTGGTTGACTATGAATCAAGCAAAAACACAGCTTACCATGATTTCGGAGGTTCTAAATTCACCACGGATACGAACGCTTTTATTGGTAAATTAAAAGCCATCCGTACTACTGGTTCAGACGAGGAAGCAACAACAGCATTATCACATATTGCAACTTCACCTGATTATACTTGGGGAACTGGTAAGAACAATCGTAGCTTCGCCTTCTTGGTCACTGACGAAGATATCGACCTTACTCCCAAAACACCAACTAAAGATGCTACACTAAAAGCCCTTCAAGATGCTGGGATTTCTTTGACCCATTGGTAAAAGGAACGAATGGTCTCTACCTCGATATCGATAAATATTTCGCTGATCTTTTGAACAAGCAATTCTCAAACTACGTTATTGAAACTGTTCAAGAAGGACGTGTTTATCGTATTCAAACGGATACTTACGAAGTGATTGCTACGACTCACTTGGTTACTAAAGCAACTAACCAGACTGAAATGGCGCAACCAGCAACTCCAACTGTACCAGGAAATGTATACTACGTTGAGGGTACGGTCTACGAGGCACCAACGCTATTACAACCAACACATAAAGAGCTTCCAGAAACAGGTTCTAGCCAATCTGCTGCTCTAGTTTCACTTGGTCTTATCAGTGCGGCACTCGGCTTAGGCATGGCAGTCAAACCAAAACGTAACTAACTCCTCGTTTGAGTTAAACACTTAATTATTGCACCCCGTGATTTACACCCCAAAATTAAGGTTTTGGGGTGTTTTTGGATTGGTATGTGACACGTATACCATAAAAACTATACTTTTCATACCATCCATATGGCCAGTTCTATTTATCTTCACTATGATATAATAGTTAGTAACATTGGAGGGAAATTATGTTAGATCAGCTTTCATTTAAAGGACAATGGCGACAGTATCAACAACGTGTTCTTGATAAATCAGAAAGTTTTATGGATGATGGAAAGATTCACTTGGTCGCTGCTCCTGGCTCTGGAAAAACGACCTTAGGAATTGAATTCATACGGCGTTTTGGTAATCCAACTTTAATTCTAGTTCCGACAGTTACTATCCGCCAACAATGGGTGGACCGGATCAAACAAGCTTTTTTAAGTGATGCTAACCAAGCAGAACAACTCATTTCACAAGACTTAAAGAGGCCTAAAATGATTACGGTTGCGACTTATCAGGCATTACATAGTGCCATGAACCAAGTTGTTGGTGATGGTCTTATCGAAGACACAGATGATACAGCTCAACAAGAGCATTTTAATTTTCAAGATTTTGATATCCGAAAAACATTTGAGGATAAAGATTTAGGGACTCTTTGTTTGGATGAGTGCCATCATTTAAGAAATGAATGGTGGAAGAGTTTAGAGATTTTTCGTAAATCCTTTCCTAAAATTAAGATGATTTCCTTGACAGCGACCCCTCCATACGAAGGAGAACCTGCTCTTTGGGAGCGTTACATCAGCATGTGTGGTGAGATTGATGAAGAAATTACAGTGCCTGAACTGGTTAAGGAAGGGACGCTCTGTCCTCACCAGGACTATGTCTACTTCGCCTTTCCAACAAAGGAAGAACGTGCACAATTGGACCAGTTTGATAAGCAGAAACTTAACTTTCTATCTAAATTGTCTAGAGATATAAACTTTTCGAACACTATTCAGTCTAGTCCAGCACTAAGTGGCCAAATTGGCTATGATGACCTATTGGCTAATCCTAAATACCTTTCCGCTACCCTGATTTTCTTACGGTCTAAAGAATTGCCTTTTCCTCAACGTTTTCAAGAACTTCTCTCTGCAAAAACCTTGCCAACTTTTACTCTTGAGTGGTTTGAAACCTTGCTTAATGGCGTGATTTTCCAAGTCCCAAATTGGTATGGATTTACCGAGGAAGCCTTTAATCAGCTAAAGAGTGATTTGAAAGCAAATGGTCTTATCGAGAGAAATCAAGTTAAACTTATCCGGAATAAGAAGCAAGATGTCCTGCTTAATCAATCATTGGGAAAACTCAATGCTATTAGAGATATTTTTAAGGCAGAATACCAGTCTCTAGGAAATAATCTCCGTCAACTTGTTTTGACAGACTTTATACGTAAGGATTTTCAAATTCATCTAGGCGATAACAGTGCACAATTTACCCAACTAGGTGTGTTATCTTACTTTGAATCTATTCGTAGAGAAATGATTGAACAGTCTTGGACGGTGCCTGTGGCTGTATTGACAGGAAGTATAGTGATTATTCCAACTTCAGCTAAAGAACATCTAGAGCGACTCATTCCTAATTCTCGTTTATCCTATGATGTTATTGGACAGTTGAGCCAAGAAGACTATCTTAAGGTGAGTGTTTCTGGTTCTCACCATGATCTAGTGACTACCCTTACCCAACTTTTCCAAGAAGGACATATTCAGGTGATTATTGGGACCAAGTCTTTATTGGGCGAAGGTTGGGATGCCCCTTGTGTTAACTCCCTTATTTTAGCTAGTTTTGTTGGAAGCTTCATGCTAAGTAATCAGATGCGAGGCCGTGCCATCCGTGTCTGCCCAGACAATCCTAATAAAACGAGTAATATCTGGCATTTGGTTTCTATTAATTTATCACCTAGGAGATGGTTTGATTTTCAAGATGAGAAAGAAAAATACGATGAGACATTAGAGCTACAGTTGTATGTACTTAGTCCTGACTTAGATTTGTTAGATCGGCGTATGACACAGTTTCTGGGCCTCCATTATCAAGAGCCTACTATCGAATCTGGTATTGATCGCCTTGACCTCAATCAAATAACTTTTAGCCGAAAGGGTCTAGAAAAACTTAATCAAAATGCCATTACACTATCTCAAAAACGTCAGGAGCTTAAAGACCGTTGGCAACAAGCCCTCCCGCTATACGAAGAAATGGAAGTGGTCAACCAAGTTGAGGTCGACAAACAATTTCTACCGTTGGTATACCTTAATGATTGGATGAAGGCCTTTCTTATTTCCCAAGCCCTTGCTGCCACTTTTTTTATTATTGATTTGGGAAGATATTTGATTGTTGGGAAGCCGTTTGATCAAAGCCTACCAATATTCTTACTTGCGCTACTTGTACTGGCTATCTTTTGGGGAAGATATTTTATCTATAAGAGCCCCTATAAACGTTTGGAAATTTTTGGCAAAGCTATCCATCAAGCCCTGCTGGATTCAGGTCAGATTGAGACTAAAGAATCTGCTCCTAGAGTGGTAAAAGACAGTAAACAAGCGATTTATAACGCCATCTATCTCAAGGGTGCTAGCATGAGGGAAAAAGAAATCTTTGCTCAGACTATGACTGAATTTTTCGCTCCTATCGAAAATCAGCGCTATATCTTAAAGGCTTGTCACAAAGTGAAGGACCAAACCGAATTTTTTGCCGTTCCAAGTATGTTTGAAAAGCGAAAGGCAGATGCAGAGTCTTTCCTCCGACATATACAAAAAAGCCTAGGAAAATATGATCTTATTTATACGCGAAGTGTTCAAGGTCGTCCTATTCTCCTAGAAGCCCGCATCAAGGCACTTGGAAATAAGCAAGAACGAACAGTTACACATAAAAAAGTCATGTCAACTTTAGAATGATAAATAGCCCTAACCACTTTAACCGTTTTTATCATGATATAATAAACCAAAGAGAATATATTGGAGAATTCTATGACACTCACACATATTTTTTTCGACCTAGATGGTACCCTCGTTGATAGTTCTGAGGGTATTCACAATGGTTTTGTTCAAACTTTTGAAAGACTGGGCCTTCCTGTTCCTAGTGATCAGAAAATTCGTACCTTTATGGGACCACCTCTCGAGGTAACCTTTAAAGAAGAGGTTAGTGAAGAAGGTGCTGCCAAAGCTGTCAAGATTTATCGTGACTATTATGAGACCAAAGGACAATTGGAAGCTCACCTCTATGATGGTATTAAGGAAGTTCTTGAACAACTTAGTAAAGACCCTAACAAGAAAATCTTTATCACAACTTCAAAAAATGAACCCATTGCCCTAGAAATGTGCCAACACCTTGGTATTACTGAATATTTTGAAGGTATTTATGGATCTACCCCTGCTGCTTTTCATAAGGCTGATGTCTTGCAGCGTGCCATTACTGAAAATCAAGCCCCTAAAGACCAGTCCGTCATTGTTGGTGATACCAAGTTTGATTTGATTGGTGGAAAAACAGTTGGCATCAAAACAATAGCGGTGACCTGGGGATTCGGGGCTAACGAAACCCTATTAGCAGAAAATCCAGATTTTGTAACTGAGACTACCCAAGAACTCTGGGATATTTTGAAATAATAAGTGATACATGAAAAGAGCATGACTAGACAATCATGCTTTTTTTCTATTGAATCTAGATTACATCTGAACAATGATATCCAGACAAAGCTCCAAAGCCTTATCAAAAGCCTCTGAGCCCCAATCTCTTTGATCGTAATTGTCAATATCTGCAAGGGAATCTGCCGTAAAGAGTAGTAATCCCCAAATAGCTCCTCGAAGTTGAGCAACTGCTGCAAGTGCAGAACATTCCATCTCTACAACACTACATCCCTCTTCAATGCGATAGGAAACCTTATCTGGTGTTTCTCTATAAAAACCATCTGTCGACCAGGTCATGACCTCTTCATAGGGGATTTTCTTTTGTTTTAAAGTTTTCTCAATAGCTTCCAGAGCTTGTTTATTCATGTCTATATAGCGGGATGGAGCTACATAGTGGTAACTCGCTCCTTCATCCCTCAACGCTCTAGTAGGAATCAAAAAAACATTTTCCTTCATGTTTACCAAAACGCCACAAGTTCCAGTTGAAATGATTTGCTTTACGCCATAACCAATCAACCAATCCAGAAATTGTGCAGCTGCAGCTGAACCAACTGGAGCTTGAGCCAAGCAAATCTCCTCCCCATTGTAAGTCATAACAAATATAGGATAAGTTTTGGTCGCAGAGACAAACTCTCCAACTTTTTCAGCACCAACAGCATTCGCATAGCGTTCGATTTCTTCTTCTAAAAAGGCGTAAATACACTTAGCCGGTAAGTTCAAGTCTAAATCCTCATGGGTTGGCATAATCACAGCCTGAGGATTGTCATCAAACTCTAAAATTGGGATTTCATGTTTGTGTATCATCTGTTACCTCCTAAGTTTTAAGAATTATTATATCAAAAATTCAAACTGATTATATGATTTCATATAATCTATTAGCTTATAATCAAGAAAAATAGATGATTAAATCATAACACCTAAAAAAAGACATGAATCTGTTTTAGTCAGAAACATGTCTTATTTGTGTTCTATTCAAGAAAGATTATTTCAATTATCTTTTATTGTCTCACGAAAACTTCTGATGTTAAGAATCTATTCACGATACTCTGATGACTGTAGAAGAAGACAAAAAAATGGTACAGAATATTAAATGAATTCTGTACCATTTTTTTATTGAGTCTAATCAATTTTCGCAACATTGAGAAGCAGCGAGCTAGTCAAAACAGACACAGAACTAAGGGCCATAGCAAGACCTGCTAGTTCTGGATTGAGGGTCAATCCCAGTCCTACAAAGACTCCAGCAGCAATTGGAATCCCAAGGATATTGTAGATAGAGGCCCAGAAGAGATTGAGTAAGATCCTGCGGAAGGTCTTTTGACTCATGTCAAAGGCGCGCACAACGCCAAGCAAATCATTTTGCGTGAGCACGATGCCACCGGACTCGATCGCAATATCCGTTCCAGATCCCATAGCGATCCCCACATCCGCGATCGAGAGAGCTGGAGCATCATTGATCCCATCTCCAACAAACGCGACCTTGCTAGCTTCTTGCAGTTTTTGGATGGCGCTAGCTTTTTCTTGAGGAAGGACATCAGCAATGACGGTGTCAATTCCCACTTGCTTAGCAATAGCTTGGGCCACCCGTTCATTATCCCCCGTTAACATGACCGTTTTCAAGCCCCGTTCTTTGAGCTTTTTGATCGCTTCTTTTGAGCTGGCCTTCGGAGCATCTTGAATGGCAATCAAGCCAATCACTTGCCCATCCACAGACAAACTGATCACTGTTTTGGCCTGCTCTTGCAACTCTACCATCCGTTTTTCAAGCTCCGGATCCATCGCTGTCCCGTCATGAAGTTTGCCATTTCCCAAGGTCACCAACTGCTGGTCGATCTGACCTTGGACCCCTTTTCCTTCAATCGCTTGGAAGTTTTCCACAGGGGATAACACCAAACCTTTTTCTTCTGCTTGGGATAACACCGCTTGGGCTAGTGGATGTTCTGAAAAAGTTTCAAGACTAGCAGCCAGTGTCAAGACACGCGCTTCATCTCCTACAACATCGGTTACAAGTGGTTGGCCAATGGTAATAGTCCCTGTCTTATCAAACACAACGGTTTGAATCTTTTGCACTTCTTGAAGAACTGTTCCATTTTTAATCAGAACCCCCATCTTGGCACTACGGCCGGTTCCGACCATCAGGGCTGTTGGGGTTGCTAAACCAAGGGCACAAGGACAGGCAATAATGAGGACAGAGACTGCATAGAGCATGGCCTCTTGAAGCGACGCGCCCAGAAGCACGGACCAAACCCAGAAAGTCGCAATGGCCAAAATCGTCACCACTGGAACAAAGATA
Source organism: Streptococcus salivarius (assembly GCF_009738225.1). Classification (NCBI taxonomy): domain Bacteria; kingdom Bacillati; phylum Bacillota; class Bacilli; order Lactobacillales; family Streptococcaceae; genus Streptococcus; species Streptococcus salivarius. Next base: position 1,160,777 of record NZ_CP018187.1, read on the forward strand.
CCTGAAATCTTATCCGTCAAATCTTGAATAGGAGCACGACTGGATTGGGCCATTTTGACAAAGTCCACAATTTGAGATAAGAGGGTCTCACTACCGACTTTTTCAGCCTTAAAGAGAATGGTCCCATTGCTGTTGATAGTGGAGCCGATAACTGCATCACCAACTGATTTTTCCACAGGCAAGCTTTCACCTGTCACCATCGACTCATCAATGGTCGTACTTCCTTCTACAATCGTCCCATCAACCGCAATCTTTTCCCCAGGACGGACCCGAATCAAGTCATTAATTTGGATATCTTCTGCCGCCACCTCGACATAGTTCCCATCACGGAGAACTTGAGCCGTTTTTGCCTGCAAATCCAACAACTTTTCCACAGCCTCAGAGGCATTGTTACGCATCCGTTCTTCAAAGATTTGCCCTAAAAGGATAAAGAAGATGATAAAACCCGCAGCCTCAAAGTATACTGGCTGACCAGTAAAAAGGGCAAATACACTATAGACATAGGCTACCAGGGTTCCAAGAGCTACCAAGGTATCCATATTGGAATGGTGCTTCTTAAATGAGGCCCAGGCACTCTTGATAAAAGGTACTCCTGCTACCAACATGATCGGCGTTGTCGCTAGAAAAGTCCCCCAGCGACTGACTGAATGGGATACAAATCCTGCCCACATCCCGATCATCAAGATCAATAAAGGAAGGGTAAAGATACTAGTAATCCAAAAGCGACCCCGTAAACTTAAGACACGACGGCGTTTTTCCACAACCGAGTAGGAACCCTTTTGCATCTTCATTCCACATGAAAACTCGAAGTCCCCTGTTTCTGTCGGGGTAAAGGATATCACCTTATCCACACCGACTTCCAAAGGCTCTAAAATCCCCTGATCTTCAAATAAAATTTCCTTGTAACAACCGGAAGGATTGACCCGATGGAAGGTGATTTCAGCAGGGATCCCTTTTTGAAGTTGAAATTCCTTTGGACTATAGCCTTTTTCTGCTGTAATACGGATCTTTTGCACTCCGTTTTCCACAACTGCTTTTTGTTTTTCTACCATACCTACTCCTTTATTCCACAATCATGTGACCATGCATCATGTTCATTCCACATGAATACCCATATTCGCCCGCTTTTTCTGGCGTAATTTCAATGACATGTTTTTCACCTAAAGGCAAATCTTCATGAACGCCAAAATCTGGAAAGATCACTTGAGCCAGACATGAAGATGGATCCTTGCGATTAAAGATGATCCGTGCTGGAACATTCTTTTTCAGGACAATGGTTTCAGGCGAATAGCCCCCCATGACTTCGACTTCAATTTCTTGATAACCTGATTTCTGACGAGCGTGGCCGCTTACCTTTTCATGCTCTGCAAAGAACCACCAAGCAATAAAAGCAACCAAAAGTAAACAAACAATACTAATTAACAATCCAAACATGGAATTTCCTTCTTTCTATGACATACAATTGCAGCGGACTGTTTCGACAGCCTCTGCTTTCTTTTCTTCGAGGACCTGCTGTAGCTGATTAAGATCTGCAAGCGTAAAGTCACTCGCCTGAACCAAGTTTTCAAGAACCTGAACAATTCTTTTTGAGCAAACCTTGTCTTTCACCTCCTCAACCACCAAGTCTAAACTCTGGTCCTGCGTCAACAATGCCGAGTAAACAAAGGCTTTGCCTGTTTTTTCTCTAGTCAAGCACCCCTTTTCCACCAAGCGGAGCAAGAGGGTCTTGATGGTCGACTTCGACCAGTCAAAGCGCTCGGACAAGACGGCAATCAAATCCGTGCTGGTCTGCTTGCCTTCCATCCAGATAATCTTCATGATGCGCCATTCCGCATTGGAAATCTGCATGACCTCTCCTTTTTAAATCTACATTTGTAAACCTTACAATGTCATTCTACTCCTAAGGTTTACATTTGTCAACTAAAAGTTATAAAAAAAACAAATCTTCCTTTGAAAATTTGTCTGGTTGGGCTTTTTTCACTCCTTATTTTTATCTCCCTAAATTGTCAAATTAAGTTAGATTTTTCATGTAAGTCAGAAAAACTTGGTATGGTGTTTAATAATTCAAAGACTTCCTAGGAATTCTATTTCTTTTATCAGCTGTAGCTGATAAATAATTTTGAGAAATATTCGTAAAATCCATTTGTTTAGGTAGTCCATTTCGTCTTAATAAGCCATTAGAATGTTCATTGAGACCTTGTTGCCCAGGACATCCTGGATCCGCAAAGAAAATATCAATGTCATGTGCATTCGAAATAGATTTCCAATTATAAAATTCTTTTCCGCAATCAAAAGTGATCGACTTAATTCGTTACTCTATCACAATCATAGCCTTAATAGACTTACGTTCATCCATATCTTTATAGGCTTGATTAATATCTTCCAATTTATAACTTGTCGTAAAGACTCGGCCTGGATTGATGTCGCCATCAAGAACAGCTTTTAACAAAACTTGTTTATCATAGGTTGTGACAGAGGCTGGTCCGCCACCAATCGTTGTATTTTGTCCAAAGGTTGATCCAATGGCACGATTTTCATAGTGTGGAACACCAACAAATCCCATACGACCACCATTATGAAGGACTCCAAGAGCTTGATCTACCGCTGCTTCTGTACCGACACATTCGAGAGCTGCATCTGCTCCTCCCCCGAGGATTTCACGGACTTTGGCAATGCCTTTTTCGCCACGTTCAGCAACAACTGAAGTCGCACCAGACTCCAAAGCCATTTTTTGACGATCTTCATGACGACTCATAAGGACAATTTGTGAAGCTCCACGCATCTTAGCTGCTATGACAGCACATTGCCCAACAGCCCCATCGCCGATAACGACCACCTTGTCACCTTTTTGCACATTAGCCACACGCGCCGCATGGTAACCCGTCGGCATGACATCAGCCAGTGTCAAAAGTGACTTGAGCATGTCTTCACTATAATCTGAAGATTGCCCAGGAATTTTGACAAGGGCCCAGTTGGCAAAGTGGAAACGGATATACTCAGCCTGCACGCCCCCAGACCAGTTATTACCTGGGTGGTTGTCACAAGAGCCATCAAAACCAGCACGACAGGCATCACACTGTCCACAACCATGTGTGAAAGGGGCAATGACAAAGTCACCTGGTTTTACTGTAGTAACTTCCTCGCCAACTTCTTCGACAATTCCGATAGCCTCATGACCGCTATTTCTATGTCCTTCTTCCATTTCCGGATTACGGTAACTCCAAAGGTCCGATCCACAAACGCAAGTGCGAATAATGCGAATAATGGCATCATCTGCTGCTACGATTTGCGGGCGATCAATTTCTGCTAGACCAACCTGCCCAGCTTTGACATAAACTGCTGATTTCATTTAATAACCTCTATTCTTTCGTTACTGATAGTATATACTTTTTAACAAGAAATCGCTCACATCAATCACTCCCTATTACGGTCATATTTAGTTACTTAATCATATTTTTTCCCATACTTCTTTTCAAGCATTTTCTTAACTAGATATGGCATCTTGACATTCTCTCGACCTTTTTTAGCAATCAATTTTTTGACGAAATCAGGCATCTGAATATCTTCTTCCTCTTCTAAAATCTGTCCTGTGTTTGAAGGAGCTTCCAACTCATCAAAAGTCTCTAGTTGAGGATGATAGTAACGATAGTCACCGTCTATATGAGACTGAATGGTTGAAAGAAGGGCTTTAATCAAACGAGTATCGCTATTTGGCATAGGAGGACGGTGATAGGTCACACCAAGCTCATGACAAAGCTCCTTACACTCCACATCATTATCAAAAAGAACCTCAATATGCTCACTAATAAAAGCTATCGGGACAAAAATATAGTGGTCAGGGTGCTCCTTCTCATCATGAAGGTATTCTAAGACATCAGGTTTAATCCAAGGGATACCAATATCACTTTCACTCTGCCATGTATTGTTATACTGGTCTTCTTCAAGGCCTAAAATTTTCACAATCAAGCGAGTATTGTCATAAATCTGATCTATATAAGGATCACCAAAATCAAGGGCCAAAACTGGGACACTATGAGCTGAAAAAATCACCTTATAGCTGTCATCTCTAATTTGATCTAAAATATTTCGAATCTCATCAGCCCAATAGTAGAGTAGGTCGTGTTCACGGTACCAGTCCTTGATAATTTGAAACCTAATCTGCTCACTTTTTAAAAATTTCTCATATCCCATGACAGAATAGTAAGAATAATGAGGCTCTAAAATCAAGCACAAACATTCTTCAATTCCGTCATTCTCCATCTCTTTGATTACATCAGTGATAAAAGGGCGGGAAAATTTATTAGCAAAGTATACTGATGCGTGTTCTCCAAGAGCAGAAGCAACCAGATCCACTTCTTCTCTAGTTATCCTTTGAAGTGGAGTTCCGCCAATTCGTACGTAATTGTCATATAAAGTCTGAATTTCATGTGGTTCAGGACGAACACCACGTCGGATATTCGTGAAAAATTCCGCTACTCCTTCATAGGTAATCTCTTCTGGTGACCCAAAGGTCATCATCAACACAGCTCTCTTACTCATAAATACTCCTTGTTTCACGTTTATTCTATTTTAGCATGAAAAGGCTTACTTTAGGGAACTTAGTATCAAAATAACTCTTAAAGGTAGACTTTAAGAGTTTAAAAACAAACCTTAATGATGGTTTTGCTGCTCACTTTCTGCTTCCAGCTCTTCGATATTTCGCTTGTGGGCGCGGTGAGTTGCTAGGTCTTCATCCACTTCGATGGTGACATTTTGAAAGCCACAGTCTTTAAGCAAGGTGCGGATAGACTCTTTACAGACCTCCATATGCTTGACATGCTCCAGACAAACATGGACAATAGCATTCTTCTCTAAGCCGTCCATGGTCCAGAGATTGAGCTGATTGATACTAGCAACATGGTCCAATTCAGCCAAATCCGTCTTTATCTTCTGGATGTTCACCCCTTCTGGTACAGCATCCAGGAAAATCTTGAGCGTGCTCCAAAAACGTGGAATGGCTTTTGATAGAATAAAGAAGGAAATGGCAAGGGACAGGAGCGGATCCAGGATATACCAGTCAGTAAATCGGAGAACAATGGCCATCAAGATGACGGCCAACCAACCCAAGGTGTCTTCCAAAAAGTGCAGGCTGAGAATGGATTCATTCTTGGTTTGCCCCTTGCGAATGACCAGACTCGCCAGCACATTGACACTGATAGCAATAATTCCCAACCAAAGAAGCCCTTCGTCATTGATGGGCTGTGGGTGGAAAAGCTTGCTTACATTTTCTAAAATCACCATACCAGACCCTGTCATCAGAATCACAGCGGTCACCATGGCACCTAAAAGGCTAAAACGCTTGTAGCCCAAGGTGTAATGGCTGTCTTCTTTCCGATTGGAAATGCTCTCTAGAAAAGCTGAGATGCCAATGGCGATTGCATCTCCAAAGTCATGGACCGAATCAGCGAGAACTGCACTAGAACCAAAAATTCCACCCGCAATAAATTCAACAATGGCAAAGCTTAGATTTAATAAAAAAGCCAACCAAACCGCATATTTTGTCTTCATTATATTTCTTCCTTTGTTATAATAGATTCATGAACATCATGTTCATTATCTATTATCCAATACTATCAACAGAAAGGATAGGGGCAAACCGTTCGCTGTGTACGTTACTGAACAGTTTGTTCATAGTGTCCATATGACTGCACAAGATCGTCGCATTACCAAGACTAGAAAAGCCATCTATCAAGCTTTCTTGCGCTTACTTAACCAAAAAGATTATGAGACCATCACCGTTCAGGAGATTATTGACTTGGCTGATGTAGGACGTTCGACCTTTTACAGCCATTATGAGAGCAAAGAGTTACTACTGGATGAGCTCTGCCAAAAACTCTTTCACCATTTGTTTGAGCGTGCTCAACACCTCTCTCCACAAGACTACCTAGCACATATCTTTCAACATTTTAAGAAAAATCAAGACCATGTAACCAGTCTCTTACTCTCCAAAAATGATTATTTTATCCGGCAACTGCGAAAAGAGCTAGAACATGATGTCTATCCAATGGTTGCCGAGGAGCTGATTCAATCGCACCCAACCATCCCTCACTCCTATCTCAAGCATCTGGTCGTCAGCCATTTCATTGAAACCCTCAGCTGGTGGTTGAAAAAAGGCAAGTCCTATAGCGAGCAGGAAGCTGTCCAGTTTTATTTGGAGATACTGAAAGTTGGTTCAAACTAGAAAGAAGTTTTTTTAATGACCCTCACTCAATTTTATTTTCTCTTTCCAGCCTTATTCATGCTTCACGAACTTGAGGAAATCATATGGATGCCCTCCTTTGTCAAAAAACTATCAGCACAGTTTCCAGATATTCGATTCCTTTCTTATTACACTCCTTTTACTTTCAATGCCATTGTCAAGGAAATGGCAAGGGACAGGAGCGGATCCTGCTTCTATCACTTTTTCTTAGCTATCAGTTTAGCAACTATACTATTTACGCAACCATTGTAATTGCTTATATCTACCATATTTTCGGACATCTGATTCAGACAATTGTCCTTCGAAAATATGTTCCTGGCTTGTTAACGGGCAGTTTAACGAGCTTGTTCTCCATCGCATTTCTCAAAATTGAAATTTCAGTCAAACTCTATGGTTTCTCTTTTTTGACTTTACTGGTTATCGTTTTAAATCTTCTAGTATCATTTATGATTCTTCATAAAATCAGTCATAAAAAATAGCACTCAGACAATCATATCTTAGAAAGGAAACATCTATGTCACTTTATCTAATCTTTAGCATCATCACAGTCTTCTTAGCGCTTGCTTTTGTCCTGCTTCATTTGTTGGCCTCCCTTTCTGAAGTTAAAAAAGGAAATCACACTCTAGGAAATCAATTTCTCCTCATCGGAAGTAGCCTTGCGACTTTGTCTCTCTTCCTCTACTTCTTTTTCTCGATTGTCGCACTATCTCTTTGGATGATTGGTTGTGGGGTAATTTGCTACGGAGCCTATTGGAATGGCAAGCACAAAGAAAACTTCAATCCAGCCCACCATGTCATTCGGATTGGCATCGCTCTGATTCTTACCATTTTGTTAGCCCTCATATAAGAAAAGAGGCTGGGACAAAAGTCCTAGCCTCTTATTTGTTTTTGTATTGTCGAGCAAGACGCAGTGGTTGAGTGGGCTCTACTACGCTGATTACATCAGCTTTTACAGCCCTACTCAACTGTGCGGAGGTGGGACGACGAAATCGAATTCTAACGAATTACCGATTTCTGTCCCACTCTCTTTTTTGTATTTACGAAATCAATAAGGAATTAAAAATCCTGCTTTTCTTTAAACATTATAATTTTTTCTTGGCAGTAATCCATTAATTTCCGTGCTTTTTCAAATGAATAGCCTTTTTCAGATACCGGCTTGACTTTCTTTTCATCAAAATAGTAGCCTGTCAAGCCCCTGACTTCCTCTGATAAGGTGAGATAATAGCCTGTTTCGATTCCCTGATCTAGATCTTTTGAAAGAGACTTCATCAAGCGTCTGAAGAGAGACTTTTTCGTCCTTTCATCACTAGAATGATTCCCTAAGTTGGTTGAAATCAAGCCAGGATGATAGGCATTAATGGTGATGTTTGAACCTCTTAAAAAGAAGTCTCTTGCTAGATAGCGTGTCATCCAAATGGTATAGAGTTTGGAATTATTATAGGCCAATCCTGGATGATAGTTGTTCTCAAATCCAAAGTCCAAATCCTTGACCTTGGCAAAATGATGCATATAGGAAGAAGTATTAATGACACGGCCGTCAGCTGCTTTTTCTAACAAAGGGCTTAGCTCAGTTGTTAACATATAGGGAACCAGAACGGATAACATAAAAGTCAACTCGACATTTTCAGCACTCGCTTTTCGTTCTTTTCCTGCATACAGTCCCGCATTGTTAAACAAGACATCGATCCTTTGAAAATCTCGCTTGATTTCCTCCGCAAATCGATAAACATCATCTAATTTTGAAAAATCTGCCAAGTAGCTTGAAACTCTGCCTCTCAGGGAAACTGCCCGAACCTCTTGAAGCGCCAATTCCAGTTTTTGAGGATTTCGTCCATGAAGAATGACCTGATGGCCTTCACTAGCCAGTTTCTTTGCCAAGTGCTTTCCAATGCCATCCGTAGCACCGGTTATTAGAATAGTTTTGACCATATTAGTCCTCCAAGAAAGCAATGAGTTCTTTTGAAAATTCTTCTGCATATTGGAAGATAGAGCCGTGACCAGCATTTGGATAGATAATCAGCTTACTATCTTTTATTTTTTCATGCATATCATAAGAATTTTCCGTTGGAACCTGCATATCCTTGTCGCCGTTGACGATTAAGGTTGGTTGAGTGATAAATCTTAGGTCGTCTTGAGAATCTTTCCCCCAACGTTTAATAGCTTTGAGTTGCGTCAAGAAACCAGGCACACTCATGTCTTTGTCCGCAAATCCCTTGGTTCGCATTCCCATTCGTCCGAGGACTTTCAAAGCTTCGATTTTTCCTTGTTCATCATGGTTATAGAAGATATAGCGTTTAGGATCGATGCGCTCAAGTCCCGCTTTAAACATATAGTTAAAGGTTTTCACTGTAACCTTATCGATCTCTTTTCCACCTCGAGGTCCTGTTCCTGCCAAGATGAGACGGTTGACCAAATCAGGCTTGATTCGGATCATTTCTTGGGCAATCATGCCTCCCATAGAAAGACCTAGGAGATTGATTTTATCGTAACCAAGGGCTTTTACAAAGTCAATTGTCTGCTCAGCCATTCCAGGAATGGTTGGCGCCACTTTGCCTTGACTGGCTCCGACACCAGGAAGGTCGACCACAATCACATGGTGTTTTTCAGCAATCAAGTCCAAAAGTTTTGGATCCCAGTTGTCCAGGGTTGCTGCCAAATGGACCAGCATTAGAAGAGGTAGTTTTGATTTGCCTTTGCTGAGTTCGCGATAGGCGATTTTGTTCCCGTCGACAGTGATGTATTGATTTTTAGTTGTAAGATATGACATTGTGTTTACCTTTTTATTTCTTAAAGCTGAGAACTGTTTTTCCACGTGAGCGACCATTAGCGACCTTGTCTAAGGCGCTATTCACTTCTTCAAATGGATAGACTGTATCGATAGATGGCTTGATTTCTAACTTGCTAAAGAGGTCAGATACCTCTTGTAATTGAGTGCCATTGCTTTCCACAAAGATAAAATGGTAGTGAACGCCGTATTTGTCAGCCATCTTATCAAATTTGCGACCGGCTAAGCCAAGTAGGATCTGTTTCCATTTTGGCAGGTTCATCCGTTTGGCAAAGTCACCATTTGGCATCGCACGGAGGGACACAAGCTGACCACCTTTTTTCATGATAGACATTTGTTTTTCAGTCTCAGCGCCCCCAAGGGTATCGAGGACATAATCAACCTGGCTAACAGTTTTTGTATAATCCTCTGTTTTGTAATCGATAAAACGGTCTGCTCCTAGCTTCAAAACTCGCTCAGCACTATCTCCAGCCCCATTGGTGATGACTGTTAAACCTTTAGCTTTAGCGATTGGAATGGCCATTCCACCGACACCGCCTGTACCACCAGAGATAAAGATGGTTTTGCCAGCTTGAGCTCCCATGAGTTCTAAGGCTTGCATAATGGTTAAGGCTGTCAAAGGCACAGCAGCGGCTTCCTCGTCAGACAGATAGTCTGGAACCTTGGCTAGAGCCTGATTATCGACGGCTACGTATTCTGCAAAGGCACCAATATGATCAAGTGGTAAACGTCCAAAAACTCGGTCTCCGACTTTGAGATTTTTGACTTGTCTACCGATCTCTTCAATGATACCGACTACTTCATTACCTGCAGTTTGTGGGAGCTTGTAAGGGACGATCATCTTGACTTCTCCTCTGGAAATCATATTATCCAGAGGATTAACACCAGCTGCGGTGACTTTGACCAAAACTTCTTTATCTGTAATACTTGGTTTTGCGATTTCTGTGATGTTAAGAGTGATATTCTTTTTGTTATAAGTAGTATGTTGTGCAGCTTTCATTGTCTTCTCTTTTCTATTTTTGTTGTATCTGATACAGATACAGGTATAGTCTTTTAAAAACTGATCTGCATGCAAATCAGTTTCGTTTTTGTTTGGCATCTTTATAAAGATTGTTAATGACATCTTCTAAGGTTTGGTGGGCTAGTTCCTTCTCAAGTTGAGCTTCAGTGCTAGCAAATAGTGGCGAAACTGCTCCTTGGATATGTTGTCCAACGGGACAATCGGGATTGCTATTCTGGTGAACAGGAAATAAGCTGATGTGGCTGACTTCTTGTGTCGCAAAATAAATGTTAAGTAAGGTGATGTCCTTTGGCGATTTACTAAGTTGGTAGCCCGTTTTTCCTTGCTGAGACTGGATTAGTCCAGCATTTTTCAATAAGGCAATCACCTTACGAATATAACTAGCGTTGGTCCCAACACTCTCAGCCAGAGCTTGAGAACTTAGGGTTTCCTTACTCTCACTAATCATGGTTAGGATATGCAAAGCAACTGAAAATTTTGTATCCATATCGGCTCCTTTTTAACTTGTATCCAATAAAAGAACAAGTATAACACAAATAAAAAGAAAAGCAAGACTTTTGCTTCACTGTAAAAACACAAAAAAAGGACCCTACTGGATCCTCTTATTAATTGATAAACATAAGTATTAAGCTTTCTTTGCCGCCTTGCTCCATTGGTACCAACCAACTAGACTGTTGATAAGATAAATGAAGTATTTCCCTTGAATTTGAAGGCTTTCTCCCCACCAGAGGTAGATAGAGAAAATATTAGTGGCTGCCCAGAAAATCCATTGCTCACGATATACAGCTGTCATCAAGAGCTGACCAACACCGTTTGTCGCATCAGTAATAGAATCACGATAAGGACGATTAGCTCCAATTGACTGGTAAATAAGACCAAAAGCTAGCCACCAAAGTACACTAATTGAGAGGTACTTGGTCCATCCCACGGTATCCAACTTACGTGCAACAAATTCTTGTTGTTCTTTTTTGAATTGCGCTTGATAGATCCAAACTAAAAGACCAATCGGCTGCATGGCTGTGAAGTAAAGAGTTGTCAAAACTTCACCGTAAAAGCCTTTTTGGAGGGCAAGCACCAGATAAATGATGGAATTAATCAAACCAAAGAGGTAATTACTCGCACGACCTTCTGATACGAAAATCACACAGATAATACCTGTTAGGCTACAAATCATCCCAGTCCAATCCACTATGCGACCCTCATAAAAAAGCTCCAACCACAGTGGGAAACTTCCTAAAACCAGAAGGTAAATCCAGGCTCCAAGACTACGATTAGCAAAAAGATCATCCCAGATAGCCTTTAGACTACCTCCAAACCCTAGCTTCTTCATCCCAGTAACTATGCGACGATAACCACCAGACATTTCGTCAAGTGTCATCTGCATCTTAGCAAGTCTCTTTTGGATATAAGTATTCATTTTTTCTCCTTTTGTTTTTAAAGAGCCGTGTCAGGAATGACTTTCGGACGCAACGCTCTATAGAATAGTTAATAGAACTATTTAGTCTTTTCACAATACCAACCGTAGTCGACATAGATTAATATAGTAAAATTACTATTTCTAAGTTCATACTCTATATGATACGCTTATTTTCAAAATTGTCAAGTCTTTTCTGAAAATTCTTCAAGAAATATGAAATAATTTAAAATGCCTAGCTCAGCTAGACATCTTTTGTTTCTATAATGACTTTAATCGTTATTGCTTATACTTCCTTTTTTAACAAGACAACATCTAGTCTGTCACATAAATCTCGCCACGGCTATAGAGGGCAGCTTTTCCCGCAAGATAAAGCCTATCGTCTTCTAATCGGCAAATAAGATGACCACTTCTCTTAGAGGCTTGATAAGCTCTAAATTCTACTTGTCCTAACTTATTAGCCCATAAAGGAATGACATGACAATGACCTGATCCACAGACCGGATCTTCCATGACTGACAATTTTGGAGCAAAACTTCTCGTAACGGTGTCATAGTTTGTACCTTTGGCTGTGATATTTAGGAGTAAGCCATCTAATGCTTTTACTTTATCGAAATCTGGAGTCGCAGCAATAACATCATTTTCATGGGGTAAGATACAGACTAGGTCTCTTCCAAGCCAGGCTTCAAGCGGACGGACACCGATTGCTTTTTCCATCTCACTTGTTACTGGAACTTGGTGCATCGAGTAAACTGGGAAATTCAGCTCATATAAGTCCCCTCTTTTGGTTACCAAAAGCTCCCCACTCTGAGTTGTAAAGGTTAGACTATCAACATCCACTTCTATAAATTGGAAGAGAACGAAAGCAGTTGCTAAAGTAGCATGACCACACAAATCGATTTCTCCACCGGGAGTAAACCAACGTAAATCGTAATAGCCGTTCTTTTTAACCGTAAAAGCTGTCTCAGAGAGATTATTTTCTTTGGCAATATTCTGTAAGGTATTATCCGACAACCATTCGTCCAGAAGACAAACAGCAGCTGGGTTCCCTTTAAAAACGGTATCTGTAAAAGCATCTACAATAAATTGAGGGATGGTATATTGACTCATTGGCATAGGTAGCTCCTTAAATTTTTATCTTTATTATATCTGAAAATAGGATAGAAAACAGAAAAATGGTAACTAAAAAAGCAACTTGAAAAAGTTACTTTTTTGTGTAAAGTTTTCATTATTTCTTGATAAACCCTTCTTTGACCAAAAAGTCACGTGCTACTTGGTTAGCTGGTTTACCTTCTACGCCCACTTGGTAGTTGAGCTGACTCATTTGACTCTCCGTGATTTTACCAGCTAGTTTATTGAGAACTGCTTCCAATTCTGGATGTTTTTCCAGTAATTTAGCTTTCATGAGTGGGGCCCCTTGATATGGCGGGAAGAGTTGCTTGTCATCTTCTAGGACCACGAGGTCATAGCGAGCAAGCTCGGCATCTGTAGAGTAGGCATCTGTTATCTGGATATTACCGGACTGGATAGCCTGGTAGCGAAGGGCTGGCTCCATGGTGGAGACTTGAAGATTGAGTCCGTAGACCTTCTGTAAGCCTTTGTTCCCATCCTCTCGATCATTAAACTCTAGTGTAAATCCTGCCTTGAGTTGTCCTTCCACCTTTTTCAAATCTGAAATAGTCTTGAGGCCATACTCCTGGGCAATTTTCTTAGGCACCGCGACAGCATAGGTATTCTGATAAGCCATAGGTTTAAGTAGAACTAGATTATCTTGTTTCTTAATACCATCACGCGCTGCTCGATAGACTGCTTCTGGATCATGGCCGACTTGTGGTGCCGGCTTGAGGAGACTTTCGGTCACGGTCCCTGTAAACTCGGGATAGATCGCGATATCTCCTTTTTTCAGAGCTTCATAGAGGAAGGTGGTCTTACCAAAATTTGGTTTAACGGTCACTGTCATATCCGTATTTTCTTCAATCAAAATCTTGTACATATTGGCTAGAATTTCCGGTTCAGGACCTAACTTACCAGCGATGACGAGATTGTCTTTCTCCTTATGGGGAATGATGTTTGGAGCATAGCTAGCTCCCAAACCAAGGAACATCACAGCAAAGGCCGCAAAGATGGTCCGCATCTTGGCCTTTTCCATCCATTTGAGAAGAAGGTTAAAGGCAATGGCTAAAAAGGCAGAAGACAGAGCACCAATCAAAATCAGACTGGCATTATTGCGGTCAATCCCCAGAAGGATGAAGGAACCAAGCCCCCCTGCTCCAATCAAGGCAGCGAGGGTAGCCGTCCCGATAATCATTACAGCTGCTGTCCGAATCCCAGACATGATGACGGGCATGGCCAAGGGAATCTCAAACTTCCTGAGTCTTTCCCACTTGGTCATCCCAAAGGCGACCCCTGCTTCTTCAAGGCTTGGATCAATCCCCTGCAAACCGGTGATGGTATTTTGAAGGATGGGGAAAATGGCGTAGATGACCAGAGCTGTCAAGGCCGGAAGCGTCCCAATCCCCATGATGGGAATGAAGAGCCCCAAAAGGGCCATGGAAGGTATGGTCTGGAAGACCCCAGCTAACTGTAGGACCCAGTTGCTCGCTCTCTTGCGCGTACTTAAATAAATTGCCAATGGAACAGCCAGAAAAATAGCAAGGAGCAAGGTCAGTAATGACAGTTGCAAATGTTGCCCCAGTGCAGTGACCCAGTCTCCAAAGCGTTCTTGAAAAGTTGCAAGTAGTTTAGACATGGTAAGCACCTCCAAATAAATCCGCAACAAAGTCGTTGACTGGCTGGGCTAGGATGGTCTCAGTATTCGCCACCTGTACAATCTCTCCTTCTTGCAGTACCGCAATCCGATCGCCTAATTTCAAGGCCTCGTCCGTATCATGAGTAACGAAGATGGTGGTCATACCAAATTCTTTGTGCAAGTCTCTTGTAAGAGCCTGCAATTGCTTGCGAGAAATAGCATCCAAGGCTGAAAAGGGTTCGTCCATCAGCAAGATTTTGGGCTCTGCAATGATGGCCCGCACAATGCCAATCCGCTGTTGCTCCCCACCCGATAACTCGCTTGGTAAGCGATGCCCATACTCATCTACGGGTAAGCCAACCTTAGTCAAAAGCTCTTCAGTTTTCTTAGCAATTTCTTCCTTAGACCAGCCCTTCATCTCAGGAATGAGAGCAATATTCTCAGCAACAGTTAGATTTGGAAATAGAGCGATGGCCTGAAGGACATAACCGGTAGAAAGACGTAACTCTCGTTCATCATAGTCTTTAATCTGCTTGCCATCCATATAAATATTGCCATCTGTCGGCTCCAAAAGACGATTGATCATCTTAAGCATGGTAGTTTTCCCAGATCCTGAAGGTCCTACAAGAACCATAAATTCTCCCTGCTCAATACGGAGATTGACATCTTTTAAAATGTCAGTATCCGTGTAGCGCAGGACTACATGTTTGTATTCAATCATATTCTTCCTCAATAAGTTTTTCTGTCTCTAAGAATATCCAGTATGCTACTTGCTGGATGCCCTAGGACTTTTTCGACATCTGTTGAGACCCCAGCTTGTTCCCCAGCTTTAATCGCTGTATAGGTACTGACCCAGGCATCGTACTCCCAAGTTTGTGCTGGCCATTTTTTCCGTGACTTATAGGCTTCCTCTAGCTTTTCATCTACATACCTGATGGAGTTGCCGGTCTCTTTTGAGAGAAGCGCTACGATTTCTTCCATAGAAAGATCCTCTGGACCTGTTAGATTCAAGGTTTGATTTTCCCATTTCTTAGGATTTAAGAGAATTTCTGCTGCAACCCTAGAGGTGTCCTTACGGGCAACAGCTGATACAAGGCCACTGCCGGCCGGACCACGAATTTCTCCATTTTCAAGCGCCATATCAATCAAGAAATCCAAGTAAAAATTATCTCTTAGAAAGGTGTAGGTGATCCCTAATTCCTTGATATAGGCTTCTGTCAGGGCATGATCTCGAGACAAGGTAAACGTTGCCTGGTCATCTGCCCCATAAAAGGAAGTATAGACGATATGCTGCACCCCCGCTAACATTGCAGCATCTAAAAAACTCTTGTGTTCCTTGACACGCTCTGGATTTTCCCGAGCAGAGACCATCAGCAAGACATCAATCCCCTTTAAGGCTTCAACCACCTCTGGAGTATTGGCATATACCATCTTACGGATTTCCGCAGACGCGTAGACTTTTGCACGCTCTGGGCTTCGTGCCAGATGGATAGAAGCAATTCCTTTCTTATCGACAAGATCAGCTACATAAGAACCTAATTTCCCTGTTACACCTGTTATTCCAATCATAACTGTTTCTTCCTTTCCCTACATGTCATTTTCTTTAGCTCTTAGATTTGCTATAATGCGTTCTTGAAAAGCTTCAAATTCTCGGATTTCTTGATCCGAAAAGCCTTGGTAGAAAATCTCACCCAACTCTTTACTAACACGGTCACCAATTTCTTTTTGTGACCAACCTAGTTTCGTCAAAGCTACAAACTTCTTGCGCTTGTCCTGGTCACTCTGTTCAATCGTAACCAATCCCTGATCTTCTAACTTCTTAATCATGCTGGTTAGGGTATTGTTAGCTAGTCCTGAAGCAAGAGCGATATCCGTCGCAGTTGCTCGACCATCTTCTTTTTGCCAAAGTACTGTTAAAATTTTTCCTTGTTCACTTCTGTATTGAGCATTTGGCTCCTTGCTCAAGAGTTTTTGAAAGATACGCCCATTCAATAAACGAATCTGTAGAGCTTGGTAGCCCCCTATCATCTTATTCATTTTGTCTCCTTTTTTCTTCTATATCGAACTTTATAGTGTCAATTGTAATGTTTTTAATTACATCTGTCAAATCTTTCGATATAGAAATGTTAATTTTTTAATAGATCTTCATAAATCGCATAATCAAAATCCTTAAAGACATTGAATACAACTGTCATATAAGGATGTTCTTTCTGAAATTGTCTAACCGTCTTTATTGCAATCTTGGCTGCCTCTTCATTTGGAAAATGAAATTCTCCTGTTGAGATACAACAAAAGGCCAGACTTCTCAGTCCTTGTTTATAAGCTAAGGTCAAACACTCTTCATAGGACGAGGCTAATTGTCGTCTTTCCAAATCCGTCACTTCTTCATAGATAATCGGCCCCACCGTGTGAAGGACATAGCGGGAAGGTAGATTATAGGCCTTGGTCATCTTTGCCTGACCCGTAGCCTCATCCCTTCCTTGTTCTTGCATGAGAGCATGACAGGCTAAACGTAGTTCAACCCCCGCCGCTGTGTGAATGGCATTGTCAATACAAGAATGATTAGGAACGAAACAGCCTAAAAGTTTGCTGTTGGCTGCATTCACAATGCCATCGACTGCAAGGCGCGTGATATCACCTTGCCACAGGTAGAGATTGGGCTGAATCGGAGTCAAGTCTTTTAAGTCCACAACTCCTTTTTCTACTAGTTTTTCTTGTAAATAACGGTCTTGTTGGTAGAGAAAGTCTGCTGTAACTGGCGCTGGATTGCGGACATTTTGAAGAACACGATACAAAACTTCTTGCTCCTCTAGCTTTTCGGGAATTTCTAACTCATTCAATCCTTGTTCTCTTTTTAAAACATCAATCAAATACTCTAGTCTGCTAGCCATTGTTGGAGAACCTCCCTTATATCATCCTTTATAAAAATTGATTTATCTTTTGTAGCAGCGAAGCCTTCAACATCATCACGATTGAGGCGTATCAAATGAGCCTTTGGAAATAGGGCTGTCATTTTCTCAAAAGGATAACGAATAATAGTCGGAGTATTGTAGCCAACCCCCAACTCTAAGAAGACAACTTTTTGGTCCCCGATACCTTCCAAAAAATCTTGATAAGCTTCATAAGAAGCTTCCCAGGTCTCATCTTGGACAAAAGATTGATCGATACGCAAATGCATTGTCATTGGCGCCCCACAATGCGGACAATGCTGTATCAAGTCAGTTGGAATTTTCAAGTCCTTGATTTCTTTTAGCATCTCCATGACAGCTTCTTTATTATCAAAGACTTCCTGTCGACAAGGAAGGGAACACTGCCATTCCTCATAGTTCACCTGGACTTCAAAGAAACGCTCCGGAGCAAATCCTGTCTTCATAAACTGCCCATCTACATTGGTCGTAATCACAAAATAATCCTTGTCCTTAACCAAGTCGAAAAGGGCTCTATAAAGAAGAAGACCCTCAGGTTGATAACTATTATGATAGATATGCTTAGCCCAATAGCCCCAACGCTCCTCAGCGGTCTCAAAAGGATAAAATCCTGCAGAATACATATCCTGCATCCCGTAACGACTAATATAGTCTTTAAGAAAACTTCAAAACGTGAGCCAGAGTAAGTTAAGCCTGCGGCTGCAGACAAGCCAGCTCCTGCTCCCATTACAATCTTATCCGCTTCTTCGATAATTCTCTTTGCTTCTTCAATCTTTGTCATTTCATCATACCTCAATCTTAAATCTATCTTGGTAGGGAGGCAATTGCGTCAAATCATAATAGTCCCCTACTGCTTTTTTAAAACGAAAAACTTGTAGGTGACTACGCCCCTCCTCAGTCGGATAGATATCGTACATATATGGATTAGCTTTCAACAACTCTTCAAGATGCTCTTTGCCAATCCATTCCACC
Source organism: Streptococcus salivarius (assembly GCF_009738225.1). Lineage (NCBI taxonomy): Bacteria > Bacillati > Bacillota > Bacilli > Lactobacillales > Streptococcaceae > Streptococcus > Streptococcus salivarius. The sequence goes on from NZ_CP018187.1 coordinate 1,178,883, forward strand.
TGACCCGTTAAGGAAATGGATTTACGATCCATGGTTCCTGCTCCTTGAGTCATCCCTGTCACCGCTACACGTCCATCATCCTTAAGTCGCTTGTAGAGAGGTTTAAAATCAGCCGTCAAAAAATAAACTGTTTTTCCATCCTCCCACATCATGTCCATAACAGCTGTATGCGGATGTCCTGTTTCATCAACTGTTGCCACTACAACAGAGTGAATCTCTTTTACTAGTACTTTCAAATAATTCATTATCATTTACCATGTCCTTCTTTGAATTTTAGTTCGATATCGAAGCTTCATAGTTTCATTGTAACCTTATCCATTACATCCGTCAACTCTTTCGATATCGAAATAATTTCAAAAAACAAAAAACTTTCCTAATCATCTAGGAAAGTTCTCACTATAATCTATTAATATCTTTAAACAAGTTTATTCAGCTTTTGTAATATCTTCACGCATTTCATCGACATTGAATTTAGCGAAGAGATACTGACGATCTTGAACTGGGAAACGTTGATCCAGTTGGTCAACTGGACCGACTTCAACAATACCATTATCAATAATAAAGTCCATGACATGCCCACCGAAAGACAAATCATCTGATATAAAATGTAAATGGTAGCCAGCAACGCTCACACCGTGGAACATTTCAGGTGTCCAAATCCCAACAATAGTTCCTGAAATATTATCAGCTTCATACTCAGGTTGATGAGTCGCCACTTCAGCAAATTTCGTATCAGGAGTAGACTTAGGTATCATGCGGACATGCATGTGTTTAAAATGCCCTTTAATCTTAATAGAACGGAAGAGATTAACACCATCATAGTATGATTCAATGCGCTCTTCAAGTTCTTTATCAGTCATTTCAAAACGTTGACGGAAGATAACTTCAGCTTGATGAGGCACGACTGCCGCATAAGGAACCTTTTCATCAGGAGACACTTCCACAACTTCAACCTTGCCTTCTGATCCCTTAGCCTGGTAAGCTTTGCCATCAAGAACAATCAATTCACCATCAATAGAATCTAAAGTTCCAAGACCCAAGTCTCCATGCTCCAACAATTCACCTACTGTTAAAGTACCCCCATAAAGCCCAGCCATCAAGGCTCCCAAGGTATTATATTGAAATAATTTTATGGCTTCAGACATGTCTACACCCTCTTTTTAATAAAATTCATCTGGCAAGATAGTTTCGCCAAGTTTAATATTATCTTTATAATCAATTGGAACATCAATAAGGACAGGTCCATCTACAGCTTGTTCCAAAGCCTTTTGAAGCAAGCTAGCAAACTCTTCCTTACTTGTTGCACGATATCCTTTTGCTCCAAAGCTCTCAGCATATTTTACAAAATCAACTGGACCAAAGTCAACCCCTGAAGAGCGACCATACTTCATTTCTTCCTGGAATTCAACCATATTGTAATGACCATCATTCCAGATGATATGAACAATTGGCAGTTTCAAACGAACTGCTGTTTCCAATTCTTGTGCTGAGAAGAGGAAACCTCCGTCACCAGAAACTGAAATTACTTTTGTCTTAGGACGCACTAAAGCTGCAGAAATGGCCCACGGAAGGGCAACACCTAGAGTTTGCATCCCGTTTGAGAAAAGCAAATGACGTGGTTCATAAGATTTGAAATAACGAGCCATCCAGATATAATGACTACCAACGTCGACTGTCACAGTCATATCATCCTCAGTTTGATCTTGTAATACTTCAATCAAATCTAGCGGATGTACCGTACCTTCTTTAGGCTGACGGTCAAATTTTACATCTTCGACGACTGTATTTTTTAACCCTTTAAGATACTCGACTGAACCTTCAGGTAATTTGTAGCCTTGAATAGCAGGCAAAAGCAAATCTAAAGTTGCTTCTACATTACCAATCAATTCACGTTCTGGCTGGAAGTAAGTATCCACCTCAGCAGGCTCCACATCGATTACAATAATACGCGCTGAAATTTCAGCATTCCAGTTACGTGCTTCATATTCAATTGGGTCATAACCAATGGCAATAATCAAGTCAGACTTCTTAAGCAACATGTCACCGGGTTGGTTACGGAAAAGACCTACACGACCAAAGAAAGTATCTTCTTCAAGCTCACGTGACACAATACCAGCACCTTGGAAAGTCTCTACAACTGGCAATTTAACAGATTCCAAAATCTGACGAATAGACGAAGTCACAGCTTCTGATGAGGCACCATTTCCCAAAAGAAGGACTGGCAAAACCGCATTCTTAATAGCTTGCGCCAAGTAGTTGATATCAGAAACAGAGGCGGATCCAAGTTTTGGATCTGTCATTGGCTTAATAGCCTTGACACTGACTGTAGCATCAGTTACATCTTGAGGAATTGAAATAAAGCTTGCGCCCGGTTTCCCTGATTTAGCATGACGATAGGCATTTGCTACTGTTTCAGAAAGGGTATTAGCATCATGAACTTCGGCTGCATACTTAGTAATTGGCTCAAGCATGGCAACGTTATTCATTGATTGGTGGGCACGTTTCAAAAGGTCTGCACGTTTAACCTGACCACCAATAGCAAGGACAGGGTCTCCTTCATCCGTTGCTGTTACCAATCCAGTTGCCAAATTGGATACACCAGGACCAGATGTCACCAAAACAACACCAGGTTTACCTGTAATTCGTCCAACACCTTGAGCCATAAAAGCGGCGTTTTGCTCATGTCGAGCTACTATCAATTCAGGTCCTTTATCTTCCAAGGTATCAAAAACCCTATCGATTTTTGCTCCAGGGATACCAAAGACATAATCAACATCATGGTTGATTAAACTATCAACCACTAAATCCGCACCATACAATTGCTTTTCTTCTGACATGAACACAGTCCTTCTGGCCCTAAAATGATAGAGCCAATTTTCCTTTCAAGTATAAGTCACAAAGTGTCAAAGTCTGCTCGTTTTTTCACAAACTTTTATCACTTCACAATTCTGTTATCATTATAGCACAGTTTTCAGGCAATCTTGTGAAAAAAAGATTGTGAAATTTTGCACTTCAAACGTAAAAAGAAACACCTGATTGCTATCAGATGTTTAACTATTTTTTACCTTAGCAAATTCTCGATTGAGATAATTTTGTAATCCTTCAAAGATTTCTATGAGCTTGAGGTAATTAGACAAACTTGATCGTCCGGGGATGTCCACCACGTCCAAAGAAATGCGTTCCAGGTCTTTTTCATAGAGAATGCGGAAGGATACCACTGCTTGATCAGAAAAATAATTCTCCCCTGCTAAAATAAAGCACTCATAGATGATGCCAACAGGATTAGCAACCTTCAATTCAATACGAACTGCGCCTAATCCCAAGGCCTCCACTTGCTGAAAACGCTCCAGAATAGCCTGTCGCTGACTGGGGATAAAACTCATGATATCCATAGTGGCCCTCCCAAGACTCCTTTTTGTCTATTATAGCCTAAAGCTGAGAAAAATGCTAAATAGATAATTCCAAATTTATATTACTCTTATTTTTATACGAATAACATAATAAAAAAACAAACATCACTTTCTGACATTTGTCTACACTTATAATGTCTAAAATAGCATAGAATTTTTTTATTCTGCTTTGCCAGTGAAACGATAAAGATAATCATCGTCTTTGCCACTGTATTCAAGTTCATTGATTTGAATTGTTTTACCGCCATCGCTTAAAACAGCTACATAAACATTTGAAGAATCTTTATCATATTTCTTACTAGCAGTAAAAATAAAATAATCACCCTTGTATTCAGATTTATGTTTATTAAAAGCACCTTTTGCTTCTCCATCAAGTTTATCTTCAGGAATTACTACAAAAGGCTCAGTATGATCCTCAGTTTTATTAGTAATTTTATTATTTTTTTTATCAAAGATTAAGGTGCTACTTCCTTCAGAAAAGATTAACCCATCGTAACCTGGATTTTCAGAATAACCAGTGTACTTTTCTTGTAATTTTTTTGGAATACCGTTAGCATCCTTTGAACTACATGCTGCTAGACTAACAACAGCAAAGGCTAACATCACAATACTCAATAACTTTCTCATTTTTAAAACCCCTTTTTAATGTAAGTAACAATATCTGTCACAAAAATATACTGATATTCTATCAAAAATTCTATAACTTGTCAGTATCAATATAAAATTCAGCTTGAAATAAAAGTAAAAAAGCCTACTTAAAAGGTAGGCCAATTTAACTATTAAGGAATTAAATGAGTTTAATTAATATAAATATAAATTTTTCTATAACTCAATAGCCAGAACATCACATTCTGACTATTACTCTTATTTCTCATCTTCGTCCATTGAAAGTACTGACAGGAAGGCTTCTTGTGGGACTTCAACCGAACCGATAGCTTTCATACGTTTCTTACCGGCTTTTTGTTTTTCGAGGAGTTTACGTTTACGTGAAACGTCACCACCGTAACATTTTGCCAAGACGTTTTTACGAAGGGCTTTGATATCTGTACGGGCAACAATTTTTTGACCGATGGCCGCTTGGATAGGCACTTCGAATTGTTGACGTGGAATGATTTTCTTAAGCTTATCAACGATAAGTTTTCCACGCTCGTAGGCAAATTCCTTATGCACGATGAAGCTAAGGGCATCGACCTTGTCACCATTAAGAAGAATATCCATTTTCACCAATTGTGAACGACGGTATTCTGACAATTCATAGTCAAAGCTTGCATAACCACGTGTTGATGATTTCAATTTATCAAAGAAATCAAAGACGATTTCAGCAAGTGGAATCTGATAAATAACGTTCACACGATTATCATCGATATATTCCATGGTTTCAAAATCACCACGTTTACGTTGTGCCAACTCCATAACCGCACCAACATACTCTTGAGGAACCATGATTTGAGCTTTAACATAAGGCTCTTCGATGGCATCAATACGTGTAGGATCTGGGAATTCAGATGGGTTGGACACTTCAAGCATCTCACCGTCAGTAGTATTAACATGGTAAACTACCGATGGTGCTGTCATAATGAGGTCGATATTAAACTCACGTTCCAAACGCTCTTGGATAACATCCATGTGAAGAAGACCCAAGAAACCACAACGGAAACCAAAACCAAGGGCTTGAGACGTTTCAGGCTCAAACTGAAGACTGGCATCGTTCAATTGGAGCTTTTCAAGAGCTTCACGCAAGTCATTGTATTTATTAGACTCAATTGGATAAAGACCGGCGAAGACCATTGGATTCATTTGCTTATAGCCATGGAGTGGCTCTGCTGCTGGATTATCCGCAAGTGTTACTGTATCACCGACACGGGTATCCGCAACAGTCTTGATTGAGGCCGCAATATAACCAACATCACCTGTCGCAAGGTAGTCACGGCCAACAGCTTTAGGCGTGAAGATACCAACCTCAGTAACATCAAAGGTCTTGCCATTAGACATCATTTGAATCTTATCGCCTGGTTTAACCATTCCATTAACCACACGCACTTGGAGGATAACCCCACGGTAGGCATCATAAACAGAGTCAAAGATAAGGGCTTGGAGAGGCGCTTCGACTTCACCTTGAGGTGCAGGAACTTTCTCAACGATTTGTTCGAGAATCTCCTCGATACCGATACCAGCTTTAGCTGATGCAAGCACGGCTTCAGAAGCATCTAGTCCGATAACATCTTCAACCTCTGTACGCACACGTTCAGGATCTGCAGCTGGAAGGTCGATTTTATTGATAACTGGTAAGATTTCCAAGTCATTATCTAGGGCCAAGTAAACATTGGCAAGTGTTTGCGCTTCAATCCCTTGAGCAGCATCCACCACCAAGATTGCACCCTCACAGGCAGCAAGAGAACGTGACACTTCATAAGTAAAGTCCACGTGTCCTGGTGTGTCGATAAGGTGGAAAATATATGTTTCGCCATCTTTAGCTGTATAGTTAAGCTCAATGGCATTGAGTTTGATAGTGATACCACGTTCACGCTCGAGGTCCATACTATCAAGAAGTTGTGCCTGCATCTCACGACTTGATACTGTCTCAGTCTTTTCCAAAATACGGTCAGCAAGGGTTGATTTACCGTGGTCAATATGGGCAATAATAGAGAAGTTACGAATCTTCTCCTGTCGTTGTTTTAATTCTTCAATATTTGGCATTTTTATCTTTCCTAGTTCTTACTTGTGATTATAAAAAAACTAATCGTTACCTTCTATTATACAAAAAAGACAGGCTTTTGCCTATCTCTAATATCTGCTTTCTGACCGCATTTAATCCTTCTTACTTCTTAAAATTATCGTTGTAGTGCTTATTAATAATTGCCGAGCGCTTGTTTTCTGTAGAACTACTTGAAAATGGAGCTAAACCGAAGGCTAGTACAACAATTCCCAATAGAATGAGACTAAAAAATGGGTGCTCTATAATATAGTGTAAAATATCTGACATAGAATGGCTCCTTTTAAAGCATAATCAATACGATTATATTATCAGAAATATTATGTTTTATCAAGCAAAAAAAGAGAGCCTTTCGCTCTCCTTTTATTTTAATGGAATTGCATCCCACCATCCACGATGATGGTTTGACCTGTGATGTAGTTTGAGTCAGGTCCAGCTAAGAAGCTAACTGCTGCTGCCACATCTTCAGGTTCTGACAAACGTTTGAGAGTAATATCTTTAGCAAAAGTTTGCATACCCCATTCATCATCTTTACCAGCGTTCTTACCAACTTCATGAGCAATGTCAAACATCATTGGAGTCTTAACGATACCTGGTGCATACGCATTGACAGTGATACCTGAATCAGCCAAGTCACGCGCCAAAGTTTGAGTGATACCACGCACTGCGAATTTAGTACCACCATATACAGTCAAGTTAGGGTTACCTACGACACCAGCTTGAGATGTTGCATTGATGATTTTACCACCATGACCAAGTGCTTTAAATTGTGCTTGTGCAGCTTGAGCACCCCAGATAACACCACCGACATTGATGTTAAATGTACGTTGGAACTGTTCTTCAGTAATAGTATCAAGTGGTGTTGTTGGTGCCACACCGGCATTATTAACAACAACATTCAAATCACCAAAGTGATCAACAACTTTTTGGAAAGCAGCTGCTACTTCAGCTTGTTTAGATACATCAGCTACAACCGCAAATGCCTTGTCTACTGACAATTCAGCAACAGCTTTTTCTGCAGTTTCAGCGTTGTAGTCCAATACTCCAACTTTAAAACCATCTTCAACCAAACGTTTTGCAATTGCAAAACCAATACCTTGACCTGCACCTGTAACAATAGCAACTTTTGACATACGAAATCCTCCTCTACCAATTAGAGTCACTGGCTTAATACCGAGCCTTATCTCAATTGGAATACGCTAAGTTAGTCAAGTTCTGGCAAAGTCATTTTCATAGGCTTTGTCTTAACTCAAATAAAATTCTACCCCTTTATGAAAACGTTGTCAAGTAATTATCAAACTTTTCTGAAAACAAATAAGACCACCCTTGGGTGACCTTATTCCTATTATTCTTCAAATTCAAAACCTAGTGCTTCCATATCGTCCAAGCCACCCAAGTTAGTCACCTTAGTATAACCTCGCTCTTTAAGAACTGATGCAGCAAATTCTGCACGAGGCCCCATTTTACAATAGAGGTAAATTGAAGCGCCTTTTTCAGCTGGAATCTCAGCAGAAAAAAATTGTGTATGAGGAATCAAGAGGGCATTCTTAACATGACCTTCTGAATACTCTTCTGGACTTCTGACATCAATTAACAGTCCACCCTTAGCTAAATCAGATTGAATCTTTACTAAATCCATCTTACTCACCAAACCAAATCTGAATTTCTCGAGCTGCAGATTCTTCTGAATCAGAACCATGAACGATATTCGGAACCATATCCCCATCTGGTGCAGTTGCAAAGTCTCCACGAATCGTTCCTGGAGTAGCATCCCCAGGATTAGTTGCTCCCATCATATCACGCCATGACTTGATAACACCAGGGCCAGACATAATACCAATAACTGCTGGGCCACTCATCATGAATTCAGAAATACTAGGGAAAAAGGGTTTATCAACCAATTGGGCATAATGCTCTTTAAGACGTTCTTCGTCAAGCATCAGCATCTCCATTCGTTCAATAATGAAACTACGACGTTCGATACGATCAAGCACTTGACCAATTAGATGGCGTTTAACAGCATCAGGTTTAATAATAAAGAATGTTTTTTGCATGTTCCCAACCTTCATTGTTTTCTTTTTATTTTACCATAGGAAGTATCATTTTGCAGGGTAAAACCTTATATAGTCTTAAACTATACCCTCAGAAAGAAATTAACTATTTTTCATTAATGCAAATAAAAAGTATCATGGAAATAAAATGATATTTTGAGGGTAATTTTATGACAAAATCTAAATTCCAATTAGTAGGTTCTCTTCTTCGTCCTGCGGATCTCCGTAAATATAAGGACGAAATCGAGCACCGTGACGACATCCAGTATCCTTTCTATGATGCCCTTCCTGGTTATCAAGAAACTGAAACTGCAGATATTAAGCAAATTGTGGCTGACCAAAAAGCTAACGGTATTGACATCCTTACTGATGGTGAGTTTGGACGTTCTATGTGGCATTTAGACTTTGTCTGGGGATTTAAAGGAATTGAACGCTACATTGCTGAGCATGGCTACACTTTTAAAGACCATGATGGTGGTCAATATGAAACACGTAAAGATATCGGTATTCGCATCACTGAGCCGCTCTCAGGTAAGAACCACCATTACCTAGATATTTACAAATTGGTTAAAGCTGAAGCTGGTGATGAAGATACCAAACAAACTATCTGGGGACCTGCTCATGCCTACACTGAACTTGCTATCTTTGACCGTTTGGCTGGTCCTGGACAAGTCTACGAAACAAATGAAGACCTCAAAAAAGGTATCATTAATGCCTATAAAGAATTCTTGGAAGAATACAAGGCTGTCGGTGGAAAAATTGTTCAATTTGATGACTGTCTCTGGGAACTTTTTGACCCATCAAACCCTGCAAGTTTCTTTGCGGAAGGTAATTCTGATTTAGCAGAATTGGCTGATGAGTTTGTAGCTATCAATAACGAGGTTGTAGACTATGCTCACGAAATTGGTTTAACGGTTTGGACCCACAACTGCCGTGGTAACTACGAAAGCCGTTCTGCTGCTGAAGGAACTTACGAAGCTATCGCCAAGAAGTTCTTGGCAGAGCAACACTATGACCGTTTCTTCCTTGAATGGGATAGCGACACCTCTGGTGATATCAAAGCTCTCGAAGCCCTCAAAGACAGCAAAGCCGAAGTTGTACTAGGACTTTTGTCTTCTAAAACTACTGACCTTGATGACGAAGAACGTGTCCTCGATTTGCTTGAAAAAGCGAGTCAAATTCTTCCAAAAGAACGTCTCTTCCTCTCTCACCAATGTGGTTTCGCCTCATGTGACTCAGGGAATGAGTTGGCAACACCTCAACAATGGGCTAAAATCAAACAAGGTCAAGAAATTGCTAAGAAATTCTTTGGCTAATCGATATTTCTATTCGCTCCTCTCTAACAAAAAAGCCTTCACGCTTGTGAGGGCTTTTTATGTTAGCATTAAGCATCTAGAAAAGTTTGCAAATCCTTTAGAGCACGCTCAGCGATTTTTTCATAGCGCTCTTTCTTGTCACGAATACGTGGGCCTTCCAATTCTTTGATAATACCGAAGTTAACATTCATTGGTTGGAAATGTTTACTTTCAGCATGCGTCACATAATATGGGAGGCTCCCGATTGCTGTTGTATGAGGGAAAATAACTTCATCTTCACCCTTAAAGAGACGGGCTGCATTGATTCCAGCAACCAAACCTGAGGCAGCTGATTCAACATAACCTTCAACACCAGTCATTTGTCCAGCAAAGAACAAATTAGGATTTGATTTTGATTGGAAGGTTTGTTTAAGCAAGTTTGGCGAATCCATGTAAGAGTTGCGGTGCATTACCCCGTAACGTACAAATTCTGCATTTTCAAGACCTGGAATCATTTGGAAGACACGCTTTTGCTCTCCCCATTTAAGGTGGGTTTGGAAACCAACGATATTGTAGAGGCTACCAGCCGCATTGTCCTGACGAAGCTGCACAACCGCATAAGGTGTCTTGAAGTCACCATCACGTGGACCCTTATAATCCTCAGGATACTCCAAACCAACTGGTTTCATAGGACCGTAGAGCATTGTCTTGATACCACGTTTAGCCATAACCTCGATAGGCATACAGCCCTCGAAATACTTTTCTTTTTCAAAAGAATTCAAAGGAGCTTCTTCAGCTGTTGTCAAGGCCTCGTGGAAGGCCATGAACTCTTCCTTGGTCATTGGACAGTTTAGGTAAGCTGCTTCACCCTTGTCATAGCGTGACTTAAGGTAGACTTTGTTCATGTCGATAGTCGCTTTATCAACAATCGGTGCAGCGGCATCATAAAAATAGAACCCATCTCCACCGTTAAGTTTGTGAATTTTTTCAGCTAAAGCGTCAGAAGTCAAAGGACCTGAAGCAATAACTGTAATGGCATCATCTGGAATTTCTGTGATTTCTTCACGGATAACTTCAATTAATGGATTGTTCTCAATTTCAGCTGTCACTGCTTCTGCATAACCTTCACGGTCAACCGCCATGGCACCTCCAGCTGGCACACGGTGAGCTTCTCCATTACGCATAATGATAGAGTCCAAGCGACGCATTTCTTCTTTAAGAAGCCCTACAGCATTTGTCAAGCTATCCCCACGGAAAGAGTTAGAGCAAACCAATTCTGCAAAGTTTGTTGTCTTATGCTGAGGTGTTGCTTTGACCCCACGCATTTCATATAGTTTTACCGGAATACCACGTTTAGCAATCTGATAAGCTGCTTCAGAGCCGGCCAATCCAGCTCCAATCACGTTAATATAATCTGCTTTTGATTGAGACATGACACTAATACCTCTTCGAGAACAAGATGAAATCCTGCCCCCACAAATCTTTCTTCATTTTTACTCTTAGTAGTATAGCAAAAAACTCCTCATCTGGCGACTAGGAGCAATCTGTATTTAAAGGGGTAAAATGATAGTCACTTTAGCACCACCCGTGCCATTGTCATTTGCAAGAGCAAGACTACCATGGTGTAAGCGAATAATATCATTGGCAATAGTCAGACCAAGGCCACTATGATTGCGGCTCTGTCTGCTTTTATCATCTTGATAAAAGAGCTGAGTAGCCTTTTCAAGAGATTCAAGGGAAAATCCAGGACCAGAATCAAGGCAGATAAACTTGAATTCATCTTCTTCTACCCTAGCCGTCAGGAGCAACTGACTGCCACTGGGGGTATGCTCTACGGCATTTGAAACAATATTCATAAAAGCTCGATTCAACAAGGTCCTATCCCAATGGCCTATGATTGCTTTCTTAATATCCTTCTTGTCAAATGCTACATTGATTTGTTTGGTTTGAGCTAGTGACAAGGTTTGATCGTAAATGTCTTCAACAAATTCCCTAACCGAAATGTCTTCAAGCGTCAAGGGTTTCGTCAAACTCGTTTTGTTGACTTCAGACAACTCTTTAACATAAGCATCAACCTGTGTAATCCCCTTTTGAAAATGCTCTAATAAGTCCATCTGTTCCGCATCCAAGGGCGTCATAGCTAAGAGTTCCGCATTTCCACGAGCAACTGTAAGGGGTGTCTTTAAGTCATGTGTCAGGGCGGAAATCTGATTTTGTTTATCTTGCTCTGCCTTCCAATTTTCCATCAAAGATTCACGGAGCGCAGCACGCATGTGGTCCAAGCCACTTAAAACCTGGTTAAACTCAGTAATTTTAGATTTGGACGTTTGAAAATCCAAGTCTTGCTCTGCTATTTTCTTTGTTGCCTTCAATATTGGTCTTAACTCCCGACTCAATTTACTAGCATAGTAAAAAGTTAAAGTAATAAATATGAGTAGGATAGACACCATCATTGAGCCAATCATCAATAGATCAGCATTGGGAAAATGCTGGTTCATCCACTCATTACGATACCGAGGTGATAGTTGATAATTGACAATAACAATGCCGTCTGACCGTTCAAAAGACTGAAAATAGCCGTATATCCCACCATGAGCATTCTTGAATTGGTAATTTAGTAAGGATTCTTCTTGCAAGTTAACTGGCATGTTAGACTTCTTAACCTTAAATTCCCTAGTTAAAAAAACATAACTAGTACCATCCGGTAAAACATCAGGATTAAAGACCTTAGAAGTTCCAATTTCATTTCTCACCGCAGACAAATCACTCTCAACTTGATTTGCTGGAATCACAACGCCAAAACGATAAGACAAGCTGAACAAAGACAAAATAAGTAGGCTACTGATTGCTGATAGAACTGTAAGACTGACGACATAAGATAACAAGATTGTTCTTAGAGAGTGCTCTCGTTTTTTAATTATTGCCACTTGTAACCAATCCCCCAGACTGTTTCAATAGGATTTTGCCCAACATCTTTGAGCTTTGCACGGATATTTTTAATATGTTCAGCCACTGCTGTTGGACTTCCTTTATCCTCATAGCCGTACAAATGAGTGTAGATTTGTTCTTTTGAAAAGACTTGGCCCTTATTTTCAGCCAAAAACTGACAAATACCGTACTCCGACTTAGTCAAATCTAACAAGTGATTTTCAACATAAAGCTCCTGAGCAGACAAATCAAACTGAAAATCACCAAGTGAAAGCTTATGATGGCGCTCACGATGTTCTCGTCTCAAGTGAGCAGCCACACGCGCTTGAAGTTCTTTAACTCCAAATGGCTTGCAAATATAATCATCTGCACCATAAGTCAAGCCTTGGACAATATCAGCCTCTTGCGTTCTGGCTGTAATAAAAAGTATGGGGCAATCCACCTGTTCCCGAATCTCATGACAAAACTGGAGACCGTCAACATCAGGCATCATGATATCCAGCAATATCAAGTCAAACCGTGGCAACGAGTTCGTATCCAAATCTAAAACACTTGTAAACCCCGTCACCTTATGATTTTGAATCTCTAAAGCTTTTACAACCAATTTCACAATATCTTCCTGATCATCAATAACAAGTATTTGAGCCATAAGCTTTCCTTTCGTACAAAATTACCTTTATCATATCATCTATAGAAGATAACTGACAAGGCGTAAAGTAGATAAATATGGGTTGGGTAAAAGACATAGAACAAATATTTTGACCCTTTCCCTCTTTGACCGTTATAACAAAGCATTAAAGGAGCTGCAAATATTTCCATCCATTCAATGTATTTAAACATTAAATCGTGAAAAGAAGGTCTGCTTAGAACAATCGCCATTAGTACCCAAACAAGACTAACACTCACAAAAGCAAGCACTTCTTTCTTAAGATTCTTATGACAAAGATACATAGCGATACCAGTCAAAAGTAACCACGTTCCCCCGTCACTGATAGACGTATGAGTTGGAAACACTGTGTAATTAAGTAAATTTATGAATAAAGTAAAGACTGGTTTGTTTTGACCTAACAGATAAAAAGGTACCAATAACCATGGAAGCAGCAATGGGAAAAGTAAGGTTGGGATTCCTTTTAGATATTTCTTTTCTTGAATCCAAGCGATACCTTGAAGAGCAACGAGCAAGATAGCAAATGACGACAGCATCATATTTTGTGGAAAGAAACCATCTGGTCTCACAAGAGGATGTAAAAAATTATAAAACCCAAACTGAATCAATCCCATCAAAATTGCTAAAGCATAAATCTTTAGGAAGTATTTCTTTCGATTGTGTGTATGAACGAAACCTTCAATCACAGCAAAAAGGAACAAGGGTGCCGCTAATCTCCCAATCATAGTAAACCAAATAGGTATTTTCCCTGTATAGTCAAAAAAATAATGAATATGGTCGAATACCATAGTAATGAGGGCTATATATTTGAGTTGGAAACCTGATAGACTTAAACGTTTCATAATAACTCTCCTTTCTTTTCATCCTCAGTATAAAAAACAAATTTAAGGAAAGTATCAGTTTTTTGGATAAAATACAAAAAACTATCCCAAGTCTTAACTTGAGATAGCTATGTCTTTATTTAACAACAGATTCTTTGTAGTCACACTCTTCGTTACTACAGATGACTTGTTTGCCACCACCACGTACTTTCTTCTCGACGAGGTAATCGCCTGATTTAGGACAGTTACGTCCAACAGGGATATCCCACGACGTAAATTCACAGTCAGGATAGCGATCACAACCGTAGAAGACACGATTACGTTTTGTCTTACGTTCGATGACCTGACCTTGACCACAGGTTGGACAAGTAACGCCAATTTCTTTAGTAATGGCCTTGGTGTTATGACAGTCTGGGAAGTTACTACATGCATAAAACTTACCGTATCGACCAAGTTTGATGACCATTGGGTGACCACAGAGGTCACAATCAAAACCAGCAGGCTCATCCTTGATTTGGATTTTTTCAATACCTTCTTCAGCTTTTTCCAATTCTTTTTGGAAAGGTTTGAAGAATTCATCAATTACCTTCTGCCATTGTTCCTTACCAATTTCAACCTTATCAAGTTTACCCTCCATTTCGGCGGTGAATTTAACATCCACGATATCTGGGAAGAATTCGACGATTAAGCTATTGACGATTTCCCCAAGCTCCGTCGGTTCAAAACGTTTAGCCACCAATTTGACATAGTAGCGACGTTGGATAACATCAAGCGTTGGCGCATATGTTGACGGACGACCAACACCATTTTCTTCCAGCGTCTTAATCAGTGTCGCTTCAGAATAGCGTGCAGGTGGTTGCGTAAAGTGTTGTTCAGGCGTTGTCACAACCTTCTTAACCGTATCACCTTCAGCCATATCAGGAAGCATTTTATTTTTATCAGAGTCGTTGTAAACGGCCATATAACCGTCAAACTTGATTTGGCTACCATTTGCTGTGAAAATGACTCCGTTTTGAGACAAGGTCACCTTCATCGTATCAAATACAGCAGCTGTCATTTGACTGGCCACAAAACGATTCCAAATAAGGGTATAGAGCTTGAGCTGATCCTTATCCAAATACTTGGCAATGCTTTCTGGTGTTTGGAAAACATTTGAAGGACGAATAGCCTCGTGGGCATCTTGCGCCGCTGAGCTATTTTTCACCTTACTACCATGCTTAGAATACTTAGAACCAAAGCGTTCTGTAATAAACTCAGCAGCCTGGTTTTGTGCCACCGGACTGATACGTGTAGAGTCCGTACGCATATAGGTAATCAAACCTTGAGCTCCTGACCCCAGATTAATCCCTTCGTACAACTGTTGGGCAACCATCATGGTCTTACGTGTACGGAAGTTAATCTTATTGGCAGCATCCTGTTGGAGAGAGGAGGTAGTATATGGCAATGGTGCATTACGACGGCGTTCTTTTTTCTCTACCTTATCTACGTTGAAGTCGTCACTTGTAATACGAGAAAGAACAGCTTGAACATCGTCATTATTGTTGAGCTTAAGCTTTTTACCATCCAAGCCATAGAAACTAGCCTGAAATTTCTTAGCCCCCTTCTTAAAGGCACCATCAATTGTCCAATATTCTTCTGGTTTAAAAGCCTTGATTTCATTCTCACGGTCTATAATAAGCTTAAGAGCTACCGATTGGACACGCCCTGCAGAAAGACCTTTCTTAACCTTCTTCCAAAGAAGCGGAGAGATTGAGTAACCCACAATACGGTCCAAGACACGACGAGCTTGCTGCGCATCTACCAAGTCCATGTCAATGGCGCGTGGCTCCACAAAGGCATTTTTCACTGCATCTTTAGTAATTTCGTTAAAGACGACACGATTTTTTTCCTCTGGCTCTAATCCAAGAATATGTGACAAATGCCATGAAATGGCTTCCCCTTCACGGTCCGGGTCACTTGCGAGAAAGACTTGCTTGGCTTTTTTAGCCTCTTTCTTCAATTCATTGATAAGAGGTCCTTTACCACGAATATTAATGTACTGAGGTTCGTAGTTGTTTTCAAAATCAATAGACATACTTGATTTTTTCAAATCACGGATATGCCCAACAGAGGCTACAACTTTATAATTGCGCCCAAGGTACTTTTCAATGGTTTTTGCTTTGGCAGGAGACTCCACGATAACCAAATTTTTCTTTGGTGTCGCCCTCTTTTTAGTCGTCTTTTTAGCCGTTGTTTTCTTTGTTGCTTTAGTTTTTGTTTTTGTTGTCGTTGCTGTCGCCATAGACTATTTCCTTATAATGTTATAAACTGGCTGCGCCACTAATCTGTCTAAAATCTAGTCACAAGACATTAAAAAATGTAACATCTTGGACCGAGCAACTAACATGATACCGTCCTTTTCTTTAACTGTCAATAAAAAACTTTTTCCCTATAGGAGAAGTTTGATTTTCAAGAAAACTCTGAAAGGATGTCAAACCCTGTCGTAATGCACTTTGCACCCTCTTGAATCAAGTGATGACATCCGTCTGACTTTCCATCTAAAATATTTCCTGGAATAGCAAAAACATCTCTACCTTCTTCCATGGCACGCTCACAAGTAATCAGACTTCCCGAGCGAAGCTTAGCTTCAACCACCATAACCCCTTGACACAATCCAGAAATTATCCGATTTCGTTCAGGGAAATGGTATTTAAGTGGCTGTTCACCCGGTCCATATTCTGAAAGAACTAAATGATTTTTGGCCATATAGTCCTGCAAAGCTTTATTTTCTTTTGGATAATAAACATCAAGTCCTGTCCCGATAACTGCAATGGTCTTTCCTTTATTTTTCAAGGCCTCCATATGTGCACAAGTATCAATCCCACGCGCCAAACCACTCACAATAGTAAAGTGATTCCCAAGTTCACTAACAATTTTTCGAACAGACTGTTTGCCTATTTCGGAGCACTTTCTTGCCCCAACAACAGCTAGCTTTGGTTTACTCAGCAAATCAATATTCCCTTGATAAAAGAGGAGGACAGGTGGATTATAGCTATGCTTCAGCTCAATGGGATACTCCTTATCAAAAATTGATAAGGTCGGAAAACGTTGAAAATCTTCCTTAAGCTGCTTAATATCTAAATTCTTGTATTTTTCCATAAAGAGAACTGCATTTTTAGACTTAGATACCACTGCCATATCACGTAAGCTCAGTTTTTTATCTTGATTTTTCTGATAGTCTAAAATATTAAGAATATTTAAATTTGTCAATCCAGCTGCTTTTAGTTTAAAAAGTTCAAAATTATTCATGTAACTACCTCCAGTTCTTTATTCGCAAGAGAAATAGAAAAAAAGCCCCTTCATGGAACTTTTGTTAATTATAAGGCATTTTCAGAAGTAAAATATGATGCCGCTCCTAAAAGGTTACTGTCGTTATGGAAATGACAAGCTTGAATTGTTATCGGCTCAAAACCTAATTCTGTTTTTTCATTAAATGACTCTTCATAAGCATTAACAATACCTTCTATCAAAGCATTTTGGCTGCTGATGCCTCCACCGATAACAACTCCATCCAACTTGAATAAACTCTGCAAATTAAGAATCAGAACAGCAATTTCATGACAATAGTCCTTAAATAGACGTTTTAGTTGTTCAGAGTGATTTTCATCTAAAGCTGAGAAAACTACTAAACTATCATCCTGTTCTAAACCAAGTATTTGACTAGCTTCATGAACGAAACCTACCGCAGAACCTTTATTATCGACAAGGCTAATCAGTGCTTGCTTAAATAAGGTCCACTGGAAAGGGAGAGCCGTTTGACTCTTGCTTTGGGGACTTGGAGAACGCAAATATCGGGTAACCGACAGAGGAGTTAACAAATCCCCCTGTGAGACAATGCCTAAGCCAACACCGGTACCTAAAACCAAGGCAGCACCACAATCCAAATCCTGTAAGCTACCATATCTTGCTTCAGCCAAAGCTGCCGCATCAGCATCATTGATAACCTTTACAGGCAGTTGAAATGTTTTGGACAAGCGTGTCCCAAGAGGAATGGCTGTCAAATAAGGAATAAGACCACCCTTGAAAACAAAACCTCGTTTACTATTAATTTCGCCCGGGCATGCAATGGCAATACCAGAAATACCATTCTTAAATGATGAAATAATACTCTCTAAAGTTATCCAGAAATTATCTAGGGACGATGGTGTCGGCACTTTAGATTGGTTGCTAATTCTAAAATCATTATCAACTAATCCAAATTTGATAAAGGTCCCTCCGATATCAATAGCTAAAATCACGCCACTTCACCTACTTTTTTATGATTGACTTTATTGGTTCGAAGCTTCTTCTATGAATTGGTGTAACACCAAATTTATCTATGCCAGACAGATGATTTTTGGTGCCATAGCCTGCATTTTGGTCAAAGGCGTAGCCAGGGAACTCCTGATCATAATCAGCCATCATCTTATCCCGAGTTACCTTTGCTACGATCGAAGCTGCTGCGATAGATAAAGAATTAGCATCCCCTTTTATGATTGATGTTTGTCCTATTGGTAGGTCCAAGCTCATGGCATCAATTAACAAATGTTCTGGTTTGGGACTCAGTTTTTCAATAGCTTCAGCCATAGCAAGCTTGGTTGCTTCATAAATATTGACGTCATCAATCACATGATTATCCTTAATACCAATACCAACAGCTACTGCTTCCTCCATTACCTGCTTATAGATAGCTTCATGTTTAGATTTTGGAATCTTTTTACTGTCATTGAGACCCTTTATTTTGCAAAGCTTTGGTAAGATAACCGCTGCAGCTACAACTGGACCAGCTAAAGGACCACGTCCAACTTCATCAACACCTGCAATGAGTTCAACTCCCTGAGCATAAAGCGACTTTTCGTAACTGAGCATCTTTTCTAAGCGCTCTTCCTCAGCAATCTCAGCTAGGATAGCTTTACGACGTTGCTTAATGGCAGTCTGTACACCAGCTCGACTATCTTCCTCAAAACTTGCCCATCGGTAGTCATCAAGATCTGTCAATGCTGCCAATTGCTCCTTGACTTCTTTAATTGTCACCATCAGTATCGACCCCAACAATATCAAGTGTGTAACGACCTAGTTTTCCATCACGAACTTCTTTGACAAATAGATTATAGAAACGGTCATAATCTTCACGGAAGCCAAGTTTTCGAGTCATTTCCATAATGATTTCTGGCGCCTCTTCTTCAAGGTCAATCCCTTTGAAGCGTTCCTCTAAACGTTCAGGATAGTAAGTTTTAAAATAGTTGAGTCCAAATATCGTCACTTCATCCATTGGCAATAGCTGGTCCTTGATGGCACCAGTCAAAGCGAGTTTCAATCCAACCAATTCATCTTCAAACTTAGGCCACAAAATACCTGGAGTATCAAGAATTTCCAAGTCTTTATTAGACTTCAACCACTGTTGACCTTTTGTAACGCCGGGTTTATTTCCTACAACAGCAATCTTTTTACCAGCTAAGCGGTTCATCAAGGTAGATTTCCCTGCATTTGGAATCCCAATAATCATGGTTCGCAAGGTCTCTTTCTGAATACCACGTTCACGTAGTCGTTGAATCTTGTCAGCCATAAGACTCTTAGCAGCATCTGTCACCAATTTAACTGTAGATTGTTCCTTGGAATTGATGGCCAAGGTTTTAATCCCTTGACTCTCAAAATAGCTACGCCACTCTTTTGTACGATTACTATCAGCAAGGTCAGCCTTATTAAGAATTAAAAGTTTTGGTTTATCGCCAACAATTTTAGTTAGCATGGGATTTTGACTTGACAGTGGCAAACGTGCATCCACTAAAATTGTTACAAAATCAACATGCTTAAGATTTTCCTGAACTTGTCGACGGGCTTTGGACATGTGACCAGGGAACCATTGAATAGTAGCCATGTTTATCTCTCCTCTTTATTTTCTTAGTAAAATATGATTTAAACTCTTTAAAAAAAGCCAAAGACTTGGCTTTACTTTACTTATATTATATCAGATTTAGTTTAAGATGCCCAATCGATAAAAGTTGACTAAGCCTCAACAGGCATAAAGTTACCGACAATTTTACCAATAATTCGAGGATCTTCGTCATAGGGTGCGAACTTATCACCATAACGTTTATTGAGAGAAACTAAACGTAGCCCATCTTCCTCGCGATAAACTTTTTTGATATAGGTTTGACCATCCCAGTCTACAGCATAAACAGCTCCATCATAATCAAAACCTGTTTGTTTGATTAGCACTACTTCACCATTTAGGTAGGTAGGTTCCATAGAGTCTCCAAATACCCATGATGCAAAATCATGATCCAATTCTTCATCATAGAAAACTTCATCATAATTGCCATCACCAAAGTAAGTGTAACCAGTTCCGGCTGATAAACGCTCGAAAACTTTGTAAGAGTAAAGCGGAACAACAGGTGCTTTTTGCTTTTCTGCTTCTTGCTCTTCTAGGAGAGCCTTAGTGAGTCGCAAAGCTTCTTGGCGATTTTCCTCATTTAATTCCAAGTAGACTTCTACAATCTCATGCTCAGAAAGAAAATAGGTCTCAGCTACACCAAAAAGTTCGGCCAAAACCGAAAGGTTCTTTTGATTAGGTTTCGTCTTACCATTTTCCCAATTAAAATAAGAGGAGCGTGAAATTCCTAGATGCTTAGCTACTGATGCTTGGCTCATTCCTTGTGCTTCTCGAATTTCCTTAAGTCTTTGTCCTGAAAACATGGCTACCTCCGTAAGTTAATAAACTAACATAAGTTTATCAAAAAAAGTAGTTGTTTTCAAGTGAAACTAACTACTTTTACATTTCTCTTTTATCTCATTCTTTAACTAAAAATCCTAGATGGTTAAGTGCCTCTTCAATATAATCTATATCTTGCTCACTATCTGCTTCGACAAGATGATAATGAACACCGTTTGTCAAATCAGATAAGGGGCGAAAGTCATTTGACGAGGCCTGGTCTAAAAAATGACTAACATCTCGACGACAAGTCAATTTCAACAAAGTCTGAATTTCTCCATAAACTGGATGATCTATCATGATATTTTGAATACGGCCTCCATTATCAACAATAGCCAAAAGCTCATCCTCCATATCGGACACTTTATGATTCACCTTAAATAGTCGATGTACATAAGAATTGTCATCGCTACTTTTATAGATATATCCCCTATTAGTTGAAATAATCTGGGCACCATCTGCACGCAAGAGGGCAATATCTTGAACAATGATTTGACGTGTCACACCAAAATGCTCCGCCAAACTCTGTCCATTCATTGACTCTTTAGCTCCCTTTAAGAGTGCCAATAATTCTTGTTTTCGATTTGAAGCCATAGACCAACCATCCCTCTTTCAATTAGCGTATTTTTCGAATACTTTTGAAAATCGTTAATGCTATAACATAGTCTATCATACTATGGACAATAGTGCCAAAACCAACTAAAACAAAGAGAACATAGAACAGTTTTTGGAAATCCTCTCCTGTTACGGAATAAAAAATCACGCAAGCAAGAACTTCACCTATGGCATGGATAAGACCTAAAACAAAGTTGAAAAGTAATGATGATTTATGGTTTTCTATCGTTTGTGGAAATTTTTTCAAATAGAGTGCGCCTAAAAAGCCAAATATAATATGTGAAAAGGCCCTAAAAACAACCACAATCGGATAGCCAGCCATAAAGTATCCCAAACTAGAAGCTAAGATAACAAAAGCAGTTACCCAGGGAGATATAAACATGGCTAGAAATATTGGAACATGACTCCCCAAAGTATACGAAGCCGGTGGGATGATTAGTTTAATTGGCATGATACTTGGGATAAGGATAGCAATTGCAGTTAATAAAGCTGCAAAGGTCATTTCTTGAATTCTCTTTTTCGGTTTCATAATCTACTCCTTTTTATTTATTGTATATACATTAGTATATTACAGTGTATAGTTATATAAGTCAATGTTTTTCAGAAAAAACACTAGAGCAAAATGCCCTAGCGTTCTATGTTTCTTATTTACGTTTTTTCTTAGCTTTTTTCATCTTATTAGCTTGACGCTTCATCGCATGTTTCATGGCAAATGAACCAACCTTACCTTTAAGGCCACCACCAAGCATTTGGCTAAGATCCATATTTCCAAGATCTGGCATACCAGCGCCACCCATCATGCCTTCAAGAGCAGACATGTCCATATTACCCATATCCGGCATATTTGGCATGTTTTTTGGCAAATTATTTGGGTTAAGACCCATTTGACGCATCATTTGCTCCATATCACCAGACATAACACCTTGCATCATTTGTTTTGCCTGGTTAAAGTCTTTAATAAACTTGTTTACTTCGATGAAGGTATTCCCTGAACCATTGGCAATCCGGCGACGACGACTTGGTGTCAAAAGATCTGGATTTTCACGTTCTTCAGGTGTCATAGATGATACGATGGCACGTTTGCGAGCAATTTGTTTCTCATCTACTTTAACATTAGCCAAGGCTGGATTGTTAGCCATACCTGGCAACATCTTGAGCAAATCCTCCATTGGACCCATATTTTGTACCTGGTCTAATTGGTCGATGAAGTCATTGAAGTCAAAAGTGTTTTCACGCATCTTTTCAGCCAACTCAAGAGATTTTTTCTCATCATACTCTTGAGAAGCTTTTTCGATAAGGGTAAGAAGGTCACCCATACCCAAAATACGACTTGACATACGGTCTGGGTGGAAAGTCTCGATATCCGTAATTTTCTCACCAGTACCCGTAAATTTGATTGGCTTGCCTGTAATCTCACGAATAGAAAGAGCTGCACCACCACGTGTGTCCCCATCAATTTTTGTAAGAACAACACCAGTGATATCTAGCTGTTCGTTGAACTCCTTGGCAACGTTAGCAGCTTCCTGACCAATCATGCTATCCACAACCAAGAGAATTTCGTTTGGATGAGCAAAATCCTTAATATCATGCAACTCTTGCATGAGAGTCTCGTCAATCTGCAAACGACCAGCCGTATCAATCAAGACATAGTCATTCTTATTGGCACGCGCTTGTTCCAAACCATTTTTGACAATCTCAACTGCTGGTATCTCTGTTCCCATATCAAAAACAGGAACATTGATTTGTTGCCCCAAAGTTTTCAATTGATCAATGGCTGCTGGACGATAGATGTCCGCCGCAATCATCATTGGACGGGCTTCTTGTTCCTTGATCAACTTATTAGCCAATTTACCAGCAAAGGTTGTCTTACCAGCCCCTTGGAGACCAACCATCATAATGATTGTTGGAATCTTTGGAGATTTCTCAATTTCAGATGTTTCAGACCCAAGAATCTCTGTCAATTCTTCATTAACAATCTTGATAATTTGTTGTGAAGCATCAAGAGTATCAATGATTTCGTGACCTACAGCACGTTCACGAACACGTTTGATAAATGTCTTAACGACTGGTAGCGCTACGTCTGCTTCAAGAAGTGCCAAACGAATCTCTTTAGTGACTTCTTGAACTTCTTTCTCTGAAAGTTTTCCTTTACGTCTTAAATTTTTGAAAACGCCTTGCAAGCGTTCCGTTAAGCTTTCAAAAGCCATATATCATTTCCTCTCTTACTTTCTGCTTGAATCTAATCTCTATTATCAATGCTGCTGAGCACAGCAATTTGTTCCTGGAGGTAGCTATCGTCTGGGTATTTTTCCATGATATCATCAAAAATTTGGCTACGGACGATGTAATCTGAATACATATGTAATTTCATCTCGTAAGCTTCTAAAATCTTCTCAGTACGCTTGATGTTATCATATACTGCCTGGCGACTCACACCAAATTCCTCGGCAATTTCTGCCAAACTGTAATCATCCGCATAATAGAGCTCAATATAGTTCATCTGCTTATCTGTCAAAAGTGCAGCATAGAACTCAAAAAGGGCATTCATGCGATTGGTTTTTTCAATTTCCATAAGCTCCATTTTACCATAAAATCATGGTGTTAGCACGATTCTTATGCAGAAAAAAGCAGTGACTTCTAATTGTTCTCCAAATAAAATTCAAAACGGTCACCAACATAGTAACTTCGTACATATTCGAAAGCCTGACCATCTTGGAGGAAGGAAATTTGTGTCAAACTTAGGAGAGCATCACCAGTCTTAACCTTGAGGTGCTTGGCTAAACTACTATTGGCCAAACTAGCTGAAATGGTCTGCTGACTTTTCCCAATTTCATATCCATTATCGGTCAGTGTCTTGAAGAAATGTTCTGTAATTTCTGACTCCTTAAAACCTCGGATAATTTTCTCAGGGATACTGGCAATCTCATAGGCAACTGGAAGATCATCCGCAAAGCGAACACGTTCCATACGAATCACATAGGACTGTGGTAGGACACCTAAATTCTTGATTTCAAATTCATTGGGATGCACACGTTTATATGAAATAAGCTCACTAGACGGTTTCTTGCCTTGGGATTTAACAATCTCTGTGAAACTCGTGGTTCCACGCATCTTTTCCTTAACTCGACTGCTGGCCACAAAAGTACCACTGCCTGGTTTACGTTCTAAAATACCCTCGTCTACTAAAAGTGTTATGGCCTGACGCACAGTCATACGACTCACATCAAAAGTGTCGCAAAGATCCCGCTCGCTAGGGAGACGTTGCCCGATTTTCCAAGTACCATCATCAACATCTTCCTTAATCTTATCATGTATGCGAATATACGCTGGTAACATCTAATACCCCCTTCTGTACCCCTATTTTACAAAAAAAGTAACAGAATTGTAAAGATGAGTATGATACTTACAGTTTCTCGTATAAATCTAGGTGCTAAGTCCATAAATTTGTGATACAATGATTGCATAAGAAAGAGTCCATGTGTGACGTAAAAAGAAAGGGTAATAATGACTGACATTTCTACTTTGAATGATGTGCAGAAAATCATTGTTCTAGACTATGGTAGCCAATACAATCAGCTGATTGCACGTCGTATTCGTGAATTTGGTGTTTTCTCTGAATTGAAGAGCCATAAAATTACCGCTGATGAAGTCCGTGCCATCAATCCTATCGGTATCGTACTTTCTGGTGGTCCTAACTCTGTTTATGCCGAAGATGCATTTGGTATTGACGAAGAGATTTTGGAACTTGGTATTCCAATTCTTGGTATCTGTTACGGAATGCAACTTTTGACCCACAAACTCGGTGGTAAAGTTGTTCCAGCTGGTGAAGCAGGTAACCGTGAGTATGGCCAATCGACACTTCGCCTTCGTACCCAATCAGAACTCTTTGCAGGAACTCCTGAAGAACAAGTTGTTCTGATGAGCCACGGTGATGCAGTTACAGAAATTCCAGAAGGTTTCCATCTTGTTGGTGACTCAGTAGATTGCCCATTCGCCGCAATGGAAAATACTGAGAAAAACTTCTATGGTATCCAATTCCACCCAGAAGTTCGTCACTCTGTATATGGTAATGATATCTTGAAAAACTTTGCTTTTGGTATCTGTGGTGCCAAAGGTGACTGGTCAATGGCTAACTTCGTAGATATGCAAATTGCACAAATCCGTGAAACAGTTGGTGACCGTAAAGTCCTTCTTGGACTCTCAGGTGGGGTTGACTCATCTGTTGTTGGTGTCCTTTTGCAAAAAGCTATCGGTGATCAATTGACATGTATCTTCGTTGACCACGGTCTTCTCCGTAAAGGTGAAGGTGACCAAGTTATGGAGATGCTTGGAGGTAAATTTGGTCTTAACATTATCCGTGTTGATGCTTCTAAACGCTTCCTAGACCTCTTGGCTGGTGTTGATGATCCTGAGAAAAAACGTAAAATCATTGGTAACGAGTTTGTTTACGTCTTTGATGACGAAGCAAGCAAACTTAAAGGTGTAGACTTCCTAGCTCAAGGAACGCTCTATACTGATATTATTGAATCAGGTACTGAGACAGCTCAAACAATCAAATCTCACCACAACGTTGGTGGTCTTCCAGAAGACATGCAATTTGAATTGATTGAACCACTTAATACCCTCTTTAAAGATGAAGTTCGTGCCCTTGGTACTGAAATGGGAATGCCTGATGAAGTCGTTTGGCGTCAACCTTTCCCAGGACCAGGACTCGCCATCCGTGTTATGGGTGAAATCACTGAAGAGAAACTTGAAACCGTTCGTGAGTCTGACGCTATCCTTCGTGAAGAAATTGCCAAAGCTGGTCTTGATCGTGATGTATGGCAATACTTCACTGTTAACACAGGCGTTCGTTCTGTCGGTGTTATGGGTGATGGCCGTACTTACGACTACACTATTGCTATCCGTGCTATCACTTCAATCGACGGTATGACAGCTGACTTTGCGAAACTTCCATGGGAAGTTCTTCAAAAGATTTCTGTTCGAATCGTTAACGAAGTTGACCACGTTAACCGTATCGTCTACGATATTACAAGTAAACCACCTGCAACAGTAGAGTGGGAATAAAATATAAACCTAATTTAAAGTGACTTGATTGATTTAACAGCATTTTAAATTGTTTTAAAACGCTAAAATCTAATTACTTATATTTGGTTCCCCACCAGAATTTCTTTCTGGTGGGGATTTTTTATATCTTAATTACAAAAATAGAGCAATAAGCAATGATATGGGGTCAGAAAAATTTTTCCTTTTCTGCTGTTCAGTACTAACTCTTACATCATACCTAGATAATGGGGTAAAATCAGAACTCTCTGATTATTATTTATTTGTAAAAAAATTCACTTTAATCATTTGCTATATTTCCTTCGTTCACATTGAGTCCATAAATTTCAAAATCATGATAGAATCCATTATAGAACTCGAATTGGGAGATTTCGTTTTCCTTTTTAAAACCTAAACTGATTGGTATAAACTTACTTCTAACATTATCAACATCTATATAAATCAAAAGCTTATCAATTTTAAATTTGGATGGAATGATTTTTATTAATTCTTTTAATCCCTGCTTTACAAAACCTTGATTTTCATATCTTTCTGATATCCAATATCCAATTTCGGCTTGATGTTTTTGTAAATCAATATTATGTATATCTATCATCCCTACTGGTTTCTGATTTACGCAAATTGTTAACATAAATAACTCATTGCGCTCCATTTTTTCACGTGCATACTTTATAAACTCTTTTTCATTTTCAAGACTTTTCATATTTTCCACCCAAGGAAGCCACTTAGCAAGACGTTCTCGTTCAGTAGAAACAATCTCATATAACCCTTCACTATGGCTATCGGATATATAAAAAAGTTGGCATCGTTTCCCACGTGACTTAAACTCTATAAATAGTTCCGAGTCCAAGTTGGTAGAATCCATTTCATACTCCTTGTTATAAATGATAATATTCTTTAACTCTTTATTTACGAAATCATTATATAACTTTTTTACTACTTTTCATATGAATAAAATTTTGTCTATCTTTTTAAGGTCAGAGCCTATTACAACAACAGACGAATTAAGGTAAAACTAAAGGACCTAGTCCTATATAGTAGAGAACTAAATCCTTCACTTAAATTATTTGTCTAACTTTCTGGTATCAGTGCAAGTCTACACCACTCGACTCTTCACATAGTCAGGATAGCATAGATAGATGTTTGCTTACTTAGTGAAATCCAATACTTTACGTCCTTGAATTTCACCTTTTTCCATTTGATCAAAGACTTCTACCGCTGTATCAACAGGAACAGTTTCAACAACCGGTACTACCAATCCTTGTGCACCAAAGTCGAAGGCTTCTTCTAAGTCTTTACGTGTACCTACAAGAGATCCAACAACACGGATACCATCTAGAACTGTTTTGACAATTGAGAGGTCCATATATTCAGATGGGAGACCAACCGCAACGACTGTTCCACCAGCACGTACACTATCGATAGCCTGATTGAAAGCAACCTTAGAAACAGCTGTTACAACAGCACTGTGTGTACCGCCAGTTTTTTCTTGGATATAGCCTGCTACATCTTCAACTTCTTTACCGTTCACCACTAAATCAGCACCAGATTCTTTAGCCAAATCAAGTTTATCTTGGTTGATATCAACAGCCACTACTCGTGCATTGAAAACTTTCTTAGCATATTGAATAGCCAAGTTACCTAGTCCTCCGGCACCATAAATAGCTACCCATTGACCAGGTTCAACTTTAGCTTCTTTAATAGCTTTATATGTTGTAACTCCCGCACAGGTAATAGATGAAGCTTGAGCAGGATTAAGTCCTTCTGGAACTTTCACAGCATAGTCAGCGGTAACCAAAGCATAGTCACTCATACCACCATCAACACTATAACCAGCATTTTTTACAGAACGACAGAGTGTTTCACGACCAGTTGTACAGTATTCACAATAACCACATCCTTCGAAGAACCAAGCGATTGATACACGGTCACCTTTTTTAAGTGTTTCAACCCCTTCGCCAACTTCTTCGACAATACCAATACCTTCGTGGCCCAGTATACGACCTGGTACTTGACCAAAGTCTCCATGAGATACGTGAAGGTCAGTATGACAAACGCCACAGTACTCAACTTTAACCAAAGCTTGGCCATGACCTACTACTGCTGGTTTTTCATGATCAACAACTTCAACACCTGTGCTTGCTTGATTAACAACAACTGCTCTCATCTTAATTACCTCCATATGATAACTTTTAACACCTTCATTATAGCACTTACAGAGGTAATATCAACGCTTACATAAAGTTTTTCTTAGCTTGCGAAAACTTTCTTGAAAAGTCTCTATACAAATTCGATAAGTACTATTTTTTCTGCTGATATAGCTATATTTCAATCATTCCCAAGATATCTATACTGTCTCACAAGTGTCTTGGAATCCGGTAGGCTGACTTCAAAATGGAAATAATGATTGCGTCCATCTCTGGCATTCTCTTTATTTAATAAAAAATAATTCTTTTGACTGATGGCCATCTCCCTCATAATATCATCCGTCAAAAAGGTTAAGGGAATATCCATAGCAGAATAGCGATAAAAGTCTTCTTCAAATTTTAAATAGCTAGCAGAAAAATAGTCAATTTGAAGTTTATCATCATAAATTTTTCTCTTCCTCATCTATGTTTTCAACCTCCAAACTAATTCCTAATATATCCTTTGTTAGAATACATTTATGTCGCTTGCAAGATTTTATAGTAACTTGATTAAAATCCAAGTCAACCACATAGCCACTACATCTACAGCACCTACCTTGATCCTTTATCTGGAAATTTCCCAATAATTGACCTGAATAAAGCTGGTTTAATAAAGTAAACTTCTCTAAATCATCCAAATGACTCGTAAGATTTTCTTTAGTCTTATCTTCATGTAGGGAACTTGTGTGTTCCGACAAGAAAAAGCCCATCCACTTCATCATTCCCCTATCTTTATGTTCCCTAGCTGATTGAAAGGGAAGGTAACTACGGTCTATCATTTTAAGCCATCTAATCCCCCAGCCGAGTGTCCACCAATAAGCTTACTTCGAGCAAGACTCCTAGATGCCTCCTGTAAAGAAGTTGCTTTTTGAATGGTCGTAAAGCCAAATTCCTGACGAATACTATCTATAGCTGCTTGAAGCCTTTCTTCTTTATCAATGTCATCTGGATTATCAAATAAAGAAAGAATTTGAAGCCCTTCATCTACAAAATTTGCATAAGAGACACTCACACTTCGAACAGCCCCTCCTTGATATTTCTTCCTAAAGAGTGCAATGACATGTCCTATTAATATCCTTGTGTTATTAGCAGGTTCAATCTTCATCTGTGCTTGTAGTGAACGCTTGCCCTCTAACTTTGAAAATCCAATGCTAATGGAAACTTGACAAGCTTTCTTATGAGCCCGTCTTAACCTAATGGCTACCTGTTCCGCCATCTCTCTTAGAATCAATTCAATATCAGCTTGACGCTCATAGTCTCGTGGTAAGATTTGAGAATTTCCTAAGCCATGTGACTTTGGTTTATAAGGTTTATGAACATTACTCTCATCAATACCGTTAGCATGAAAAAAGAGGTCTAAACCTACAATACCTAACTTCTTTTTAAGAATATCAGGATTGCTATTAGCAAGTTCTCGAATGGAGCAAATTCCCAACTTGTTTAGCCGCTTCTCCATCCGCTTACCAATCCCCCAGAAATCAGTCATATGGGAAATATTCCAAACCTTAGTCTCGACATCTTCATAGGACCAGTTGGCTCTCATAGTAGCCGTATGTTTAGCCTCATTATCAAGAGCTAACTTAGCCAATAAGGGATTGCTGTTAGACATTCCAACTGTCGAGTAAATACCTGTCTCCCTCCAAATATCTCTTTGAATACGCCCTGAAATCATATCTAACTTATCTTTTCTAGTAATAGTCCTATCGGGAATAAAGTAATTCAGTGACGACGTGAGATCAATGAAACCCTCATCAATGGAATAGGGAAGAATATCTTCAACACTGGCATAATTCTGGAAAATGTGTTGAATCTGGATATTCTTTTTTATATAGATATCCATTCTAGGAGGAACGATAAAGGTAACCTTGGCCCAAGATTCGATGTAATCTACAAAAGCTCTATCCGTTGGAAGTCCCTGCTTTTTGGCATTATAATAATGAAACTTACGAGAATGAATGTCAAAAGGTAAGTCGTAAGAACGACTAACATTTGACTTGCCAAAAACCTGCTTAAATATGGGGGAGGAGGCTAATATCAAACCATTAGCATTCTCAGCCCTGCTCATCACACATAGAGAAGTCTTAAGAGGGTGTAGCCCACGTTCAACACACTCTACACTCGCATAGAAAGATTTCATATCTACAAAAGCAATATCACTTTGCGGTTCTCTTGAATAATCAAAATATCCCATGCTTGCCCTTTCGTTAGTTTATAAACTAACACTAGTATAAATTATAACTTCTTATATTTCAAGTATTTTCCATAAAAAAATAACAACATCCCTTCTAGAATGTTGTTATCCTTCTATTTTTTCCCTTTAACTTGGTCTGTGGCAACATCTTCGCCAAACCACTTGTTAGAAATCTTTTGGAATTCTCCTTTTTTATAAAGGGTTCTAAATCCTTGATTGATTTTTTTGATCAGTGTCTTATCTGCTTTACGAGCACCTACAGCAAAGCTTTCACCTTCATAACCAGCAGGCATAACATTATACTGATCCAGAACCCCTGATTTTTCTAAGTAGTAATTAGCATACACACGGTCAATCAATAGACCGTCAATACGTCCACTATCAAGGTCAATCAAGGCTTGAGTAAAGGTCGAATATTGGACTGCTTTTTGGTTGGCAACGATATCCTTCAAAATCTTCGGAGAAGCATTGAAAGCATCATAACCGGAAGACCCTGCTTGGGCACCTAAGGTCTTACCTGACATTCCAGCAACAGAATCAATTCCCGAAGACTTTTTGGTTACCAGTACTTGTTCATTGACCATATAAGGTTCCGTGAAGTCCGCAGACTGCTTACGCTCATCCGTGACCGAGTAACCATTCCAAATGAGGTCAATTGTCCCATTCTTCAGTTCTGTTTCTTTCATATCCCAGTCAATAGCCTGCCAT
The DNA here is from genome assembly GCF_009738225.1 of Streptococcus salivarius. NCBI lineage: Bacteria > Bacillati > Bacillota > Bacilli > Lactobacillales > Streptococcaceae > Streptococcus > Streptococcus salivarius. Next base: position 1,210,262 of record NZ_CP018187.1, read on the forward strand.
TCGACATCGATACCATACAATTTAAAGACTGCAGTTGCAAGATCAATATCAAAACCAACATAGCTACCATCCTTTTCCTCATATCCCATAGGAACAAAGGTTGCATCAAAACCAATTTTGATTTTCTTTTCTTTGGTATAGGTTTGCCACTGATCTTTCTGAGTTGCAAAATGTGAGCGCGAGCTGCAAGCTGATAGCGCAAACAAAGGCAAAATGACAAGACAGCCTAGCAAAATCGTTTTTACTATTTTTTTCATGGAAAATCCTCACTATTTTGGATTGATAGTGACAATCTCATCGGCGATGTGTTGTGCAAACTGCATATCGTGAGTGATAACGATTTGCGTAATCCCAGTCTCACGATTCTGCAAAATCAATTTCTCCACTTCTTGACGCAACTCAGGGTCAAGAGCTGATGTTGGTTCATCATAGCCGACAATTTTCGGATCAATCATCATAGCACGCGCAAATGCAACACGTTGTTTTTGTCCCCCAGAAAGAGAGTAAGGATAAGCATTTCCGTGAGCTCCAAGGCCTAAACGGTCAAGCAGAGCTTGAGCTTTTTTCTGAGCATCCTCCTTAGACATTCCCATCGTCTTAATTGGAGAAAGCGTTAGATTGTCTAAGACTGTTAAATGTGGAAACAGTTGGAAATCTTGGAAGACAAAACCGAGCAAATTACGACTTTCCATCTGATCCAAAGGAATCTCTTCATTTTCATAAATAATTTGTCCTGAATCAATGGTTTCAAGACCTGCTAGCATACGCAAGAGAGTCGTTTTACCACCACCAGATGGTCCGACAATAGCCAAGATTTTTCCTTCTTCTACTGTCAGATTATACTTATCAAAAATTTTGTGTTGACCAAATTGCTTGGAAATATTTTTTAATTCTAACATAAGGTCTCCTATTTATAATAGTTGAATTTCTTTTCGATGTTTTTCGAAGCCACAGTCACAACACCCACAAGGATAAGATAGATAGCTCCGGCCACAAACATCGGTGCTAAGGTCGCATCACGGTTCGCAGCGGTACGACTTTCCAAAAGAAGGTCTCCAACCCCAAGCACATAAACCAATGATGAATCCTTAACCAAGTTAATAATCTCGTTAAAGATACTTGGCAAGACAATCTTGACTACCTGAGGAAGGATAATGTAGCGGACGGTTTGGAAAGGACTAAGTTTAAGCATTTTTGCTGCTTCGTATTGTCCTTTCGGAATAGCCAAGATTCCACCACGGAAAATCTCTGCGAAATAAGCTGCATAATTAAGCGTAAAAGCAAGAATAGCAGCTGGTAGACGATCGAAGACAATTCCTACACTCGGAAGAACATAATAAACGAAGATCAATTGTAAAAGGAGAGGCGTTCCACGCATAATCCAAACGTAAAGGGTTAATAACCAATTTAAAGGTTTGAATTTAATCTGCATTAAGAAAGCAAGTACAATCCCTAATGGAATCGACAGTACGATAACAATGAAAAATACTTGAAGTGTGACTACTGCACCGTTCAAAAGGGCTGGTAATACTTCCAAAACGTATGACATATAAACTCCTATAATTATTTAGTATTGTTGAATATTATACCAAATTTTTTGAAAAAATGATATAAGATTTTGGAAATAGTAAAAAGGAGTGCGACTAGACCCAATTTTCAAAATGAGTTCATAATCACACTCCTGGAAGACTTAAATAGTCTGTCCTGAGAAACAAACAATACTTAAGTCTAGCATCCCTAAAGCTTATTTTAGATTTTCTTAACAAATTCAGATTTAAGTTTCATAGCGCCAAAACCATCAATCTTACAATCAATGTTATGGTTACCTTCAACCAAACGAATATTTTTAACACGTGTGCCTTGTTTAATATCTTTTGGCGCACCTTTCACTTTCAAATCTTTAATAACTGTAACAGTATCACCGTCAGCAAGACGTGTTCCATTGCTATCAAGAACCACAAGTCCTTCTTCTTCTGCAACTTCGTTTGGATCCCACTCATAGGCACATTCAGGACATACAAGCAAGATTCCATCTTCATAAACATACTCTGAGTTACATTTTGGACAATTTGGTAATGACATAATTCTCTCCTAAGATTGTGATATAAATACTATTCTACTTTAGATTCTCCAATTAAGCAAGGGTAAAAAAGATAAAAACAAACAACATCCCTTACACTGTAAGAGATGTTAGTATTTTTATTCAACAGTAACTGATTTAGCCAAGTTACGTGGTTTATCGACGTCGAGTCCACGATGAAGTGTCGCAAAATAAGCAATCAATTGTGTCGGTACAACCATTGAAATTGGTGACAAGTAAGGGTGAACGTTATTAAGAACGATGTCATCACCTTCTTTAGCAACATTTTCCTCAGCAATAGTCAACACTTTAGCACCACGTGCTGCCACCTCTTGAATATTACCACGAGTGTGGCTAGCAAGAACAGCGTCAGACAAGAGCGCAATAACAGGCGTACCATCTTCGATCAAAGCAATAGTTCCGTGTTTCAACTCACCTGCTGCAAAACCTTCACATTGGATATATGAGATTTCTTTCAATTTAAGACTAGCTTCCATAGCAACGTAGTAATCTTGACCACGACCAATATAGAAAGCATTACGTGTTTCTGCAAGAAGAGCTGCCACTTTCTCGTCAATGACTTCTTTTTCAGAGAGTGTTGATTCGATAGATTGTGCTACAAGTGACAATTCATGTACCAAGTCGAAAGCTTTAGCTTTTTCATTGCCATTAGCTTCACCGACTGCTTTAGCCAAGAAGGCAAGAGCTGCGATCTGAGCAGTGTAAGCTTTAGTAGAAGCTACGGCAATTTCTGGGCCAGCATGAAGAAGCATCGTGTGGTCAGCTTCACGAGAAAGAGTAGATCCCGGAACGTTTGTCACTGTCAAACTTGGAATACCCAACTCGTTAGCTTTAACAAGAACCTGACGGCTATCTGCTGTTTCACCTGATTGACTAATAAAGACAAAGAGAGGTTTCTTGCTAAGGAGTGGCATACCATAACCCCACTCAGAAGAAATACCAAGCTCAACTGGTGTATCTGTCAACTCTTCGAGCATCTTCTTAGAAGCAAAACCAGCATGATATGATGTTCCTGCCGCAAGGATATAGATACGATCAGCCTCTTGAACAGCCTTGATAATATCATCATCTACAGTCACTTGTCCCTTGTCATCTGTGTAGGCTTGGATAAGCTTACGCATCACTGTTGGTTGCTCATCGATTTCTTTGAGCATGTAGTAAGGGTAAGTACCTTTACCAATATCAGATAGGTCAAGTTCAGCTGTATAGCTATCACGTTCTTTTACATTGCCATCATAATCTTGAACTTCAACACTATCAGCTTTCACGATAACTAACTCTTGATCGTGAATTTCCATGTATTGATTAGTTTCGCGAATCATAGCCATGGCATCTGAGCAGACCATGTTATAGCCATCACCAAGACCAATCAAAAGTGGTGATTTGTTTTTTGCCACGTAAATTGTTGAGGCATCTTCAGAATCCATGAGAGCGAAGGCATATGATCCACGGATAATGTGAAGAGCTTTCTTGAATGCTTCAAGAGTTGACAAACCATCTTCTTCAACAAATTTTCCAATCAAGTGAACTGCAATTTCAGTATCAGTTTGGCCTTTGAAATGGTGACCAGAAAGGTATTCTTCCTTAATTTCAAGATAGTTTTCAATAACACCATTGTGAACCAAAACAAAACGTTCTGTTTCTGAGCGGTGTGGGTGAGCATTATCCTCTGTTGGTTTACCGTGAGTTGCCCAACGAGTATGTCCGATACCTGCTGTCCCTTCTACTCCTTCAGTTTTAGCAGCAAGTTCCGCAATACGGCCAACAGCCTTAACCAATTGACTAGATGCATCACCAGCTACAAAGATACCAGCCGAATCATAACCACGGTATTCTAGCTTTTCAAGTCCTTGAATCAAGATATCAGTTGCATTTGTGTTACCTACAACACCAACAATTCCACACATATTTTTAATAATAACCTCAGATCAAAGAGGTCATGTCTCCTTTATTTAAAATTGGTATAGTCAATAAGCTCTTTAAAAAGCTTAACGAGGACAGTATATTCGATATATTTGACATTGTCAAGCATAAAAATTGGTATAGTCCTAAAAAGACCTTCTACTTGCCTCTTATCCTAAGGAATAATCCTTAAAATATGCTATAATAAGGCTATGCGAATTCAACAATTACATTATATTATCAAAATCGTCGAAACCGGCTCAATGAATGAAGCTGCAAAACAACTTTTCATTACGCAACCAAGTCTTTCAAATGCTGTTCGTGACTTGGAAAGAGAAATGGGAATTGATATCTTTATCCGTAACCCCAAGGGAATCACTTTAACCAAGGATGGAGTTGAATTTCTCTCTTATGCCCGTCAGGTAGTGGAACAAACGAATCTCTTGGAAGAACGCTACAAGAGTCACACAGAAACACGTGAATTGTTTAGTGTTTCCTCTCAACACTACGCTTTTGTTGTCAATGCCTTCGTCTCACTTCTCAAGAGAGCTGACATGACACGTTACGAGCTCTTCTTACGCGAAACACGTACTTATGAAATCATTGAGGACGTTAAGAACTTCCGTTCAGAGATCGGAGTTCTCTTCCTTAACAGCTATAATCGAGATGTCTTGACTAAGATGTTTGATGACAACCGCCTCACATATACCAGTCTCTTCAAAGCTAGACCCCATATCTTTGTCAGCAAGTCAAACCCATTGGCTAAGCATGAAGTTGTCTCTTTGGAAGATTTAGAAGAATTTCCATACCTTAGCTATGATCAGGGGATTCATAATTCCTTCTACTATTCTGAAGAGATTCTCTCTCAGATTCCCCATAAAAAGTCTATCGTGGTTTCAGACCGAGCGACACTCTTCAACCTATTAATCGGTTTGGATGGTTACACCATTGCTACAGGTATTTTAAATAGTAATTTGAATGGTGATAACATTGTCTCTATCCCACTTGATATTGATGATGAAATTGATATTGTTTACTTGAAGCATGAAAAGGCAACCCTCTCTAAAATGGGGGAAAAATTCCTTGATAACCTCGTTAAAGAAGTCACTTTTGACAACTAATAGATGTTAGTCCCCAGCACATAATGTTGGGGACTTTTTATCGCCAAAACTATCCAATTCAAAGCACAAAAAAGAGCCTTTCGACTCTCATCATTATTTATAATTTTTATAGCTTGCCCAAGCTTCATCTATAGATAAGGTATCAGCATCTGTGTATGAGCCTCTATAGCTGTTCCAAACAAGGCCACTTGTTGAACCAGTTGCTTGGGTAACTGGAGCTTGATCGTAGGCAGTCAAACCATAGTATGCAATAATGCTATTTAATTTAGAAGCGTAAAGACTATCTGTAGCATAAGTCCCTGTCAGTGCCTGAGTGGCATCTGCATAACTACTTGTATTTGATTTCCAAGTACCTGCATAAGTAGATGACGTCATCAAAGCAGCATAATCTGCTAGGGAATCACTCAGACTTCCATAAGAACGGAAAGGTTCATCAATCTCATAAGTCTTCCCTGTACCATCGTCTTCCCAAGTACGCATAGTAACGGAGTTTCCATTATAAGAGCCCTTAATCCCAAAGAAGTTGTAATAAGGAGCTTGACTCAGACCTGACTGACCTGAATTTGATTCCAAAATAGCTTGAGCAATTAGAACAGAAGCATAGATATTGTAATCTTGACCAATCTGTCTCGCAGTCTCTCCGATACTATCAATAAAAGCCGTCGTAGTTTGATTGTAGGCAGCTTCAGCTTTAGCATTAACACTGTTATCATTTTTTCTATCAGTTGTAAAAGCTAGAACCAAAAAGAGCGAACAAACAAAAGCTCCCACGATAAAAATCATATACTTCTTTAAATGACGATACATACAACCCTTCCTTCATAAGATTTTCAATTATAATATTTCAATACTATTCTATCAGAAAAACTGACAAGTCGCAACTTTTAGACCTATCTTCCTTGATAAATAAAGCAAATGTTACCTTTACATCATATTTATAATAAGCTATAATATAGTCAAATTTTAAGGAGATAAATGAATGAAAATAAAAGAATTCTTACCCGGACTAAGTATTGCAATACTTATATCTCTCCTAGCATGGTTCCTTGGAAACTTATTTCCTATTATTGGTGGGCCAGTCCTTGGTTTATTTATAGGACTTCTGCTAGGAATTATTCTAAGAGATTCTCAGAAACTTAAAGCAGGAATGCAATTCACATCTAAAAAAGTATTACAATACGCTGTTATTCTTCTTGGATTTGGACTAAATCTTTCTCAAGTCTTTAAGGTTGGCGTAACGTCACTTCCCATTATTCTAGTGACTATTACTACGGCACTGCTTACTGCTTATGTCGTCCATCGTGTGTTCAAGCTAGATAGTGAAATTGCTACTTTAGTAGGTGTTGGTTCTTCTATTTGTGGGGGATCTGCTATTGCTGCAACTGCTCCTGTAATCAAGGCTAAAGATGAATCTATTGCAACAGCAATCTCGGTAATTTTCTTTTTTAACATCTTAGCGGCTTTAATCTTTCCTCACTTGGGATCTTGGTTGGGACTTAGTAATCAAGGCTTTGCCATATTTGCTGGAACAGCTGTCAACGATACTTCTTCTGTAACTGCTACAGCTAGTTCTTGGGATAGCTTACATGGAACATCTATCCTAGAGCAAGCAACAATTGTTAAATTGACTCGAACACTTGCTATCATCCCTATAACTCTTGGTCTATCTGTATGGCAGTCACGAAAGGATAATACAAAGGAAGCATTCTCGCTAAGCAAAGCAGTGCCTAACTTTATCCTTTGGTTCCTTTTGGCCTCACTGATTACAACTGTTGCAATGTCACTCGGTGTAACACCTGCCGTCTTTTCACCATTAAAAGACCTTTCAAAATTTATGATTATTATGGCAATGACAGCTATCGGTTTCCAAACAAATCTCAAAAAACTAATCACTAAAGGAGGCTCAGCACTTCTAGTGGGAGGAGTCTGTTGGTTATTAATTAGTCTTGCTTCTCTTCTCATGCAAAAGATATTAGGACTTTGGTAATAGACATCTAAAAAACTCACAATCTGGCTAAGACTGTGAGTTTTTATTATAGAATCATTTTTTATACTCAAAGACATAGGTTTGGATTACCTTATCCCCATCGTTTGTTACTTTCAAATCAACATTGTAGCTCTTAGTTTCACCACTAATATCCTGAACCTTATAATCACCATCTTTTTTTACAGAAGAGGTGGTCTGTCCTGAATAATGCCTAACTTCAAGACCTGAAGCTCTATCTAGAGAAAAAGGAATGAGCCCGTTTAAAGAATATAGCCCATACAAAATAAGACATAAAAGGCTCAGCGACACAAGGCTCACCAAATAATATTTAACAAAATCCCCCAATTTAAACCCCTGCTTACTCACTTAGTTATTATCTTCCTTTAACTTAACATTATTTTTATTAGAGTATTTTCAAATTTTATTTTACACACATTTGGATATTTTGTCAAATTATTTGATATTTAAAATAGAACCTAATTTTTCTATATACTAAAAGCCGTTAGTCATCTAACGGCAATTTTTTATTTCTGAAATAACGTATTCAAGACGGCTATAGAGACCAAGTAATAAGTCGTAACTTCGATTTTCATTTTCTTTCAAAACAGTGAAAACTGTTGTACTATAGGTAAATTCAAAGAAGTCATCTAATTCCTTGAGCCAGTCATCAATAACCCCTAAATTTTGATCAATGATTGCAAACAAACTTGGCTGATACCAGATTGTACCTTCGATATAAAGGTTTTTGTCAGATAATTTAGATAGGGATACTTTCAAGTCAGCAAGCTCTCTTTTAGCAAGATTTGGTTCAATCTTTAAATCAAAAAGCAAGCGTGCATCATGATTTAGAATATCGAGTTCTGCTTGAAGCAGTTGAATATAATGTATCGCTACTAAATACTGGTTCATGGGTCTCTCCTGATCATCTGAAAATCGTACTATTATTGTACCACTAAAGAATGAAAAAATGTAGTAATTATTTAATTTTTTACAGGATTTTTTTAGAAAAAATACGATGCTTTAAATTTCTGTTTAAAACTAATGACACTAGAAATTTTCTAAGAGTTTAAGAAATGAAAGATTTTTTTAAAAAAGAAAAAACACTCACGAATGAGTGCATTTCTAGTATTAATGGCTAACCATTTCTTGTGCAATTTCAAAGCCACTAAGTTTTCCAGGATAGTAAGTTGGCCAATTATCCATTTCTTTTAGAATCTCATCTTGGCTACTATTTCCAAAGAAAATATGGAAATGTGCTGAAGTTGTTGGATCTATTTGATGATCTGAAAATTGGACATACTGGTAAGGGTTATCTGCTGCTTGACTATCAGTTGCTGTAAAGAGATAACGAACACCTTTTTTACCAGAAGCATAGGTTAGAATCTTATAACCATCATAACGATAAGTGTGTGTCACACTACTTCCATCATTCTTTATGAAAGTCATGGTCATCTTTTTACCATCAATGGCAATTTTAGAAACATCTGTTTGATAGCCCTTAGTGTAGTATTCTTTGTACTCTTGTGCAGTTTTATCTTTATTTAATAGAGATTTGTATTCAAATACTTGATCTAAAGTACCATCTTGAAGATAAGGATAAACCGATTGCCACTCACCAGACCAATCCGAAAGTTCTCTATCTTTAACATCTTTGTCATCGAAGTAACCATTTTGAACCGTTTTCTTGTCATCACTTCCCGTTTCAGGTTGGATAGCTTTACCTTCAACGTCCGTTGTTAAACGAAGATTTTTTAGGTTCTCAGTCATAACACTGATATAGTCTTCACCTTTTTTCAACTGTTCCTTAGTTAGTGATTCAATTGGATTTAAAACTGCTGTCTTAACTCCTACTTCGTTAGCTAAGGTTTTAGCAACACTACTTGAAGCATTTTCCTCAAAATAGATATAGTTAATATCATATTCTTTGACATACTTAGAAAGGCTAGCGATACGTTTTGCAGAAGGGTCGGACTCAGCTGAAACACCTAAAATTGGTACCTGTGTCAAACCGTAATCTAAGGCAAGGTAGGCAAAAGCTGCGTGCTGAGTAACAAAACTTTTCTGTTTTGCTTGACTAAAGGCTTCAGTATACTCCTTATCCAAAGTCTTTAATTTTTTAAGGTATTTCTCGGCATTGGTTGTAAAGACTGCTTTTTTATCTGGATGCTGAGCAATCAAACCGTCTCTAATAGTTTCAACTAATTTTTGAGAACGTTTAGGTGAGAGCCAAACATGGGGATCATATTCGTGGTGATGTTCTTCTCCACCATGATCATGATCTTCTTCCTCTGTTCCAGGTAAAAGAACCATGCCTTGACTTGCCTTAATGACTTTTGTATTTTTTGTGTTGATAGACTTTTCAACTTTTGGAACCCAGGTTTCCATATTTTCATTTAGGTAGACAAAAGTGTCTGCTTTTTCAATGTCAGCGACATTCTTAGTAGATGGTTGGAAATCGTGGGCTTCACTTCCAGCAGGAATGAGATAAGACACCTCTCCCTCATCTCCTACAACCTGCTTGGTAAATTCATAAACAGGGTAAAAGCTCGTCACAACTTTCAAATCACCATTTCCTTTTGAACCGTGGTGACTAGTCGTATAATAAATACCTGCACCAGCAGCTAAAACAACTGCTGCTAATCCTGCTAGGCCAAAAATGCGTTTCTTTTTCATGATATTCCTTCCAAAATACTTAACCAGTTAATAGTTTACTGGTTAAGTATATCACACTTCATTTATTTTGCAAGTCCTAAAATAAAAAAAATGAAATATTTCGACGAGAAAGAATTATTTGATATACTGGAAATATCATTTGGAAAGTAGGTTATACATGTTTCGAAAATTAATCCTATATCTTTTTTTATTGCTTTCAGCCATAGGCCTGACTTATGATACGCAATCATACACTTCAGGCGCTTTGTCTGGTTCGGCATACGGTATTATTGGACTATCAACACTGATTGCCTTATGTTATATCGTACCAGGAATATTTCTGATTCTGTACTTAGGCAAGAGATGGCAGGTGAAACCACTTGTTCTCATATTTGCTCTAATTGGTGGAGTCTTTATCACAGGATGGATAGCTGGTTATGCCAATACCATTTCTCACGACTGGGTGACTGCTCATCTTTCTTCAAAGAGTTTCTTCTACCGCTTTGAGGATGCTCTTATGGCTCCCCTAGTTGAGGAACCCCTAAAACTAGCAGCTTTTCTCTTTGCTATCTATATGGTGCCAACGAAAAGTTACAAGGGGCTCTTGCTTGTCGCTATTACGGCGGGTCTGGGCTTCCAGATTAGTGAAGACTTCTCCTATATTCTTTCAGATTTGCCTGATGGTTTTTCTTATACGATTTCAGGTATTCTTGGTCGAACTATTGGTGCTGTATCGTCTCACTGGCTTTACACATCCTTCCTTGCTATGGGGCTAGTCCTTATATGGCGTTCCCGTCAAAAACTCATTAATTCTAAATACAGTCTTATTGGTATACTTTATGCTTGTGGTGCTTTTGCTGCACACTTTGCTTGGAATTCACCTCTTCGAAATTTAGAAAGCGATTTGCCATGGGCATCAGGCCTTCTCATTTCACTCAATCTTTTCTTCTTTATTACGCTTTATCAGCTCCTATCGAAACTGGATAAAGAAAACAAGTAATGTTTACAATACTAAAAAACCTTTCCAATTTTATGGAAAGGCTTTTTTAATGACTTTAATCACTCATAGAAAAACGATTGGTCATCAAATTACTTGCATCATCTAAGACTTTTGCCAATAGTTTATCTGTTTCTGACTGAATCTTATCACTAATCTTTTGATTTTCAGCTTCAAAATCAATACTCTCACCATTTGCTAAAGCAGTATCTACATGATTAATCATAGCATGGCCAAGAGCCATAGTTGTTTCTACATAAGCATCCAAATCAGCTTCATGCTGTTGGAAATGAGGATCACAGATAGCGGCAATCAAGCGATTACTCCAGTAGAAATTACCTGTATCCACTTTATCAGTTGTTTGACGGAAATAAGCAGGTGTTGTTCCGACTTGAGTCCAGAATGGCACCATTGTACCAAATGGCATTGATCCATAGGCTAACCACTGAATTCCTGTCGTTTCTGATGGTTTGTTAGGACGCATTTGCAAGAGAGCTGTTTGACTAGTACGGTTGATACCGATTGGACGGAATTGGCGTTGACTCACCGCATCTCCTTGAGGTCCATAAGGATCGTAAGGTGTATCTTGGTAATGAAGACTCAAGACATATTTAACATCTTCAACTGTAATTTTGCGGTATGGTTTTTGACACCATGGAATAAAGAATGATTTTGGATCATAATCTTTTTCTGGGTTCAAGAATTTCTGCATTGCCCAGGCACGTGGTGTATTATAATGACGATCCTTATCTCGTTGGCTACCAAAAGCATAACGTGGATTAAAGTGTTCATTAGAATAAGTCAGATCCAAGTGATGTTTATTAATAAAATCTCGAATGTCTGGTGAGGCTAAATAGTCGTCTGGATTTTCAAACTCATAATGATCGATGCCAAGTTGGTTTGGGTTAGTGACATAGGCATCATCTGGAACACGTCTTGCAATCCAATGGTGACCACCAATGGTCTCTAGCCACCAAATTTCTTCAGTATCTGAGAAAGCAATACCATTAGATTCGTAAGTTCCGTAAGTTTCAAGAAGTTGCCCCAAACGAATGACACCTTCACGCGCCGTCTTGATATATGGCAAGACCAATGTTAACATATCCTCTTCTCCAAAACCATCTTTAACAAGAGGGTCTGCACCGAGTACACGCGCATTGGTGGTGATTGTTTCTGTTGCACTCATGGCAACATTAGCTGAGTTAATACCAGCTTCACCCCAGATACCGTCTTTACCAAGTGCATCTGGAACAGAAGTATAACGTAGAGGATTATCTGGCAAATCAATTGAAAACTTGCTAAGCACAGACTGATAATGACGCGGTTGGTCTTCAGGGGTCACGACGAGAAATTCTTTGGGCGTAAAAACGCCAGATTGAGAATCCTCAGTACGTGCAATCATGGTAGAGCCGTCATATGAGGCTTTCTTACCTACTAAAATCGTTGTACAAGCCATAAAAGCTTCCTTTCTACTTACAAATCGTCCGCAATTTTATTGATTTTTCTGAGACGATGATTGACACCACTCTTGGTCAGAGGAGGTTCTATACTATCTGCGATTTGCTGGATAGAATAATCTGGATTGGCAATACGGAGTTGGGCAATTTGGCGCAGCTCCACAGGTAAAATCTCCAAGCCAACCGTATCCATAATCTTGATAATATTATTAATTGTTTTCATACTAGCACTAATCGTTCTAGCAATATTAGCTGTTTCCGCATTATTGGCACGATTCAGATCATTTCTGGTCTCTCGCATAATTTTGACCTCTTCGAAGGTATCCTTAGAGTTCATTGCACCAATAACAAGGAGGAAATCCATAATATCCTCAGCTTTTTGAAGATAGGTCACAAAACCATTTTTATGACTCAGAACCTTGGCATCGAGCATAAATTTTTTCATGAGAGAAGCCAAGTCCTCTGCGTGGTCTTGGTAAACGGAAAAAATCTCTAATTGATAACGGCCTTTTTCAGGATCACGAACTGTTCCAGTCGCCAAAAAAGCACCTCGTAAATAGGATCTTCCAGCTTCGTCATCTTCCATTACTGATGTTTCAATGCCTGTTTCAAAGCCAAAGAAAGAATCCGCCAATTGTAAATCGGACAAAATATCATTGACATGGTCAGCTACAAAAACCGTGTAAACACGATTTTTCTTGAGATTAGTCTTGTTGTGATGTCTCAATTCAGGATTACTCTGATAACGACTTTCCATTAATTGGTAGATATGTCTCGCAATCTTTGCATTTTCTGTTGAGATGGAAAGAGTCAATCCTTGGTTGGTCAATCCAACAGAACCAGACATCTTAATCAATGCCGACAATTCAGCCTTGTCTTTGCTTGAAGCTGCAATTATCTCTTCTTTAACCTTAATTGTGAAACTCATGACTTATTCCTCACTAGATGCATGAGCTCATCCACTACCAAGTCACCATGGTGGAAGGCACCACCATTTTCAAGTCGCAAAAAATTAGAAGACACAACTGTTTTTGCTTCACGACGTAAGCCCTCAAAATCATGCTCAACCTGAACAAGGTATTCATCAAATTTATTACTTGCCATGTATTCCTTAGGCACTTTCTTGATATTAACTAAGACATTGTCAATCACATCGGAGCCAAGATGACGATTAAGAACAGCCACATGGTCGGCATCTGAGAATTGCTCAGTTTCTCCGTACTGCGTCATAATATTACAAATGTATGTGACATCAGCCTTGGTCTCAATAAGAGCCTGACGAATCTCTGGTATCACCAGGTTGGGCAAAATCGATGTATAGAGAGACCCAGGACCTAAAACAATCATATCACTATTCATAATAGCATCAACAACCTTACGACTAGCCTTAGACTCTTCATCATTATAGGTATTGGTCACATAAACGCGCTCAATCATGCCATCGTACTGAGCAATACTACTCTCACCTGCTACTTCATGACCATCTTGAAAAACGGCATGAAGCGTCAAAGCAGTCTCACTGGCAGGATAAATCTTACCTGTGACGTGGAAAAACTTCGTCAGAAGCTGCATGGCATTATAGGTAGATCCCTGCATTTCTGAAATTCCAGCGATGATTAGATTTCCGAGTGGATGACCGGCCAAAGCACCATCGGTTTTATCAAAACGATATTGGAAAACTCTTTCATAAAGTTTAGGCATATCACTCATAGCTACCAAAACATTACGCAAATCCCCTGGAGGTGTCAGTTGCATGATATCACGCAAATCTCCTGAAGAACCGCCATCATCAGCTACAGTTACCACAGCAGTGATATCAACATCCTTATGACGTAAACTACGAAGAATGACTGGAATACCAGTTCCCCCACCTATTACTGTAATTCTTGGTTTTTTCATGAACGATTCACCGTCTCCTTACGTCGATCCTTATCACGATGTGTTTCATTGACTGTCCAATCATTTTTTAGATCTTGGGCTAGACGATGTGCAAAAGCTACACTACGGTGTTGACCACCTGTACACCCAACAGCAATAGTAAGAACTGACTTACCTTCTTTTTTGTAGCCAGGTAAGATTGGTTTAATAAGTTGTATCAAATGATTGTAAAACTCTTCTGATTCCTTATGTTTCATGACATAATCAAAAACCTCTTTATCCAAACCTGTGAGGTTACGAAGTGCAGGATCATAATAAGGGTTTGGCAAGAAACGGACATCAAAAACCAAATCTGCATCCAATGGCAATCCATATTTAAAACCAAAACTCAAAACTTCAATACGGAAAGAAGATTGGTCTTGTTCAGATGAGAACTGTTCAGAAATAGCCTTACGCAGTTGGCGTGGAGTCAATTCTGTCGTATCTACCACGTTTTGACTCAAACTCTTAAGCGGTGACAAAAGCTCACGCTCAAGCTTAATGCCATCCAAAACACGGCCATCTGCCGCCAATGGGTGGCTACGACGTGTCTCTTTATAACGAGAAACCAATTCACCATCCGTGGCATCCAAGAATAGAATCTTGAAATTAAGTTCCTCATTACTTTCCAATTTATCCAGAATATCATTGATCTCATCGAAGAACAAGCGACTACGCATGTCAACAACAAGAGCAATCTTGTCTGTCTCTTCACTATGTTTTACCAATTCAATAACCTTAGGTACCAAAGATGGTGGCATATTATCAATAGTGAAGTATCCAATATCCTCAAAGGATTGAATCGCTACAGTCTTACCTGCACCACTCATCCCTGTTACAACAACTAAATTAATTTTTTTCGTTCCCATGAGACTCCCTTTCTAGTCTTTCTTCTTTCAAGACACGAATAACGTCTGACATCTTCTCAACTTGTTGGCTAACCCCCATAATCATTTCTGTCTGCAATTTTTGAATTGTCAGAAGATCTGATTGGTCTTGTTGAACCAAGTGGTCTATTTTTTCATGCAAAAGTCGGATTTCTTCCTTAGACTGGGTATTAACGTGATAGTCGTTACGCGCTTGTAAACGGTCGTAATCCGATGCTCGATTCTGACTCATCATTATCAATGGTGCCTGAACGGCCGCTAGAGTAGACAAGGCCAGATTCAACAGAATAAATGGATACTTATCAAAGGCAATCCCAAAGGGTTGAACAACATTCAGCCCCATCCAAATAGCCATAAAAGCAACGAATGACAAGATAAAAGTCCAAGATCCACCAAATCGGGCCACTTCATCCGCCACTTTTTGACCAAAAGTAATCCTACTATCCAACTGTTCCTGGATGTCTTGATCCTCGTACAATAAACTCTTGGTCACATCGTGAACGGTTTCCCGAACATGTTCGTTTTTCTCATTAGCATTTGCAATAACTTCATCAAGAAAAACCAACCTATAATCCAAAAGACTGATATTACTAATAAAATCATGTCCTTGTAAATCAGGGTAATCTTTTTTCAAAAGCACCTGCAAACGACTATTTAGACGTTCGAAATAAGAGCCATCGGTTTCATCGAACCACTCTTTAGAGATATAATCCTGAACTCTCTTAACCTGCATATTTTCGCCTTCTTTCTAGGCTCTATTATACCATATTGAAAGCTTAAACGTTCAATAGATAAAGGAAAAGAGTCCAAGACTAACCTCAGACTCCTCCATTATTGGGACAATTAATTTAAACTCTTCTTATTGGTAATTTAAAGTCCAGTAGTAAGTACCGTCACCAGCGACAACACAAGCTACTGCTGCTTGAGTAGCATCTGGACTCATGAGAAGTTCACGAATACCACTACTCAACCATTTATTGGCTACAACTGAACCTTCAGATTCACGACGGTAAACAATACCATCACTGTTGTAAGTGTGTGAAATATCTTTGGCATGTGGAAGGGTTGTGCTATTGTAAAGATCATCAGACCATGTAAGTGCTGGCAAACCAGCAGCTGTACGTTGAGCATTGATTTCATTAAAGGCAGCCTTAGCTGAGTCCACTTCAACGTAATCAGAGTTTTCAGTTGGTTCTACATGATAAACAAATTTAACAT
This sequence comes from Streptococcus salivarius, assembly GCF_009738225.1. Classification (NCBI taxonomy): domain Bacteria; kingdom Bacillati; phylum Bacillota; class Bacilli; order Lactobacillales; family Streptococcaceae; genus Streptococcus; species Streptococcus salivarius. The sequence goes on from NZ_CP018187.1 coordinate 1,226,501, forward strand.
AACCAAATTCAACATCACTATATTTTTTGTCGTCAACACCGCTCTTGAGATTAGCTGTAATAACATAGTCACGTGCCCAAGCACTGCCCTTAGAAGCGTTGAAGTTGTCAACATCTTCAATTTCCCAAGTTACATTACAATCCCAGCCAGCATTGTCTAAGAATTTTGGAGCAAGATTCTTGATAACATAATCTTTGAATTCATCCACATTTTGGAATGGAAGAGCTTCACCAGCTTTACCAGTACCAACTACATTTTCAGAATACAACTTAACACTTGATGCATTGTCATCGTACATGTATTCGTCGTTTCCTGCTGGTTTATGGAAATCTGGATCAAGCTCAGGGTCATCATTGGCAGTACCATTGTAGAGTTTCCATTTACCATCAACCCATTTGTAGTAACCATCGATACCACGCGCATTATCTTCATCTGTCAATGCCACACGGTAGTAATAGGTACCGTTGTCATCTACAAATCGTGGATCTGAATACATGCGATAATCTGTTGGTGGCAATGTTGGTTTTGGCAACTTATCATAGTCAATGTTTGTTTCAGGCGCATACGGTGGTTTTTCAAGTTCAGGAGCTTCAGAACTTGTTTCTGATGTTGAACCTGTCTCAGAAGTAGCAACTGAGTCTGAGGTGATTACTGAAGTTGAATCTACAGTTGAGGCTACTTCTGAACTTGCTGATGAAGTTGAATCTACAGTTGACGCTACTTCTGAACTTGCTGATGACGTTGAGTCAACAGTTGATACTGCTTCTGAACTTGCAGACGAAGTTGAATCTACAGTTGAGGCTACTTCTGAACTTGCTGATGAAGTTGAGTCAACAGTTGATACTGCTTCTGAACTTGCAGACGAAGTTGAATCTACAGTTGAAGCTACCTCTGAGCTTGCTGATGAAGTTGAGTCAACAGTTGATACTGCTTCTGAAGTTGCAGACGATGTTGAATCTACAGTTGATGGTGCTTCTGAAGTTGCAGACGACGTTGAATCTACGGTTGATGGTGCTTCTGAAGTTGCAGATGATGTTGAATCTACAGTTGATGGTGCTTCTGAAGTTGCAGATGACGTTGAATCTACGGTTGATGGTGCTTCTGAGCTTGCTGATGACGTTGAATCTACAGTTGAAGTTGTTGGAGTTTCAGAATCTGTGCTTGAAGCCTTAACAAGCACCCACTTACCATTTGAATAATAGTAATAATCGCCATTATCTTTCAAATAATAGTGAGTACCATTTTCATAACGGTAGTGAGGGTCATTTCTCAAAACCTCATAACCTGTCGTTGGTGTATTGTTAGAACCACTATTGTTGTTATTATAGTCACCACCACGAACCCAACGTCCATTATAGTTTACATAGTAGCTACCATCACTCAAGATGTAGTACAAATAGCCATTGCTATAGCGGTAAGTCCCTGATTCATTGTAGTTGTTGTAACCAGGATTATAGTTGTTATAGCCATAATTATAGTTATAGCCATAGTTATAGTTTGGATAGTAATTATTGTAACCGTAGTTATAGCCATAATTGTAATTATAGCCTGGGTAATAGCCATTATATCCGTAGTTATAACCATAGTTTGGATAATAGTTGTTATACCATGGATTATAAGAATAGTTATTATAGTAACCTCGGCCATAATAACTATCGGCCTGTGCATGATTGTTGCCAACTACGTTGGTGCTAAAATAGCTGCCCCTAGGACAGCACATGAAAATAATCGTAAACTCTTTCTCATTGTCTTTTCCCCTTTTAAAAAAAAATATACCTTTTATAAGCAATCGCTTACATTTCCATTTACACTTCAATTGTAAGAAATAAAACTTCTATTGTCAAATTATTTTAATAATAGAAGTTTCTCAGACTAAACCAATAGAAGACTAACAAAGACCTAACTTTCTTTGTGAAAAACGGTTAGGCGGACCTCTTTTACGCCCTAAAGACAGGTGTTTAACCAAGAAAAAAAGCCCATTATTTGCATAAGGACTTTTAGCTTGACATTAACGATTATCAATATTTTCTGGGTAAAGATCGTGATTAAAAAGACGTTGCTCTGCCATCTTTTCATACTTAGTTTCTGGACGACCGTAATTATAATAAGGGTCAATCGAAATACCACCACGAGGTGTAAATTTACCCCAAACTTCCAAGTAACGAGGGTTCAAAAGCTCCACCAAATCTTTACCAATGGTATTAATACAGTTTTCATGAAAATCTCCGTGATTACGGTAACTAAAGAGGTAAAGCTTTAGAGATTTAGACTCAACGCAGAGCTGGTCTGGAATATAAGAAATATAGATGCTTGCAAAATCAGGTTGCCCAGTAATAGGACAAAGTGACGTAAATTCTGGACAGTTGAATTTGATAAAGTAATCATTATCAGTATGACGATTATCAAAAGACTCCAAGACTTGTGGAGAGTATTCAAAAATATAAGGTGTCTCCTTATTACCAAGGAGAGTGAGGTTTTTCATTTCTTCTTGTTGTGACATTTTTCTTCCTTTGTTGTTAATTATTATAGACCTTTATATGGTCAATTTTTAATCTAAATTTCTAATGTTAATCATTAAAAAAGTAAAAAAACTATCAATTCTAAGTTTATAGAATGTGAAGATTAGACTCCGCGCTCATTATCATAGAGTAGAGTATGAAGCTGAGGGAGAACACGCACATTGCCCCATGAGTCATCAGCAGCTACTGTCTCCCAAAGCTCTTTGAGGCGACCTAATTGATGTTGGACAATATTACCTTCTGCTTTCGGTTCAGGATTACCAGCCGAAAGAAACATGACATCTGGCTGATAACGTTCCTGAATCATTTTAGCAAAGGCTAAATCATCATCGTCAAAAACAGGAACTTTGAAGGTAACTTTATCAGGATCAAGTTGTGAAACAATAAAGTCAAGGGTTTCCATATTGACTTCCATCTTGGATGATGGTGGTTTAGGACTTAAGGTTACTTGATCAATATCCTTGAGCCACTCCTGCCAGCGAGAACCCTGAGTTTCAACGGCCAAAGTCACTCCTCTAGCCTTGAGTTTTGAAACGAGTTCAGCCATATTTGCCGCTAAAAGAGCTGGGTTTCCTCCAGACAGAGTAACATAGTCATAAGTTCCTAGCGCATCTAAAGCCTCAATAACTTCATCAGCTGTCATACGTGTTGGCTTCTCTGACCCATCCCAAGTAAAGGCAGAATCACACCAATCACAATGGTAATCACATCCTGCTGTCCTTACAAACATGGTCTTTTGACCGATAGCTCGGCCTTCCCCTTGAAAAGTCGGTCCGAAAATTTCAAGCACTGGCAGTTTGAGTACACGTTCTCTAGTCATCCAACCACTCCCGTCTAAACTCTGCGAAGGCTGTTGGTGTTTCATAAAGACGCACATATTCCAAACGAAGTCCTCTCTCCTCTGGCAGATGTTGACTCGTCGTCTGGAAAATCCAGAAAACCATATTTTCCGCAGTTGTATTCATATAAGGCAGAGTCTCATTGAGATAACGGTGATCTAACTGTGGTTCCAAATGGTCCTTATAAATGCTCTTTAGATCACCAAAATCGTAGGTCATACCACGCTCATCCAAGTATCCACTTACTGCAATCTGAAGATGGTAGGTATGGCCGTGAAGTGATTTGCATTTGCCTTCATAATTAAAGAGATGGTGGGCAGCATCAAAAGTAAACTCTTTAGAAACCATTGTACGATGAGGATTGTAAACCAAGGACTCACCTGTTTCTTTCTTGATTTCTTTCGGTGCAAAGAACATTAAGCTTCTCCTCTTTCTGCTAGATATTTTTCAAGACCTTTTTGACGCAAGTGACAGGCAGGGCATTCCCCACAACCAGTTCCAATAATACCGTTATAGCAAGTTAGCGTTTTTTCACGAACATAGTCAAAAGCTCCAAGTTGGTCAGCTAAAGCCCAAGTCTCAGCCTTATCTAACCACATGAGAGGGGTTTGGATAACAAAATCATAGGCCATGGCTAGATTAAGTGTAACATTAAGCGATTTGACAAAAACATCACGACAGTCTGGATAACCAGAAAAGTCTGTCTCACAAACACCCGTAACAATATCAGTAATACCACGTTGCTTAGCTAGAACAGCTGCAAAAGAAAGGAAAAGATGATTACGCCCGTCCACAAAGGTATTAGGAACTTCACCTTCTTCTGCCTCAATCTCAATATCAGATGTTAAGGCATTTTCAGTGATTTGACCAAGCAAAGACATGTCCAAAACATGGTGTTTAAGCCCTTGTTCTTGCGCAATCTCTTTAGCTACTTCAATTTCTAAGCTATGACGTTGGCCATAAGCAAAAGTAACTAATTCAACTGTTTCATAATGTTTTAGCGCCCAAAATAGGCAAGTAGTAGAATCTTGACCGCCACTAAAGACGACCAAAGCTGATTGACGTTTCATAATATTCCTCTTTATTCGTGATGTCTGAGACACATAAAAAGGCCCCTTGGGGGAGCCAAAAAACGCCAGTAATGGTTTTTTTTAGCGATGGTGTCTCCCAAACATCGAAAATGATTTATCCTTAATAGTCTATCATAGTTGAGAAAAAAAGAAAAGAGCCAAAGCTCTCTTCATTAATCAATCTCAGCGATAACTTCGATTTCAATTTTAACATCTTTTGGCAAACGTGCCACTTCTACCGCAGAACGTGCTGGGAAATCAGATGTAAAGGCAGTTGCATACACTTCGTTAAATGGAACGAAATCGTTAATGTCACTTAGGAAGCAAGTTGTTTTGACAACGTGGTCAAAGTCTGTACCAGCTTCTGCCAAAATAGCCCCAACATTTTTAAGAACTTGTTCTGTTTGTTCTTGAATTGTTTCGCCAATGATTTCACCTGTTTCTGGTGACAATGGTACTTGACCAGAAGCGAACAAAAGATTGCCAACAATTTTACCTTGAACATAAGGTCCGATTGCTGCTGGTGCTTTATCAGTATGAATAGTTTTTGCCATGATAGTTCTCCTTTGAATAATATGTTGCTATTATAACAAAATATTCTGAAAATTGAAACATATAATTCCAAAAAGAAAAGAATCAGCACTAGGCTAATCCTTCTCCTACTATTTCATATACTTTTTGACATAGCTATAGTAGTCTGGTTTTTCTTTTTTATTAAGTGCAAAGAGCATTTGGCCTAAAGATTTCACACGACTCGATTCTTATTGTAAAGGATGTGCCTACTTTACCACAATTTATCAGATAAAAAAACTCTCCCTGCACAGCAGAGAGAGTTCGTTCGGATTTTGTTAAGCAAGATGCTATTATCCAATTTAAACTTATGTAGACTAATAAAAGTCTGGAATATTAATCCATCTTTGTCCCTTTATTTATTATCTTGCCCATTTTCCACAATCCAATCAGTAAGAGAGGGAAAGAGAATAGCGTTACAAGGCCCAGGATGATAAAGACTACTACAAATCCATAACTATCGATGAACCAACCCGTCAGTGGGAAGATGACAATCATGGATAGACTAAACATCATCGAATTGATGCTCAGCATGGTTGCCCTTACACTGGATGGTAAATAGCCTTGTAAATCATTGTAGTAAATGGGTTGATAAACCGCATAAAGTGCATTGGTCAAGAGATAAACACTTAGATAGGCGAATGGAGTTCTCAACCATACCAACAGCAAGGCCAACCCTGTCAGCGCAACCAGAATTGGAAAGACTTGATTGCTATTCCATTTTTTCCCGATTTGACTAGCTAGATAAACAGCTAGAAGATTTAAGAGACTACCAACAACCATGATGAGCGATACTTGCCAACTGGCTAGGTCACTGATTTTCTGTTGGTAGTAAAAATAAAACATACACATGATAGTTCCTAGCAGTTGATAGGTGAGCATCCAGTAAAATAAGACCGGCTTCTCCTGCCATTCTTGTTTCACCACCACCAATATCCGTTTTAAGGTTAAGCGATCTCTTTCATCACTCTTAGTTTCTGGCTCCTTCATCAGAAAAATCAAGAGAATGGAAACTAATGAAAGGCCAATCGCAATATGATAGGTCCAGGCCAAGGCTCCGTGAACAAAGAAACCAGCAACAACTGTACCTAGAGTTCGGGTGACTTCTGCCACACCAGACAAAAAGCTAGAAATCTGAAGGTAGCGGTCCTTTTGACCTGCTTCAACTGCTGAATCATATAAGAAAGCCGTACTGGTCCCCGAGTCAAAATTGTAAGACCAAGCATTGACCATCATGGCAATCGCATAGATCCAAAAATTTCCCTGACCAAGTAAGATCAAGACAGAGGATCCAATACTGGCCAAGCGAGCCAAATAGAGATTGGTCTTGTAGCTAAACCGATCGGCCAACATACCTGATGGAATCTCACACAAGAGACTTGTCCCATGAAAGATACTTTCTAGTAAACCGATTTGAAGTAAGGAAAGACCATTCTGAATGAAAAATAAAATCCAAAAACTGGTGATTCCAAAATAAGATGTGAATTCCAGTCCTGCTAGAAGTGGAATATTGCCTTTGTAAGTTCTTTTAAACATCGTTTTCTCACTTTCAATATGTAATTTGATTGTTTCTAAAAGACTTACTTAGAGTTGCCTACATTTTCCTCACCTCCTTAATTTAAAGTAAAAACGCCAGTTGGCGTTTTTATTTCAGATACTTTTTGACATAGCTATAATAGTCTGGTTTGTCTTTTTTATTAAGTGCAAAGAGCATTTGACCCTTAATGGGTTCTTTCTCATCATTTGGTTCCAGAAAGAGAGCAACCTCTTTGGATTTAGTTGGGAAAAATACTGTATAAGACGTTTCTTTTCCCTGATCTTTTACTTTAAGCGAATAATAGGTAAAGTCATCTTTAGACTTGGGACCATCCACTGTATAGTTATAATCCTGCTCACCAATCTTGACCTTATCTTTCTTGAAGACAATCGTATAATCCTTCTTTAAGGCATCTTGTGCATGCCATTCACCCTCTAGTGAGGGAGCAGACTTGCTGCAAGCTACCATCGAAACCATACAAAGTAAGGCCAAAAGACCAAGTAACCATCTTTTCATACTTTTGCACTCCTAAAGAATTTTACTTATGGTTTGATACGGTGCAACATACGTGGGAATGGAATAGCTTCACGGATGTGTTTTGTTCCAGCTACGAAAGTAACCATACGTTCAATACCGATACCAAAGCCACCGTGTGGTACTGAACCATATTTACGTAGGTCAAGGTAGAATTCGTATTCTGAACGGTCCATTCCGAGTTCATCCATTTTAGCTACAAGAGCATCGTAGTCATCTTCACGCATTGAACCACCGATGATTTCACCATAACCTTCTGGTGCCAAAAGGTCTGCACAAAGAACGCGCTCAGGATTACCAGGAACTGGCTTCATGTAGAAAGCCTTGAAGCTTGCTGGATAATTAACAACGAATGTTGGAACACCAAAATAGTTTGAAATCCAAGTTTCGTGTGGTGAACCGAAGTCATCCCCATGTTCGAGGTGCTCATAATCTGTATCTTCATCATTTTCATGTGCTTGAAGAAGGTCGATAGCTTCATCATAAGACACGCGTTTGAATGGCTCAGCAATGTATTTCTTAAGAAGATCTACATCACGTTCAAGGATTTCAAGAGCTTGTGGCGCACGATCAATAACACCTTGAATAAGAGCTTTAACATAAGCTTCTTGCAAATCAAGTGACTCATCATGTGACAAGAATGAATACTCAGCATCCATCATCCAGAACTCAGTCAAGTGACGGCGTGTTTTTGATTTTTCGGCACGGAAAACAGGACCAAAGTCAAATACACGACCAAGAGCCATGGCACCAGCTTCAAGGTAAAGCTGACCAGATTGGCTTAGGTAAGCAGGTGTACCAAAGTAATCCGTTTCAAACAATTCTGTTGAATCTTCAGCTGCATTTCCTGACAAAATTGGACTATCAAATTTGATGAAACCATTTTTATCAAAGAATTCGTAAGTTGCGTAAATAATCGCATTACGAATTTGTTGGACAGCCATTTGTTTACGTGAACGCAACCAAAGGTGACGATTATCCATCAAGAAGTCAGTTCCGTGTTCTTTTGGTGTGATTGGATAATCATGTGATTCACCGATGACTTCTACTGCTGTCACATCCAACTCGTAACCAAATTTTGAACGTTCGTCTTCTTTGACCACACCAGTCACATAAACTGATGTTTCTTGGCTAAGGCGTTTAACAGTATCAAATTTTTCAGTACCTTCTTCTTCACCGTATTTTTCGATGAAGTTAGGTTTGAAAGCTACCGCTTGGAAGAAGGCAGTTCCATCACGCAATTGAAGAAAGGCCAATTTCCCTTTACCTGATTTGTTAGCTACCCATGCACCGATAGTGATTTCTTCGCCCACGTGTTTAGGCACATCAATAATTGAAACTAATTGTTTAGACATGTAATTACTTCTCTTTTCTTTTGATCTATATTAATTCTATTTTTCCATAAAGGCTTTGATTCGACGGACTGCTTCTTTCAAAGTATCTAAGTCTGTTGCATAGCTAAGACGAATATTTTCAGGTGCGCCGAATCCTGCACCTGTTACCAAAGCGACTTCAGCCTCTTCAAGAATAGCGTTTGTAAAATCATTAACATTTGTGTAGCCTTTGATTTCCATCGCTTTTTTAACATTAGGGAAGAGGTAAAAGGCACCTTGAGGTTTGATGACTTCAAAGCCAGGCACTTCAGCTAGGAGTGGATAAATCGTATTCAAACGTTCCTCAAAAGCCTGACGCATTTCTTCGATAGAAGACTGATCACCAGTTAAGGCTTCAATCGCAGCATATTGAGAAACTGCTGTAAGATTTGATGTCGTTTGACTGATAATCTTAGCCATACCTGAAATAATTTCTGGATCTCCGACAGCAAAACCAACACGCCAACCTGTCATAGCATAGGTCTTGGAAACACCATTAATCACAATTGTTTGCTTACGAATGGCATCTGAAAGACTTGAAATTGGAGTAAAGGTGTTGCCATTATAGACCAAACGGCCATAGATATCATCTGCTAAAATTAAGATATCGTGCTCAACCGCCCAGTCACCGATTGCTTGCAATTCTTCCTTGCTGTAAATCATTCCTGTTGGATTTGATGGAGAATTAAGCAAGACAACTTTAGTTTTTTCAGTGCGAGCAGCTTCAAGTTGTTCAACTGTTGCTTTAAAGTGATTAGCTTCAGTCGTTTGGAAAGTGACTGGAACACCCTCAACCATTTTAACTTGGTCTACATACGAAACCCAGCAGGGTGTTGGAATAATGACTTCATCACCAGGATTGATGATCGTAGCAAAGAAAGCATATAAGATAAACTTCGCACCAGTGCCGACAACAACCTCATTTGGTTTTACAGCATAGCCATAGAAGTTTTCCATGTAAGTGCTAATCGCATCCTTAAGTTCTGGAAGTCCAGAAGCTACGGTATAGAAACTTGCCTTACCATTTTCAATAGAGGTAATAGCAGCATCTTGAATGTTCTTAGGTGTTACAAAATCTGGTTCACCAAGTGTCAAACTCAAGATATCACGTCCTTGAGCTTTAAGAGCTTTAGCACGCGCACTGGCAGCTAAAGTAACACTTTCTTCCATTTGTAATACACGATTTGATAATTTTGTCATTTCATTATAGTCCTTCCACTTTAATAACCTGACCTGAGATAAAATCAACCAGATAATACTGGGTTCCTGACTTCACTTCCCAAATAGGAGTTTTGCCATACTTTCCTAGGTGGACATAGGATATATCCTTAGCACCATAGGCTTTAGCAGCTTTCTTAGCCACTGACTTACTAATACCATCCGATTGCTTGTAGATATCAACCTCACCTGAATCATGACTCACGATAACAGCCAGTTTCTCACCTTGACCAGACTTTCCAAGAAGTCCGTAATAGGTAGCCTCACCATGGTAGATATCAAATTCAGTAACAGTCTTAATATCTGCTTTGCTCTCTGCTATGGCAATAACCTTCTTTTCAGCGTCTACGTAAGGCTTAGTCGCTACAATAAGAATAGCAGTCAAAGAGGCAATTAAGGTCACAACGATTACAATTATTCCAAAAATGAACTGTTGCTTTTTGGTCCAGGGTGAACGTTGTTTACGCATAATGCCTCCTAAAAAAGTTTCTGAATTTATTATATCAGAAAATGATAAATCTTTACATAGCAATATAGCTAGTATTGAGCAATAAGTCTATCTTTTTTATAAGTCAGTAAAATTCATAAAGCCTGAGTAATCTTAGAAAAGGTTTCTTTTAAAAAGTTAACTTTCTTTTTCTAAGAAATCCTTAATATCCTCTTTGACTTGCTCAAACTTAGCATACTTAAGCGCAACTTCTTGTGTCACTTCTTTTAGAAATAGTTTTCCATAACTCTTAACGAGCGGGCGATTATCCATAAGAAGAATAGCCGAGCGCTGTTCTGGACGTCTTTGAGCACGTCCAATAGCTTGTTTAAAACGTAAAACCGTCATGGGAAGACTGTAACTATCAAAGGTGCTCTTTCCTTGCTTAGAAAACCAAGATTCAATCTTTTGATAGAATGGATCCTTAGGATTGTCAAACGGCAGACGTGCAATAACCTCGATTACCCTATCTTGTTGAGCAAAGTCCACACCTTCCCAGAACGACCCCATACCCAGAAGGAGGTTGGTCTCACCTCTATCAAAACGTTTTTTGACATTAAAAGCAGTCCCATTTTTCTCTTGAGTTAGGTGACGAACTTCCCTATGATCCAATAAATCTGAAACAGCCATCATACTCTTTCGAGATGTAAATAGTACTAAAATTGGATATTCCATTCCAGATAGCTTCTGGAGACGCTTTGCAAGAGCAACTTCATACTCTTCCTCAGAAGCAATACCAATCATAGGCATGCTTTGATCAATCCAAATAGCTTGATTGGGTAAAGTATCCATTGGGAGGCTAACCTTGCGTACTTGATCTAAGCCCAACAAATCAGCCACATCTACATCAGGTCCCACATCAATAGTTGCTGAAACAATTATCACTTTTTGGGCACTTGGTAGATAAGCTGAAAGTTCTAAGAGCTCTTGGCGTGATGCCTTTAAATAAGTCACACGATGTTCCTGATAATAGTCTGTTTCAAGCCAGAAATGGCTGTAAAGGGGTGTCTTCAAGGGAGACAACATCTCCATCAAATCACTTTCACCCTCCAGTTCAGAAATGGTTTGTAGCAAACAATCTAATTGCTGGCGATTATACTGCTTATGAGGAAATTGTTGATGTTCTTGGATTAGATGGCTAACTTCAAACTGCAGATTTTCGAGCAAGCGTTGTTGAAGCAAGCTTTGACTACCACTATCAAGAATTCGATGAATATGTTGCAACAGGACAGTAAGATTGACTTGATAACGTGAAAATTGTTCTAAAGCCAGGACCATCTTTTGTCCCTCATCAATCACAAGAGTCTTTCCTCGGACAAAATCATGATCATCTTCCATACGCGTCAAAAGATAAGCATGGTTGGTCACAACTACCCTTGCTTCTTGGGCTTTTTGATAGGACTGTTGCCAAAAATCATATTCAGCAAAAAGACTGTCAGCTTTTAACTTACCATCGTGCTTAATCTCATCAAAATAAGCCATATAGCGCTGTTTTTGTCTGATTTCGTCAAGATCCCCTGTCTCTGTTTCAGTCAACCACACCAAAAGTTGCATTTTGTAACGGTTAACCAAACGGTTACTATCCTGACGAAGTAAGGTTTGGTAGAAGGCATCTAACTTGATATAATTCTGAGGTCCTTTGAGACTATGAAAGTTAATATTAAAGACATCCGATAATGCTTTAGCTTCTTGATTCATAATCTGATTTTGAAGAAGCTTGGTTGGAACAGCCACCACCACTTTATCTACATCAGATTGTGCTAACAAGGGAAGCAAATAGCCATAGGTTTTCCCAATTCCAGTCTGAGCCTGAATCATGGAAATAGCAGTATTATCAAGCTCCTTCCTTACTGCCTCAGCAAACTCTCTTTGTTTAGGTCTTGATTCCAAATCTAAGAGAGCAATATTGGTAGCAAAATCTTGAGACAGCTTTCGTTCCATCTTATAAGCCACAGGTCTACGGAGAACAATTCCAGATTCTTCAAGCATGACATATTCCTTTGAAAGACCTAAATTTTGACCTCTTATAGCGTCACGAATAACCAACTCAGTCTCAAAAAGAAGATTATCTGAAAAAGTCAAAAGCATCTCAATGGTCTGTCTAGGTAGGCTGGCAATCTTATCCATCAAATGAAACAAAAGCTGTCCGGTCGCTCTCGCATCTTCAATAGCGGTATGGGCTTGAGCTAAGTCAAGATTAAGAACCTTGGATAAATGAGATAACTTATATTGTTCTAGCGTCGGATAAAAAACCTGAGCCAATTCGACAGTATCCACACGAGGAGTTCTTAGTTCGAAGCCCTCCATGAAAAGTGCCTCTGCAAGCAAATTGGCATCAAATTTAACATTATGGGCAACAAAAATACAGTCCTCAATCAGTTCAAAAATGGTTCTGGCAATTTCTGAAAAATCTGGGGCTTGGGCCAACTGCTGATCGGTAATTCCTGTTAAATGAACAATGTGCTCATCGAGTTCTTGGTGTGGGTTGACATCACTCGCAAATTCGTCAACCACCTGACCATTTTGCATGATAACAATTCCCACCTGTATAATACTAGCCGTTGACGAAGCGGAGGTTGCTTCCAAATCAACAATGGCATATTTATTCGTGTTTTTTTCACTCATAGTGACCTTATTATAGCATATACAAAGCACCAAAAAAAGACAAAGCCATCATTCTGATATTGGAAAAAGCCTGAAATTCGTGCTACACTAGAACTATGAAAATAAGACGAATTTTAAATCCTGTTGCTCAGGAAAACACCTATATTTTAGAAAACGATACAGCCTGTCTAGTCATTGATCCAGGAAGTGATACTTCTGCTATCTTAACTGAACTTAAAGCAATCGACAAAACAGTTGCTGTTATCCTTTTGACACATACACACTACGACCACATTATGAGTGTTGAGGCAGTCCGTCAGGCATATAATCACCCTCCTGTCTATGTTGCTGAAGCTGAAAAAGACTGGTTGATGAGTCCTATTGATAATTTATCTGGACTCCCACGTCACGACGATATGGAAGACGTTATTGTCAATCCTGCAGAACACTACTTCGATTTTACTGAAGATTATAACATCAAGAACTTTCAGTTTAAAGTTGTTCCAACTCCAGGACACTCTATTGGAGGTGTTTCTTTTATCTTTGATAGAGAAGAAACTGTATTTTCTGGTGATGCCCTCTTTAAAGAAACAATTGGACGCTGGGACCTTCCAACAGGGAACCACGAACAATTACTCACTAGTATTCAAGAGCAACTCTTTACGCTTCCTAACCACTACAGAGTTTTCCCAGGACATGGATGGGATACCACTATTGGTCATGAGAAGGTCTTTAACCCACATTTTTCATAAAAACAAAAGCTTGTCATACCTACTTTAGTGAGTATTGACAAGCTTTTTTACTCGAATAAAAAAGAAGGCCGATAGACCTTCTTATCTGAGACACTGTAGAGCGCCTATTTAGATTTGATATAGTTAACACCATCTGCTTTAGGAGCAACGGCTTTACCGAAGAAAGCAGCCAAGACAATAATTGTCAAGATATATGGTGCAATTTGCAAATACACATTTGGTACATGTGAAATGAGTGGAAGCTGTTTTCCAATGATTGCCAATGATTGTGACAATCCAAAGAACAAACTTGAGAGCATAGCTCCAATTGGACTCCAACGACCGAAAATCATAGCAGCCAAGGCGATGAAACCAGGACCTGCAATTGTTGTAACGGCAAAGTTGTTTGAGATTGATTGTGCATAAACCGCACCACCAACACCACCAAGGAAGCCCGAAATCATGACGCCATAGTAACGCATACGATAGACGTTAATCCCAAGTGTATCTGCTGCCTGTGGGTGTTCACCAACTGAGCGAAGTCGTAAACCAAAGCGAGTCTTAAAGATGAGCCACCATGATGCCACTGAAACCAAGATAGCAACATATGCTACCAAAGAAACATTAGTGAAGAAAACTTTACCCAAGAAAGGGATATGATTAAAGATTGGGAATGATACAGTCTTAAAGTTATGACTGATAGCAGGTGTTTGACCAGCACCATAGATAACACGTGTCAAGAATACTGCCAAAGATGGTGCGATAAGGTTCAACACTGTACCAGAGACAACATGGTCAGCTCGGAAGTTAATTGTCGCAACAGCATGGAGCAATGAGTAGAGAACACCAACCAGACCTGCTACAATCGCAGCAATCCAAGGTGTCGCTTCTCCAAAACTTTCTGCAAAAGTCAAGTTAAAGAGAACACCTGCGAAAGCACCAATTACCATAATTCCTTCAAGGCCGACATTTACGATACCGCCTCGTTCAGAGAAAGTTCCACCGATACTTGTAAAAATCAATGGTGCTGAATATTTCAACATAGAGGCAACAATTAAGGCTATAATTGTAATAAAGTCCATATTAGTTTTGTCCTCCTTTAGCTTTCACTGATTTATGACGAGGGCGAACCCAATATCTAATGATGTAATTAGCACCAACAAAGAAGATAATCAAGGCTGAAACAACATCGATAATTTCAGGTGGAACACCAATCATACCACTCTTACCAATAGACAAAACACCATAGAGAAGGGCGGCAAATGGGATACCGATAGGTGAGTTAGACGCTAAAAGCGCAACCGCCATACCGTTCCAACCGATAGCCAATGAAGCGTTTTGAACGAAGACATTTTGGAATGTACCAAGTCCTTCTACTGTTCCTCCAAGACCACATAGAGCACCTGAGATAATCATTGACATGATAATAACACGTTTAGATGACATCCCTGCATACTCTGAAGCATGAGGATTAAGACCTACAGATGTAATTTCAAAACCAGTTGTTGTTTTCTTAAGCAAGAACCAAACTAAGAAGGCAGCCGCAAGAGCTAGGAAGAAACCAATATTGAAACGCGAACCACCAGTTATTTGAGATAAGTACTCCGTTTGATAACTAGCTGAGGCTACAACCTTGTTAGAAGCTTCTGAAGAACGCAACATATCAGCTGTAAATCCAAAGCGAATAATATTGTTTGCTACATACAAAATGATGTAGTTCATCATGATGGTAACAATGACCTCACTAGTTCCCAAGTAAGCACGGAGAATACCTGGAATAGCCCCAGCGATACCACCTGCAACCAGACCGATTATGACTGTACAGATAACTGAAATCACCTTTGGTAAGTCAGGGAATGACAAAGCAAACCATACGGCAGAAACCCATCCTGCCAAGGCTTGTCCTGGCAAACCAACGTTAAAGAAACCTGCCTTAGATGCAACAGAGAATCCTAGTGCAATCAGAATCAGCGGACTCATGGCACGAAGAATTTCACCAATATTTTTCAATGAGCCGAAGGCCGTTGTGAAAAGATCATAGTAAGCCCAGAATGGATCGTAACCGAAAATCAACATCAAAACGGCTCCAATCAGCATTCCCAAGAGGACAGCAATTAAAGGAACTGCCCAATTTTGTACTTTTTTAGACATTTGCTTCCTCCTTATTCAATTGTCCACCAGCCATAAGAATACCAAGATCTTGCTTATTCGTTTCAGCAGGATCTAGAATTCCCTGAATTGCACCATCATAGATAACCGCAATTCTGTCTGACATATCAAGAATTTCATCCAATTCAAAGCTGACAACAATCACAGCCTTACCTTTATCACGTTCTGCAATAATACGTTTACGGATGTACTCAATAGCACCAACGTCAAGACCTCGAGTTGGTTGACTTACAATAAGAAGTTCTGGGTCACGGTCAATCTCACGAGCGATAACAGCTTTTTGTTGGTTACCACCTGACAATTCACCACCAGCAATTAACTCTCCTGCACCACGAACATCAAATTCTTTCATCAATTCACGCGCTTTAGCATTAATGACATTATAGTTCAAGATACCATTCTTAGAATTTGGCTCTTTGTAGTAGGTTTGAAGAGCGATATTTTCAGCAACTGTCATTTCAAGGACCATACCATCACGGTGACGATCTTCAGGAATATGCCCAACACTCATTTCAGTAATCTGACGAGTTGTCTTATGAATAATCGATTCACCCTTGATAGTAATATCACCTGACTTAACTTTACGAAGCCCTGTAATCGCTTGGACAAGTTCTGTCTGACCATTGCCATCGATACCGGCAATACCGATGATCTCACCAGCACGAACATCTAATGACAGATTTTTTACAGCAGGTATTCCTCGGTTCTCGTTAACCACCAAATTTTTAATAGAAAGAACAACTTCTTTTGGATTTGAAGGAATTTTCTCTGTCTTGAAGGAAACCTGATGGCCAACCATCATTTCGGCTAAGTCAGCATTTGTTGACCCTTCAATCGTTACCGTATCAATTGATTTACCACGTCTAATGACAGTGACACGGTCAGAAACTGCTCGAATTTCATCCAACTTATGGGTAATCAGAATAATCGACTTGCCTTCCTTAACCAAGGTCTTCATAATGTTTAGAAGTTCAGTAATTTCAGACGGAGTCAATACCGCAGTCGGCTCATCGAAAATCAAAATATCAGCCCCACGATACAAAGTCTTAAGGATTTCAACACGCTGTTGAGCACCAACAGAGATATCTGCAACTTTGGCAGTTGGATCTACCGCAAGACCGTATCTTTCAGAGAGTTCAGTAATTTCCTTGATAGCCTTCTTCATATCAAGGACACCACCAGCTTTAGTTACCTCACTACCCAGGATGATATTTTCAGCAACTGTAAAAGCTTCAACCAACATAAAGTGTTGGTGAACCATCCCAATCCCCAGTTTCGTTGCTTTAGATGGTGAATCAATCGTCACCTCTTGTTCTTTAACCTTAATGGTACCGCTCGTAGGTTGCAAAAGACCTGAAAGCATATTCATTAAAGTTGACTTACCTGCACCATTTTCACCGAGGAGGGCATGGATCTCTCCTTGTCTCACATCAAGATTGACATGGTCATTTGCCACGAATTCACCAAATTTTTTGGTAATATCGTGCATCTCAATGACATTTGGCTTCGTCATACAATCTCCTTCCAAGAATAATTTTTATTTCAGCAAAGGGGATCATTAACTGCTTCCCTTTGCTGAGACAAAAATTTGTCTCAGTCTAAGTTCTATAAAGACTTATACTTAACTATTATTTGCTAAGACCATCAGTTGGTTTCAATTCACCATTCTTGATTTGTTCTTTAGCTTTTTCTACTGCATCTTTGATATCTGAAGGAAGATTAGACGTTACAATGTCAACACCACCGTCTTTAATACCGTAAGTCTTAGTTTTACCACCTTCGAATTTATCGCCTTTGACTTGTCCGTTAGCAATATCTTTAACAACTGTACCAACTTGTTTGATTGTTGAAGTCAAAACAAAGTTAGATTTTTTCTTGTCTGAAGATGTATAATTACCTTCTGCTGTTTGGTCACGGTCAACACCGACTACCCATACTTTCTTATCGCTTTCAGCATCAAGTTTTTCGTTAACTTCTTTAGCAGCTGTGAAGACACCTGTACCAGTACCACCAGCAGCTTGGTAGATTACGTCAACGCCTGAAGCATACATTGTTGAAGCGATTGTTGTCCCTTTAGCTGCATCAGAGAATGATTCAGCATATTGAACTTGTACATCGATGTCAGGTTTTACTGACTTAGCACCAGCTGTGAAACCAGCTTCAAAACGTGTAATTGTGTCTGATGTTTGACCACCAATGAAACCAACTTTATTTGTTTTTGATTGCATAGCTGCTGCGATACCTGCAAGGTAAGCACCTTCATTATCGGCAAACAAAACGCTTTCAACGTTCTTTTGGTCTTTAATAACATCGTCAATAATTACATAGTTTACATCTTCGTGTTCTTTAGCTGCATCTGCTACTGCATCATGAAGAGCAAAACCAACACCAAAGATGAGGTTGTAGCCTTGACTTTGTGCTGAAGACAAGTTTGTTGCAAAGTCAGACTCTGAACCAGATTGGAAGTAATTGTAGCCAGAATCTTTTTCAAGTTTGTTAGCTTTACCCCAAGCTTGAAGACCTTCCCATGCTGATTGGTTAAATGATTTATCATCAACCCCACCAGTATCCGTAACGATAGCAGCTTTAACTTTTGAATCAGCTGATGATCCACCGCGTCCGCCACGTGCACATGCTGCAAGACCAAGTGCTGCTACAGCAACAAGGCCAAGTCCGATAATTTTCTTGTTCAATTTCATCTTGAACACTCCTCCTATAACTTGCAAGAAAACTTGCTTAATAAAGAATAAAACAACTAGACTATTGTAAGTCCGTAAAAGAGTATGGTAACAACTCTCCGACTGTCATCTCGACTGTCGAGTTATCTTCAGCGATAAGAATCACTTTAGAATCAGATTTTAAAAATTCAACCATTACTTGGCGACAAGCACCACATGGTGAGATGGGATCTTTGGTATCTCCGTAGACTGCAAGACATTCAAAATCTCTGTACCCTTCGGATACCGCCTTAAAAATGGCTGTTCTTTCTGCACAATTGGTCAATCCGAATGAGGCATTCTCAATGTTACAGCCTTGAAAAATTTGCCCATCCTTTGTAAGCAATGCTGCTCCAACTCTAAAACGAGAATAGGGAACATAGGCATTTTCAGCTGCTTCTTGTGCTGCTTTTATTACTTGCTCTTTTTTAGTAGCTATCATGGCTTTCTTGACCTTTCATAATGGCAACTCCTGACGAAGTACCAATACGGGTTGCACCAGCTTTGATAAAGGCTTGAGCCGCCTCAAGTGTGCGTGCTCCACCAGATGCCTTGACTCCCATAGTAGGACCAACAGCCTCTCGCATAAGTTCAATATCTTCAATTGTTGCGCCACCAGTAGAAAAACCAGTAGAGGTCTTCACAAAATCTGCACCTGCCAGTTTTGCTAATTGGCAAGCTTCGACCTTTTCTTCATCGGTCAGAAGACAAGTTTCAATAATAACCTTTACAAGTTTTCTTCCACTAGCTTCAACAACAGCTTTAATGTCGTCTTCGACTAATTTAAGATTTCTAGATTTAAGAGCACCGATATTGATTACCATATCAACTTCATCTGCACCATTGGCAATAGCATCCTTGGCTTCAAAAGCCTTAACTGCAGAGGTCGATGCTCCCAAAGGGAAACCAATCACAGTACAAACTTTAACAGAACTATCTTTAAGCAATTCAGCTGCCGTTTTAACCCAAGTTGAATTAACACAGACACTGGCAAACTCATACTTCTTAGCCTCATCAATTAGGGAAAGAATCTGTTCTTTATTAGCATCAGCTTTTAGTAAGGTATGGTCAATATAGCTATTAACAGACATAAACAAAACTCCTTGATTAGTATAAAATTAAGGCTTAGCGAATTATCTTTAATATTTCTGTCGTTTCTTTACATTCACTATCAATAATAACATTTTTTTCAAATTCAGTCAGCATTTTTTCAGATAAAATTTCTTGACTATAGACCTTGGCAATAAGGTCTCCTTGAGCTACTGCATCGCCAACTTTCTTTTCAAATACAATTCCTGTTTCATAATTAAGACTATCTGACTTCGTAGCTCGACCTGCTCCTAATTGCATAGCAAATTTTCCAAATGCCATAGCAGGTAACTCTTTAATGTAACCTGTTTCATGAGCATGAATATCTGTCACGACAGGAGCACTGCTATGACGATAAAGATCGGTCAAATCACCACCTTGAGCTTGAATGAGTTCTTCAAACTTAGCAAGGGCTTTTCCACCCACTAAGTGCTGACGAATCTCTTCTTGACTAGCTTCAACCTGAGCTAAATCTAATAGAATCTCAGCCAACTCACAGATAAAGTCAGTGATATCTTCACGTCCCTTACCTTGCATAATTTCAATAGCCTCAGTGATTTCCAAGCGGTTACCAATAGCCTTACCTAGTGGCTGGCTCATATCTGTTATAACTGCAATTGTTTCACGATTAACCTCATGTCCTAATGCAACCATGGTCTCTGACAATTTTTCAGCATCAGACATGTTTTTCATGAAAGCACCTTGACCAACAGTAACATCCAGTAAAATCTTATCAGCACCTGCTGCAATTTTTTTGGACATAACAGAGCTTGCGATTAGAGGAATGGAATCTACTGTTGCAGTGACATCACGCAAGGCATAAAGAAGTTTATCAGCCTTAACTAAATGCTCAGACTGACCAATGAGGGAAATTCCAATGTCTTTAACTTGCTGAATGAACTCTTCCTTGCTACGCTCAACCTGATAGCCTTTAATAGACTCTAATTTGTCAATCGTTCCACCTGTATGTCCAAGACCACGACCACTCATCTTAGCTACTGGAACACCAAAGCTAGCTACAAGTGGCATAAGGATGATGGTTACCTTATCGCCAACACCACCGGTCGAATGTTTATCTACCTTAACACCTGGAATTTCTGACAAATCATATTGTTCACCTGAAGCAACCATATCAGTGGTCAAATCATGGATTTCACGAATAGACATACCTTGATAATAAATTGCCATCGCCAGTGCAGCTATCTGATAGTCTGGAATTTTCCCAGACACATAGCCATTAATGAGATATGAAATTTCTTCTGTGCTTAACTCGCCACCATCTCTTTTCTTTTCAATTAAATCAACTGTTCTCATATTTTCTCACTTCTAAGGATATAGTATCCTTTATCCTTTTTAACGACTTCAGCATTACCAAACACATCCTCCATCTTAGCCTTAGCTGACGGAGCTCCTTGTTTTTTCTGAATAACAATAGTTAGATTACCACCTTGATTGAGATAATCATATGCCTCCTCAATAACTTGATGAACCACCTTCTTCCCAGCACGGATAGGTGGATTAGAAATAATATAGTCAAAACTTCCAGTAACATTTTCATAGATATTCGATTGGAAAATAGTAGCTTCAACCTTGTTTCGTTCAGCATTTTGTTTCGCTAAATCAATTGCCCTACTATTGATGTCAATCATTGTGACTTTGACTCCTTGTACCTTGGCCAAACTAATCCCAATAGGACCGTAGCCACATCCCACATCTAATAGTGTGTTTCCAGCTTCCAAATCTAATGCACTCAAAAGCACTTGACTTCCATAATCAATCATTTTTTTAGAGAAAACCCCAGCATCCGTATAAAACTGAAAACTTTCTCCTAACAAATTTACCTTTAAATCATGAATATCGTGAGCCGCATCTGGCGTCTCAGCATAATACATTTTTGACATTATTTTTTTCCTTCTAGATAGTCTTTTCCCTTTATCGTATCATAAATACCAAAGTAAGGCTAGTGATATGATAAGGCTTACATTCCGGCTTTTTTTCTGCTATAATGTTAGCTATGTTAAATGAATTTATCAATTTCGAAACGATATCACGTAAGGAGTGGCAACGCCTTCATAAAGAAGGTAATGCCCCATTGACTGCGGAAGAACTTGATTCCATTCGTAGCCTTAATGATAAGATTGATGTGCAAGAAGTTAGTGATATTTATCTTCCCCTTATCAATCTCATTCGTATCTATCAGAAAACGGCCAATGATTTAACCTTTTCTAAGAGTATCTTTTTACAAAAATCACAGACTAATCGTCCATTTATTATTGGGGTATCTGGTTCAGTTGCTGTTGGCAAATCCACTACCAGTCGTTTGCTTCAACTCTTGTTACAACGTACCTTCCCCCAATCTAAGGTTGAACTTGTAACAACCGATGGCTTTCTCTATCCTAACCAAGTCTTGAAAGAAAAAGACATCCTTAACCGTAAGGGTTTCCCTGAATCCTACGATATGCCGCTTCTTCTCAATTTTTTAGATACTATAAAAAATGGTGGTGATATCAATATTCCTGTTTACTCCCATGAAATTTATGATATTGTACCAGGTCTTACACAAGAAATCAGACAGCCCAATTTTTTGATTGTCGAAGGGATTAATGTTTTCCAGAATCCTATTAACCAACGACTCTACATGAGTGACTATTTCGATTTTTCTCTTTACATTGATGCTGAAGTTAATAATATCGAATCATGGTATCTCGAACGTTTTCAAACCCTTCTTGAGCTCGCCAAGAAAGATGAAAATAACTATTACCATCGTTTCACTAAATTCAGTAAAGATGAAGCCTTATCTTTAGCACAAAAAACTTGGCGTGATATCAATTTGGTTAACCTGGAAAATTATATCGAACCTACACGAAGCCGAGCCGAACTGATTCTTCATAAGGGAGACAATCATAAAATCGACTTCATCCACTTAAAAAAATAGAAAAAGCTTGCCAAGGGGTCTAAAATAACGTATAATGACATAGTTAGATAAATTTTGGAGGTGAAAACATTGGCAAATATTAAATCAGCTATCAAACGCGCTGAACTTAACGTTAAACAAAACGAACAAAACTCAGCTCAAAAATCAGCTTTGCGTACTGCTATCAAAGCATTCAACGCTAACCCAACTGAAGAAGCTTACCGTGCTGCATCTGCTAGCATCGATAAAGCCGCTTCTAAAGGTTTGATTCATAAAAACAAAGCAAGCCGCGATAAATCACGTCTTGCAGCTAAATTGGCTAACTAATTGAAAGCTCCATTTAGGAGTTTTTTTATTACCTTATAACATAAAAACCTGCTAGAACATAAGCTAGCAGGTTTTCTTTATTCATTAAACTCCAGTGATTTTAACTTCAAAAATAGTCCCCTTCGGATGATTGTCCTTGACAACAATTGTTCCTTTAAGAGCTAAAACAATTTGTTGCGCTAGTGATAAGCCCAGTCCAAACCCACCTTTTTGTCTGGTTCTAGCCTTATCTACGCGATAAAAGCGATCAAAGATTTTTTTCTTATCACTATCTGATATACCAGGACCATTATCAGCTACCGAAATATAAAGATGTCGGTCATTAGTGCGAACCGAAAAGATAACATGTCCATCATCTTCTGTATACTTAATAGCATTATCAAATAAAATCGTCATTAGCTGCTTCAGTAGCGTTTTATCAGTCTGAATAGGACGGCTAACTTGGTTTTGGGCCGTAAATCCTTTCTCGTTTTCTTCAGCAATCATGGCATAATTGGTAAATACTGTATCAAAGAAAGCAGGTTCTAAGGTTTCGATTTCCGGCTTAATACCATCGTCACGACGAGCCAAGTTCAAGAGATTTGTCGTCAACAGACGCATATTACGTACTTCATCAAGACTTGAAGCAATATTCTCTGAATTATCTAAAATGGTGCTCTCAGGCTTGCGGAAAAGAACTTCTAATCGGTTTTGAATCACAGCAAGCGGTGTCCGTAACTCGTGACTGGCATTTTCAACAAATGCCTTCTGCTTCTCCAGACTTTCCTGGATAGGACGTCTTGACCACTTGGCCAAATACATACTAGCCGCAACAGATAGGAGCCAGAAGAAACTCATCATGATGACAATGAGCTTGACATAACGTTCAGTGGCTTCTTCCAATTGAGTTGTATTAATCGCAATAACAAGGTACTTAGCATCAGGATAGAGACTATTATCTACTTTTTCAGTAATCAGGCGATACTTTTCGGTTTGATCGAAATAATTCTGAGCGCTTCCCTTGCTGATAACATCAATGTTATTTTTATCTATTGGTAAATTGGATAAGCTAGAAAATTTGTCAACGACATTGAGGACTTTTCCATTCTTATCAAGCACTAAGACACTGGTATTCGCCGCAACAGATAAATCGTGAGGGGCATCTTCCATCTTTGATTTCTTCTTAGATTCTTTTTTAGAGCCACTCGAGTCAGGTGTTTCATCTGTCGACCCTTTAGTATCATAGGCTTGGTAGATGGTTGTCGTATTATTTTGATCTACCTCAGAAGTCAGAAAAAGTTCCCGTTTTAGCATTTCCATTTCTAAATAAGAATTGGTCTTAGTTGCTGCCATTTTCAGACTAGAATCCACATTTGAATAAACGCCGTAACTCAGAATCTGCAAAATCATGACAGTCATGACAAGGAAAATACCAGAAAAAGTGGCAAAGAAATGAATGAAAGACTTAAATCCTTCTGACTTGATTCTCCTAAAGAGATAATTGAAAAATTTAGTCAGCATTCTTCAAAATGTACCCCACACTTCTCAAGGTTTGGAGGTTGGCAGCAAAGTCTGTTCCTTTAAGTTTCTTACGAATTTTAGAAACGTATACTTCAACAACTGATACCGTAGTATCACTATCAAATCCCCAAAGACGGTCAAAAATTTGTGACTTAGGCAAGATAACATTCTGATTTTGTAAGAAATAAACTAATAAATCAAACTCTTTACCAAGAAGTTCTACCTCTTTATCCCCCACAAAGGTTGAATTTGTAGCAAGATTGACACGAACATCACCAAAAGAAAGTGTGTTTTGGTCAAATTTACCAGAGCGTTTCAAAAGTGCTTGAATACGCATCTTCAACTCTTCTAAGTAGAAAGGTTTGGTTAGATAGTCATCCGCACCAAGTTCAAAACCATGTCCCTTATCGTCTAGACTTTCCTTAGCAGTCATGATAAGTACAGGAGTTGTTACACCTTTATCACGTAATTCTCTAAGAACAGTGAAACCATCTTTTTCAGGTAACATTAAGTCTAAAAGAATCAAATCATAGACGCCACTTTCAGCTTCGTAGAGGCCTTCATCACCATCAAAGACCTGCATAACATCAGCAAAGTCATCTAAAAAATCAAAAACTGAGTTGGACAAACTCAAATCATCTTCTACTAGTAGTATTTTAATCATAGTTATCCCCCTTGTTAGGTGTCAAAGATACAAAGAACACTTTGACTAAGTCTTATCATTATATCTAAAATACACATAATCATCTAGTGCTTTGATCTTCTTTTATTTAGATTCAGTCTACTATACTTTCCTTAAGTTTTTCATAACTGGAACGAAAAACAGCACCAATAGGTACTGCCCTTTTATCGTTATTTTTTCTTAGAACAAACCAACAGCTGTTCCATCTTCAGAAACGTCCATTTTAAGGGCTGCTGGAGCTTTTGGAAGACCTGGCATGGTCATAACATCACCTGTAAGAGCCACGATAAATCCAGCACCTGTTTTAGGAACAAACTCACGAATAGTGATATCAAAACCTTCTGGTGCTCCAAGCAAGAATTGGTTATCTGAGAAACTATATTGTGTTTTAGCCATACATACTGGTAATTTATCCCAACCAAATTCGGCAAATTGTTTAAGTTGGTTCTTAGCTTTTTTCTCGAAGACAACTGATTTACCACCATAGATTTCAGTAACAATCTTAGTGATTTTCGCTTCCAAGCTATCATCATCAGAATAAAGACGTTTATAGTCAGCATTCCCATTTTCAACAGCATCAACTACCGCGTTGGCAAGGTCAATACCACCATCAGCACCATTAGCCCAAACGCTAGCCAATTCAACAGGAACATCGATTTCTGCACAAAGTTCTTTAAGGGCTGCAATTTCAGCTTCTGTATCAGCAACAAACTCGTTAATAGCAACGACTGCAGGAAGACCGAATTTACGAACATTTTCCACATGACGTTTCAAGTTAGCGAAGCCATCACGAACAGCTTGAACATTTTCTTCAGAGAGGTCCGTTTTGGCTACCCCACCGTGCATTTTAAGGGCACGAAGTGTCGCGACAATAACAACAGCATCAGGAGTTGTTGGGAGGTTTGGAGTCTTGATATCAAGGAATTTTTCAGCACCAAGGTCAGCACCGAAACCTGCTTCCGTAATTGTATAATCTGCCAAACGTAGCGCTGTAGATGTAGCTAGAACTGAGTTACATCCATGAGCAATGTTGGCAAATGGTCCACCGTGTACCAAAGCTGGTGTCCCATAAATTGTTTGTACCAAGTTAGGTTTGATGGCATCTTTAAGAATAAGTGTAAGCGCACCTTCGATTTCAAGATCACGCACATAAACAGGTGTACGGTCATAACGGTAAGCAACTACAATGTTAGCCAAACGTTCTTTAAGGTCTTTAATATCAGTAGCTAAGCAAAGAATCGCCATGATTTCAGATGCAACAGTAATGTCAAAACCATCTTCACGTGGAATACCGTTAAGGGGACCGCCAAGACCAACATTTACATGACGAAGCGCACGGTCATTAAGGTCAACCACACGTTTCCAGATAATACGACGTTGGTCAATACCTAGTGCATTTCCTTGGTGAATATGATTATCAAGGAGAGCAGACAAAGCGTTATTAGCTGTGGTGATAGCGTGCATATCCCCTGTAAAGTGAAGGTTAATATCTTCCATCGGAAGGACTTGTGCGTAACCACCACCTGCAGCACCACCTTTAATCCCCATAACAGGACCAAGAGATGGTTCACGAAGGGCAATCATAGTTTTCTTACCAATTTTGTTCAGAGCGTCTGCAAGACCAATTGACATAGTTGATTTCCCTTCACCAGCTGGTGTTGGGTTGATGGCTGTTACCAAAATCAATTTTCCTGGTTTATTGTCTTTGACTGCATTGATTTTATCAAATGACAATTTTGCCTTATATTTTCCGTAGAGTTCCAAATCGTCAAAGCCGATTCCAACTTTTTCAACTACTTCTGTGATTGGTTTTAATTCTACACTTTGAGCAATTTCGATATCTGTTTTCATGAGACACTCCTCTATATTTTTCTAGAATCTATTATAACAGAGTTTCATAAAAAACGCATTATTTTTGGTTAATTACTTTTCAATGTTCGGTTTTTGTTTTGTTATAAATCGTTATAACTTTAATTTATAGGGGTACAACTAAAAAAGACCTACTATTATTTACTAAAAACGCAATTTTTAGTACAATACTACTATGAAAATTTTGATTACATCGGGTGGTACCACTGAAAAGATTGATGCTGTGCGTGGAATCACAAACCATTCAACAGGTTATCTAGGTAAGGAAATCGCTGAACTTTTCTTGGCTAAGGGGCACCAAGTAACCTTAGTAACGACCAAGACAGCGGTTAAACCAGAACCGAAAGAAAATCTAAAGATTACAGAAATTACGAACGTAGATAGTCTTCTCAAAAAAATGGAGCCACTCGTCAAAGAGCACGATGTCCTCATCCATAGTATGGCAGTTTCTGATTATACGCCTGTTTATATGACGGATATCGCTGAATTAGAGGCTACTGAAGATCTCGCTCAATTCTTGCATAAGTCTAACACTGAGAGCAAGATATCTTCAGCTTCAGAGTATCAAGTTCTCTTTCTTAAAAAAACACCGAAGGTCATTAGCCTTGTTAAACAATGGAATCCTACTATTCAATTGATTGGCTTCAAACTTTTAGTTAATGTAAGTAAAGATGAGCTTTTTGAGGTTGCTCGTGCAAGTCTGAGACGCAACAAAGCAGATATCATTGTCGCAAACGACTTGAGTGATATTTCTCCAGATCAACATATCGCCTATCTAGTTGACGAAAAAAGCGAGGAGAAGGTTGGGACCAAAGCTGCAATTGCTCGAGCTTTATTTGAAAGGATATGCCATGACTAAACGTATCATCCTTGCTGTTTCAGGATCAATTTCTGCCTATAAAGCAGCCGATCTAACAAGCAGGTTAAAGAAAAAAGGTTATGATGTTCACGTCATTATAACTGAAGCTGCTCAAGCCTTTATCACCCCTCTGACACTTCAAGTTCTCTCGAAGAACCCCGTTCACACTGATGTCATGGAAGAAAGATTAGCTGAACGTATTAATCATATTGACTTAGGAAAAGAAGCTGACCTCTTTATTGTAGTTCCAGCTTCAGCAAATACCATTGCCAAATTAGCACATGGTATGGCCGATAATATGCTTACTGCTACTGCTTTAGCTTTACCTAGCACTACCCCAAAACTAATTGCCCCTGCAATGAATACGAAAATGTATGAGAATCCACTGACTAGGAAAAATTTAGATACTTTGCATGACCTTGGCTACCAAGAAATTCTTCCAAAATCAGGATTACTGGCTTGTGGAGATACGGGACGCGGTGCCTTAGCTGATATCGATGACATTATTGAATCCATTGACAATGCTTTAACAAAATAGCCTTGTAGAGAATAAAAAGGAGTTTATGATGAATAAGAAAAATAAAGCAAACCAAACAGCGCAGTTAGCGCTCTTGATAGCGACTATGGTTGTTATCGAAGTACTTAGTCAAACCATCTTTGCCGCTTTTGTACTTCCAATTAAACCAACCCTAACGCACATCCCAGTTATTATTGCTAGTATCGTCTATGGTCCTAAAATTGGAGCCTATTTGGGTGGTTTCATGGGAATTATGAGTATTGTTCGTAACACAATCATTTATACGGTTAGTAGCTATCTCTTTAGTCCCTTTGTTGAAGGGGGAACTTGGGCATCTGTAGTCATTGCCATCGTCCCTCGCATCCTAATCGGTATTTTCCCCTACTTTGTCTACAAGTTACTTCAAAACCGTCTAGGTTTGACTCTATCTGGGGTTTTAGGTGCTTTCACAAATACATTTTTCGTACTTATTGGCATCTACTTCCTAATTCCTAACTTTTACACAACAGGTGGGAAAACACTAATGGCAACCATTTTCACAACAAATTCGATTGCTGAAATGATTATCGCTGGCCTGCTAACCCTAAGTATCACACCTGTATTATTAAGATTGAAAAAATAAAGAAAAAACATGGTAATTACCATGTTTTTTTCTTTTAATTATGGTATAATGTAAGCGTTTAAAAATATAAAGGAGATTGCTATGTCTTACACTGAAAATTATCAAAAATGGCTCGACTTCGCTGAATTGCCTGCTTACCTTCGTGATGAGTTGGTCGCAATGGATGAAAAAACGAAAGAAGATGCCTTCTATACCAACCTTGAATTTGGTACTGCAGGTATGCGTGGTTTGATTGGTGCTGGCACTAACCGCATTAACATTT
Organism: Streptococcus salivarius; assembly: GCF_009738225.1. NCBI lineage: Bacteria > Bacillati > Bacillota > Bacilli > Lactobacillales > Streptococcaceae > Streptococcus > Streptococcus salivarius. The sequence continues at coordinate 1,255,510 of NZ_CP018187.1, forward strand.
ACGTTGTTCGCCAAGCAACTGAAGGTTTGGCTCAATTGATCGACTCAAAAGGGGAAGAAGCTAAAAAACGTGGTGTTGCTATCGCTTACGATAGCCGTCACTTCTCTCCTGAGTTTGCTTTTGAATCTGCTCAAGTTTTGGCTGCTCATGGTATCAAATCTTATGTATTTGAAAGCCTACGTCCAACACCTGAATTGTCCTTTGCTGTTCGTCACCTCCACACATTTGCAGGTATCATGGTAACAGCTAGCCATAACCCTGCTCCATTTAATGGTTACAAAGTATACGGTGAAGATGGTGGACAAATGCCACCTGCAGATGCGGATGCATTGACAGATTACATCCGTGCTATCGAAAATCCATTCACTGTCCAATTGGCTGACCTTGAAGAAAGCAAAGCCAGTGGCTTGATTGAAGTTATCGGTGAAAACGTCGACGCTGAATATTTGAAAGAAGTGAAAGGCGTTAACATCAACCAAGACTTGATCAATGAATACGGTCGCGACATGAAGATTGTCTACACTCCACTTCATGGTACTGGTGAAATGTTGGCTCGTCGTGCTCTTGCGCAAGCTGGATTTGAAGCAGTTCAAGTTGTTGAAGCTCAAGCTGTTCCAGATGCTGACTTCTCAACTGTTAAATCTCCAAACCCTGAAAACCAAGCTGCTTTTGCTCTTGCTGAAGAACTTGGCCGCAGAGTAGACGCTGATGTATTGGTTGCAACTGACCCAGATGCCGACCGTCTTGGTGTTGAAATCCGCCAACCAGACGGTGCTTACCTCAACCTTTCTGGTAACCAAATCGGAGCTATCATTGCTAAATATATTCTTGAAGCTCACAAAACAGCTGGTACGCTTCCTGAAAATGCTGCCCTCTGTAAATCAATCGTATCAACTGAGTTGGTAACTAAGATTGCAGAAAGCTACGGTGCGACTATGTTTAACGTCTTGACTGGTTTCAAATTTATCGGTGAAAAAATTCATGAATTTGAAACACAACACAACCACACTTACATGCTTGGTTTCGAAGAAAGCTTCGGTTATCTAATCAAACCATTCGTACGTGACAAAGATGCTATCCAAGCCGTTCTTATCGTAGCTGAAATTGCTGCTTACTACCGTTCACGTGGTATGACTTTGGCAGATGGTATCGAAGAAATCTACAAACAATACGGCTACTTCGCAGAAAAAACAATCTCTGTTACACTTTCAGGTGTTGACGGAGCTGCTGAAATTAAGAAAATCATGGATAAATTCCGTGGAAATGCTCCTAAACAATTCAATAACACAGACATTGCTAAGACAGAAGACTTCTTGGAACAAACAGCTACTACTGCTGACGGCGTTGAAAAATTAACAACTCCTCCAAGTAACGTACTTAAATACATCTTGGCTGATGATTCATGGTTTGCCGTTCGTCCTTCAGGTACAGAACCAAAAATCAAATTCTACATTGCTACAGTTGGTGAATCTGACGCAGATGCTAAAGAAAAAATTGCTAACATCGAAGCAGAAATCAATGCTTTCGTAGGCGAATAATACTTAAGACTTAGAGCTAAGCTCTAAGTCTTTTTTATACATGACAATACTAGGATTAGGTAAGCAAGTCACCTTTTTCATACTAAAACCACGAAACCACCTATAGATTGATCTATAGGTGGTATTTTTATGATTCAATTATAGAGCACCAACTTGTGAATGATGCTTAAACAAAGAATGAGTAGCTTCATGAATCTGACGAGCAGTTTCTGCATTATTCATGGTATAGAGGTGAACACCTGCAACATCTTGCGTAACAAGGTCGACAATCTGGTCAATAGCATAGGCAAGACCTGCCGCTCTAAGTGACTCAGGATCATGTTCATACTTATCCAAAATGGCACGGAACTTACGTGGCAAATGGATATTTTCACAAGTCTTAAGCAAACGTAGGGCTTGGTTACGATTCAAAATAGGCATAATACCCGCATGAATCGGTACATCAATTCCAGCCAAGGTACATTTATCTTGAAAATCATAGAAACGTTCATTGTCAAAGAAGAGTTGAGTTACAAGGCTAGAACAACCTGCATCAACCTTTTTCTTAAGGTTTTGGATATCAGAGATTTGATTTGGCGAATCTGGATGCCCTTCAGGATAGCAGGCACCGATGATATCAAATTGAGGAGCTTCTTCCTTAATAAACTCAATCAAATCAGTGGCATATCTAAAGTCTTTAAGAGGTTCCACACCAGGAATGATATCACCACGTAGGGCTAAGATACGGTGTACACCAACAGCATCCAAGTCACGTAAGGTATCAGCAACCTTTTCTTTACTCAAATAGATAGCCGGAAGGTGGGCAATCGTTGGGATGGCTAGGTCATTTTGAATATGATCTGCCAAAGGAACCGTCGTCTCTTTGATATTATATTTGTTATTACTAGCTGTCACACTGATAAAGTGTGGAGCCAATCCTTGCATATCCTCAAGGGCACGTAGAATTTTTTCGTTACCTACTGCAGGGTTAGGTGGAAAGACTTCAAAAGAGAGTGATGGTGTTTGGCTTGTCATATTTTATACCTTCTTCTTTTTAGATTTTTGTTAAGACAAAAGCTGTTTTAAGTGCCTATTGACTTCATAAAAATAGTGAAACACTTGTCAATCATAGCCTGCTTGCAAAAATCTTTAGAAATTTATTCGCTATTGAAAACCTTCTACACTTAAGGAAGAAGGTCTTCAACATATGATAACTTCCGCTTACAAGTTTTCGCGAGCTGCTTTTGCAGCTTCTACAAGCTTGATCAAGCTTTCTTTAGTTTCTTTGATTCCGCGAGTCTTCAAACCACAGTCAGGGTTGATCCATACTTTACCGCTTGGTACTTTAGCCAAGATTGCTTCGATAGTGTGGTCAATTTCACCGTCTTGTGGGACACGTGGTGAGTGGATATCGTAAACCCCAGGTCCAACTTCTGTTTGGAAGTTTTGAGCTTTAAGTTCATCCAAGATTTCAAGATTTGAACGACTAGCTTCAAATGAGATAACGTCAGCATCCAAGTTGTCGATGGCTGGAATGATATCTGTAAATTCTGAGTAACACATGTGAGTGTGGATTTGTGTGTCTGGTGCTACAGTTGAGTGTACCAAACGGAAAGCTGGAATTGCCCAGTCGAGGTAATCCTCATACCAGTCACTACGACGGAGTGGCAATTTTTCACGAAGAGCAGCTTCGTCAATTTGGATAATTTTCACGCCTGCAGCTTCAAGGTCAAGCACTTCGTCTTTGATTGCAAGAGCAATTTGAAGAGTTGAATCCTTAATAGAGATGTCCTCACGTGGGAATGACCAGTTAAGGATAGTTACAGGTCCAGTCAACATACCTTTAACAGGTTTGTCTGTACGGCTTTGTGCGTAGCTAGACCATTTAACAGTGATTGGGTTAAGACGAGTGACATCACCCCAAATGATTGGTGGTTTAACCCCACGCATACCGTATGATTGAACCCAACCATTTTTAGAGAAGAGGTAACCTGACAAGTTCTGACCGAAGTACTCCACCATGTCATTACGTTCAAACTCACCATGAACAAGAACGTCAAATCCAACTTCTTCTTGCCATTTAATCCATTCATCAGTGATCTCAGCAAGGAAAGCATCGTATTCTTCTTGTGATAATTCATTCTTACGGAAAGCCAAACGTTTAGCACGAACATCCTTAGTTTGAGGGAATGAACCGATAGTTGTTGTTGGAAGCAATGGAAGTTTGAAAGCATCCTTTTGAATCTCTTCACGTTCTGCAAACGCTGGCAAACGAGTGTAATCAGCTTCAGTCAAACCTGCAATACGAGCACGAAGCTCAGCATTTTCACCAACACGCTCAGTCGCAAAGAGTTCTTTGTTAGCAGCAAGGGCTTCTGCACCTTGACCATTGCGGATGGCATCCAAGTCACGTAATTCACCCAATTTTTCAACCGCAAAGGCGAAGTGGTCCAAAATAGCTGGTTCAAAATCTTCATTGGCAGTTGTAAATGGTACGTGGAGAAGTGAGCAAGAGGTTGTCAAAACAACATTTTCAGCTGGAACTTGTTCAAGAATTGCAAGGCTCTTCTCGTAGTTGTTACGCCAGATGTTTTTACCATTGACGATACCGGCATAGAGAATCTTATCAGCTGGGAAACCACCTTTAACCAATTCAAGTGTTTTCTTACCTTCAACAAAGTCAAGACCAATACCATCAACTGGCAAGTTCACAAGGTCATTGTAGACATCACGAACATCTCCAAAGTAAGTTTGAATCAAAACTTCAAGGCCTTTCTTATCAGCCAAGAGCTTGTTGTAGAGGTTCAAGAAGAGAGCTTTTTCTTCAGATGTCAAATCTTTAACAAGAGCTGGCTCATCGAGTTGAATACGAGTAGCACCAAGCTCTGCCAATTTTGCAAAAACATCTTGGTATGCAGAAACAAAGCTATCTACGAAGTCTTCAGCTTTTACACCATCTTCAAAGTCAGACAATTGAAGGAAAGTGAATGGTCCAACCACAACTGGACGTGTATTAAGACCCAATTCTTTTGCTTCTTGGTACTCATCAAAAATTTTGTGACCAGCAAGTTTAACTTCTGTTGTTTTTTCAAATTTAGGAACGATGTAATGGTAGTTAGTATTAAACCATTTTTTCATAGGAAGGGCACGTACATCCCCTTTTTCACCTTGGTAACCACGCGCCAAAGCAAAGTAACGTTCAAGATCTGTCAAATCCAAGTTTTGAACAGATTCAGGTACGACGTTGAAAAGGAAAGCTGCATCAAGGAAGTTATCGTAATGTGAAAAATCATTTGAAGGAATTTCAGTGATCCCCTTCTCTTTAACAATATTCCAGTGTTTTGCACGCAAGTCTTTGGCTGCTGCTAAAAGTTCATCTGCAGTAATTTCATTTCTAAAGTATTTTTCTGTTGTAAATTTTAATTCGCGGAATTCACCCAAACGTGGGAAACCAATGATAGTAGTTGACATCTTGTGTCCTCCTCTTTGTTGTTGAACTTATCTTACCAAAGAAATGAGTAGCTGTATAATTGCTATTAGTTTTCTCTATATATAGTTTTAGACTATATCCTATAAAATAAAGGGTTTCCGACTTCTGTTATCTCCTTTTACTTAGATATCGTTATAGCTAATAACTATATATTAACTTACTAAATCCCTTTTTATATCAAAAAATCCCTAGACTTTTGTCTAGAGACTCTATTATTTACTAGGATCAGAACACTAAGCTCTATAAGTGCTCAGTACCCTCTCTTGAAGCCAAGATGATGTATAAGACATATTCTCACTATTGTAACTATTCCAAATAAAATAACCAAAAACCGCCAATACTAATAAGAAACAAATTCCCAAGACGGCTAACCATATGATTTGTTTCTTTAAGCTATCATACTCACTCATATAGCCATTATGAAGTTTAATGAGTTCATTTCTTTTTTTGTTACTTGACTCTTTAGCAATAGCTATTTCTAGCTCGTACATCTGGTGCTTCCATGAATTCTTAGAAGTGCCTTTTTTCATTTTATTGTTTGAAAGGTTGCTGTTCCCTTTCTCAAAGTTATTTTTTCCAGTCATATTTCCCTCTAAAATCTTCTTTTGGTCCCTATCATTATAACATATGTAAAACTATCTGAAAAGTTCATTTTTGGTTAAAATTTTGAGAAAGATAATTAAAACATGAAAAAGAACCAGAGGGAAACTTCTTATGTTATACTCTAAGTATGCATAAGAAAACTGTTATTGATTTTAAAGAACTTGGTGTCAGACAAATCTTTACAGACGCCATTAAAGAACTAAAAACAAAGGACATTAAGGAAGTCAATCCCCTTTTAGATGAACTCGAAGCCTATCAAAATGAAGGTTATTATGCAGTAGGTTATGTTTCCTATGAAGCAGCCCCTGCCTTCGAGACAAAATTTCAGGTTATTGATGGTCCATTAATGTCTGAGTATCTCCTCTACTTTACTGTTCATGAAACTGTTCAAACAGAGCCTATTCCACTTACTTATGACCCTATTACCTTACCAAAATCTTGGCAAGAGCTAACTTCTGCTGAGGAATACAAGGCTGCTATTGAGCATATACACCACCATATTCGACAAGGTGATACTTATCAGGTCAATTATACTGTTCAACTTCAACAGAACCTGACAGCTGATCCCTTTGCCATCTACAATCGATTGGTTGTTGAACAAAATGCTCATTACAATGCCTTTATTCAGCACGATGATGTTTCTATCATTTCTATAAGTCCAGAACTCTTCTTTAAAAAAGATGGCGATAAGTTGACTACTCGTCCTATGAAAGGTACTACCAATCGAGGTTTAACAAGTGAAACTGACCTTGGACAAGCAAGATGGTTAGCTCAGGACCAGAAAAATCGCTCTGAAAATATGATGATTGTTGATCTTCTTAGAAATGACATGAATCGTATTTCTAAAATAGGAAGTGAAGATGTTAAGAGCCTTTGCCAAGTTGAACAATACTCTACAGTTTGGCAAATGACTTCGACAATTGAAACGCAACTCCTGACAAATAGAAGTTTATGCGATATCTTCCAAGCCCTTTTTCCATGCGGATCGATTACAGGTGCCCCCAAAATAGCAACCATGGAGATTATTAAGAAGGTTGAAAAACAGCCTCGAGGTGTTTATTGTGGGGCTATTGGAATCTTGGTGCCACAGGGACCTAGTATTTTCAACGTAGCCATTCGGACACTACAAATGGAAGAAACCAAGGCTATCTATGGTGTCGGAGGGGGGATTACTTGGGACAGTAACTGGGAATCCGAATACGAAGAAACCAAGCAAAAAGCTGCTGTTCTATACCGTCAGAACCCAAAATTCGATCTCATTTCTACCGGTCGTACTCATCAAGGAAAACTTCTCTTTCTGGAGGAGCATATAAAACGTTTACAAGAGAGTAGCCGATACTTTGACTATCCTTTCAATGCAGAAAAAGCGCACTATCAAGTCGAAGCTCTGTGTCAATCACTAGACCTTAACACAGACTACCGTCTTAAAATGTCCCTTGCAAAAGATGGTGAACTGAAGTTTGAACATAGCCAATTAACAAACTTATCTGATGACTTTTGCCAAGCAAGGTTAGTTGAGCAAAGACATCCGTTGGATAGCCCCTATACCTTCTTTAAAACAAGTTACCGTCCTCACCTTAGTATCGAACCTCACGAACAAATCTATTATAATCACGAGGGACAACTCCTAGAAACCTCTATCGGTAACATCGTTCTTAAAATCGAAGACCAACTCTACACACCACCAGTTCACCTCGGCCTCTTAAATGGCATCTACAGACAAAGTCTTATAGCTGAAAATAAGCTAAAAGAAAAAGTCCTGACTGTAAAAGATCTGAAACAGGCTCAGGCCATCTACGGATGTAATGCGGTGAGAGGGTTGTATGAATTGAAGGTGGAGGGAGATAATTATATCTAAACAAAAAAAGCGAGTTCTTTGTACTCTCCTACACCTACTAAAGACAAAAGAAACTTCAATTTTCTATTGGAAAAAAAATCAACCATTTAGTAGTAAAATAAAGTATAATACTTACTGATAGTTATTCCAGTTATCTTGACTGAAATGACGAACTATTTGGCTTTAAATTTATTAGCCTTAAAACTGAGTAACAATTTAGAAAGGATACAAACCTTAAATGAAAAAATTTAAAGGCTTGACTTCCGCTGAAGTTCAAGCAAGTAAAAACACCCATGGCGATAATAGGCTTTCTAGTAAAGAGGCTAACTCGCTCCTCTCAATCTTTATCGAAGCCTTCCAAGATCAATGGATTCTTATCCTCTTGGCTGCCTTAGGATTAAAAATCATTTTCAACTTTGTTGGAATGATTTTCCCTGCTATTGGTGAAGCTAATTGGTATGAGGCTATCTCACTAATTTTCGCCATTTTGATGTCTACAGGATTCTCAGCAGTCTCACAATACCGCAATGAGCAAAAGTTCAACACTCTTCAAGAAGAGGCTTCGAAAACTAATGCTAAAGTTTATCGTGATGGTAAACTTAAAGAGGTTCTCGTTGATGATATTGTAAAAGGTGATCAGATTCTCCTTCAATCAGGAGACAAGATTCCAGTTGATGGTATCATCTTGGAAGGGGAGTTAAAAGTAAATCAAGCTGTCCTTAATGGTGAAAGTGAAGATGCTAAAAAACTTCCTCTTGGCGATGAAGCAGAGCCGGACTCTTCAGACCTCTTTACAGAGCTCAAAGTCTTCCGTGGTACAGTTGTTACTTCGGGTGAAGCTGTTATGGAAGCTACACAAATTGGTGATAACACCGTTCTTGGAAGCATCAATACTTCTCTTCAAGAAGATAGTAAAGATTCACCATCTAAAGAGAAACTTAACAAGCTTGCTGGTAATATCGGTGTCCTCGGTTATAGTGCAGGTGCTGCATACTCAGTAATCAACCTTGTATTAGGCTTTATTGCCCTTAATAAGGCTAATAACCTCAATGGTGGTTCAATCTTCCTTCTTATCATTGAAACGATTCTCTTTGCAGTTACAATCATCATCATGGCTGTTCCAGAAGGTCTCCCAATGATGTTGGCACTCGTTTCTTCAATGAACTCAGGTCGACTTTTAGCACAAAATATCTTGGTTCGCCATCCTGATACTATTGAAACAGCGGGATACATGAATATCCTCTTCAGTGATAAGACTGGTACCATCACAGAAGGTAAACTATCTGTAGTTGACTTTTTCCTTGCTGATGGTACACTTTATGCGGCTACTGGTGAAACTGATGCGCCTGATTTTGACACAATGTCAGATAGCCTTAAAGCTGAAATGATTAATGGTATCGGTCTTAACAACGATGCCATGGTAGCTGATGGCAGTGCTGTTGGTAGTAATGCCACTGACCGTGCACTTCTTGATTTCCTTATTGGCCGTTCTCAACTTGATTTCGATACGAACACAATTACTGAGAAGCAACAATTCAACTCAGCAACAAAATTCGCAAGTGTAACAACTAAGGACGGAAAAACTTACATCAAAGGTGCTCCAGAATTCATCCTAAATGACTGCTACTACTATCTTGATAAAGATGGTCATAAACAAAACTTTACAGATGATATTAAAGCTCGTTTCCAAGAATTGTCATTGGAACAAGCTAACCGTTCAATGCGTTTGCTTGCTATCCTCAATACAGATGGCAATGATAAAGTCTTGATTGGTATCGTATGTATCCGTGATAACGTTCGTTCTTCAATTAAACAAACTGTTGAAACAATGAACCGTGCGGGTGTTCAAGTAGTTATGGTAACTGGTGACCGTAAAGAAACCGCTGTTGCTATCGCTAAAGAAGCCGGTATCGTCACTGGAGAAAATGACCTTGTCCTTACTCACGATGAACTCTCTGCCCTCTCAGATCAAGAACTTAAACAACAATTGCCTCACTTAAAAGTAGTAAGTCGTGCCCTGCCAATGGATAAAAAACGTCTTATTGAGGCAGCTCAAGACCTTGATATGGTCGCTGGTATGACAGGTGATGGGGTCAATGACTCACCTGCCCTAAAATCAGCTGATGTCGGATTCTCAATGGGTGATGGTACTGAAGTCGCACGTGAAGCTTCGGATATCGTTATCTTGAATAACTCATTGACTTCGATTGAAAAAGCCGTCCTCTATGGACGTACTATGAGTAAGTCAGTAAGTAAATTCATTATCTTCCAGTTAACCGTAAACGTGACGACTATTGCCATGTCACTTCTCTCACCACTTTTGGGCCTCAAAGAGCCATTTACAATTATCCAAATTCTCTGGATTAACCTTATCATGGACACACTTGCTGCCCTTGCATTTGGTGAAGAGCCTACGCTAGACCGTTATATGAATGAAAAACCAGTTCCTAAGAAGGCAAACATTCTTACTGGATATATGAAATCTGCTATTGGTGTAGCCAGCGTCTTCATTACTCTTGTATGTTTAGCCATTCTTAAAAACGTTGGTGGTATCCAAGACTTTATCACAAATGGAACTGGCAACTTTGAAATGGTAACAACATTCACATTTACAGTATTTATCTATGCTGTCATCTTCAACTCACTTAACACACGTAGTAATGGATTCAATGTTTTTGAACATATCAGCGAAAACAAGAAATTCTCAATTGTAATGATTTCTATTGCTGTCGTTCAAACCTTGATTATCCAATTTGGTGGAAAAGTATTTAGCACTGTTCCAATGGATGTTCAACACTATATCTTTGCTCTTCTTATCGCGGTTTTGATTATCCCTGCAGATTTAATACGAAAAGCTCTAACTAAAAACAAATAAGATCTGTTTAAGGTATTGCAAATCTTCAAAATGATAAAAAGGATTGGGTTTTACTCCCAATCCTTTTTCAAATTTTCTAAAGGTAACCTATGAAAAAATTATAAGAGCAATATTATTCTCTTATTGCTCTATAACAAAAAAGGCTTGCTAAAGCCTTTTTCTGTGTGTTACTTAAACTGACTAGGAGTACCTGTATAACCTGCCCAGTCCTTACTATAAAAGCGGTCGTTCAAGTTATAGCTAGGTGCAGGTGTTGGATTACTTACAAATGGATCAACAGCCTTGTCAAAGGCTACCCACCCTTTCCATCCCATATGAATGGTGTCTTGCATAAAGTAAGGTTGATCTCCATCTTTTGAGAAGTCAGCAATATTGGTGAAGCCTTGACTTTCCAATTGATAACGGATTTTAGAAACCGTAGCATCATACATTTCCTGACTTAGTCCCGTATAAGCCATCCACTTGCTATTAACAGGTGGGATAACAAAGATAACATTAGTATTTGACTTAGCAAATTGATTTAACACCAACTGTAGGTCACCATATTCTTGTGAAACTTCATACGAAAGATTCTTTTGGAAACCTTTAAGTTTACCAATCTTTTTAGCCAAACGTTTCTTATAGAAACGGTCATCGATACCAAAGTCGTTTGACTTGGTATGAGCTTCTGCATCTCTTACGGCAACCTGGTCAAGTGCCTCGTAAGAGAACTTGTCTGGCAACTCTTTAAGATAAGGAAGAACCTTCTTGTCGTAATTTGCATTATTTGATGCTGCAAAAGGACTGAACAAGGCATCTTCTCGCTTATTAAGCTCTGCCATAAATTGAATATAAGTCTTATCAAGAGAATTTAAATCTTGCCCATTAGCCACTTTAGAAAGTTGAGATTTCATAGTAATCTCAGGTTTCATCTCTAAGATGCGCTGAGCTGCATACTGAGAATTTGCATCCGTCTGATTTTGACTTAAGAAACTACTAAGTTGGTCGTTATTGTAGAACTGCTGGAAAGCCGCAGAATTGTAACCTTTTTTAGTAAACCACTGTGGTGACAAGACATAGACTGCTGTCCCATTTTTCAATTCGGGAAGCATTTGTTGCATTCCCAAATATTGGTTTAGAGAGGCAGCCCCACGTTGTCCAATAAAATATGGGCGATAGTTACGGTCGTATTTTTCAGCTAAAACAGCTGGATGAAGGGCATCAAAACGCAACCACTCACTAGACCCAAAGAAAGGGACAAATCGATGATTCTTATCAGAAAGAGCTGTCGTCTTATTAATACGGCTCTTAAAGTTCTCAGTTGTCAAGGTTACTGCGTTACGTTTTTCAACCTCATAATTATGTTTTCTGCCTTGAGGGTAGGAAAAAATAACTACTACTACCAAGACTAAGGCACAGATTATAGGGCCAAAAATTTGCCATAAACGCTTAAGCATTGCGAAGCTCCGTTACCCCTTCAACAATCTTATTAGCTGTGTTCCAGTCATCACGACCAAATTCTGAAACTGGCACACGAATATCGAAACGTGATTCCAATTCAACGATAAGCTCAACTGTTCCCATAGAGTCGAGAACACCAGCATCGAAAAGGTCTTCATCCATCATGTCTGAAACATCTTCCATGAAGAGTTCATCAATAATTTCAATAACTTCTGATTTTACATCCATTTTTATAATTCCTTTACTTATTTTTTAGTGAACCAAAGGTCATTCAAGAATCCAGAGAAAATCAAGAATGACAACATAACAGTGTTAAATGTAATAAAGATTCCCAAAGCCTTCGTCCATTTATTTTCAGGAAGTGGCTCAAGACCAGCTTTCTTACGTTCTTTATTAATGGTCTTCTTCTTACGTAACCAGGCATCATTAATTCCTAGACCAATACCATGGAAAATACCATAAGCAATGTAGTACCAGGTAACTCCATGCCAGAATCCCATAACCATCATATTAATGACATAGGCAACATTTGATGTCGTGTTACGGTTTTTGAAAACCTTGTTACGCATCAAAACCATAACCAAACGCATAAAGACAAAGTCACGGAACCAGAAAGACAAGCTCATATGCCAACGATTCCAAAATTCTTTCAAGTCTCGTGAGATGAAAGGTTTGTCAAAGTTGATTGGGCTCTTAATCCCCATAAGGTTAGATGCTGCTAGGGCAAACATCGAGTAGCCTGCAAAGTCAAAGAAAAGATCAAAACCGAAAACATACATAACACCAAGTGTTGGTAAATTAAAGATACCACCTTGAGCTAAAGCTTGTGTTTTCAGTGAAGGTAAAAGCATACTTCCAAAAATTTGAGCCAAGACAAATTTATAGAGAAAACCGAGCATAATATACTTGACAGCTTGCTCCAACATATTCATCAACTCATCTCTCTCAGGAATCGCTTGGTAATCTTCGTTAAAGCGTTTGAAGCGATCAATAGGACCACTCGTAAAGGTTGGCATAAAGAGCATGAATCGGAGGAATTCTCCAAGTGTAAACTCTTTAAGGACACCATCCCGCATCTCGATAATCATACCAACTGATCGGAAGGTCAAGTAAGAAATACCAAGAAAGTTTAAAAGGGACTGAGTACCATTTATCGCAGGCTCTACCTTAACAAAAATCAAGGGAAGGACTACAAGAAATGAGTGTAAATAGAAAACCCATTTATTGTCCTTTTTACTGCGGTAATGTTTGTAGGAATAAACCCAGATGATTTGCCAAACGATATAGAAGAGTAAGGCTAGTAATTGGCTAGCATGTGTTCCTGTCAGAGCAAGAACAATAAAGGCTAGACTGACCAAACACTCATAAATTGCAAAACGCTTTTTAAAGAAGAGACCCACAAAGATTGGCAATAGAGCTAATCCAAGATAGATAAAATAGAAGGGATTACCGTAGGCTTCTAAATGGGGGAGCTGTTTCAAGAAGTCAATCATCGGTTGTTAACCTCACTGATAAGACCCTTGATATCGATTTTCCCATTTGGTGTTAAAGGCAAGCTCTCACGATAGAGGAACTTAGTAGGCATCATGTAAGACATCATGATATCTTCTAAGTCTGCCTTAATCGCCTTGGTGATATCAATTTCACGTTCAAACTGCTCACGAACACCATCCTTAAGAATCACATAAGCCAAGAGGTTCTGAACCTTATGGTCTTTATTGTAACGTGGCACAGCTACTGCTGAATCAATATACTTAGACTTATTAAGGTTTTGTGAAACATCCTCTAGCTCAATACGGAAACCATTAAATTTAATCTGGAAGTCCATACGACCACCGTAAAGAAGGAGACCTTCATCAGTCATCGTTCCTACATCACCAGTATGGTAAGCAGGAAGGCCATTAAACTCGAAGAAGGCTTCCGCAGTCTTTTCAGGATTGTTCATATATCCTTTTGAAACTGCTGGTCCTGATACGATGATTTCACCCTGTTGACCATTTGGAAGGATATTGCCATCCTCATCGATAATATAAGTCGGTGAATCTTCCTTGGTATAACCAATCGGCAAACGCTTAAGGTTAGCCAGCATCTCATCAGTTACTGCTACTGCTGATAAGGCGACAGTTGCTTCAGTTGGTCCGTAAGCATTGATAATACGTGCTTCTGGGAAACGTTGGCGAAGCTTTTGAGCAGTCTTGACAGTCAACTCTTCTCCGTCAAAATAGAAATGCGTAATTTCTGGCATCTTCTCTGAATTGAAGTCTTCAGACAACATTGCCATATCTGCAAAAGATGGTGTTGATGTCCAAATAGCAATTGGAAGTGAGAAGATCGTTTCAAAGAGCTTCTTGAAGTCCTGTGTAATGGCTGAAGGAAGCGCATAGAGTGTTCCTCCAAGTGCCAATGTTGGTGCCCAGTACATTACCGATAGGTCAAATGAATAAGGCGGTTGAGCCAGCATTTGAGGACGTTTTGGCGTTGCAAATTCCTTGTCCGTAATCATCCAGTTAGTGAAACTGAGGAGATTATTGTGTGAAATTTGTACCCCTTTAGGCTTACCTGTAGTTCCTGATGTAAAGATGATGTAATAAGTATCATCCCCCTTAACAGGATGAGTCACTTCGTAGCTAGTCTTGCTTTCAAAAGCTGTTGTCACTTGGTCCAATGTTAAGATTGGAGCTTGGACATCCTCAAGTGGGAAGTCATTGATAGCAATAATCAGACTAGGCTCTGCTACTTCAACAATTGCCGTCACACGCTCAAGAGCTGAGTGACTATCAATTGGAATATAAGCGTGACCAGATTTAGTCAAAGCGACAAAAGTTGCCAACATTTCATACTCTTGACCACCATAAACCACGACAGGTGATTTTTCTGGAATATCAAGACTATCAATCTTGGCAGCTAGGCTATCCGAGTCAGCTTTTAAGTCACCGTAAGTGTGAACTTCCCCTAAAATATTGTAAACAGGAAAGTCAGGTTGTGATTGGGCAAACTGCTCAATCGTTTCAATCATATCTTTAATTTTTGTATTCGTCATTATTCTTCCTAAAATTCGTTATAGATAAAATTACCTTGACCTTGTCCTAGGTAATTGTAGAGATAAATTAGGGCCATAAAAATGGCGAAATAAAGCAAGGTTTGTCCTAAAAATACCAGGACGTTTTTATGTTTTAACATTCTAATTTTCGATACCTTTTTTATATAATATCCTCTCTAGTTTACCATCTTATCGCCATTTTTTCCAATAAAAAAGAAAAAATAACTAAATTTCATTTCTTTTCCATTAATAGGTTTCCGTGATAAATGATTGGCTAAAATCAAAAAAAACAGAGCTTAAAAGCTCTGTCGGATTTAACTATTTTGTGTCTTTTGGGCCGTCTGCATACGATAGTACATTCCCTTAGCCTGCATCAGTTGTTCATGGGTTCCGTGTTCAACGATATCTCCATTATTCATGACCAAAATAAGGTCCGCATTTTCGATGGTAGACAATCGATGGGCAATGATGAAACTTGTTCGACCTTTCATTAATTTAGCGAAGGCCTCTTGAATGAGAAGCTCTGTACGAGTATCGATACTAGAAGTGGCTTCATCCAAGATTAAGATTTTAGGCACATTGACAAATATGCGAGCAATGGTCAAAAGCTGACGTTGTCCCTGAGAAAGGGATTGCCCCGCGTCATTCAAGTAGGTGTCATAGCCTTGAGGCAACTGCTTAATAAAGAAATCTGCATTGGCAGCCTTGGCTGCTGCTATAACTTCTTCTCGACTGGCTTCGGGATTACCATAGGCAATATTATCATGAATAGTGCCAACCTCAAGCCAAGTTTCCTGCAAGACCATCCCAATCTGTTTCCGAAGACTCTCACGAGTATAATCTGTAATAGGTCTACCGTCCAGTAGAATGTTCCCCTTGTCCAAATCATAGAAACGCATAAGCAGGTTAATCAAGGTAGATTTTCCCGCTCCTGTAGGACCAACAATGGCAACAGTACTTGCGGCAGGGATCTCAATGCTCAAATCCTTGATAAGAGGTTTATTAGGCAAATAGCCAAATTGGACATGATCAAATTGAAAACGTCCCTGCACATCTGCTTCTTCCAAGACCGCCTTACCTGTTTCTGTTATTTCCTCTTCATCCAAAATCATATAAAGGCGATCAGCACAGGCCAAAGCACTTTGAAGTTCTGAAAGTACGGACGAAATGTCATTAAAAGGTTTCGTATACTGAGTCACATAATTTAGGAAGGTAGTCAATTGTCCCACTGTGAAAGCACCACCCGACATGATTCGATAGGCACCAACACCTGCAATAAGAGCATAGATCAGACTATTGACAAAACGTGTAGCTGGGTTAACCGCTGACGAATAAAAGATAGCCCCCTGTGAATAATCAGCATACTTACCATTGACGTCTTTAAAACTCCTAACCATCTGTTCTTGAGCATTTAGACTCTGTACTAAAGCTTCTTGAGTCAGACTTTCCTCAATCAATTGAGTCTGCATGCCTCGCCATTTAGTTTGATTGCGATAGAGTTGATAGCTCTTCTTTGCGATAAAACGTGCCACAAGCATTGACAGAGGCGTCATGACTAGGACTAAGAGCATCATGAACCAGTCTAAGCGAGCCATGGTAATGATTATGACAAAGATAGTCAAAAGCCCAACGAAAAATTGGTTAAAGACCATGAGAAGTCCGTTGTTTAACTGATCGCTATCTGTAGTCACACGGCTAACCATGTCTCCAGTTCCTTGACGATCAAGGTAACTAAGAGGCATAGCATGAATTTTCATCATGACTCGTTCACGTAAACTTTCGCTATATGAATAAATCAAACGATTATAAATCAAAGGGTTAAGCCACTGGATTGCACTATTAGCTAAGATAACTACAAGCATCTGCCAAATTAAACGTGACATCAATAGAACGGCGTTCATCTTAAGAACAGCGTCCACTGCATCACCAATTAAGATAGGTAAGTAAACCGTTAAGGCAACTTGAATAATGGTCCCAACAGTTGCTAAGGCAAAGAGGTAACGCTGACTTAAGATATCTCTACTTAAACGTTTAAGCGTTGATTTATTATTTCTAGCCTTCATCAGCGACCTCCTTTTGATGTTGAGAATAATGAATGTCTTGATAGAGTTTATTTGTGGCAAGCAATTCTTCATGATTACCCAAGCCAACTTGATGTCCCTTATCAAGCACCAAAATTTGATCAACAGCTTTTAGACTATTCGTTCTTTGCGAAATAATAATCAAACTCGTTGATTTAAGATTGTCTCTGATAGCCGCTAGTAGGCGACTTTCAGTCAAGTAATCTAGGGCTGAGGTGGAGTCATCCAAAATCAAGAATGGTGCTGGTCTCATCAGCGCACGCGCAATAGTCAAACGTTGACGTTGACCCCCCGAAAAATTACGGCCAAATGACTCAACTGGCTCATCTAAACCAAGGTCCTTATCCCTTACAAAATCAGTAGCCTGAGCCATGTCAAGCGCATGCCACAGTTCTTGCTCACTTGGTTCGTGGTCAAGCCCTAATGACAAGTTTGAACGAATGGTTCCCCTAAATAACTCGGCTTTTTGTGGGACATAGGCAACCCAAGAACGCCACTCTTTAAGGTTTTTTGATGATTTTTGATCTTTGAAAATAGCTAATGAACCAAGCTGAGGCTGATATAAATTCATGATTAAGTTTACCAATGTCGATTTACCCGAACCTGTACCACCAATAATACCGAGTGACTGACCTTGAGTAAGACTTACTTCAATCTCTTGGAGTGATGGCGAACTAGCCGTAGGATAGGTGAAGGTCATGTGTTCGATAGCTAGCACAGTTGAAGCCTGACTAGAAGTTCGGACTTCTAAAGGTGCCTCAATATCCTCATCTTGAAGTTCAAAAATAGCTTGTACACGCTTCGCTGAAATAAAGCTTTGATTCAGATTAGTCAACATCATGGCCAATTTAAGGAGCTCCGTCAAAATTTGCAAGAGATAATTGACCAGAGCAATCAGCATACCTTGAGACAAAAGGCCAGCTTGAATTTGCAGATTTCCTTGCCAAAGGATAGCAATCAAGGTCATATTAACAACCAAGAAAGTCAAAGGACTAATGAGACTTGCTATCACTCCTGTTTTGAGCTGCCACTTCTTCAAGTCTTTGTTGACGGCAGTAAAGTTATCTAATTCACGCTCACTTTGATCAAAAGCCCGAATAACCCTCATACCTTCAAGTTGTTGACGCGTATTGGTAACAATCGATTCATTAATCACTCGAATCTTGGCATATAAAGGATTGACGATGCGACTGGCTAGAACAATAATAAGGGTCAATACCAAGACCATGCCTAGAAACCATAGAGTCAAGCGTGGACTGATTCGGAATGCCATAATAATGGCTCCCGTCACGATAATTGGTGCTCTCAAAAAGAGCCTCAAAAATTGATTGATACCCGTTTGGATTTGAAAGGTATCACCAGTCAAACGTGTCACCAAACTTGACGTTCCAATCTCATCCCGCTTCTCCTTTGATAAACGCATGATTTTCGCATACAAATCATTGGTCAAACCTCTGGCATAGCCAACTGCTGCTCTGGATGAAAAATACTGTGCTGAAATAGCAACTACAACCCCAATAACGGCAAGTCCGAACAAGAGAAAAATCATCATAAACAGATGATTTTGGTCTTTATTTGGAATAGTTGTGTCGACAATTCCAGCAATCACTAGAGGGACCAAGAGTTCGAAACTGGCTTCGATTAATTTAAAAACGGGTCCCAGGATACTGTCTTTGATGTATCCTCTAAAATACACTAATAATGCTTTCATTTGTCTTTCCTAAGTTTAACGTCCTTACTCTTAGAGGCGCGAGAACATACGCATCAAAAAGAGATTAAACTGTACTTCCTTAGCGTAGTAAATATTTCCGCCATTTGTATAAAGTTTTCCGCCACCATAGTACATGGCAACTGGTTGGTAATAGGTGTATGTTTGCCCGCTAGTGTTTCCTAGACTCGGAGCAACGACATTTTTAGAGTAAGCCTTTGCGAGTTCGACGGTGTTAACTCCACCATTATCAGCCACATAATCGATATAGGCCTTACCAAAATTATAGGCTTGTACTGCTGTCCAAGGATCCACCTTATGGTGGGCAGCTTCTTCCAGATTTTCCGACAGCACCGTCACCCCTTGACGAATACTTTCTTTTCGATCTGTTATGGAGTTGGTCACCCCTGTAGAACTTTCACTGGACTGCATCACGTCATCTGTCTTCCCCTTGGTTTCTGTGTAGATCATAGCCAGAACCAAATCGACATTGGTTGTATTATCAATGTCGTCCTCTGCCAAAACCTCCTTAACCATGGATTCATAGGTTAAGACATGTTGAATATTGGCATGGATTCGATAGCATTGGATAACTATGATAAGGACTACGACAAAAACCGCCAGACGTCTTATCCATTTAAACATATTATTTATTGATGATATCCTCGATATTTTTGATGAGAATAGAGTAGGTACCATCAGGATTTTGAAAAAACTCAACACTATCAGCATCCTGATACACATTATTAGGCACGATTAACTCAATTCCGTTCGATAACGATAATTTTTGATTCTCCAATTTCTTAATTTGACGCGAATGGTCAATATCTGATACCGAGATAGGCTCAGGTATGGCCTCTTTGAGCTCATCAACGAAGGTCAAACGAGCTGTCAAATTATTATCAAAGAGCTGGTCTGCCAATTTTTCAGGTGATAACTCTTGATCTTCTTCCAAATTATTGAAAATAGCAGATTTCATTTTTCCTTGGAAGTTAAAATCATCCTGATTAAAATTCTCGGCAATCTTCTGAGCAGTATCTTCAACCATCTTAATCGATTTTTTGACAGATTGTTCAGGCTGGACCTGCAACAGATTTTCAGAGAAATAATTAGCAAAGCTTCCATTATGCTTGATTCGCTTTTCAATCAAATAATACTGCTTACTACTACGATTGATTACCAAAGCTTCATCGGGTGTTTGGGCCGCAGAAGGCAAATTATTTTGTGACAATTGAATAGGATGTTGGCTATCTCCCAAAGAATGAATCAAACTATCCTTGAGAGCAATACGCAAGAAAGCAAAATACTCTTGCCCTTCTTTGTCAAACTGAATAAAGACCAAATCATTGGTCTTTTGATCTTCAGAAATGACAAATTCTTCCTTCCAAAGTTGGGCAATCTTGACTGAGCTTTCCATCAAATCATCTCCTAAATGACTGATGAAAACATTCTCTGCATCGAAATAGCCACGTTTAGCCTCATCAGAGAAAACTTTAGAGAGTTTCTTTCGAAAATACTCATCTAAGCGTGGCGTTATTTCAAGAGGCCCTTCTGCTAAAACCAGCTCCGTATCATTTGGCGAAAACTGGTGAATGATAATGCGTTTAATATATAAATCTAACATAGTTTTTAATAGAGTGGGAAGGCATCTGTAAGAGCTTTAACTTCTCCACGAATGCGTTCCAAAACTTCAGGTTTATCGTGATTTTCCAAAGCTTCAACCATTAATTCAGCAATTTTACGGCTCTCAGCTTCACCCATACCACGACTTGTGATGGCTGGACTACCAACACGGATACCTGATGTCTTGAATGGAGACAATTGCTCGTAAGGAATACCATTCTTGTTCAAAGTAATATTAACTTCTTCAAGAACGTTTTGTGCAACTTTACCATTTTCAACAACTTTAGTCACATCAACCAAGAAGAGGTGATTGTTAGTTCCACCTGAGATAACACGGAAATCTGGATGTTGATTGAAAACGTCAGCCATGGCAGCAGCATTCTTGATAACATTTTCCCCATATTCCTTAAAGGCAGGATCAAGTGCTTCTTTAAGAGCAACAGCTTTAGCAGCAATAACGTGTTCCAATGGACCACCTTGCAAACCAGGGAAGACCGCAGAATTCAATTTCTTAGCGATATCTTCATCATCAGTCAAAATCAAACCACCGCGAGGACCACGAAGCGTCTTGTGAGTTGTTGTAGTTGTCACATGTGCATGAGGAACTGGACTTGGATGATGACCAGAGGCTACAAGACCAGCAATGTGAGCCATATCTACCATGAGGTAGGCACCTACAGCATCAGCAATTTCACGGAATTTAGCAAAATCAATGATACGTGAGTAAGCTGAAGCCCCAGCAACGATGAGTTTTGGTTGTACTTCTTTAGCTTGAGCGAGAATCGCATCGTAATCAAGAAGTTCAGTTTCCTTATCAACGTTGTAAGCCACAAAGTTATAGGTCTTACCAGAGAAGCTAACTGGTGCACCATGTGTCAAGTGACCACCCGCTGACAAATCCATTCCCATAACCGTATCACCTGGTTGAATCAAAGACATGTAAACTGCTGCATTAGCTTGGCTACCTGAGTGAGGTTGCACGTTGGCAAATTTTGCTCCAAAAAGTTCTTTGGCACGCTCAATAGCAAGTGACTCAACCACATCAATCACGTCTGTACCACCATAGTAACGTTTACCTGGATAGCCTTCTGCGTACTTGTTAGTCAAGAGTGTTCCTTGAGCAGCCATTACAGCTTTAGATACCACGTTCTCAGAGGCAATCAACTCAATATTGTTTTGCTGACGTTCTGCCTCAGCATCGATGGCGTTCCATAGTTCAGGGTCAAATGCTTTGTAATCTTCTTTATCAAAAATCATAGAGGTCTCCTTTGAGGTCTAATGGGGTTCAATCAACTCACCCACATACAGTCGGAAATTATCTCACACTTCCATATGTCTCTGTTAGTCATTTATTCTATGGTCAACTCTGGTAGAGCCGCCAATAGGTCTTCTCCTTTTGTCAATTTAATAAACCGTTTCTGCATCTTATCACAAGTATAACCTACTTTTTCATAAAATGCATGCGCACCCAGACGATGGTCTGCAGAATTTAAGCGAATAAACTCATAACCGCGTCTTTTTGTTTCTTGCTCCAACCCTTCAAGTAAAATTTTACCGATCCCCATCCCTTGTCTTTGAGGTAAAACTGCTAAGGCCAAGATATTAAATCCTGCATTGGAATAGAGACATTCATAAACCTCTGCATGAACGTAGCCAAGGAGTTCATGACTAGCATCATCCTCATAACCTAGTAGAAAATGATGTGGGTCTTTGGATAATCTAGCTAATTGACTAGCCGTTTCCTCTGAACTAAAAGCATAACCTAAAGCCTCTTTGTTAATCTCACAAATTGCTTTAACATCTGTCGCTATCAAATCACGTAGCATGTTATACCTCCTCGAAAGGGATTTTTGGTAGCTCGGCAAGAATGTCTTCTTGAGTGATAGAACCTTGCCGTAAAATTTTCACCTTGTTGCCAGACAAATCCAAAATCGTCGAATCTACACCTAACAAGGCATCATCATCTTGATAGCCAGTCACTTGAAAATCAAATTGGGCTCTTATTTGGTCAAAATACCGACCACTAGCCTTCCCAGACTTATTAGCAGATGGACCAATCAAAGGCCCTTCCGCTTGAATCAGCTCTCTAGTAACAGGATGGTCTGGCAAACGGAATCCAACTGTCGCCAAACCCGAATTAATCCACTTAGGTACTTGACTATTAGCTTTTAGAACGATAGTCAAAGGTCCAGGCAAAAAAGCATCATACAATTGTTTCAAATACTTGGGTTGCTCTTTTGAGTAGGACAGGATATCTTCATAAGAAGCGACATTCAAATTCATGGCTTTATCTCTGGGACGATTTTTTAGCTCATAAACATGGTCAACAGCTTGCTCATCTAAAGCCTTAGCAAATAGACCATAAACAGTCTCTGTAGGAAGGACAACTGCTCCACCGTCAGCCAAGATTTCTCTTAACACTTTATTACTTTTCATCATCCACCACGACCATTCTATCTTGCCCAAATTGGTCCTTAAGAACACGCACACGCTTATCTGGAAAATGTAGAGACAAGAGTTTCTTCAAATCACAGCCCTGCTTATAGCCAATTTCAAAGTAGAGCTTTCCTTTTGGAGTTAAATACTTATCTGCGTCCTCAATAATCTTTCTATAAATGGCAAGGCCATCTTCATCAGCAAACAAGGCCATCTTTGGCTCGCTAGCCAAGACATTGGTACCAACTTCGTTCTTATCATTTTCAGAAATATAGGGAGGATTTGACACAATGATATCAAAACTACCAGAAATATTTTCGAAAACATCCGATTGCACAAAGTTAATGTCTGCCTGATTTAGCTTAGCATTCTCTTTAGCAAGTACTAAGGCGTCAGCTGACAAGTCACTAGCTGTTACTTTCCAAGAGGGGCAACTCTTTTTCAGAGATACCGAAATAGCACCACTCCCAGTTCCGATATCAAGAATCTTGAGCTCGGAGCTAGGGTTTTCCGCTAAAATCAAATCCACTAGTTCCTCAGTTTCAGGACGTGGAATCAAGACACGCTCATCAACCTGAAAACGCAAGCCATGAAAATCTTCATAACCCAAAATATACTGAGCAGGCTTGTGATTCTTTAGTTGGCTGAATACATAAGCTAACAACTCTGCATCTTCCTCTGAAACTTCTTGACGCAATTGAAGAACAAAATGAGTCAAGTCCCATTGCTTCAAACCACGATAAACGAAGGAAAGGGCCTCTGGCTCTTCACCAACAGCATCAAGCTGCTTCTCATAGTCATCCAGGACATCCGCTAAAATCATTTGTTAAGCTCTTCCAATTTTTGAGTTTGATCATAAAGAACCAAGGCATCCACAACTTCATCTAATTTACCAGCTAGAATTGTATCAAGCTTTTGAAGGGTCAAACCAATACGGTGATCAGTTACACGGTTTTGCGGGAAGTTGTAAGTACGGATACGCTCTGAACGATCCCCTGTACCAACAGTCGATTTACGCTCAGCATCTTGTTCATCTTGAGCGATTTGTGCAAAGTGGTCCGCAACACGCGCACGGATAATCTTCATAGCTTTATCACGGTTCTTCTGTTGTGTACGTTCTTCTTGCATCTCTACTTTGATTCCAGTAGGAATGTGAACCATACGAACCGCAGTCGCAACCTTATTGACGTTCTGACCACCGGCACCAGAAGCGTGATAGATATCGACACGAAGGTCCTTAGGGTCAATTTCGTACTCTACTTCTTCAACTTCTGGCATAACCAAAACAGTTGCTGTAGAGGTATGAACACGACCTTGACTTTCAGTCACAGGCACACGTTGCACACGGTGTGCTCCTGATTCATATTTGAGTTTAGAATACACGGATTGCCCTGAAACCATGGCAACCACTTCTTTGATACCACCGACACCATTATAAGAGGCTTCCATAACCTCAAAGCGCCAACCTTGTGTTTCTGCGTATTTTTGGTACATAGCTAGAAGGTCACCCGCAAACAAGGCAGCTTCATCACCACCTGCAGCCCCACGGATTTCAAGGATAATATTCTTGTCATCATTAGGGTCTTTTGGCAAAAGAAGAATTTTCAAACGTTCTTCGTACTCTTCCTTAGCGGCTTTGGATTCTTTGAGTTCTTCCTTAGCCATTTCTTCCAAGTCAGGATCACCGCTTGCTTCCTTAATCATCTCTTCAGCATCTGAGATACTTTGGATGACTTGCTTGTACTCACGGTAAGCTGTCACAGTTTCACGAGTATTTGCTTCTTCACGTGACAACTCCATGAAGCGTTTAGTGTCTGAAACGACTTCAGGGTCACTAAGCAATTCACCCAATTCCTCATAGCGGTCTTCAACCGCTTGTAACTGATCATAAATATTCATTTGTTATCTTTACTCCTTATATAACTAATAGTCATTTTTAGGCCTTATTCAAAGGGATTATGTTTTCGTGAGGTGGATTAAACCAGTGCTTTCGGCAAACAGAGATATAACTCTCGTGTCCTCCAATTTGAACTTGTGCTCCCTCATAAACTGGCTTACCATCTTCCATACGAAGAACCATGGTTGCCTTTCTCGAGCAATAATGACAAATGGTCTTAATCTCATCAATCTTATCAGACAAAAGCAAAAGGTATTTAGAACCTTCAAAGAGATTGTTCTGAAAATCATTTTTGAGACCAAAAGCCATCACTGGGATATCTAACTCATCAACAATTCGTGCCAAATCATAGACATTCGCACGGGTCAAAAACTGAGCCTCATCAACTAAAACACAGTAAGGTCGTGGATCCATATTAGCAATGTAACCAAAAATATCCGTATCATCACCAATAGGATATGCCTTCCGTTTCATGCCAATACGACTAGAGATATAGCCGACCCCATCTCGATTATCCAAACGACTGGTCAACAATACTACTGGTTTTCCTTGTTCTTCGTAATTATAGGCAACCTTAAGAATTTCAATGGATTTCCCAGAATTCATAGTGCCATAGCGAAAATAAAGTTGTGCCAAACCAGTCTCCTCTAAAATATGTATTGTACTTATTTTATCATAATTCTAAGCGTAAAAGGGAGGGAGACTGAACAATTTTTGAAAAAAGTTCGCCTCACTCCCTTATTTTTATAATAGGTTTGACTTGTGTTTCAAATGGTTCAATCTTATCACCCTGATAACGTTTCACCAGTCTAATAGCTTCTTATGAATAGGCTTTAGCCAATTTTTCAAGAAGTTCTTCTTTCTCCTCGTCACTAGCAAATGAAGCTTCGATTGCCGTCTTATTATGAGCATAAAAGTCTTGCACTGAGCTATCAAAATGCTTGTGATAGAGTTCGTATTCCTTGGTTAAGTTTGTATCAGAAACGGTACGATTGTCCGTATTAATGGTAATATTCGCACCTGCTGCTTTCATTTTTAGATAAGGAAAATCAGCAACTGTAACGGCTGCTTTAGTCTGCAGATTACTTGTTAAACATAACTCTCCTGTGACACCATTTTTGACAAACTCTTCCAAAAGCTCAGGCTCTTGAGCCAAGATCGTTGCATGGCCATTACGCTTAATTCCCATGGCAATCGACTCAGCCAAAAAGGCTGGGCAACCACACTCACCAGCATGAAAAGTCATGGGACGGTTGTAACTTTGGACTTGTTCAATTAGAGGTTTAATCGCTTTAGGTCCATAATGATGCTCATCTCCAGCAAAATCAAAACCAACAAAGTCACTATCTTCAACCTTATTTGCTTCATTAAGAATATGAGCCGTTAAATCTTGATTTGATTGACGCATGCCACAAACTAGGGCCTTAGCTACAATTCCAAATTCTTCTTGAGCTTGACGTAAGCCTTGACAAACGGCATCAATGGTTTCAGCGACAGTCAACCCCTTATCCATTGACAATTCGGGAGCAAAACGCACTTCAATATAGATAACATTTTCAAGAGCAGCCTGTTTAGCGACATCATAAGCCGCAATGGTCAAAGCTTCCTTTGTTTGAAGCAAAGGACGAATGTAATCAAAAGCCTCTAGATAATCTAGGAGACTCTCACAGGTAGCCGGGGCTGTCACATGGTGTCTGAGCTCCGCATCGTCCTTAGGTAACTCAATCTTTGCTAAGTCAGCTAGGTGACGAATAGTTTCCAATGATAGAGAACCATCCAAATGGCAGTGCAGTTCTGTTTTTGCCAACTTATGAAAATCAATAGCAGTCATTCTTTTCTTCCTCTCTAAACAATATGTTTTTATCAGATAAAAATTAATTTTTACTATCTTATCATTCTTATAGAAAAAGTCAAGATGGCGCGCTAATAGGACGTAGTAGATTCTTGAAATGCCATTAGCATTTTGTTAGGATGTAACTATCAAGAATACAAGGAGAAACTTTATGTCTGACTATATTTTACCAGAAGTTTGGCAAAATCCAACCTCTATGGGAGGTGCCTGGGGCGGCCTCAATCAACCTACAGCTGGTGCACGTTTTGAACAAACTTTACCTAAAGGTGACCAACCTTTCCAACTCTATACTCTTCCGACACCTAATGGTATCAAGGCAACTATCATGCTTGAAGAACTGAAAGAACTCGGTGTGACTCAAGCGGGCTATGACGCTTATCGTATTAAGATTGGTGACGGTGACCAATTCGGATCCGACTTTGTTTCGATCAATCCAAACTCAAAGATTCCAGCCATGATGGATTACTCTGAAGACCAACCGGTTCGTGTCTTTGAATCAGCTAACATCCTGCTTTACTTGGCTGAAAAATTCGGAAAACTCATTCCAACTGATCACGCAAAACGTACGGAAGTTCTCAACTGGCTCTTTTGGCAAACAGGTGCTGCTCCCTTCTTAGGTGGTGGCTTTGGGCACTTCTTCCACTATGCACCTGAAAAAATCGAATATGCCATCAACCGTTTTGCCATGGAAGCCAAACGCCAACTTGACTTGCTAGATAAAGAATTAGCAACCAAGCCTTATATTGCCGGTGATGAATACACTATCGCTGATATCGCAATTTGGTCTTGGTATGGCCGTCTTGCTCAAGATAAAATTTGGGACAAGGCAGGTATTTTCCTTGATGTTAAAGAATACAAGCACCTTCAAGCATGGACTGAAAAAATTGCCAACCGTCCAGCGGTTAAACGTGGACTTGAAGTCAACTATAAAGATATCTAATTTTATAACGGTTTGCCTAGGCTAACCGTTTTTCTATTGTTTCATGATATAATAGAAACAAAATCACAAGGAGACATTCATGACTGTATTTCAAGCTATTTTAGAAAAAATAAAAGCCTATGACACTATTATTATTCACCGCCACCAAAGACCTGACCCTGATGCCATTGGTAGTCAGGTAGGACTGAAGGAAATTTTAAAAACAAACTTTCCAGATAAAAAGGTTCTTGCGACAGGTGTCAATGAACCTACCTTGTCTTGGATTGCTGAAATGGATAGGGTAACTGACCAAGACTATGAAGGAGCGCTTGTTATTGTTACCGATACAGCCAACACTCCTCGTATCGACGACGACCGTTTTGATAAGGGGGATTTTCTTATCAAAATTGACCATCATCCTAACGACGATCCCTACGGCGACCTCCTCTTAGTTGATACGACTGCTTCAAGTGCCAGCGAAATTGTGACTGACTGGGCTCTCACTCTTGGCCTTTCCTTGTCAGATGCCGCTGCTCGTGTTCTCTACAATGGTATTGTTGGAGATACAGGTCGATTCCTCTACCCATCTACAACACCTAAAACACTACAAATCGCTGCTAAACTTCGTGAGTATGACTTTGATTTTGCATCTATGGCTCGCCGAATGGATAGTTTTCCTTTCAAAATTGCTAAACTTCAAGGCTATGTTTTCGATAATCTTGAAGTTGATGAAAATGGGGCAGCTCGCGTCGTCTTAACTCGAAAAGTTCTTGATGACTTTAATATCACTGATGCTGAGAGTTCTGCTATTGTTGGAACTCCTGGCCGTATTGATAGCGTTGAGTCATGGGCTATTTTCGTAGAGCAACCTGAGGGCCATTACCGTGTACGTCTTCGTAGTAAAAGCATTGTCATCAATGAAATTGCCAAACGCCATGACGGTGGAGGACACCCACTTGCCAGTGGTGCCAATTCCTACAGTTTAGAGGAAAACGACCAAATCTATCAAGAAATCAAGGATACTGTTGCCCATGCAACTCACTAATCGTCGTGTACGTCTCATGGGGACTGTGATTGACGTCTCCATTTATCATGAACATCCAGAGCCTCTACTTGATCAAGTTGAAACGCTGCTTAATCTTTATAATAAGCGTTTTTCTGCCAATGATGACAGTTCCGAACTTATGCAGATTAATAAGGCTGCCGGTATACACCCTGTAAAGGTTCACCCAGAACTTTTTGAACTGATTTCTCTTGGAAAATGGCATAGTTGCCAGCCGGGCAGTCACCTTAATATTGCTATTGGACCTCTCATTCAGACTTGGCGAATCGGCTTTTCTGATGCCAAGCTCCCCCTTCCTGAAGAAATCGCCCCACTCCTAGATATTATTAATCCCAATGCTATTGTTCTATCCGAGGAAAATCAAAGTGTCTTTCTCCAAGAAAAAGGTATGAAAATTGACCTTGGTGCTCTGGCAAAAGGTTATATCGCAGATCGTATAGCAGATTATCTTAAAGCTGAAAATGTAACTAGCGCTCTGATTAATCTTGGTGGCAATGTCCTCACATTTGGACCAGCATTACACAATCCTGATCAAAAATGGAGAATTGGTATTCAAGATCCCAAGGAGACTAGAAATACAAACCTTCTGGTACTTGCTATAAGAGATCAATCTGTAGTTACTTCAGGAATATATGAACGCACTTTTGAGATAGATGGCAAAACCTATCATCATATTTTTGATAGTCAAACTGGCTACCCAGTCTCTAGTGACCTAGCTAGCCTCACCATTATTTCATCTCTCTCAGTTGATGGCGAAATTTGGACGACCCGTTTATTTGGGTCAAGTCTCGAACGCATTTTCCAGGAAGTTAGTTCACAACCTAATCTTGAAGCAATCATCGTTGATAAAGATAATCACTGCTTCCAGACAGCTGGCATATACAAGATCCGACTTTCCTAAAAAATAGTAAAAAAAGACTTGTCAAGAAGACTAGCTTTTGATAAACTAAAATAGTTAAAAAAAACTATGGTGCGGAAAGTACCATGGCAGAAAGGAAACATTTTAACATGAAAAAAGATATCCATCCAGATTACCGTCCAGTAGTATTCATGGACACAACTACTGGTTACCAATTCCTTAGCGGTTCAACTAAACACTCAAACGAAACAGTTGAATTCGAAGGTGAAACTTACCCACTTATCCGTGTAGAAATCTCATCAGATTCTCACCCATTCTACACTGGCCGTCAAAAATTCACACAAGCAGACGGACGCGTGGATCGTTTCAACAAAAAATACGGTCTCAAATAAGCAACTTCTTGTTGTTAAGCCATTCCGATTGGAATGGCTTTTTTCTGTGCCCTCGGCTATAACCTCTCTTTCATATATAGAATAAAAAAAAACAGCTTCCCAAAAGAAACTGTTTACTCCTCTTATCCTGCTTTACCAATAGCCAAAGCCCAGATAAAGAAAATAGCAAATCCAAATAAGAAAATCAAACCTGCAATGGCAAGTCCTTTCAACCATGTTGGAAGGTTTTTCTTCTCTGTTGTAACAAGTACATAGTTCAAAAGCGCAAAGAATGGTGTTGTAAGGAAAGAACCAATCATGGCGAAACGAAGCATGGTACCAACTTGACCTTGAAAGAAGAAAATAATGATAAGACCAAGAATAGCTGTCAAGGTCATCCAAACTTTCAAAGGTGTTGCACTGGACTCTTTCTTGTTAAACAAAAGACGAAGAGATGTTTCATTTACACGTGAATAACCATCAATAACTGTGATGACAGTACCGAAGATACACAAGAAAGCGATGAAGGTAATCAAATAACGTGACCAATCACCAAGTACTGATGCGTACATACCAACAAACTGAGCAATGTACTTAGCTGAAGCAGCCTCTACAGGTTTACCAGTTGGATATTGGATAAGGGCACCAAGTGCTACAAAGAATACTGCAAGAATAGCTGTTCCGATAAAACCGACGTTAAAGTCAAAGAGTGCGTCTTCGCTATTAAAATCAACTGTTTTCTTTTTCTCAGCTGACCACAGTGAGTTGATAGCAGAAATCTCAATCGGAGCTGGCATCCAACCAAGAAGCGATACGATAAATGGAAGAGCCGCTAGTTGCCATGGACTTTTCTCTACGAAATCCACGCTATACTCTGGGTGTTTGATAGCAGCAATAATAACCGCTCCTACGGTTGCAATGGTCAAGGCAGACATAATCCATTTGGCCATACCGTCAAGAAGTTTGTAGCCACCGAAGAGTAACATACCCCAGATAATTGCAACCAAAATAATTGACCAGGTGGTAATACTCAAACCAAGCATTGGAAAGGCACTAGCAATGATGGCTGAACAAAGAATAGAAACACCTGCAGTATTAACCAAGGCTGAAAAGACATTCAAAATAAAGAATACCCAAAGATAGAACTTACCTTTCTCAGCATAACCTTCAACAAGGGTTTTACCTGTATCTGCGGTATACTCAGCACCAAAACGGAAGAATGGGTATTTGAAGAGGTTAGCCAGAATAACCAAGCCTAACAAGGCCCATCCATAAGAACCACCCGCTTGGGTAGATGAAACGATGTGGGAACCACCTACGGCCGCCGAAGCCATTAGGATACCGGGTCCCATTGCTTTTATTTTACTACGCCAGGTAGACTGACTAGTTACACTTGTTTGTGACATAAGAGAATCTCCTAAAACAAATTTTCAGAATAATCTGAATTGATGTTTACCATTTTACACAATTGTTGGAATAATTTCATTAGCATTTCACATATTTTCTGAAAAATAGAAAAAAGCCATCCAAATGGATAGCTCTTTTACTATTTAGAAAATCCAGTAAAGAAATCTACAATAGCTTGCCAAATTTGTGCAAAAATATTTTTGCTATTCTCAAGTGTTTTGTTGGCATTGAAGTTTAAGTTAATTCCAGAGAAGGTATTACCAGCTTTCGAAACGATAGAATCCTTAAGTGAACTCAAGCTCGACTTGAAACTAGCACTATCAATGATTGAAGACTTAGACAAATTCAAAGCAAAATTCACCAGAAGATTAATTTGCGTATCTGAAAGATCCAAGTTATAGTTATTGACCGTTTGCTGAACAATCGTTTTAGCTTGGTCTTCTGTTAACTTATCCCCTTTATCAGCAACAGCTGACTTAATATCAGTCATAGCTACATTAAGCTTGTCTGCATCATAGTCAGTCTTACCAGAATTTTCCTCATTGATTTGAGAAAGGGTTTTAAGTTCCTCTTGTGCAAGCTCTTTGCTTTCATCTGAAACTTTAGCCCCATTTTGCTCAAGGGAATAGTAAATACCAGCCAAGGCACTTTCTCCTGTAACTGCAATTGGTGCTGCTACCGTAATCTTAGCATGTTCAATACCAAGTGTCGTGGCAGCATTACGGTACATATCTGGAGTGATTTTCGTGATATTTTGCGGTGTCACAATCTCTACACTCAAGGTTTCCTTAGCACCCAGCTTAGCAATCTTAACCGAAGAATATAGCTGAAGACTAGAATCGTCAGCCACATTCATGATATTGGCGTAAGCAGAAGTCGTCAAGGTCTTGACATTAGTATCCTTACTACTATCATACCCTAATAAATTCAAGGTTTCATTTCGTTGCTCTTCCGACAATGAGTACCCCATCACATAGTCTGGTTGAACATAAGATTCATCAATAACCTTTTGGACTTGTGATGATGTTGCTGCTTGAGTAGCTGAAGCAAAGGTTGTCACCGAAGCTAGGAAAACCATCCCAGCAACAAGAAGTTTTTTCATTTTCATGTGTGTTTCCTTTCGAAAATAGAATAGTATCCATAATCTCCTGAAGGACGACCGAGTTTGAACTCAGCCGTGAATTCATTATACCATGACTTAAAAAAATGGGGTCAAAAAAACTACTCATGCAACTCCAAGGGGAGCCCGTCAGGATCGTCAAAAAAAGTCATCTTTTCCTCGGTAAAACTGTCCTTGCGAATCGGTTGGCATGAAATATCTTTTTGTTCCAAAGCCTCGACAACCTCTTCAATATTGGCAACTTTAAAAGCTAAATGACGTAGTCCACACGACTCAGGATAAGACAGACGTTTTGGTGGCTCCACATAATCTAAATCACTAGTCCTATTTCCAAAGATTTCTAGTTCTATATCACCACAACGTAAATCTAATTTATAATCATGACGTTCTGGACGATGATTTTCACGTATAATTTTAAAACCTAATTTATCAAATAAAAACCAGACTCAGTCTGGCTTTCATATCATTTGGCTTTTAGGTAACTTCTTTTAGATTTTATGAGTGTTATTTAGAATAGAGAATAGGAGTGTATCTATCTAAATTTTATCGTAGATTTTTTATAGTTGATATCATTATCCAATAGTTTCAGTAAAGGCGTTACATATTCAGGGTTTGGAAACTTAGGACCAAAAACGACCTTCTCAATTTGAATTGGGTTTTCCCGTTCTACATAAAGTTTACCAATTCCAGAGGTTTTATCAATTTTGATTTTATCATTACTTGGGTCTAGATTAGCATAGCGTAAGATACGAAGTTCGTTTTCATATTTGTAATCGACAGATTTAAATAAGTAGCGAATTTCTTCGATACAGTTGGAGATAGCTTCTTTATAAAAGTCATCATTATCATTCACTCTCTCATACAATTTTTGCTTTAAATTATTCACAGATTCTTTTAATTTTGTAATTTCATTGTCATCAAAGAGTTCTGTTTCTTCTAGTTCAATGTTTTTACCTGTATTTTTAACATAGGCTATTCTATAGAGATAATCACTATTCACTTTAGCTACCTTATCTTTTTTTTCAGGTTGGGGCTGTGCCTCTTCAACATTGGCAGAAAAAGTTGACTCCTTTTTCTTCGATTCGTCTACTGAGGTTTTTAAATCACTACCTAGGTATGATATGGTGGAATCCATTTGCTTCATAGTCTCTAAGGGAATAGCTTCTTTACGCCATGAAACATCATTGAAAGAAGTGAATCTTGAGAAATCATCTTCCTTAAGTACCAGACAAACACCCTGTGCATCATCGCCGTATTGGGACCACATAGTCAAGTCATCTGTTTTACTGGTGAAGCTCATTAAAAACCATGGACTAGGATCTAAAATATTTTGCTTCTTGAAGTAGGATGTTATTTCCTTATCTTTACTAGGTTTCAATATTTCTTCGATAACTAACCCTTCCTCGGGGTCGTTCATATAATTGGCATTATACAAACGAGTTTTTCCAGATACGGAAAATTTTGTATCATCTGTATTTTCTGTATCTTGATCTAATAAATTTTGGAGAGTTTTTCCTTTGGTATAATGACCAAATTTAAGATTCGAATTTTTATCTTTTACTTTCAAGCCAAGTTGATATTTGATTTCTTGAACAATTCTATAGATATCTATTAACTGATTGAGCTTATTTTCATCATCTTTATAGTATTTTATCCAATCCTTTAAAATATCGTATTTTGTATTTTTAACGAGATCAAGATTTAAAGCTCGAATTAGTAGTTTTCTGTCAAAACCATCATTGGAATAAAAACATAGTCTATCTAAAATTTTTGTGAGGCTAGTGGCTGGAGTATCATTTTTATATAATGGAGTATCAGGATTGTTTTCTAATATTTTTACTAATGTGGCAAATAATTTAACATCGGGGATTAATTTTAAAATGTCACATATTTGTTTAACTGTGTGTCTCAGTTCCTCAATCTCTGTTTGCTTGTCTGCTGAATTCGACAAGGCTCCAGCATACCACGAAGCAATCTCTTCAGAATTATGGAATTTTTCGTAAACTATTTTGACTTTCTCAACTGTACGATTAACCTCCCCAATCTCTGTTTGTTCAGCTACTAAATTCTGTAGCAACCATGCATACCACGAAGCAATCTTTTCAGAATTATGGAATTTTTCGTAAATTATTTTGACTTTTTCAACTGTACGATTAACATCCTCAATCTCTGTTTGTTTGTCTGTTAACTTAGACAAGGCTCCAGCATACCACGAAGCAATCCTTTCAGAATTATGGAATTTTTCGTACATTATTTTGACTTTCTCAACTGTACGATTAGCCTTCTCAATCTCTGTTTGTTTGTCTGTTAACTTAGACAAGGCTCCAGCATACCACGAAGCAATCCTTTCAGAATTATGGAATTTTTCGTATATTATTTTGACTTTCTCAACTGTACGATTAGCCTTCTCAATCTCTGTTTGTTTGTCTGTTAACTTAAACAAGGCTTCAGCATACCACGAAGCAATTTCTTCAGAATTATGGAATTTTTCGTATATTATTTTGACTTTCTCAACTGTACGATTAGCCTTCTCAATCTCTGTTTGTTTAGCTACTAAATTCTTTAGGAACCATGCATACCACGAAGCAATTTCTTCAGAATTATGGAATTTTTCGTATATTATTTTGACTTTCTCAACTGTACGATTAACCTCCCCAATCTCTGTTTGTTTGTCT
The DNA here is from genome assembly GCF_009738225.1 of Streptococcus salivarius. Classification (NCBI taxonomy): domain Bacteria; kingdom Bacillati; phylum Bacillota; class Bacilli; order Lactobacillales; family Streptococcaceae; genus Streptococcus; species Streptococcus salivarius. The sequence goes on from NZ_CP018187.1 coordinate 1,290,323, forward strand.
GCTGAATTCGACAAGGCTCCAGCATACCACGAAGCAATTTCTTCAGAATTATGGAATTTTTCGTATATTATTTTGACTTTTTCAACTGTACGATTAACATCCTCAATCTCTGTTTGTTTGTCTGTTAACTTAGACAAGGCTCCAGCATACCACGAAGCAATTTCTTCAGAATTATGGAATTTTTCGTATATTATTTTGACTTTCTCAACTGTACGATTAGCCTTCTCAATATCTGTTTGTTTAGCTACTAAATTCTTTAGGAACCATGCATACCACGAAGCAATCCTCTCAGAATTATGGAATTTTTCGTAAATTATTTTGACTTTCTCAACTGTACGATTAGCCTTCTCAATATCTGTTTGTTTGTCTGCTGAATTCGACAAAGTCTTGACATACCGCAAAGCAATGTCTTCTGATTCAGGGTGTTGCTCATAAATTATTCTTGCTTTTTCTGCTAGAGCTTCACAGGCGGTCTTATCTGTTTCCTTGGTTGATAAGTCAGAGAGCTTATCTAACTCTGCTATACTTTGTTCCAAATTGTAATTCTGTTCATCCATACTATGCCCTCACCTTGAACTTGAAATAGTAATTATTGCTAGTTAAAACTAATCTGCCCTTTCGTTTCATAATTAGTTTCTACATATTTTATCATATCAAAAACCACATTTTTCTTCTAGTATATGTATGATGCTTTTTAAACATAAACCATACAAAAAACTCATAGCGTTTCATTGGTGTAAACTGTAAGTAACCACACAAACAGAACCCGAGGAAAAACTATGAGCTACTCCCATCTTACCATAACCGACCGAATAAAGATAGAAACCTACTTAGAATTAGGTTTGAAACCTTGCCAAATTGCAAATAAACTTGCCTCGATAAGTCTACTATTTCAAGAGAGTTAAGACGATGCCAAAATGGTTATTCCGCAGCCTTAGCACAGGAACAGTACGACCACAGGGCTAAGCAAAAAGGTCGGAAGTCTCATTTGACATCAAAGTTGAAAAAGGAAATTGAGGACGGTTTAAAATCCTCCTGGTCGCCTGAACAAATTTGTGGCCACTATCAGCTTGAACAAAAGCCAATGGTAGCTTTTAAAACTATCTATAACTGGCTCTATGCTGGTTTGATTGATCTGGATTTAAGCGTCCTTCGTCGTAAGGGAAAGACTCGACAACCCAAAGAAACATGTGGAAGATTTAGGATTGGTACGTCAATTGCCAAAAGTCCTAAAGAGGTCAGGAATCGTGAGACCTTTGGTCACTGAGAGCTCGATACTGTGGTGTCTTCCAGAGGCAAAAGCAAAGGCTGTTTAACGACCTTCCTAGAGCGAAAAACGTGCTTTTACTTAGCTTTCAAGATACCAGACAGAACAGCCAAATCCCTGTTTTCAGCTATCGAACAACTTTGTAAGCTATTTCCAAAAGAGGCTCTTAAAACCTTCACTTCAGACAGGGGAAAAGAGTTTGCCTGCTACCCTCTGGTAGAGAACTTAGGAATTTCCTTTTTCTTTGCGGACGCCTATTCATCCTGGCAGAGAGGAAGCAATGAAAACGCAAATGGCTTACTAAGAGAATATTTCCCAAAGAAAACAGATTTAGCCGCTATCTCTGATGAGGCTTTGAACAAGGCTTTATATGATATCAATCACCGACCACGAAAATGTTTAGCTTACAGAACTGCTAGTGAAGTTCTAGAGGATGAGTTCGAATAAAGGTTGCACTTATTCTTGCAATTTATCAAATAAAAATCTCGAGATAAATCATAATCAGAAATAATGATGGCAACATGGTGTACCGTATTTAAAAACATTTTTTCCTCCATTGAAAAAGGCCCGAAGGCCCTTTCTTAACTTTGAAATTGATTGTATGACTTATTAAAGGCTTCAATAATATCTGAACTTGCCTTGTCAAAATCTACCTGTGATTTCAATTCCCCTTTGACGATTGTACGCTGAGTTGCTTCGGCATCCGTACAAGTTACAAGGGTAACTTCAGACTTGCCAGGTGTATCATCAACTACTGCTACTTCAGTTGGTTGGACCACCTTCACCTCACTAATAACATAAGTATAGACTTTATTTTTATCCGTAAGATAAATCTTCATACCTTCCTTAGCCTTATCTAGCGGTGAAAATAGCATATCAGATGCACCGGCAATACCAAAGACGTGGTGGCTAGCTAGTGAATAGTTGTTTTCACCACCCATGACTTGATCTTCTTTCATCGTTCCTGCACCGTAAGTCAACTCTGTATTGCCAAGTCCTTTGAAAATAGGGAGATTGATACCTACCTCTGGAATAGCAATACCACCAACGACAGGAAGCTCTTGAGCATCCATCTGTGCCTGCAAGACAGACTCTGTACTAATTGATTTAACGGTATCAAAGTCAAAGCTAGTCTTAGCTTCCTTGTTTTTCTCAATAGTCTTTTTAGAAACCTTGCTCACTTGATACTTATTTGTATTCCAAGCAATCACTGTGTTTCGAATAGACTTATTGAAAATCAAGGCTAAACCAACAACCAAGAGAACAACAATCAACACCCAGCGAAGAATATCAAGCCACTTACGGCGTTTTTTTGTTACGTTATTTTGCTTATCTTTGCTCATTAGTTGTCACCACTTTCTTGATCTTCGGAAGCTTGTTCAACTTCTTCTGGCTCAACTAAAGCAAAGGTTACAATACGAGCAGAGTCATCCAAGCGCATGACCTTAACCCCTTGAGTGGCACGACCAGTTTGTGAAATATTAGCAACAGCAGTACGGATGATAACACCTGTATCGGTGATGACCATGATATCCTCATCGCCAGACACTGTTACAATACCTGCTAGGTTACCATTCTTCTCTGTGATATTGGCAGTCTTGATACCTTTACCACCACGACCCTTCGTTGGGTATTCAGTAGCTGAGGTACGCTTACCGTAACCCTTTTCAGTGATAATCAAGACTTCTTGGTCTTCTGTAATGGCAGCTGCACCAACAACTTGGTCACCATCACGAAGAGTTACCCCTTTAACACCGGCAGCCATACGACTCATGCTTCGAATAGTGTCTTCTTTGAAGCGTACACTGTAACCAAATTTAGTACCAATGACAATTTCTTCATTACCAGTAGTCAAGAAGACATTGATTAGCTCGTCACCTTCTCTAAGTTTCAAGGCAATCAACCCATTTTGACGAATGTTCTTAAATTCCGCTTCTTTTGTACGTTTAACTAGACCTTGACGAGTTACAAAGACAAGGTGATTATTTTCAGAAGCTTCATCACTCTTGGCATTAATGACTGTTTGAATGGTCTCACCATCGTCCAACTTCAAGAGATTGACAATAGGTAAGCCTTTGGCTGTGCGACCGTATTCTGGGATTTCATACCCCTTAAGACGGTATACACGCCCCTTATTAGTCATGAAGTAAAGGTGATCATGAGTGCTTGTTGAGACAATATCACGAACAAAGTCATCATCGTTAACACCAGTACCTTGGACACCGCGACCACCACGTTTTTGTGAACGGAACTCGTCTTGGGCTAAACGTTTAATATACCCTTTATTTGAGAGAGTGATAACAACATCTTCTTCCTCGATGAGGTCTTCATCTTCAAGAGAAATGACCTCTCCAACCATAAGCTCTGTGCGGCGAGCATCTGCAAATTTACGCTTGCTTTCGTCCAATTCTTCCTTGATGATAGCAATGACTCGTTCTGGTTTTGCCAAAATATCAGCTAAATCAGCAATCAGAGCCAAGAGATCATTGTACTCATTTTGAATCTTATCACGTTCCAAACCTGTCAAACGACGCAAACGCATATCAAGAATAGCTTGACTTTGTCGTTCCGTGAGTTCGAAGCGAGCCATCAACTCAGCTTGAGCCTCAGCATCAGTTTGACTATTACGGATAATTGTAATCACTTCATCCAAATGATCAAGGGCAATCAACAAACCTTCTAAAATGTGGGCACGTGCCTCAGCCTTATCCTTGTCAAACTGTGTACGACGAACCACAACTTCTTGCTGGTGAGCAATATAGTCAGCCAAGATTTGACGCAAAGAAAGGATTTTAGGAACACCCTTTTCAATGGCCAACATGTTGAAGCTGAAGTTAGTCTGAAGTTGCGTTAATTTGAACAAATTGTTCAAGATAACATTGGCAGAAGCATCACGACGCACTTCGATGACAAAGCGTACGCCTTCACGAGAAGACTCGTCACGGACTGCTGTAATCCCCTCAATACGTTTTTCTTGAGCTAAACGAACGATATGTTCATGAACCTTGGTCTTATTGACCATGTAAGGAAACTCAGTGACAACAATACGCTCACGACCTGATTTAGTTGTTTCAATTTCAGTACGCGAACGAAGTACAATAGAACCCTTACCAGTTTCATAAGCACGGTGAATACCAGATTTCCCCATGACCAAGCCACCAGTTGGAAAGTCTGGTCCAGGAAGAACTTCCATCAGTTCACGTGTTGTGACTTCAGGATTATCCATCATCAATTTGACAGCATCAATCGTTTCAGCCAAATTGTGTGGTGGGATGTTAGTCGCCATACCAACGGCAATCCCTGTCGCACCATTGACAAGAAGGTTTGGAATACGTGACGGAAGAACGATTGGCTCACGTTCTGATCCATCATAGTTATCTTGAAAATCAACGGTATTCTTATTGAGATCACGAAGCATTTCCAAGACGATTTTAGACATACGCGCCTCAGTATAACGCTGAGCGGCAGCCCCATCACCATCCATAGAACCAAAGTTCCCGTGACCGTCAACCAACATGTAACGGTAGCTCCACCATTGCGCCATACGAACCATGGCTTCATAGATAGATGAGTCTCCGTGTGGGTGATATTTACCCATGACATCCCCGGTAATACGGGCAGATTTTTTATGTGGCTTATCAGGTGTCACCCCAAGCTCATTCATTCCATATAGAATACGACGTTGTACAGGTTTTAAACCGTCACGAACATCTGGGAGAGCACGAGACACGATAACACTCATGGCATAATCGATAAAGCTCGTCTTCATCTCAGACGTCAAATTAACGTCAATTAAATTATTATCTTGCACTCAAAAATGCCTCTTTTCTTTCATTCAAATCATTCCAAACTCTAATAAAAGAGTATAGAAAATTTCTATAATATTATACCATAAAACGCTTTACTTTTCAGTTGTGTAAACGCTTTCATCTATTATTTCCTTATTATTTCGTGACATCCATCACTTAAAGTGGTAGAATAAGCAGTGTACGGGGTAACCCAATTAAAAAATAAGGAGATGTTTAGACCCATGACTGCAACTAAACAACACAAAAAAGTCATCCTCGTTGGTGACGGTGCCGTAGGTTCATCTTACGCTTTCGCACTTGTAAACCAAGGTATCGCTCAAGAACTTGGTATCATCGAAATTCCACAATTGTTCGAAAAAGCTGTTGGTGATGCGCTTGACCTTAGCCACGCGCTTGCTTTCACTTCACCTAAAAAAATCTACGCAGCTAAATACGAAGACTGTGCGGATGCTGACCTTGTAGTTATCACTGCTGGTGCTCCACAAAAACCAGGTGAAACTCGTCTTGATCTTGTTGGTAAAAACCTTGCTATCAACAAATCTATCGTTACTCAAGTTGTTGAATCAGGCTTCAATGGAATCTTCCTTGTAGCAGCTAACCCAGTTGACGTATTGACCTACTCAACATGGAAATTCTCAGGATTCCCTAAAGAACGCGTTATCGGTTCAGGTACTTCACTTGACTCAGCTCGTTTCCGTCAAGCACTTGCTGAAAAACTTGGCGTTGATGCTCGTTCAGTTCACGCCTACATCATGGGTGAACACGGTGACTCAGAATTTGCCGTTTGGTCACACGCTAACATCGCCGGTGTAAACCTTGAAGAATTCCTTAAAGACACTCAAAACGTTCAAGAATCTGAATTGGTTGAATTGTTCGAAGGTGTTCGTGATGCCGCTTACACAATCATCAACAAAAAAGGTGCTACTTACTATGGTATCGCCGTTGCCCTTGCTCGTATCACTAAAGCTATTCTTGACGATGAAAATGCAGTACTTCCATTGTCTGTATTCCAAGAAGGTCAATATGGTGTAAGCAACGTCTTTATCGGTCAACCTGCAATCGTAGGTGCACACGGTATCGTACGTCCAGTTAACATCCCATTGAACGATGCTGAACAACAAAAAATGAAAGCTTCTGCTGACGAATTGCAAGCTATCATTGATGAAGCATGGAAAAACCCTGAATTCCAAGAAGCTTCAAAAAACTAATCTAACATTAGTTAAATAAAAGTCTCCAGTAGGAGGCTTTTTTCGTATTAAAATAGGAGGCTTTTTTCGTATTAAAAAAAGAAAAAACAGCTAATTCGACTGAATTAGCTGTTTAAGATTATTTGGCTGAGATAGCTGCTTTAGCAATATAGCTAAGCGGTTGGTTAAAGTGTGGCAAGAAGAACAAATCAAGCAATTGAAGACGGTCAATAGTTACACCTTCTTGGATAGCCAATGAGAACATGTGGATTCCCATAGAGATGTCCATGCGTGATACCATTTGAGCACCAAGAACTTTGCGTGTATCTTTGTCATAGACGATCTTGATTGTAACGTCTGCATTTTCATCTTCCATAAAGGCAGCTTTTTGAAGATCTGTTGAAGATACTACTGCTGGATTGAAACCAAAGCGTTTTGCTTTTTCTTCTGTCAAACCAGTTGATACCATGTTCAAACCATAGATTGAGATACCATTTGATCCTTGAACACCGTTTGATTCAACATCTCCACCACCGGCATTATGACCACCGACAATACCTGAACGAACAGCGTTTGAAGCCAAGGCAATGTAGTTCACATCATCAAGGGCATTGTCATAAACAGTAGCACAGTCACCAACTGCATAAACATCTTTGATTGATGTTTCTTGTTTCTTATTAACAAGGTAAGCGCCATTACGGAATGTTTCCAACTTACCAGCACCGAGAGCTGTGTTAGGACGGAAACCAACAGCAAGAACAACCATATCGACATCGTAAGCATTTTTATCTGTAACGATGCGTTCTACCTTAGTTTCACCTTCTACTGCTTTAACAGTTTCACCAAATGCCAATTTAATACCGTGGCTTTCCATATTTTTAGCCATAAGGTCAGTCAGGTCATGGTCGTAATAACCTGCCAAACATGTATCAACAACGTCGATAAGGATAACTTCTTTTCCATGACGTTGGAAAGCTTCAGCCAATTCAACACCAATGTAACCAGCACCTACAACCGCCACACGTTTGATATCTTGAGATTTGTCGTTCAATTTATCAATAACTTCTTGAGCGTTTTGGAAAAGTTTAACGAATTGAAGGTTTTCAAGCGTAGCTTCGAAAGTACGGCTACCTTCTTTAATTTCGGCACCTTCGATTGGAGGCAAGATTGGTTGAGAACCTGTTGCCAAAATCAATTTGTCATATGATTCAACATGCTCTTTACCATCTACGAGGGCTGTAACAGTTTTACCATCAAAGTCAATAGACTCAACTGGTGAGTTCATATAAACTTTAGCGCCCTTGCTTTCAAGTCCTTCTTTGTTGGCATAGAAAAGACCATCAGAACCTGAGATTTGATTACCGATCCAAAGGGCCATACCACAACCCAAGAATGAAATGTTAGAGTTTTGGTCGAAAACAACTACTTCATTTTGGTCTCCGTAATTATCGAGAATAGTATTAATACTAAAAGTACCAGCGTGGTTAGCACCAACAACTACGATTTTTGACATAAGTTTGTCCAACTTTCTTTTGATAATAGTTTACTGTTTTATTCTACCATAATCGGAAAACGGTTACACCTTTTATGCTCAGACTTTGTTACTTTTTGAACAAATTAAATTTGTATGCTCAAAACCCAAATAAGTCACGACAAAATCTGTAGAAAAACACTTTATGATGATGACGACCTTCCTCTACACCATCTCCGTCTTATCAAGTCTTAGTAAGTCTACTCGTCTCTTTAACATAAAAAAAGAGTGAGCAACTCTCTCTTTAGAGAATGACAACACTCTTTTATCACTATACTAACTCATTAAAATCCCAAACATCTGTCCAACCTTCATAAAATTCGGGTTCGTGACATACCATAAGGACACTACCTTTAAAGTCCTGAAGGGCACGCTTCAATTCATCCTTAGCGTCAACATCCAAGTGATTAGTCGGTTCGTCCAGAACAAGGACATTATTTTCACGATTCATAAGGAGACAGAAACGAACCTTAGCCTGTTCTCCACCTGAAAGCACCTGAATTTGACTTTCAATATGCTTAGAGGTTAATCCGCATTTGGCTAGAGCTGCACGAACCTCAGCTTGATTTAGAGCTGGGAAAGCGTCCCAAACTGCTTCAAGAGGTGTCTGACGTGACCCTTCTGCTTCTTGTTCAAAATAACCTAGATCAATAAAATCACCTGTTTCAACTTCTCCTTCGAGTGGTTGAATAATACCAAGCAGGCTCTTAAGCAAAGTGGTCTTACCGATACCATTGGCACCGACAATAGCTACCTTTTGATTACGTTCGAATGTAAGATTCAATGGAGCCTTGGTCAACGGACGGTCGTAACCAATAACAAGATCTTTGGTTTGGAAAATAAAGCGTCCAGGTGTACGACTTTCCTTGAAATGGAATTCTGGTTTCGGCTTCTCTACCTGCAACTCGATAATTTCCATCTTATCCAATTTCTTCTGACGAGACATGGCCATATTTCGAGTAGCAACACGCGCCTTGTTACGGTTAACAAAATCTTGAAGGTCTGCAATTTCCTTTTGCTGACGTTCATAGGCTGCTTCCAATTGAGCTTTCTTCATTGCATAGACAGATTGGAAATTGTCATAATCACCTGCATAGCGAACCAGATCTTGATTTTCAACATGGTAGACAATGTTAATCACATCGTTTAGGAACGGAATATCGTGCGAAATGAGGACAAAGGCATTTTCATATTCTTGAAGATAGCGTTTAAGCCAGGCAATATGTTCAGCATCCAAATAGTTGGTAGGCTCATCAAGAAGCAAGATATCTGGTTTTTCAAGCAATAACTTAGCCAAGAGAATCTTGGTACGTTGACCACCTGAAAGGTCCGTTACATCTGTATCCATGCCAAAATCCATGACACCTAGTGCACGGGCAACCTCATCAATCTTAGCATCTAGTGTATAGAAATCACGCGTTTCCAAACGATCCTGAAGCTCACCTACTTCTTCCATCAGAGCATCAACGTCGGCTCCTTCGTCAGCCATAGACATGTAAATCTCGTTGATGCGTTCTTCAGTTTTAAAGAGCTCATCAAAAGCCGTACGAAGGACATCACGAACGGTCATCCCCTTTTCAAGAACAGCATGCTGATCCAAGTAACCCGCTGTAACGTACTTAGACCACTCTACCTTACCTTCATCTGGCTGCAATTTTCCAGTAACGATAGACATGAAGGTTGATTTCCCTTCACCGTTAGCACCGACAAGACCGATATGCTCACCTTTGAGCAAACGGAATGAGACATTTTCAAAAATAGCACGGTCACCAAATCCGTGACTAAGATTTTTGACTTCTAAAATAGACATAGCATATCTGGGCTAAAACAGTCTTCAGCCCTTTCCTTTCTTGACATTAACTCTACTATTCTACCATTTTTTAGTGAAAATTTGGACCTATGCTTTTGGAAAATTAAAAAGAAAAAGCAGGAGCAACCTGCTAACTCTTTAGTTTCTCTGTAAAATACGTTTAAAGACAGGATATAGGAGGGGAACTGCAATAATAGTCACTACTGATGTTCCAAAGGTTCCCCCTATTTTAGTAAGTGCCAATACCATGGCAGCATTTACTGGTAGAGTCGCAACGATACTATTGATAATCGTATACTTAATAAAATTCAAAATAATTTTGGTTACTGCAGCTATGACTCCAATGAGTATGATATTAGCCATTTTGTCATTTGATTTTAGTAGCTTTTCAAAAACAAGATAGAGCACCAGACAGACAATCAAGGATTCTAAAATAGTAATCCAGACCTCGGCAGCATAACCATTGATAATATCAAATAGCCCTAACCCTACTGTTGCGACTAGCGCACCTTTTCTGGCTCCAAAAATCAAGACAGCAATCACAACTAGGGCATTTCCCAAATGGACAAATTGAGGTCCAAAAGGAATACGAATAAACTGCACACTCACAATAATTAAAGCTGCATACAAACTTAGGATAACTAATTCACGTGTTTTATCACTTTTCATTTTTCTCCTCCAATAGGGCATTAAAACCACTAAATAATAAACCAATATGAGGCTCATAGCATAGGCCGTATTTTAAAGGACGACCATCGGACAGTGTTGATGAAAGAACTCGATCCATGACATCCAAGGCCAAATCACAAACCTTTAATAAATCTAGGTTATAAAAGTAACCAGCTGATAAGATTGCCGTTAGTAAATCTCCACTACCATAAAAATGAGATTGATAACTTTTCCTCATAAGATAAGCCGTTTCATTAGTCTCTTTATCAAAATAAGCCAAACCCATTTTTTCTGTCTCAAAAGAGATACCTGTCACAATAACTTTTCGGGGGCCAAGCTTGGTCAAATCTCTCAAAAGCTTTTCAACAGTGACTTTATCATAGGAACCTGCTTCAAGATATGGAGTATCCGTCAATAAGGCAGCTTCTGTCAGATTGGGAATGATGACATCTGCTTGTTGACAGAAATCTTTCATGGCTTCTACAAAGTTTCTATCAAAACCTTGATAGAGACGGCCATTGTCACCCATAATAGGGTCAACAAATAGAGGTATCTCTTTATCGCGAGCTAATTGACCTACAAGTTTTAGTTCTTCTTCTGACTTAAAATAACCACTCACAAGGCCATCTACTTTAAAATCCAAGTGCTCCCACTGCTTACAAAACCCTTTTAGGTCAACTGTAAGGTCCCGTACATAAATATTATTAAAGTCGCCTGTATGCGAAGATAAAAGAACCGTCGGCAAGGGAAGAACTTCAGTTTGACAGGCTGACATGATAGGGAGGCTACTAGTCAAAGCAACCTTACCTAGACCAACGAGGTCATTGGCAACAATTACTTTAGTCATCTATTTCCCTTCCCAAGTCTTTTTAAACTGTTTAACAAAGCTTGTGTGGAAATAAATGTAATAGGCCACTCCTAAACCAAGAATAGCAGCTACAAGGTCAAATGGAATCTTCATAATAGCATAAGCTGGCGTACCATAGATAAAGGCTCTTCCTAAGCCATAACCTACTAGATCAATAATAGCCCCAAGCAAGAGACCTAAAGATGCCCTAGATTTGCTCAATTCTCCTAAACGCCCTCCAACAATGAGTGCAATAGCAAGAACTTGAAGGCTGTGTGTTACTAGAGTTACCCACATAGGAAGAGGGTAAAAAAGAAAATCTCCAATAAAGGAACCTACTCCCGCAATAATAACTGCTTCTGTAGGTGGGAAAATTAAACCAACTAGGAAAATAACAATCCCGTTAAAATAGAAATGACCTCCTGGCACAGGAATAGATAAGAGACTTGAACTCAAAATAATGACAAGTGCCATGAAAAATGCAGAAATGGTTAAACGTTTTGCTGACATACCTAAAACTCCTTAGTCAATAAATATAGTATAAGTTTATGAAAATTCTGACGATTAAACAAGATAGTATTTTTATTACTGTATGGGTACAGATTTGGAGCAATAAAAAAACCACACGAACGTGTGGTGATCAAACTTATTGAGCTTTTTTATCAAAATATTTGACAGGTGCCTTTTCAAGATTTTGTAGGGAAAGCTTGGCTGTCGCGTTTGCCTCAGTACCGTAATCAGAGAAATCAATGTTAAGATCATGATCAAAATCCGCAACGGCATAGTCAACAACGATTTCTTTAACTTCCTTAGGAGCAATCGTGGTTTTATTTGCAATCTTATCTCGATCATCATCTTTAGAAAAGACTATTGTTGCCACCTTCACTTCTTCCTTCTCTTGTTTCACATCAAGGACTACCTTCATCAAAAGAGTGTAAGCATTCATGGTTTCTTTACTTGAGTTGCTAAGTTTATAGTGAACTCGTACAGCTTTTTGACCTTCTGGTGATTCGATTTTAGTTGCAGAAAGAACTTGTACACTTGCATCTTGTCCTGTAAATAGCATTTTGTTTTTATCGTAGGTCCAAGTAGGCTCTTTCTCGGGTGTACAAGCTGACAAACCGATAATAGTCAAGCATGCAAGAGCGAGAAGTCCTAAGATTTTCTTAAAAGTCATTCTTATAATCTCCTTAAACTTATTTGGAAGGGGAATTTAGTTTTACCTTACAACCTTCTTATTATGTCAAAATCTAATAATCTTGTCAAATTTCTCTGGGCCTATTGCTCTGAGAAGGGAAGTAAGGTAAAATAAGGAAAAATCTGTAAGGGGTCAGTTATGAGTATTTATCAAGATATTGTCGAGACCATTATAAAAGATATCCAAAATGGTACTTTAAAAAAAGGGAGTAAGCTCCCCTCTATTCGTCAACTTAGCCAGACTTATGCCTGTAGTAAGGATACAGCTCAAAGAGCACTCTTGGAACTCAAATATCAAAACTATATTTACGCCGTACCCAAAAGTGGCTATTATGTTCTCGAAGGACGCAATGAAGTCGATAATAAGGTCCTTCTTAACCTTAATGATTACAATCAATTGGCCTACGAGGATTTTAAACTTTGTTTGGATGAAAGTTTGGCGGGTCATCAGGACTACCTCTTCAACTATTATCATGAACAAGCTGGACTCAAAGATTTGCTTGAAGCCTTAAAGAGTCGATTAATTGCTGACGATATTTATGTCAATTCAGATCAGATTGTCATAACCTCAGGAAGTCAACAGGCCCTCTACATCCTTTCACAGATGGATTTTGGTAATGGTGGCCACAAAATTCTTTTAGAACAACCTACCTATCATCGCATGAACCAGCTTGTCAACCGTCAAAATCTAGCTTACGAGACGATTAACCGTGGTTTTGATGGTTTGGATTTTGACCGCTTGGAAGAGTACTTTAAATCTGGACAGATTAAGTTCTTCTATACTATCAGTCGTTACTCCAATCCTCTCGGATTAAGCTATAATGCTAGCGAAAAAGAAAAGCTAGCCCAACTTGCCAATCAGTATAATGTTTATATCGTCGAGGATGACTATATGGGAGACTTTAGTGATAGTAAAAATCTCCCTATTCACTACTATGATACTCAAAATCAGACCATCTATATCAAATCCTTCTCCATGACCCTTTTTCCAGGTTTGCGCCTAGGTAGCCTTGTTTTACCACCTAATCTTAAGTCTACCTTTTTGAGCCACAAGGGACTTATTGACTATGATACCAATCTCATCATGCAAAAAGCACTTTCCGTTTATCTCGAAAATGGCATGTTCCAAAAAAACATTAAGAAGCTGGATGACCTCTTTCAACAAAATATGGCTAAAAGTCAAGCAATCATTGACAAATCTAAGGTTAGCATTCCTTATCAGATTTCCCCTAGGCATGTGACCTGGCAACTTCCTAAAGAGTTTTCACTCGAAAAATTCAAAGCCCACAAGCAGATTCGCTTTTTAGAATCCTCCTTTATTAGACCAACTTCTGAAACTTATCTGCAGATAGGTCATGGACAGGAACTGGAATCCTTTATAAAAATTTTAAAAAAGACAGAGTGACAATTAGACACAACAAAAGCCATCGCTTGATGGCTTTTGTTTATTTAGTCTGCTCAAAGCGTAGGTGTACAATTACTTTGTCACCATAACCGTTACGCTCCAAATCTCGTTGCAAACGGTATGAAATATAGTGCTCAGCAATGTTGATAAAGCCTGCTTCCATGAGACGATTTTCAACCAATGACTGAATCATGTTAATGGTTGGGCGTTCTACCTGAGCATCTTGAAGATCAAGCACTACTTTTTTCGTAACTTGAGCAAGGTTTTGGCGCCAAGTATCGTCGAGAACATACACAGTCTGTGCTGCTTTTAAGATGGCTTGGTAAATTTTATCAGGATCAAATTCAGCAACTTGACCATTACGTTTAATAATTTGCATGGCTACCCTCTTTTCATGGCTTTTTCTTTTATTATGCAGAGAATTTACATATTTGTCAAGTGCAAATCCCTGAAAGAGCTATCCAGACTGCTTATTCCCAGAATTTAGAAATGTAAACTGGTTTACCATGTTTATCAAAGGAAAGCGTTGCAGTATAGGAATCTGACTCATGGTGCCGCATATAATTAGCGATTCTTTTATCATCGTTTATCAGGTGAATGTCATAAGTCTGCCCGTCAGAACTTTCAAAGTGAGCATTAATCCTAGCACTACTCGTTTTAGACCCAACATGACTAATATCTATTTGTTTAACTTTGCCATCAATGGTTTTAGCTATAGGTCCTCCATAATCCTTGTAAATAGTGACGGTAGCTAAAACATCCTCAACCAAAACATAGGTCATTCCGAAAATAAACAGATAAACTATTGGGATGACAATGAAAGATAATTTACTTTGACAAAACTTTTCCTTCTGCCAAGCCCAGATATCTTGAGGTGACATGATTAAAAACTTCTTAACATACTGATGAACGAGTAACCTATAGACTAACACTAAAAATGTTAATTGTCCCAAGGGATAAGCAAAACTGGGTAAGCCATCAATAAGTACATTGACTTTATCAGATTCAAAAGTGTAATGTCCCCATACCCCGTCAAAGAACTCTAAAAACAAATTATCTCCTTTATGTAATATCGTCTAATCACTTAAAAATCCATCTTCTCAGATGGATTTTCTAACTATTAACGTACTTCTGCTTTAACTTTTTCAGTGAGAGCTTTAGTAATTTTTTCCATGTATTTGGCAACTTCTTCATCTGTGAGGTTGTCATTTGGATTTTGGAAGGTAAGGCTATAAGCCATTGATTTCATACCTGCACCAAGTTTTTCACCTGCGTAAACGTCGAAGAGTTTAACAGCAACCAAGCGTTTGACTCCTGCAGAGTAGATAGCATCCAGAACTTCTTGATGAGTTATTTCTGCCTTGAGAAGAAGGGCAATATCACGTGATACTGCAGGGAATTTTGTGATTTCAACAAATGGTTGATCTGGTTGCAAGGCAGCTTCTACAGCACTAAGGTTAATTTCAGCCACATAAGTCTCAGGAATGCCATAGTTTTTGGCAGTTTGTGGGTGAACTTGACCAAGGAATCCAATCGTTTGACCATCAAGCACAATAGCAGCTGTACGACCTGGGTGCATGCTTGCTAGGTCTTTTGTTGGTACATAGTCAACTGAAACTTCAAGTTTATCAAAGAGTGCTTCAACAATACCTTTGGCATAGAAGAAATCAACTGGCGTTGCTTTGGTTTGGAAATCTTTTTCAGCTACAAGACCAGAAATAGCGAAGGCAAAGGTATTGATTTCATTTGGCAATTCCTCTTTTGGATTACCCTTTTGTTCAAAGACCTTACCGATTTCGTAAATGGCAACGTTACTATTCTTACGGTTAACATTGTAAGCAACAGTATCAAGCATGCCAGAAACCATATTCTGACGGAGAGCTGAACGGTCAACAGTCATTGGCCACATCAACTCAGTCAAATTACTTGGTGTCGCAGCAAATTCAACGGCTTTTTCAGGTGTTGTCAAAGCATATGAGATGATTTCAGTCAATCCAGCACCTTCAGCAATGCTACGAACCTTACGGCGAAGTGCTTGTGTTTCAGTCAATTCACCGGCCGTTCCTGCTGCTTCTGGAAGTGTCGTAGGCAATTTTTCATAGCCGTAGATACGTGCAATTTCCTCAACCAGGTCTGCTTGGATACTGATATCCCAACGACGACGTGGTACAGATACTGTGAATTTATCGGCATCACCTGTCAATCCAAAACCAAGTTTCGCAAAGACATCTTCAATATCTGCAAAAGTCAATTCTGTACCAAGGCGAACATTCACATAGTCAAGACTTGTAGAAACTTGAACTGGCTCTGTATCAACTGATCCCGCTTGAACACGGCCTGCAAGCACCGTTCCATTTGCCAATTCTTGCAACATTGCTGCAGCAAAATCAAGCGCTTCAAGGACAGTATCGTTATTGATACCTTTTTCAAAACGTGATGATGATTCTGAACGAAGGTTGAGGCGACTACTTGTCTTACGAATTGATTTACCATCAAATACAGCAGCTTCGAGAACAACATTTTTAGAATTGTTGTCAATTTCAGTTGAAGCGCCACCCATAACACCTGCTAGGGCAACTGGTTTGTCAGCAACTGTAATAACAATATCTTCAGTAGTCAATTCACGTTCTTCACCATCGAGAGTCACCAATTTTTCACCCTCACGGGCATCACGGGCAACGATTCGTGAATCTTCAAATTTGTCCAAATCAAAGGCGTGCATTGGTTGTCCAAAGTAAAGAAGAACATAGTTTGTCACATCTACCACATTGTTGATTGGACGGATACCAGCATTCATAAGAAGGTTTTGTAACCATTGTGGACTTGGTTGAACAGTAACATTCTCAACCACACGGCTAGCATAAGTAGCCACTTTATCGCTTTCGATAGCTACTGAAATCTTATCAGAAGCTGGCTTGCTGTCTTCTGTGACTGTTTTTTCTGGGAAGTGAACAGATTTACCATAGATTGCAGCGACTTCATGGGCCACACCACGCATAGAAAGAGCATCCGCACGGTTAGGTGTGATTGACAATTCGATGATTTCATCATCAAGGTCGAGATATGGGAAAATGCTATCTCCAGGAACAGCATCTTCAGGCAAAATTTGGATTCCATCTGCAAATTCCTTAGGAATAATGCTATCTGGAAGTCCAAGTTCTGCCAAAGAACAGATCATACCGAGAGATTCCATGCCTCGAATCTTCCCTTTTTTAATTTTGTAATTGTCCGCAATGCGTGCACCAGGAATGGCAACAATTACCTTGATTCCAGCAGTGACATTTGGAGCTCCACAAACAATTTGACGTGGACCTTCAGCATCTCCTGTATCTACTTGACACAAGTGCAAGTGTGTTTCAGGCACATCTTCACATGACAAGACATGACCAACAACCAATTTAGACAAGCCTTCAGCAGGTGTTTCAACACCTTCCACTTCAATACCTGTCGTCGACATTTTTTCAGCGAGTTCAGCAGTGGTAACATCCACATCAACCAACTCTTTTAACCATTTATAACTAACTAGCATAATTATGATATTAAGACCGTGTCCTTGCAAAGCAAGGACCAAAGTGACAAGATTTTAGGAAGTCGCCTGAAATCCTAATTTCAGTAGCGACTTATCTAAATCTCGAACTTTGAGGTCGTATTCAAATCCTTTCTGTAAAATTATCAGTTCAACTGATAAATGAGAGAAGAATTTAAACCTCTACTTAGGGCGGGTTCAAATCCTTTCTGTAATATAGGAATATGTATAGCTGATATAAGAGGAAGACGAACTGACACGTTTAATCGCCTTATAAACTCCTCTCTATCAACTTAATAATCGGTTTATAGTTTTAATTTAAGCAACCAGTCACAGTCTACTTTACCGTCACCAACCGGAAAATTGTGTTCTGAAAATTTTTCAAAGCCATATTTATCGTAAAAAATCTGTGCTTTGAAATTTCTTTCCCAAACACCCAACCAGGCCCAATCACAACCTAGATCACGGGCTTCCTGCAATGCAAATTCAAAGAGTTGCTTACCCAAACCCATCCCTTGGAAGGCCTGACTGATATAAATTCGTTGAATTTCAAAGGCATTGTCCAAATGCTGCTCTGTTTGGGCAGATCCGACATTAGTTTTTAGAAAACCTGCCTTTTCATCATCAACTATAATGAAAAAGTAACGCGATTCTTCATGAGTAATTTCATCGAGCAGAACTTCCTCAGACAGTGCAGTGTCAAAGTAAGCTTGCAACTGGGAGTCTGTATTATCATGAGCAAATGTCTCCCTAAAAGTATCTTCCGAGATAACTTTTAATTCTTCAACCTCTTCGGGAAGAACCTTTCGAATAACAACCGTCATGACAATCTCCTAAACCTTATTTAAACTGTTCTGAGAATCGAACGTCTCCTTGGTAGAAACCACGAATATCATTTATTCCATAACGGAGCATGGCAATACGTTCTTGACCAAGACCAAAGGCGAAACCTGAATATTCTTCAGAATCAACACCTGACATCTCAAGCACTTGTGGGTGAACCATACCAGCACCAAGGATCTCAATCCAACCTGTCTTCTTACATACGTTACATCCTTTACCACCACACTTGAAGCATGACACGTCAACCTCAACTGAAGGCTCAGTGAATGGGAAGTAAGAAGGACGCAAACGGATTTGACGTTCTGCACCAAACATTTTTTGGATAATCATCTCAAGCGTTCCCTTAAGATCACCCATTGAGATGTTTTTACCAACGACCAAACCTTCGATTTGGTGGAACTGGTGACTGTGAGTAGCATCATCTGTATCACGACGGAAAACACGTCCTGGTGAGATCATCTTAAGTGGACCTTTAGAAAAATCGTGTTTATCAAGCGTACGAGCTTGAACAGGACTTGTGTGAGTACGAAACAAAATTTCTTCCGTAATATAGAAAGTATCTTGCATGTCACGCGCTGGGTGGTCCTTAGGCAAGTTCATACGTTCAAAGTTATAATAGTCAGTCTCAACTTCAAAACCATCAACGATTTGGAAGCCCATCCCCAAGAAAATGTCTTCGATTTCCTCAGCTGTTTGGCTAAGAATATGACGGTTCCCGAGTTTGACTTGGCGTCCTGGAAGAGTTACGTCAAGACTTTCAGAGTCAAGTTGTGCTTGAATTTTAGCTGCTTCAACAATTTTAGCTGCTTCGTCAAAAGCTTCAGTCAAAACGTCACGAACTTCGTTGACCATTTTACCAACTTTAGGGCGCTCTTCATTAGGAAGGTCTTTAAGTCCCTTCAAAAGATCCGTCAAAGAGCCTTTTTTACCTAAAACTGCAACACGCAATTCTTGTAATTCTTTAGAGTGTTCACCACGCATTTCAGCCAATTTAGCCTGCGTTGATGTTTTCAACTCTTGCAATTGTGTTTGTAAATCCATGAGATTCCTTTCTGATGTAACAATTTCGAATCGCAAACAAAAACCACATGCCAAAACTCCAACCCGGAGCGTTGACACGCGGTACCATCCGTTTTTTATCTGGTTACCCAGACCTTGATTCGCCAGCCGTTTTCATGAGTGAATTCGCCAAACTTCCCTTGAGGAGGCTTCCAGTCCATGGCCCCCAATCCCTGTCAATTTCCATAAGGTTACTAGTCTCTACGACTTCTATTCAATTACTACCATTTTATCAAAAAAATATAAAGCTTTCAAGAGCTGACAAAGAATCCTTTAGTTAATACCAAATTAAAATTATGTCTAAGATAATTGACATATCCATAGGAACTTGCTACAATTATGTCAGATAAAGTTGACATATCCATAGGAACTTGCTACAATTATGTCAGATAAAGTTGACATATTTAACTGCTACTTACAGTAACACATTAGCTCGTCTTTCAGAAGGAGGCCCATTATGAATCATGTCAGGGAATTTAGAAAAAATATGGGGCTTTCGCAACTAGAACTCGCAAAATCTATTGGTGTTTCCCGACAGACCATTAACATGATCGAAAATAACAAATATAACCCAACACTGGAGCTCTGTCTAAATCTAGCTAAGGCACTAAACACAGATCTTAACAGTCTCTTTTGGGATGGAAATAAGGTATAAAGATAAAAGCTAGAAAGAGGTAAATCATGAACAAAGAAACTTTCACTGACAAACTAATTAAACGTTTTTATGGTATCACAGGTCCTTTAGATGAACAAAAGCGCCAACAGGTTGATCGAATGGGTAACATAGCTTTCGTAGTTCTTTTCTTTACCTTACTTTGTGGTAATTGTATTGCCTTTCTTATAGGCTTTAAGTACCCTGAACTTGTGGCCCGTATTTATCCTATCCTCCTCTTGATTATCATTCTGTTAGTTAGCAGCATCCTTACTTATAAGTTAAAGATAAGTGCTGTTAATGCTTTTGACGAGGAAGAACTGACTGAGAAAGAGAAAAAACAACTTAAGCACGTGGGGCTTAAGTCAGGTTTATACTTTGGGATTAGCATGTTCTTAGGCATGCCCCTAGTTCACTTCTTAGTTGACAATAAAGACTATTTGACAGAATTATTCTCATTCCGTAATATGCTATCTGGCATTTTTGAAGCTATCCTTTTTGGGGCTATCATGCAGGGCTTGGTCAATGCTGGTATCAAACAAGCCAAATCTCAAGCTGAGAAAGGTGACCAATAAACTAAAAAGACAAAGAAAAATCCAGGTTTCCCAGCCTGGATTTTTTGCTCGAAAGAAGACTTCTTAGACTTGTTTACTCGAAGCCTAAAATGTGTCCAGAAAATCGTATCTTAACACATACACTATAACTAACTTCAAAAAACACCATATCCCCATATGACATTTCCTTAAATATTGTAACATGTCAGTGTGAAATGACAAGTCGTCCTCTTTCTCATAAACCCTAGAATCCTAATCATAGCCTTTGTTATCCCATTTTACGCAATCGATTGCGTAATTTTGAAAGCGCAGACTTTATTTTTTTCTGAAAGTCTTTGCAAATTTTTTGAGACTATGAAAAAAGATAGTGATAAAGCTATCAACTATCTTTCATGAAAATATAATCTATTTTTAGTCTAAATCAAGGTCTTTCAGTTTGACTGAAACGATTTTCGAGACACCTGACTCCTGCATGGTTACTCCATAAATAGAGTCTGCTGCAGACATGGTTCCCTTACGGTGGGTAACTACGATAAATTGACTTGACTTGTCAAAACGATTAAGGTAGTCACCGAAGCGTTTAACATTGGCTTCATCCAAAGCCGCTTCTACTTCGTCTAGGATAACAAATGGAATAGTCTTAACACGAATGATGGCAAAGAGAAGGGCCAAAGCTGACAAGGCTTTCTCGCCACCTGACATAAGGTTAAGTGATTGAATTTTCTTACCTGGTGGCTGAACTGAAATTTCTACTCCAGCCTCTAGGAGATTGTCTGAGGTCAAAATCAAGTCAGCTGAACCTCCACCGAACATCTGCGTAAAGGTTTGTTTAAAGCTTTCTCGGATAGCCTCAAAGGTTGCTTTAAAGCGTGATTTCACTTCATCATCCATGTCATTAATGGTATTCAGAAGGAGACTCTTGGCTTCGAGCAAATCATCCTTTTGGCCGTTCAAGAAATCTAGACGTTGCTTAACCTCTTCAAATTGGGCAATAGCATCCACATTGACTGGCCCCAAAGCTTTAATCGAACGCTCAAGACCTTGCAGATTCTGGCGAGTTTGTTCGACATTGTCAAGAGGGCTAGCCTGACCTTTGGCTGCTTCAAGCGTCATCTGGTAATCTTCAGCCAACTGAGTCGCAAACTTACGAAGTGATTGACTAATCTGACTTTCACGTTCTTCCAAGCGAGTCTGTTGACGAATCAAATCCTCGTTACGATTGCCAGCTTTTGCCAAACGCTCCTCCAAATCCTCCAACTGACCTTCGTAATCTTGCACCTGAATCTTGGCACGGACAAGAGCTTGTTCCAAATCGTCTTTACGTTGAACAGCCTCTTTATGCTGTGCTTGCAGATGGGGAAGGCGGTCAGTTTGGTCTTCATCAACCTGGTTGTTAAGGAGTGCCTTAAGACTATCCGATTCTTGCATTAACTCAGATAAGTCAGCTTGAAGACGATTGCTCTCTGTCTTCGCAAAACGCAATTCTGCCTGCAAGTCACGTTCCTTCAACTGAAGTTCAGATTGCTTGTCTAGGAGCACCTGTTTTTGTTGACCAAGAGCATCTTTATCTTCCTTAATTGCCTCAATACGGTCGTTAATGGCCTCACGCTTGGATGCAATTTGTGCTAACTCAGCTTTAAGTTGCTCAGCCTTATCTTGCAGATTTGCACCTTCAGATCCCTGAGAATCCTGTTTGAAACTATCTACTAAGGCTTGATTTTTCTCTACATCTGACAAGGCTTGTTGATGTTCTAAGCCTAGTTTTTGCTCTTGCAGACGAGCATTCTCACCATCTACCTTAAGATCTTCTAGCGCTTTCTGTAGAGCCTTACGTTTAACCTTAAGGGCTTCAACTTTGGCTTCACTATCACTTAATTGAGCCTTAATCTGGTTAATTTCAGCAGTCAATGCATCTAGTTCAGGCTTGATAAAGAGACTATTATTTTGTTTGTTGGTACCACCAGCAAAGGCACCACCTGGACGAATCTCAGAGCCATCAAGAGTAACCATACGCACTTGGAAACGAACCGCTCGAGCCGCCTTATTGGCATTGTCAATGGTATCAAAGATTGCCGTAACCCCAAGGAGGTTTTGGAAAATATTAGATAAGCGGTCCTCATAAGTAACCAAATCGGAAGCCATACCTATAAAACCTGGTGCATTGGCAAGACTTTGAGCAAATTGTCCATTAAGTTCACGTGGCTTAATAGTGGTCAAAGGCAAGAAGGTCGCACGTCCCTGACGATTTCGTTTCAAGTAGTCAATCGAACGCTTAGCAGCCGCTTCGTCCTCAACAATAATGTTTTGCCCGCTAGCTCCCATAGCAATCTCAAGAGCCGTCTGATAACGCGTGTCAAAGGTTAAGTGTTCACTGACTGCGCCAATAATTCCCTGAATGGATTGGGCATTTTGAAGGACAGCCTTCACCCCTGCATAGAAATTAGAATGATTTTTCTGGATAGATTCTAGACTTTGACGACGTGCATCTTTACTTTTAAGATAATCCATGAGGTCAAACATCTGCTTTTGAGCCTCTTGGTAGTCCTTATCAAGAGCTTGATAAGTCTGAGCCTTTTCTTTGTAGCTAGCTAGGAGGTTTTGAAGACTCTCTTGGGCTGCTTGATAAGCTTTTTGGGCTTCGCTGGCCACTTCCTGAGCGGAGAGCAAATCAGCTTGAGCTTGTTTATATTCTTCAGCTTGTGCCTCAAGCGCTTGAGTCTGACTGTCCATGTCGTGGGTGACCTGGGTCAAACTGTTGGAAATCTTGGCTTCCTCCTGCATCAGACCAACATAATCCTCACGTAAACGTTCAATAAGTGTATCTGGATCATCAGAAAATTGCTCCAGATCTTTTTGAATGGCAGTCAGCTCCTGAGCAATAGTATCCAATTCAGCATTCAATTCAACTTGGCCTTGGTTAACCTTATCAAGCGAAGCTTGTGCTTCTGTTTTCAGACTCTCTAGCTCACTGAGACGAGCTTCTGTTTCTTCTTTTTTCTCTGAACGCTGCTGACTTTCCATGGTATAAAGATCAATTTGACGCTCAAAGTCACTAATAAGTCGTGTGACATCCACTAAGGTTTGTTGGTCAGAAGAAATTTGTTCTGAAATTTGATGACGTTTTTGCTTGAGTTCTTGGTTCTCCGTCTCTAAACGATGACGTTCTTCATAGTAGCTGGTTAATTTGTCCTTGACCTCTGCCAAAACTTCTTGCGTTTGGGTCAAGTCAGATTTGCCAACTTCAATATCATGGACCAAAAGATTAAGCTGTGTCTGTCTACGCTCTTCATCTAATTCCAAGTAACGTTTGGCTGTGACTGCTTGTTTTTCAAGGGGTTTAACCTGACCATCTAGCTCGTAGATGATATCTTCCAAACGATCAAGATTATCTTGGGTTTGATTAAGCTTGCTTTCCGTTTCTTTCTTACGTGTTTTATATTTGAGAACACCTGCGGCTTCTTCGAAAATAGCACGGCGCTCTTCAGGCTTGGCATTAAAAATAGCCTCAACACGACCTTGAGAAATAATGGAAAAAGAATCACGGCCGAGACCTGTATCCATGAAGAGGTCATGAATATCACGTAGACGAACCTTACGACCATCAATCAAGTAATCATTGTCACCGTTTCGATAAATATGTCGCTCCACACGAATTGTTTCACCAGCACCCGCGATAAAGCCATCACTGTTATCAAGTGTGACCGCTACTTCCGCATAGTTGAGAGCCTTACGAACCTCTGTTCCTGCAAAAATAACGTCAGGCATCTTGCCCCCACGCAAGCTCTTGGCAGATGATTCACCCAGTGCCCAGCGCAGACTCTCTGTAATATTTGATTTTCCCGATCCATTTGGACCTACAACGGCTGTTACTCCCTTGTCAAAGATGACTTGCGTCTTATCCGCAAAGGATTTAAAGCCCTGCATTTCAATCGATTTCAAATACATGCTTAATTTCCTAGTTGTTCAAGGGCAGCCTTTGCCGCTGCCTGTTCAGCTAATTTCTTAGATTTTCCAAGACCTGTGCTGAGTTCCTTACCATCAACAGCTACCTGCATAGTAAATTCTTTGGCATGAGCTGGTCCAGACTCGTCGATAACAGTATAAGTAATATCAACCGTACCATTGACCTGAAGACGCTCTTGCAAGGCTGTCTTATAGTCCGTGACGCGGTCAAAGTTCCCCTTTTCAACCTGAGGAATCATGACCTGATTCAAGAATTTCTCAACAGCAGGCAAGCCTTGATCCAGATAAAGGGCACCGAGGAAGGCCTCCCAGAGGTCACCTAGGATAGTGGCACGTTCACGTCCACCGGATTTTTCTTCTCCTTTACCAAGACGAATATACTGCTCGAATCCGCAAGCCTTTGTAAAACCTGCCAAACTTTCTTCACGAACGATAGTACTACGCATCTTAGACATTTCCCCCTCTGGCTTGTTAGGGTAGCGATTGTAAAGATAAACGGAAATGACTAATTGCAGAGCCGCGTCTCCTAAAAATTCCAAACGTTCATTATGTGAAATGTTTAGGAGGCGGTGCTCATTGGCATATGAGGTATGGGTAAATGCTGTTTCTAAGAGGTCTTTTTGGCTAAAAACAATACCAAAATCCTGTTCAAGTTTTTGTTCAAGTTGATTCATGAAACTTCCTTTCTTTTTAAGCACACTAATTATAATTATATCAAAAAAAGCTGATTTTCATGATAGAAAACTGCTTTTAGAACCTAATCTTCTGATTTTGTGAGATTTAACCTATTCAACTAAAAAAGCTGAGCAATCTGAATCTGCTCAACTTCATTTTCTTAATAATCTGGACGAACGACACCTGTAACTGTCTCACGTGTTGCTTCGACATCTTCTTCAAGGACGACCTTGATGATACGTTTAGCTTCTTCTGAAGTACATGCAACCAATGGCAAACGAAGTGGTCCAACTTCGAAACCAAGATGGTTGAGAACAGCCTTGACAGGTGCAGGACTTGGTACTGAGAAGAGAGCGTTAACTTTAGGAATAAATTTACGTTGGATAGCTGCTGCTGTCTTGAGGTCACTATTTTCAATAGCTTCAAGCATGGCGTGCATCTCATCACCATTTGTATGAGAGGCTACTGAGATAACACCGTTAGCTCCAAGGTTCATAGCGTGGAAGGCATCCCCATCTTCACCGGTATAAACCAAGAAATCTTCTGGTTTATGTTCGATAAGGTAGGCCATATTAGCAAGGCTGGTACATTCTTTAACCCCGATAATATTTGGATGTTCAGCCAAACGAAGCATGGTATCAGGAGCCATTTCAACAACCACACGACCAGGGATGTTGTAGATGATAATTGGCAAATCAGAAGCATCCGCAATAGCTTTGAAGTGTTGGTACATACCTTCTTGTGATGGCTTGTTGTAGTAAGGCACGATAGCAAGACCAGCTGCAAAACCACCAAATTTGGCAACTTCTTTGGCAAACTCGATAGAGTCTCGTGTATCGTTGGTACCGACACCAGCAATTAATGGCACACGTCCATTAACGATTTTCTGAACAGCCGCAAAGAGTTCCAACTCCTCATCGTGAGTAAGTGTTGGACTTTCAGCTGTTGTCCCCGCCAAAAGAAGAGCTTCTGTATGGTGAGCCAAAAGATGCTCAATCAATTCTGGAAGCGCATCGTAATTGATAGAGCCATCTTCGTGGAAAGGTGTAATAAGGGCTGTGATCAGTTTGACATCTCTTAATTGATCAATTGACATAATATTCTCCTTCAACCGTTTTCTAATCCTTTCCATTTTACCATAATTTTGACCAGACAGACAGATAAGTTAACAATTTTCTGAAAACGGGAGGACTGACTGTTTCAATATGATAGTCAAAACACAAAAAAACAGAGAGAGGTCTCTCTGCTTTATAGGATTCAGCTTGAATTTAGTATTCAAATACAATACTAAATCCTTACTGATTCCTGAATCATAACGCAGTGTTTTATTGGAACTAGTCATGTCTGCAACATTCGTACTTCCTAATTAACTGTGCGGGAGGAGTATAAAAGTCCGGTGGACTTTTATAGCCTGAGCCTTAAATTATAAAAGTGAAGGAGAAATCAAACTCTTCGAGTTACTGATTTCTGTTTTGTTCCCTATTTCAATTCAAATTTTAATTCTGAAGTTGGGCGAACCAAACCACGTTCGTGAAGTGTTTCTGCGATTTGGACTGAGTTCCAAGCGGCACCTTTAAGGAGGTTATCTGAAACAACCCACATGTGGATACCTTTTTCAGCATCCAAATCTTTACGGATACGTCCAACGAATGTATCACGTGAACCTACAGCGTTAACAGCTTGTGGGTAGACTTGGTTAGCAACATCGTCTTCAAGAACTGCACCAGGGAATTCTGCAATAGCAGCTTTCACTTCGTCAATTGGTGCCACTTCTTTTGTTTCAATATAGACTGACTCTGAGTGAGCTGACAAAACTGGAATACGTACACATGTTGCTGATACAGCAATGCTGTCGTCTTCCATGATTTTCTTAGTTTCGTTTGTCATCTTCATTTCTTCGTAAGTATAGTCATTTTCAGTGAAGACGTCGATTTGAGCCAAGGCGTTGAAGGCGATTGGGAAGTGTTTCTTATCACCACCACATGGCAAGATTTCAGCTTTAACATCACGTGGGTTAACGCCGTCATTCAAAACTTCTTTCAACTCACGTTGTGTTTCAAGGATTGCTCCCATACCAGCACCTGATACAGCTTGGTAAGTTGACACGATGATACGGTCCAAGCCCCATTTTTGACGAACCGGCTCAAGGGCAACCATCATTTGGATAGTTGAACAGTTAGGACAAGCGATAATACCGTTGTGAGCATCGAGTGCATGTGCATTGACCTCAGGTACAACCAATGGCACATCTGGATTTTGACGGAAGTAAGATGTGTTATCAACGACTACTGCACCGGCTTTAACAGCGTATGGTGCATATTTAGCAGAGGTAGATCCACCAGCTGAGAAAAGTGCAATGTCTACACCTTCAAATGCGTCTTCAGTCGTTTCTTCGATGGTCACGTCTTGACCTTTAAACTGCAAGACTTTCCCTGCAGAACGTGCAGACGCAAGGTAGCGAATTTTATCGATTGGAAGTGTTGATTCTTCCAACATTTTGATCATTTGAGCACCGACGGCACCTGTAGCACCGACAACAGCAACTGTGTATCCCATAGTTAAACCTCTTTCGGAATTTTCTATCAATTTAGTTTAGTGAATCTATTATACTACGTTTAAGTCCAGTTGAAAAGGGTAAAAAAGCCAAGAATAAAGAAAAATCCCCTACCAAACGGCAAGGGATAAGAGGCATCTTTCGATGAGAGTAGCAGGTTCACACAACTACTCAAGGTCCGCTCCTGCGTTACAATCTAATGTAGACCTCCTCAGCGCAAAAGGCTCAAAAGAGCCAATCGACTCATCGCATACTCCTATTCTAGCATAATAGACCACAGAGTCAAGTCATGAATACCATGGAAATATCTTAGCCATTGCTCTTACTTTCCATCATCATGACCATCTTTATAACCACGTAGGTATTCTGTTTTTTCTGAAGTTGTTGTGAATTTGCCAAAAAGAGTTGACTCCTTTGAGTATGAATCATAATTATCAATGCCTTTGTCGGCATCCGCAAAGCCATCCTGATAGCCCTTGGTATAAGCGTTATTATTCACTTTTGAATGGTATGAATTCCCATAGCGATGATAAGAACGTCTGCTCATATACATCCAGAACCAGGGATTACGGATGACATCTTGTCTGTAATAACGGTCACGGGTTTGATAATCGTTATTATTGTCAAAAATACTTTTGGACTGTTCATCTGAAAAATCATCATTTTGTTTGGAATACTTTTTGAGTGTCTCATCGTCACTAACTTTTGCACCTGATTGAAAGTTAGAACGTTCAGAGTCGTTTAGCTCAGGAGATGACATCTTAGGCTTTGTGTATTCTGAATTTGTATCCGATTTTGACTTGCTAGAGCTATTACCAGAAGAGGAAGGGCTCTGACTGCTACTTGATTTGGTACTAGAGTCAACATATGAATCCGAACTATGCGAGCTACTAGAACCATAAGTTTTACTAGATCCATTGTAACTGTCATGATCACTACTTGACTTGTAACTCTTACTAGACCCACTATCAGATTTATACCCTTTTCCTGAATTGCCATCAGAATGATGTCCTTTGCTTGAGCCAAAACCAGATTTTGATCCACTTCTGCTACCTCTACTTGAAGAACGCGAACCACTACGTCTGCTTCGTAGAGCAATGATGTTTTCAGAAGTTTCTTGAGCTTTAATTTCTTGTGCTGTTGTCAAAATTAGTCCTGAAACTAAGGTCACCCCTAAGAGAGTCATTGCTTTTTTCATTAAAAAATCCCCTTTTTCATCTAATGGTCTTATTATACCATAGAACAAAAAACGGGGAAATTTATAAAGAAGATTACATCAAAGGTCCAATCAGAGAAAAGAGATAGCCACCTAGACGATGAGCCATAGGTATTTTAGACAAACTTTCCAGAGTGACTTCCTCTGAGAGTGCTTGGGTTTTCTCAAAATCCTCAGCAATTTTGAGCACTTCCAGATTTTTATAGAGATAAATCCCATCTTCAAAATTTTGATAGAGACTTCGGTAGTCTGTGTTAATAGTACCTACAACAGCTTGTTTGTCATCAGAAACATAAACTTTAGCATGGACAAAACCTGGCGTATAGCGGAAAATACGGACGCCAGCATCCAACAAGACTTTAAAGTAAGTAGTAGCAATGTCAAAGGCATACTGTTTATCAGGAATTCCTGGCATAATGATACGAACGTCCACACCTCGTCTGGCTGCAAATGTCATAGCCCTTACGAGTTCATCGTCCAAAATCAGATAAGGGGTCATGATATGGACGTAATCAGTTGACGTATTTAGCAGATGTAAATAAACATTTTCTGCAACCTTGTGATAGGTCAGCGGCGAATTACCGTATGGGAGAACAAAGCCTTGACTCTCTTTTTTTTGAGGCTTTTCTTGTAAATAGCGGTCCATATCAGCTGGATTATCAACTCCAGTCACTGACCACATGGTCAAAAAGAGAGCCTTGAGAGTTTGCACAGCTGAGCCGTCTAATCGAATCGCAGTATCCTTCCAATGACCAAAACGCTCTCGTTTATTGACATACTCATCAGCAATATTAACGCCACCGGTATAACCCACTTGACCATCAATTACTGTAATTTTTCGATGGTCTCTGTAATTGTAGTAAGTTGAGAGAATTGGCTTAATTGGTGAGAAGGTCTGAGCTTTAATACCAATCTTGTGTAACCTCTCGATATAATCGTAGGACAAGGTGGTCATCTCATTCATCCCATCAAACATAACACGGACATCCAGTCCCGCCTTAGCCTTCTCCTCCAAGATGGTTAATATCTCACCCCACATGATACCTTCATCAATGATGAAATACTCCATGAAGATGTACTGTTCAGCCTTTTTCAAATCCTCTAACAAAGCCGGAAGCATGTCATCTCCAAGAGGAAAATAGGTAACATTAGTGTTTCTGTAGGTGGAAAACTGAGCCGGACTCTGCTCCAGAAAATAAGCTAAACGCTGTAGTTGACGATCACCTTGAGATAAATAATCAGCTACTTCTGGATCGGTGCTTAAATAATTAGAAGCTTGCACTGTAGCATCCTCAAGTCGTTTCTTCAACCGTCTTACACCCAAATCAGCAAGTGAAAAGTAAAGCAAGGCTGTCCCAAAAATTGGGAAAAGAGCAATGATAATCAGCCAGGATAGTTTGGAACGGGAGTCCATGGAACGATTGAGTAAATAAAAGAAGGTAAAGACACTCAATAAGTGTTCCCATAAAACAATTGATGGGAAATGCTTTTGGAGGCTGACATAAGAATAGATTAGGAAGGTAAGTTCAAGACAGAAAAAAAGGAAAATGGGTACCTTGCGATTAAGCAGGATTTTTGCCCATTTAGAAGGTTTCTGAGGCAATAGTCTAGCACTTGTTTCTTGGGACATATAGGCTCCTTTAGTATAAAGAATTGGCTCACAGTTCAGAGCTCTTTCTACGATTTGTCAAATATTAGTATCATTCTAGCATAGGCAGATTATATAGTAAATTTGTCAACTTTGACCAGATATTTCTAGCCTTCTACCGTATTTTTCTGACAGGTCCATCCAAGCTCTTTTGCATCCAGACAATATCGTGCCATCGATCAAACTTGTAACCCACTTTTGGAAAATGAGCCACTTGGACATAACCGCGTTTTTCATGCATGGCAATGCTAGCCTCATTCGGCACAGCGATACATGCTAAGAATCGCAGAAAACCTCGTTTTTTCAATTCTTCTTCAAGGGCATCGTAAAGCTGACTTCCCAGACCTCGACCACGCGCATCTTCATGCAGATAGATAGACAATTCTGTCGTCCAATCATAGGCTGTGCGAGCATAGTAGGTTGAGGCATAAGCATAGCCGAGAACTTGTCCATCCTCTTCTGCTACTAGATAGGGGTATTTTTCAATCGTATTGCTGATGCGTTTTTCAAACTCTTGAACACTGGGAACCTCATATTCAAAAGTAATGGGTGTCTTTTCAACATAGGGGGCATAGATGGCCTGAATAGCTTGTGCATCAGCCAAGTTGGCTGGACGAATGGTTAACATCATTTTCTCCTTCGACTTCATTATCTTTATTATCTTTATTTTAAACTATAAAAAAAGAGGGCTCAACCCTCTTCTTACAGAAATTGACATTACATCAATGGCGCAACTAGTTTGGTCAATAATCCTAAAGCCTTTTGATGGAACGGCAGATTTTCAATCTCGGCGACACTAACTCGATGACACTTGGCTTTGGTCGCTTGGAAATCTTCCTCGATAGCAAGAACCGAAGAAGTCCTATAGAGATAAGTCGCACACTCAAAATGATGATATAGACTTCGGTAATCTAAATTAATCGTTCCTACAACAGCCCTACTATTGTCACTCACAAAAATCTTGGCGTGAACAAAACCGGGTGTGTACTCATAGATTTTAACACCAGATGCTAAAAGTGTTGGGTAGTAGGTCTTAGCTAGGTAGTAAGCTGACTTTTTATCAGGAATGCCAGGCATGATAATACTGACATCTACCCCACGCTCAGCCGCAAACTTCAAAGCATGTAGTAACTCGCCATCTAAAATAAGATAGGGCGTCATGATATGAACAAAATCACGCGCATGATTAAGAATATCAATATAAACATTCTCACCAACCTTATCCTTATCCAGTGGGATATCCCCGTAAGGAACAACAAAACCAGGAGTATCAAAGGTCTCATGCTCAATCATATATGGTGTCACATCCAGTGTTTCATGTGAGTAGGTCCACATCTGAAGAAAGAGGACTAAAAAAGTATCAACGGCTAGCCCCTCCACCATGAGTGCAGTGTCTTTCCAATGACCGAAACGCTCAATCTTGTTAATGTACTCGTCAGCTAAATTAACTCCGCCTGTGAAAGCAACCTTACCATCTATCAACAAGATTTTTCTATGGTCACGGTAATTATAATAGGTAGACAAGAAAGGCGTCACTGACGCAAAAACGCGAGACTGAATGCCTATATTTCGCAAACGTTTCTTATAGTCGAAACTTAAGGTTGAAAATTCATTCATACCGTCATACAGGACTCGAACTTCCACCCCTTCTTGAACCTTCTGTTTCAAGATCGCTAGGATTTCACCCCACATTTCACCTTCACCAATGATGAAATATTCCAAGAAAATGTACTTCTCTGCTTTAAGGAGCTGTTTCTTCATTTCCTCAAACTTGGCTTCACCACTTGGAAAATAGGTCGTCTTCGTGTGACGATAAACTGGAAAAGAACCATTCACATTTTCAAGATATTGAACCAAGTTGTAGTTGCTCGTGTGTCGTTTCTTAAGCTCTTCAAGAGCCTGATTATCTTGTTTCAGAATACCAGAACTACGGTCAATATTGCTCTGAATAGCACGCTTCATCCCTGTGTAACCTATATCAAGTTTCGTATAAGCCAAGAGTAAGGTTCCGATAATAGGAAAAGGCAATACAATCAGGAGCCAAGTATTGACGGCTGTTGATTCCATATCACTTTGGAAAAGATAAATAATGGCCAGAATACGAAGGACCACTTCTGTTACCTGAAGATGGACCCTGTATTGGTGCAACCATAAGTATGACATGGCCACAACAACAAGCTGCAATAAGATGATTAAGAAGATAATCGTAGCACGACTAAAGATTCCACGAAGAAAGCCGCGACGACTCTTATCATAAAGACGCTCAATTTTAGCTTCGTTTTTGATAGCAGGACTCCTTTCCCTTTATAATTAATCTTATTATAACAAAAAAATGGCTTAATTAATTTAAGTTTCTTTAATTGTTATCTTCGCCTAACTTATCCAATAGGGCCTGTGCTACTTTTTCAGGAATGCCAAGAGCTTGAATGTCTTCGACACTGGCTTTTTGGATAGCTGTCATAGACTTAAAGTGTTTTAGGAGTTTTTGTTTGCGCTTAGGTCCTAACCCCTCCACGCCATCAAGTTTGGAACTGAAACTATTCTTACTACGGACTTGTCGATGGAAGGTGATAGCAAAGCGGTGTACTTCATCCTGAATACGGTGAAGAAGGAAAAATTCCTCGGATTGACGTGGTAAATCAATGACTTGCAAAGGATCTCCAAAAAGCAATTCATTGGTTTGGTGCTTGTCATTTTTCTGAAGGCCCGCAACTGGGATAGATAGATTAAGCTCATTACGAAGTACGTCCTTGGCGACATTGACTTGACCTTGACCACCATCCATGATAATAAGATCCGGTGGCGTTAAACCATCGCGTTTGACACGACTATAGCGACGACGAATAACCTCACGCATACTGGCATAATCGTCAGGACCTTCAACAGTCTTGATTTTATATTTGCGGTACTCTTTTTTATTAGGTTTACCATTTTCAAAGACAACCATGGCAGAGACAGGGCTAGTTCCCATGATGTTAGAGTTATCAAAAGACTCGATACGGACTGGTGTCGGAATCCCCATGAGCTTGCCTAGATTTTCAATGGCTCCTTGGGTCTTGGCTAGATCTTTTTCAAGAAGATCAAATTTTTGAGTCAGACTGACACGGGCATTTTTCGCCGCCAGATTAACCAACTGCTTTTTCTCACCTCTTTGCGGTTTGAAAACCTTGACCTCATCTCCGACCAGAGCTTCGACAGACTCTTGATCAATGTCTCCAGGAATAAAAATTTCCCTAGGCTTGAGATGACGACTATCCAGATAAAATTGACCCATATAGGTTAGAAAATCCTCCTCGGCGTCATTATAATAAGGGAACATATTGACATCACGCTGGATGAGTTTCCCTTGGCGGACAAAGAAAACCTGAACACACATCCAGCCCTTGTCCACATAGTAACCGAAAATATCACGGTCCTGCATGTCTTGACGGATAACCCTTTGTTTGGTCCTGAGCGTCGACACCGCCTCAATAAGATCTCGATACTCCGCCGCACGCTCAAACTCCATCTGATCAGACATGTCCTTCATCTTGGACTTGAGCTGGTTAACGATTTTATCATCATGACCGTTTAGGAAATTCTTGACATCCTCAACCAAACCTTGCCAATAATCCTCAGTGGTGTGACAGATGGTGTGGGCATTACATTGACCAATATGGTAATAAAAACAGACCTTGTTGGCAGGATTTTTACATTTCTTAAAGGGGAAAATACGGTCCAAAAGCTTCTTGATTTCATTGGCTGCACCAGAGTCTGGGTAAGGGCCGAAATAAAGACCACCATCCTTTTTGACCTGGCGAGTAATCAAGAGCCTTGGATAGAGCTCCTTAGTAATCTTGATAAATGGGTAAGATTTGTCATCCTTGAGGCGAATGTTAAATTTGGGCATATTCTCTTGGATGAGGTTAATTTCCAAAAGCAGAGCCTCAATATTAGACTCGGTAACGATAAATTCAAAGTCTGCAATCTCAGATACCAAAAGCTCCGTCTTGGTATCATGGCTTCCACGAAAATAGCTACGCACACGATTTTTTAGATTTTTAGCCTTACCGACATAAATAATATTGCCGAATTTGTCCTTGTGGAGATAACACCCTGGGTTGTTTGGGAGCAATTCCAACTTATGTTTAATCAGATCATTCATGCTTTCATTGTAGCAAAAAAAGAGCTGAAAAGCTCTTCGGAATTATGGCTATCATAGCTTTACTTGGACAAAATCATCAGGATTTCCTCATAACTTTTGACTTGATAGGTTGGAACAGCTGGAGTCTCATTGATTAGGTTACTTGGATTGAACCAGACACTATCAATACCCGCATTATTACCACCCTGGATATCAGCAGTTAGACTATCACCAATCATGAGAGCTGAGCTTGGATGAAAATCATGGATCTGATTGGCAATTTTATCAAAAAAGTCTGTAGACGGTTTGTGGGCACCCACCTCATCAGAGATGAAAACATCGTCGAAGAAAGGTAAAATACTCGAAGCCTGCAGGCGGCCACGTTGGATATAGCTAACACCGTTAGTTGCTGCATAAATCTTGTGGCCACGGTCTTTAACGTTTGATAAGAAAGCATGGGCCTGAGGCAACTCCTGCCCCTGCTGACTCAAAAAATGTTGGTAGCGCCCAGCAAAGTGACTACCATCTACTTCTTTTCCAAAGTGCTCAAAGAGACGTGAAAAGCGCGTGCGAAGCAATTCAGGTTTTGTAATCAAACCATGGTTGAGGTCCTCCCACATGGAACGGTTCATGGGAATATAGTGGTCCTTGTAAACTTTAAGATCTTGTGAAGCCACACCAGCCTCTTCAAGCAAGTAGTTTAAAGCCAAATCTTCAGCACGGTCAAAATCTAGGAGGGTATGGTCAAGATCGAAAAGTAAATGGGTATAGGTCATGGCGTATCCTTTCTGATACTTGAATCTTTAGGCTCTATTTTACCACAATCTAGCTATATATGAATAAATAGTCAAAACCACCCGTGAGAACGGGTGGCTTGCTCTTCGGCTGAAAGCCTCTGCTACCGGCCGAGGCCTAAAGGCCTACCGAATGGTTTCCCTTCAGCACCACCTTTGCTAGCTAACCCGTCTAGCGGGTCTCTTTAAGATTACTTTCTCTTATTCTTCTCACCTGTAAACGGATCATACTCCTCAAATAGACTTAGCTGATCTGCTATCACGTCTTCTTGTAATTGATTACGAATATATTCTTCAATTCGCTTCTGATTTCGTCCAACCGTATCAACATAAAACCCTCGACACCAAAATTTGCGATTCCCATATTTATACTTTAAATTAGCGTGTCGATCAAATATCATTAAGCTACTTTTGCCCTTTAAATATCCCATAAATGAGGAAATACTTAGTTTCGGTGGTATACTCACCAACATGTGAATATGATCTGGGCAA
Organism: Streptococcus salivarius; assembly: GCF_009738225.1. Lineage (NCBI taxonomy): Bacteria > Bacillati > Bacillota > Bacilli > Lactobacillales > Streptococcaceae > Streptococcus > Streptococcus salivarius. Next base: position 1,326,144 of record NZ_CP018187.1, read on the forward strand.
GCTTCTGCTTCATGAATTTCAACACCTTTTCTTTCGCATAATAATCGTAAGATTTGACCAATACTTGCTTTGTATTTCCCATAAATTATCTGACGTCGATATTTGGGTGCGAACACAATATGATACTTACAATTCCATGTAGTATGTGCTAAACTATTATTATCCTGTCTCATCAGGGGTCCTCCTTTTGTATATTAGTTAGTGGTCGGGAAACCTTATCTAATATAACACTTTAGGGGGACTTTTTTGATACATCGCTAAAAGCTTTTCGGAACCACTAGCACAGCTAGTGGTTTTCGTAAAACAAAAAAAGACGACCCGCAGGTCGTCCTCTCTGATTTATGAAAAATAAGTATTGCTTACTTAATAGACCAACATTATATCCATTAAAGCTTAAAGAAACCTTAAAATAGGATATTTTTCAAAAAATACAATTTTACTTAAAACCCTAATATCACTAATTCATGGTATACTGAAAATACAAGATTAATCAGACGAGGCGTGCTATGAAAAATTTAAAATTTCAATCCGTTTTTGACATCATCGGCCCTGTCATGGTAGGACCTTCCTCAAGCCATACTGCAGGAGCTGTTCGTATCGGAAAAATTGTCTCTGCCATTTTTAGTGAAACACCGACTGAGGTGGAATTTCAACTTTTTAATTCCTTTGCCAAGACCTATCGAGGTCACGGGACTGATGTAGCTCTAGTAGCTGGTATTTTAGGCATGGAGACTGACGACCCTGACATTCCGCACGCACTGGACATTGCATACGAAAAAGGCATCAAGGTCTATTGGAAAATCAACAAAGATAGTAATGCACCGCATCCCAACACCACTCGTATTACACTAAAAAATGCTACAAAAACTATCTCTGCCACTGGTGTTTCCATCGGTGGGGGGAATATCCAAGTGACTGAGCTCAATGGTTTTGCGGTCAACCTCAAAATGAATACACCTACACTTATCATTGTTCACCAAGATGTTCCAGGAATGATTGCTCTTGTGACTGATATTTTATCTCGTTATGGTATCAATATCGCTCAGATGACTGTCACTCGAGAAAATGCTGGTGAGAAGGCTATTATGATTATCGAAATTGACTCTCACCAGTGTGATGAGGCCGTCAATGAAATCGCTAGAATTCCTCATCTACATAATGTCAACTTTTTCAGCTAAGAGGGGGATTGCATGTTTTACACTATTGAAGAATTAGTTCAACAAGCTGACCGTGATTATCAAGGCAACATTGCTGAGCTCATGATTGCTACAGAGACAGAGCTAACTGGACGGAAACGTCCTGAAATCCTAGCTCTCATGACTCGAAATCTTGAAGTGATGAAAGAGTCTGTTCAGGCTGGTTTGTCCCCAGAGAAATCACCGACAGGCTTAACCGGTGGTGATGCTGCCAAATTAGACGCCTACATCAAAAAAGGAAAGACCCTGGCTGACTCTGCTGTCTTAGGGGCTGCTCGCAATGCCATGGCAGTTAACGAATCTAATGCCAAGATGGGCTTGGTTTGTGCCACACCAACGGCTGGTTCAGCAGGTTGTTTGCCCGCTGTTCTTACAACTGCTATCGAAAAACTGGGCTTAACCGAATCACAACAATTGGATTTTCTCTTTACTGCTGGTGCATTTGGCTTAGTCATCGCAAATAATGCCTCGATATCTGGTGCCGAGGGAGGCTGCCAAGCTGAAGTCGGTTCCGCCTCTGCTATGGCTGCTGCCGCTATTACAATGGCTGCTGGTGGAACACCTTTCCAAGCCAGCCAGGCCATCTGCTTTGTGCTTAAGAATATGTTGGGACTCATTTGCGACCCTGTAGCCGGATTGGTTGAGGTCCCATGTGTCAAACGTAATGCTATGGGGGCAAGCTTTGCCCTAGTAGCTGCTGACATGGCCTTGGCAGGCATCACATCAGCCATTCCAGTCGACCAGGTCGTTGATGCTATGTATCAGGTTGGTTCAGCTATGCCAACTGCCTTCCGTGAAACTGCTGAAGGTGGCTTAGCAGCAACTCCGAAAGGAAAAGCACTCGCAAAAGAAATTTTTGGATAATTTTTAGTAGAAACAAAAAAACTTAGAAGCACTCATACTTCTAAGTTTTTTTCTTCTTACATAGCCTTTTCAACGTTTTGATTTTAGCTGAATAGCCATTTTGTCAAAAAGTGCCATGTTTCTTTGGCAATACTTGCAAGAAAAGTTGAGAGACTAAATGCGTTGAATTTTTTGAGAAGGTTCTCAACTAGTGGAGTGACAGTCTTAGGTGTTTCCACTGGAGCCTTACTTTCTTCTTGCTTACTAGTATTATCCTGAGATGGATCTGGCACTGTGTTTGTACTGTCGTGACCATTATTTTGTCCTGTCGGTTCAGGCTCTGGAGCAAGCTCAGGCTGATGCTCAGGTTCATCTGTTTTATTTTCTGGATTTGGCTCTGGACTAGGTTCTAGCTGAGGATCAGGTTTAATTGGTTCGTCAGTAGTGTCACTGCTTGTGTTTGTCATTTTTTCAGTAACGAAGAAGTTTTGGAATTCTACTGAGCCATCCCAAAGACCAACACCTACATGGGCTTGATTGAAGTAATTATCCACAGCATCAAATTGATGATGAAGCACTTCCTTGCCATCGACATAGACTGTCATGGTGTCCTTGCCCTTTTCAACCTTGACGTGGTGGTACTGGCCGTCATTGATAGCCTTATCCAAGTGAGCTTCAGCGATGGTTTCACCACCAAAACGGAAGAGACGAACAGTATCGTTATCAGAAAATTGGACAGAGTAGGCACGACCTGGTTCTTCACGTTCCGCAGCTACAAAGAGGTTGACCAAGCCATGTTGGTATTTGACATCGATATCATAGTCAAATTGCTTGAAGCCATTACTTTCATAGGCCATGAAGAAGTCATTGGCACTAACATTGCTATCGTAAAGGGTATCGTCATCAATATACCAATCACCAGTGACAGCTTTCAAGCCTTTAAGGTTGGTCGCAAAATTATTGAGCGTAATGTCAATATTAAAGGTCTTGGTCAATGATGGGTTTTCAACTGAAGTTGCTGTGACAGTGAGATGACCCTTGTGAAGGGCTTTGAGAGAAAGTTTATTGTCATGTTCAGTATAGGACACCAAACTTGGATCACTTACTGTCCATGTCACATCCTGCTCTTCAGAAGCTGGTGCGAGGTAAACTTGCAAATCCTTACTTTGACCAACTTCAAGAGCCAAATGACCTGCAACTGTGGTGTTCATGGCAACAGCCTTAGTGACTTCCTTCTTGTCAGTCCAAGTACTCTTAATTGGGTAGATAGCAATATTTGCTTTGGCTGGACCACCTTCAACCAAGACACTCGCTCCAACGGCTCTTGGGCTTGGGAAAATCTGATTAGCACCAGCTACCGTATTGCCCTTAGCAAAGACTTCCACACTCGCACGGTCCACATAAAGATGCAAATCAATAGAACCATCTTCATTGCGAGTCACTTGTTGACTATTAACCTTAGCAAAGGCATCTGAAAGGATAGTACCAGATTGGCTACGATCAATAGACAAAGTTTCCTTAGTTAAATCGTAAACGACTTTTGTAGCTTGACCATCACCAACGCGAAGGTTAAAGCCAACTGCTGTCGTGTCCTTACCTGGTATAAAGTGAGAAACCACTTCATAAGTATCACCCGTGAAATCTTTAAGCAATTCATTGTCAGAAGCTACTGTGACATTTTCAAAATACTGGGCATTTTCTGTGTCACGAAGGCTTTCGTAGGCCTTAACAGGGGTTTGGGTTAAAAGGTAACGGTCGCCTGATTTAACCAAACCAAGGTCAAGGTTAAGGTTAAAGGTACCATTAAATTTTTGACCTACAGTATCTGCAACCAGATTGCAATAATCTTCCCAGGTGTTCATCCAGTTGATTTCAGTCAATTGTGGGATGTTTGGATGGTCAGCTGTTCCAAAATCATGAACATAATAAGTCATGGCAGCATAGGAATCCTTACCAAAATTCATGGTTTCGTCATGGTCTTGGTAAACCTCATCAGCTACAAAGGCCCACTTGCCATCCACTTGTTTAAAATCACCAACCTTGTAAGAACGACCGCCACGTGAGAGGACCCACTTGAGTGCGCCATCATTGGCTACAATCGGATAAAGGTCAGGACATTCCGTATGCAAATCCTTGTAGGTTGTTTCCACTTGCCAGTTCTTCAAGTCTTGTGAAGAATAAATGCGGAGTGGACCACCAGCAAGGACCATAAACCATTGGTTATCCCAGCGAAAGACCTTCGGATCACGGAAATCTTGGTTTTGAAGTGGGTCCTGAGACCAGTCAGCAACCACCTTGTCATATTTTTGCCAAGTTCTACCCTCGTCCTCACTGTAGGCAATTTCAATCCGTTGCCCATTACCATTTGAAGTGATAATAGCTACCAGGCCACCTTCCGGAGATTTGAAGAGACCTGAGCTATTGGTACTATCAACCACGACAGAGCCTGAGAACATGTGACCTGTTGCATCTGGATAAAAAGCAATTGGCTCTTCATCCCAATGAAGCAAGTCTCGGCTGGTCGCATGAGCCCAGTGCATTGGACCCCATTTGGTATCATCGTAAAATTGATAGAAGAGATGGTAACGTCCCTTGTAGAAGACCAAGCCATTAGGGTCATTAGCCCAGCCATCCTTAACAGAATAATGATACTGATCACGGTAAAGCTCGTTGTAATACACATCATCGCTCTGTCTGCGATGGATATTGACGCGGTAGGTCAAGGTCACAGGACGGCCAAGCGAATCGGTCACACTACTTTCAATAGTAAAGTAATTAGCACCGACAGCCACTGGCAATTGAGAAATATCTGTGTAAACATTTCCTTTGGCATCTTCAACCTTAATGACAGCATTTGAATTATGCTTAGTGATGTCAAAGCCTACTGTCTCAACATTGTGTCCCACATATTGAATATGAAGTGGTTCTTCGGAGAAGAATTGGGCTTGTTTTTCAACGGAACCTGTCTTTGAAGTCACTACGAGATTGTCAATCAAAGGAAGACTCTCATCGTCAAGATTGACATAACGGGTATTTTTGAAAATAACATTGGCATTCCAATTAAGAAGTCCAAAATAACCTTCTGGAAGAACTTGAGGTTGGCCTTTGTCACTTTTTTGAAGAACAGAATCGCCTGTACTTGCGACAAGCACATCATTGACATAATAAGATAGCCACTGATTAGCCGCAACCACTTTAAGATTGTAGGTTTCATCTGCAGTTGGTGTCACATCTTTTTCATCTACAAGTTGAATATCCTGATTATTGACCCAACGCCAAAACTTAACCTTATGGTTCCCAGAGTCCACATTGACCCCGTACATATTTTTGTCACTACTATCATTGTTACCACGGAAAATGAGGGCAGCTGCACCACCAGCTTCCTTGAAGATCACATCCGTAGAATAAACAAAATTTTTACCTTCAGATTGAGAATAAAGGAAAGAATCTCCCCTATCTTTGGCTTCTGAATGAATGCCGTCAGCCTTCATTTCCCAGTGACCATTTTGATCTGCGGTCATTCCTTCAAGATTGGTAACTGCTTCATTATTAGGCAAATCCGTTTTATCTTCTGTCACATGAACAGGACTTGTACTATTGGTTACAACCGGCGTGTCTTGACTGGTCTGATTCAAATCAGCTTCTTTCGTTTGATTAGGCACTTTTTCAGCCTCACTAGCCTGTGTTTGGACTTCTTTTGGCTGATTAGGACTAGGCTGAGTGAGATTCTCTTGAGCTGTTATAGCAGATTCGGAAACAAGAGACGGGCTAGGCTCTATCACTTGGGGGACTTCTTTGGTCGTGCTTGAAGCAAGCTCCACTTGAGGGGCAACTTGATGATTAGTCTGAGCTACCACTTCTTGAGCTGTGGGGCTCACAGTTGCCTGTTCCACTTGGTCCGCATAGACAGGACCAGCCAGGGCCAAGCCTGCAAAACTTACCAAGGCACAGCCATAGACCCATGTCTTCCCACTTTTACGTATAAACCAATTTTTACAAACAGTATCATTCATGACTCTTCTCCTTCTTTAGAGCAACATTAAATGTTATCTCAGTTTTCATGAAAATTCAAAGTCAATACATTTGCCTTTATTAATAAGCCTATCAAAGTTTCCGGAAATATCTTTAGGATTTACATTAAAACGGTAAACGCTTACTTTTAATATCATTATATCACTATAATCTGAAAACGCCATCTTTTTCTGTAATATTTTTCATATAAATGAAAAACTTCCGAATTTGCCATTCGAAAGTCTCTTGCTTATGCTAAATCTGAGCCTGTTAGCAGGCTATTTCCAATAATACCAATGGTTACAATAGCAATCCCTAAGTATCCCAAAAGGCTAGGTAGACTATCTCCGAGGAAGAGGCAACCACCCAAGAGGGTAAAGAGAACTTCACCAGCCTGAGTAGCCTCAACTACTGCCAGTTGCTTATGGTTATGCTTAACCAGATTAGTCGCCTCGAAGAAAAGCAAGGTTGCGACAACTCCAGAAAAGACAGCTACAATTAAAGATTGTAAAATCTGTCCCCCTGATGGAAGTCCAGAATCCGTTACAGCAAAAACTGATAAGATCACCCAAAAAGGCGTACTCATCAAGGTCATCCCAAACACGCGCTGCGTCGTTGAAAGCTGATCCTCTTTACAGTGGACCATCATCTTACGATTGCCCAAAGGATAGGCAAAAGCAGCCAGTAAAATCAAGAGACTAGCACGGACCACACCGCTACCAAGACCACTACCAAAGTAAGGAATCTGGATGAGAATAATACCTAAAAGGATAACCAATGTCATAAGCAGTTGCTTACCAGGTACCCTCTGACCAAAGAGAGGTGTCAAGAGTAGACCAGCTAGAATGGTAATCTGCCAAGTGGCTGCCACAAACCAGGACTCGCCATAAATGGAGGCTAGAGACAGTGGCCCATAGAAAAGCCCAAAACCAACCGTACTCCAAATCAACCAAGTCAGGGGTGCTTTCTTAATGGCAGACAGAACACCTGCCAGCTCACCCTTACGCCAGGCCAAAACAGCCAGCATAGGCAAGCTAAACAAATAGCGTAGACTAGCACTCCACATCCAGGACCCACCTGAAAGGTTCATACTACGGTTGAAAATAAAAGTAAAAGCAAAAAAGAGAGCACCAAGAATACCATACCAAATCGCCCTCGCAAATTGAGATTGTTTCATAATTGTAAACTCCTGTAGATTCTATTATACAGTAATTGAAGCAATAGAAAAAGGAGGTCATTATGATGACTTCCTTAGTTTCATTTCAATTTTTACTTATGGACCAAGTAAACAATCTATATTTTATTCACCTTTTAGCTGCACTTGTGTATGTGCTAGCAGGTCTCCTAGATGTCTCTTATCTTTCCGAAACATCGTCATTGCCAGTAAGGAAACTGCGAGGAGAGTCGCCGAAATAGAGAGGATAATGGACAATACATCAAAATCACTATATAAGCCATGAATCGTGCCCATATGACCGAGTTGCCAAGGTAAAAATTTGATGACATTTCTAGTCAAGCTAGCCTGCACTGTTTTTTTCTGGTAGACCAGTTCAAGTCCAGCTTTTACCTTCCCAAAACTGCCATCATGTTTATAATCCAAGAATGTGAAAAGGAGCGTGATTGGCAAAACAGAGGTGAAAAATACAAGCCACTGCGACTGAATTGCTGTAAACTCTGGGACGCCATTAAAAAAAATAATGTATATAGGCATAGAACTTAAAAACAGAAGACCTAAATAAGCTAGAATGAAAAGATAATCGAATAGAAATTCAATCATTCTTTTTTTAAACGAAATAGGATTGATTGCTAAGATCTTCATCATCGACTCCTCCTTTCTCATCTCCTATTATAACATTTTTAATATTCTAAATAATATTTGAGAGGAAAATCTGCTGGCTAGCACCCTCGCAAATTGAGATTGTTTCATAATTGTAAACTCCTGTAGGTTTTATTATACACTACTTCTATTATGGCTTTTGGACTTTATTTCAATTTTACGTTATATTATTATTAAAAATCTAAATCATAAGGAATTATGTATGTCAGAAGATATTAAAATCAAGATTGGAAAAAGAATTCGTGAAGAACGTGAACGACTAGGTTTAACACGTGAGCAAGTTTGTGACACCGAAGAAGAATTAACCGTCAAACAACTGATGAGAATTGAGCTCGGTCGCTCATTACCAACTATTGTCAAACTGCAGTATATCAGTGATAAATTAGGAGTTTCCCTCAACTATTTGCTAGGTGAAACAAAACTAGACATCCCTGAAGACTATTACAAGGCTAAATATAAACTCATGAAGTCTCCTGTCTATGGCGACCCCGAACGTATCAAGAAGAAGCTAAAAGATATTGAGGAACTCTACGACAACTATATTGATATTCTACCAGAGGACGAGCTTTTTGCCATTGATATCATTGAAAGAACGTTAAATTTTATGATTATGGAAGAAGATAGTCTTATTGAATCTGTATTTGAAGACTATTTAGCTCAAGCTTTGAAAAAAGAAGCATATTCCTTAAATGACCTTCTATTAATTTCATACTATGCATTTCGATGTCAGGATTATGACTATGATAAAGAGAGAATTGAAAAATTTAGACATAAATTAATTAAGCAAGAATTACAAGGTGATGAGCTGTTTAACGTTGAACTGATAGGTGCTTTATCAGCTATAGCTGGGATATATGTGATGCATCATGACTATAAAGAAATGAAGTCTGTTGTTGATAAAATGTATGTTCTTATTGATAAGACACTTCAACAAGCTTATAAACCCGCAGTACTTGTTTTTGAAGCAAAATACTATCTCTTCTATGAGAATAACATAAATAAAGCAACAGAGCTCTATCATACAGCCACCGTACTAGCCGAAGCCTTCGGCGACCAAGTCTTCATCAAAAATCTTAAAATGGAAATGGAAAAAGATTTAAATACGAAATAACAAATCTAAGTGACATAAATGTCCTTTTGATTCGTTATTTTTTTGTTTATACTCATTCATATAATCAAATAGGAGAAATCAAGATATGACAAACCTTATCGTAGCAAAACAGTTAAGCAAACAATTTCAAAAATATAAAGCAATAGAAAATCTAAACTTCACAGTTGAAGAAGGTGAAATTCTAGGTTTCTTAGGGCCATCAGGTTCTGGTAAAACGACAACAATTAATATCTTAACAGGTCAACTCACTCCTAGTCAGGGAGAAACTTATATTTTAGGCAAATCATCCCTTCAGTTAAAAGAAAAAGATTTGTCAAAGATTGGATTAATTACTGAAAATAGTGGCTTTTATGAAAAATTAACACTTCATGACAATCTTCTATTCTTCGCCAAACTCTACAATGTTTCACCAGATTATATTGACGATTTGATGAAACGTGTAGGTCTTTATGACCATCGTAAAACCTTGGCAGAAAAACTCTCTACAGGGATGAAACAACGGATGCTTTTAGTTAGGGCTATGATTAACAAGCCAAGAGTTCTCTTTCTTGATGAACCGACTTCTGGTTTAGATCCATCAACATCTCAAACCATTCACGCTCTCATCAAAGAGCTTAAAGAACATGGAACAACCATTTTTCTGACGACACATGACATGCACGAAGCTACCATTTTATGCGATAAAATTGTACTTCTAAATAAAGGGAAGATTGTTGAAGAAGGAAAACCTGCTGAGCTTATTCAGAAATACAATACCAATAAGATGGTAAAAGTGACCTATTGTTCAGGTCAAGAGAAAGTGATTCCCTTCTCTGAATTAAATCATATTACTGCTATTCAGGATATTCAAACCATCCACTCATGTGAACCGACTCTAGAAGACATCTTCATTCAACTGACAGGAGGAAAACTTAATGTTTAACCAATTAAAATCTTTACTATGGCTTAGAAAACGAGTAATCAAATCTAATAAAAGCATTATCCTACAAATCCTCCTTCCTTTAGGACTTGCCTTTCTCTACAAATATATTTATGAGATACAAGGTAGCCTAAACAATTCAGTGAAAGCCAATCTATTAGTTACCTGTTTAGCCATATCTTTGAGTGTATCAGTTGGAACTCCAATCAGCACGATTGTTTCTGAAGAAAAGGAAAAAAATATTTTAAGAACTTTGTTTTTAAGTGGTGTTAACAGTACGAACTATATCCTTTCAGTTTTATTTTACCCAGTGCTTATTAGCTTAGTTATGACAACTGCTATTCCAAAAATACTAGAACTGAATATTGAAACTCATTATGGTCCTTATCTTATCGTCTCATTTGCTACATCTTTAGTAATGATGCTTATCAATCTTTTCATTGGATTAATCAGCAAAACTCAAGTATCTGCCCAAGTGATTAGTCTTCCAGTAATAATGATTAGTATGTTTATTCCAATGCTTTCAGAAATCAGTAAAGATTTTGATAATGTCACAAAGTACAGTTATATGGGATTGTTCACGAAATCTATAGGGCACCTTGAAACCTTTAAGTGGCAGGACCAAGTAGCAAGCTCACTATCCCTGCTAGTCTGGTTACTCCTATTTACTACACTGATCATTCTACAATCTAAGAGATTACGAAAAATATCTTAAGTCAAAACCACAACCATCTAAGACTCAGTTTAGTTGGTTGTTTTGTTTATTCCCCTATTTGCTCTAACTAGAAACACAGACAAGTTCCTAGAGTCTTTTCATTCACATGATTTTAAGGTATATTATTATATAATTAAAACTCAAGGGGAATACAGATGTCTGATGATATTAAAATCGAGATTGGAAAAAGAATTCGTGAAGAACGTGAACGACAAGAATTAACTCGTGAACAAGTCTGTGATACTGAAGATGAATTAACCGTCAAACAATTGATGAGAATCGAGCTCGGTCGCTCATTGCCAACTATTGTCAAACTGCAGTATATCAGTGATAAACTAGGTGTTTCTCTCAACTATTTGCTAGGTGAAACAAAACTAGACATTCCTGAAGAGTATTATAGGTCTAAATATAAACTCATGAAATCCCCTGTCTATGGGGACACCGGACGTATCAAGAAGAAGCTAAAAGATATTGAGGACCTATATGATAACTATATTGATGTTCTTCCTGAGGAGGAACTTCTAGCCATTGATATTATTGAAAGAACGTTAAAGTTTATGATTATGGAAGAGGAGGATCCTATTGAAGAGGTATTTGAAGATTATTTCACTCAAGTTTTGAGGAAGGATAAATATTCTTTAAATGACCTCTTATTAATTAAATACTATGGATTTCGATGTCAAATTGGTGACTATGATAAAGAAATTGTTGAAAGTTTTCGATGCAAATTAATTAATCAAGAATTACAAGGGGAAGAGCTAGTTAATGTTGAACTACTTGGGGCATTGTCAACTATAGCTGGAATCTATGTGATGCATCATGATTATAGAAATATGAAAACTATTGTCGATAAAATGCATACTGTTATTGATAAGACACTACAACATGCTTACAAACCCGCCGTACTCATTTTTGAAGCAAAATACTATTTATATTATGAAAATGACATCAATAAAGCAAGAGATCTCTATAATACGGCAACTGTTCTGGCTGAAGCTTTTGGCGACCAAGTTTTCATCAAAAATCTAAAAATGGAAATGGAAAAAGATTTAAATACAAAATAGAAAATATATCAGCAACATCTTTAATATGATTCATTCTAAATGCAATAACTACCGAAGAAGCATCTGAAGTCAAATTCAGATGCTTCTTTTATTATTTCAATTTTTTTCTTTCAGCTGATATTATGCTTCTTCAGATACTTCTTCCCATACCATTCTTCTGCTGACTTGCCTTCCCAATCTCGGTATTCTTCAGGATATTTCCATTTGTAGTAGCCTTGCATCATATAGGGGAACATGAGATAGATTTCGAAGGCAACAATCACAAGAGTGATAAGATACCACATCCCTAAAAACTGTAGAAAAATAAATCCCTCAGATCTAAACTCTCCAAATCGTGGCATAAAAAGTTTCATAAGCATATAAAGTGCAACAAGTATCCCACCATATTTCATAACAGCTTTTACAATTTTACCAATAAAGTCATTTTTAACAGTGTCATTATTATTTTCTCCATACATTAATTGTCTTAATGAGAAGAGACGATTTCGAAACATGAGAAAGATGACTAAGAAAATAGAACCAATAAAAATTGTCATTCCCCAAAACTCTAAACTTCCATATGTAAGTGTCATGAAAAACAAATTAACTTCGACTAATAACCAGAGAAAGTATGTAACTAATAGATGAAATTGTGTTCTATAAATTAATATAAATTGTTTGTTAAACCCTTTTCCAAGTATAATTAGAAAAAACCACATGAACAAACAAAGCCAAAATACCCAAGGGGGAAAGAAATTTATTTTTGAAATAGGAAATGTGAATTCCGATTTATCAGGTTCATAAAAGAAATAACTATTTACAGCTAAGAATCCCCAATTAAGCCCTATCACAAAAATTAGTGTTAAAATGATTTGCCAAACATACGACTTCAAGGTTCCTCTATATTTTTCTTTTTTTAAAGCATCTTGATAGAGATCCTCAACATATTTTCCCGAGATCTCATCATCCAATAGATTTAAAGATTCTTCAAAACTGGCTTTAAAGATTGATTTCTTTTTCATTATTAGCTTTCAACAACTCCTTATGCTTCTTCAAGTACTTCTTCCCATACCATTCTTCTACTGACTTGCCTTCCCAGTCACGGTATTCTTCAGGGTATTTCCATTTGTAGTAACCTTCTAAAAAGAAAGGGAACTCCATGAAGATAACCATTGCCAATAATCCAATATCTATGATTATCCATGTCAAGAACATACCTAACAAAGTCAAACTTTGTGAAACTGCTATGCCCGAATGCGATAAGATTATTTTGATAATTACTGCAAGTCCTAGCACTCCTGAACCATAGGTAGCCATTAGGCTTGCTATCCTATCAAGTAGCGTTTCTCCAATCTTCTCGCCAAATAAACAAGTGGTTAAACTTTTTTTCTCCATACGGAGGAATATTAGGGCAATGATAAACAAGAAAATATAAATAAACCAGATTCCAACTGAGGTTAGGGTCGGGAGGGCTACAGTTATGGCCAAGAGATTGAATTCAAGACAGAACCAAAATAAAAAGGTCTCCATATGGAAGCGATATCTGTATGGACGAATAAATGGTTTATGAACAAATTTTCCAATAAGTACAAGTAATAGCCATATGAAACAGCAAATCAGAAATAATTCTGGGGTCAACAGTGACGGCTTGTGAACAGGCAAGGTTAAATCTTTGGAATCTGCAACATCCAAAGAAGAGGCAAATAAGGCACAGAGAAAATTACATCCGAATACAAAAAAGACGCTGTAGAGAATACTTTTTATTCTAAAACCAATACTTGGCTTTCCATTGTTTAAGCCTTTGCCCAGTTTTTCGTAATAATCTTTCTTTATATATTGAAGTGAGGCATCATCTAATAGATTTAAAGATTCTTCAAAACTGGCTTTAAAAATTGATTTCTTCATTTCTTAACTATCACCTCTCTCTTACTGTAATCAAGTCTGCTATTTGCGTCCCTCTCCGGTTTAAGCTACTTTTCTATTTTGACTTTTCCCTGTTCATAGCCTGAATACCAACTGCTTTCAGGACTAACATAATCTAGTGGTTCATTATCTGAACCGTCACCCACAAGAAGTAGGGTACCATTGTTGAACAGACAATTATATGTCTCTGAATCTTTAGTGAATTCATCATTTTGGGAGTCATAGTGATAGGTTTGCTCTCCCTCCACATCCTTTAGAGTAATCTGCTCACCGTCTATTTTTATCCAAAAATTTTTATCAATTGTAGCTGTTTTTGTTGATCGATTTTTAACGATGAGATAGTAAATACCATCATCTGATTTTTCCTCATCAATAGTGGTATTAATAATCCCCAGAAGCATTAGAGCTGGTATAATCAAGAGCAACCATAACCATTTTTTCTTGTTCTTTTTAGGTGTCTCAAGTTCTAGACTTGGCAAATCGACAGTTAGAGGCTCGATTTTCTCTAACCCCTGTTCTAAATTTTTGGTAACTCCTTCACCTTTATTGCCCAACCACTGTCTTGCCATTCGTACAAAGTACAGGCGCTCATCTTCTTGTGCAATCTCTTCAAACAAGTTTTGGGATTGAGTCTTATTTCCTTTTATTAGCTCATTTAAGGCTTTAAAATACTGAAGTTCAAGTCGTTCAAAGGCTTGTGGAGCAGTTGCTTGATTAAAGAAATCATTTGGTTTCCTCTCCACAAGGATATCGTACATAGCAAGAAATTCCCTCTGTTTGACTTCTTTTGCTTTCTCGTCTTTAAAGTTTAGATAATGGAGTGATTTTAAGAGGTCATCTTTGCTGATTATTTTTCCAGAAAGTAAGGATGCTTTCAGTGAAATAATCCATAGAAAATTAAGGTAAGTTTTCCTAATACCTGCAAATTGTAATTTCTCTGCTTGGCTTATGACGGATGGAAAATCGCCAATCATGTAAGCGTAAGTAATAGAAGCAATCCTAGCATTGATTTGAGTCTTTTTTCGTCGAGACTTACCATGCCGTTGAATCGAATCATACCAGAAATCCAAACCCATCGTTTCATTAAGGACTTTGTGAGTTTCCCTTACCAATAAGCTATTTAAGTAAATTTTTAATACAAGAACTAGAAAAACGACGCTAATTGAAGCAATCAACTGCATTGTGGAATTTTCTAAAAATAACCATCGAAGGAAAAATAACAAAATAATAATTAACACGGTACTGATACGTAAAATAAGGGTATATTTTTTCCAAATCCTCTTATAATCCATCAACTTATCTCCTATATTCATTTTTGAAATAGATTTACTTTTCATTATATCTGATTATTTAGCATTCACAAGTTCACCGATAATGTGAAAAAGAAAACACCCAAATGAGTGAATGATTCAATAAAAATAGCTTAGCAGGGGGTTCTTTCTTCTCCAAGATTTTCAAATATTTGCTTTTCTTAAATTGCCCCGATAATTCTAACAGAATAAATAAGTACCACATCAAAAAACTTAGGAATAATAGTAAAAAACTACCTAAAATAAGATATAAGAACGATAGCCCTAAAGTTAGACAGAAAAAATCTAACTTTTAGGAATCAGTACAGTTTTTTCAGGCACTTCCAATTAATCTCTATTTCGATTGAGAAATTTTCAGATGATTTTCTTCATCCTTCAAGTATTGTTTAGCCTTTCGAACGATATAGAGCGATTTATCTTCTATGACTAACTTGCTCTATGTGTATCTCCTTTAAGAGTAGCATTCAAGACTTGGTAGTAGACTGCTGGTACTTAAAGTCATTGCTTAAACCTTCGAAATAATCATTGCTTTGGTGCGTAATAATTAAATCATAAAGATCTAGACAGACCTTTTTATTTTCTCAGCCAGTGTAGAGTCTGTGATGGTCAATCCATCTTTCCCCCTTACGAGCCAGCACTTTCGTAGGCATCCAAGCCCCTATCCCAGAGTTTGAGGGAAATGAAAAAGAAGACAAGGGAAATCAGAATCAAACCACCGATATTAAAGAGCCCATTCTTACCCTGCAAGAAATAACTAGCAGGATAGTAAGCCGTAAAGGCGAAAGGCACGATAAAACTGATCAACCAACGAAGGAGCGAATTGTAAATAGAAATCGGGTACTTGGCAAAATCATTAAACATATAGAAAATGTAAATCATGGCACCTGACTGTTTAGTCCAAAAAGCGATACTGGCTGTCGCTATTTTCAAGGAAGTATAAATCAAGGTAGCAAATGGAATACAGACTAGGAAAAGCAGGAATTTTGGAAGCGTCCAAGCAATGCTTGATACTGTTGTTCCCAATAGAATGCAACCGACCAAAAGTTCCCCCAAGGCATCAATCTGAAAGGTCTCAACGAGGATGTGAAAGAGAGGATTGATAGGACGAGTCAGATACTTGTCAAACTCCCCTTTTCGAACTAGTCGTTGACCTAAAGCCCAGAGATTGTCAAAAAAGAGATGATCTAATCCCTTTGGAATTAAGGAAAATCCATAGATAAAGGCAATCTCTTGAAAGGTCCAACCTTCTAGGGATGGGATATGTTGAAAGATAACATTGAGAAACAAGAGGTTCAGACCTTGAGTCAGAAAGACTCCCAAGACACCTACTACAAAATCCACCTTGTATTCCATGATTTGCTTGATGTATTGTCTGATAAAAATCAGATGCATGCGTTGGTATTTTTTCATACTAACCTCCCTGAATGGTGATAAATGACTGGACTCGTTTCCAAATCAACTGAGACAAGCCCACCATCACTATAAGCCAGAAGAACTGGAGCAAAAGCGCTTGAAGCATCTGACTGGCATCGTATTTCCCAACAATGATCATGACCGGAGTGTAAATCAAGGATGAAAAAGGTAAGAAGGAGAGAATAGCTGAAACCACCTTTGGAAAGAAAGCCAAGGGAATCAGACTTCCAGACATAAAGGCCACTATGGAAGTCTTGAGTAGATTGGAACCCCAAAGGTTTTTTAATACAAAGGCTGAAAAACCAAAACAGATATTAAAGAAAAAGTTAATCAGATAGGCGAGCGTTAAGCTAAAGAGATATAGAACCGTCAACCCCAGCACTTCTACAATCCCTTGCCCAGACAGGATTTTCATCAAAATAATGACACTTAAAAATGGAAGGCCAACACTGATGAAAATCAACCACTTGGAGCCAAGTTCGGTGAAAAGGTAAGAGGCCGCAAAATGCACTGGTCTCAGCAAGCGCATGATAATGGAGCCATCCTTGACCTCCTCCCCAATCATAAAAGAGCTATCAGACCTGGTCAACAGATTGGTCACAAAACTCATGATGATATAAAGGGTGATATCTGCCATACTGAAGCCCTGAATCAAAGGCTCCTGGGAGGAGTCAAAGACTGCCTTCCAGAGATAGAAAGCGACAAAAGCCCCCATGACATCACCAATCCGATAGAGAATAAAGTTGACTCGGTAGGTAATCAACTCCTGAATCCCTGCATTGATAAAGGGTTTATACCGTCTCCACAATTTGACCATCTTAGAGCTCCTTTCGATAGAAGCGACGGATGATATCTTCAATATCCGTATCTACCATCTTCAAATCACGGACTTCAAAATCAGACAGGGTTTGCTTGATAATATCAGCTGATTGATAGCGGGAACTATCGAATTCAATATTGAGAGTATTTCCTTGTCTATCAATGGACATATCAGGCAAGCCCTCATAATGAGAGACTAGATGATTTTGACCTGGCGTCAGGTCAAAGGAGAGAGTCTTCATCTTTCCAAAGGTCTCCTTGAGCTGGCTAACCGTTCCATCAAAAATCTCCTGCCCCTTATCAATCATAAAAATCCGATCACATAGTTGCTCAATATCACTCAAATCATGAGTAGTCAAGAGAATAGTTGTTTCTTCCTCTTGATTAATCTGAGTAATAGCCCGACGAATGTTATCCTTGACCGACACATCCAAACCAATGGTCGGCTCATCTAAAAAGAGAACCTTGGGATTATGAAGCAAGGAAGCCGCAATGTCCGCCCGCATCCGTTGCCCCAGTGAAAGAGTCCGCACGGGATCCTTGATAAAGTCCTTCAAATCCAAGACTTCATTCAAAAAATCCATGCGCTTGTGGAAGAGCGAGTCTGGGACATCGTAAATCTCCTTCAAAACCGTGTAAGTCTCTTGCAGGGCCAAATCCCACCATAGCTGGGTGCGTTGTCCAAAAACAACCCCAATATCCTTGACATAATCCTGGCGATTATCCTGTGGAATCTTGCCATTAATCCGACAAAAACCAGATGTCGGTTTCAAAATTCCTGTCAGCATTTTAATGGTGGTCGACTTCCCAGCACCATTTGCCCCGATAAAACCTAGAATCTGCCCCTTGGGCACCTCAAAGGTCAAATCCTTGACCGCTTCAAAGGTCTGCTTTTCAGGATGAATAAAGGAACGCAAAGCCCCCTTCAACCCCGGTTCCTTGACTGTCTTCACAAAATTTTTCTGAAGATGTTTCACTTCTATCATTGCCATATCTATCTCCTACAGTAAAAAATCAACAAACCGTGTCCTCTAAACACAAAAAGCCAATTTCTCATCTCCTAAAATCTGCCTTCTTTATCACAGCAGAAGACCTCAGTATTACTCTATTATAAAGCAGTTAAAAAAGGAAACCAAGTGTTATTCTCGAAAAAGAGAAAATAGTTTTGATACTTGAAAAAATCAAAACCACCCGTCTAATTCACTAAACAAAATGACACAATTCAATAATTCATCAAAGCCTCTACATATTCCTGTAGAGGCTCATTTCAACTTCTCTCATTCTTGCTTGTGAATGTTTAGATAGATTATAAGGCATGAAAAAAGCCACCATATGGTGACTTCATTCTTATCTACCTCTCCTCACCCTAGCCAATCTTTTTCTTTGGCAATGCGGACGGCTTCTGTTCGGTTGCCTGCATCAAGTTTGGTTAGGATGGCTGTCATGTAATTTCGGACGGTTCCATTTGAGAGAAAAAGACTTTCGGCGATTTCTTGGTTTGTTGACCCTTGGGCCACCATGGCCAAGACTTCTTGTTCGCGTTGGCTGAGTGGATTATTATCAAAGGCAACACCTTCAACCAGCTCTGGCGAGTACTCCTTTTGACCTGCTAGGACGGTATGGATGGTCGCCATGAGGTCACTGATGGAACGCTCTTTCAGTACATAGGCATCCACGTGGGCTGCCAGGGCTCGTTTGAAATAGCCTGTTCTTTTGAAGGTGGTCACAATAACGACCTTTGTTTCTCTTTGATTGGCTCGAATCCACTCCAGGACATCAAGTCCAGTCTTTATTGGCATTTCAATGTCTAAAATGGCCACATCGACTTCTTCTTTTTCCAAAAGAGTAATAGCTTCTTGGCCATCACTGGCTGCATGGACCTCTTCGACATCGTCCTCCAACATGAGGAGTTGGCAGAGGGCATCCCTCAACATTGACTGGTCTTCAGCGACTAATAATTTCATGCTTTTCCTCCCTCTTTCAAATGCACACGAATGATTGTTGGATGCGATTGAGACAGAATTTCCAAGTCTCCATCTACCAAACTGAGACGCTCCCTGATACTGTGTAACTCTTGTCCTGTGACTTCCTTGAAGCCACAACCATCATCCTCAAACTCTAAAACAATACCATGATCACGTCTTAGACGAATTTGACAGCTATCGGCCTGACTATGTTTGATAACATTATTGGCCAGTTCACGAAGCACCATGGACAAGGTCGACTGGCTAACAGGTGACAGGCCGTCTAAGTCAAGGCTACTATCCACGGTCAGGACGATATCAGATAGGTCAAAGAGTCGCTCGAGTTCCAGTAACTCCTCTGCCACCGTTCGGTACTTGAGCTTATTGACAATCTCACGCACCTCGTACATGGAGTCACGGCTAATC
Organism: Streptococcus salivarius; assembly: GCF_009738225.1. Classification (NCBI taxonomy): domain Bacteria; kingdom Bacillati; phylum Bacillota; class Bacilli; order Lactobacillales; family Streptococcaceae; genus Streptococcus; species Streptococcus salivarius. The sequence continues at coordinate 1,345,674 of NZ_CP018187.1, forward strand.
TGGTTCAATTCTTCCAGATTTTTTCTAGCAGCGTCATACTGCTCCTTGTCCATCTGTTTCAGTGCCAACTCTGTTTTGAGACTCATCATGGCAAAGGTGTGTCCCAAGGTATCGTGCAAATCACGACCGATACGGTTGCGTTCATTTTCAGCCGACAGGATATTGATGGTCCGGTTCTGCTCTTCTATCTTTCTCTCCTGACGTATACGATTTTGAAAATAGTACATTCCCAACGAAAAGAGGAGAATAGCCAGAGACATGAGCTGGGTACTCAAATCGTCTGTCAATAGGAAGGATGATGACGTCAAAATTAAGAGTGTCGCTAGAAAGGATAAAAAGCGATAAGATGATATGCTATCCTCAAAGCGCCAAACGAGAAGATTGACGTTGAAAAAAACAAACCACATCATGCCACCTTGGATGCAAATGGACATAAAGATAATGTAAGCTAGAGTGTAAAACCACAGAAAGGGAATCCACTTGCTATAGGCCTTTTTCAAATACACCATAAGGAGATAAGCGATGGTAAACAGTCCTGTCAAAACTAGGCTCCAAACTGGATAATACCCACCAAGGACTCCCAATACTGGGAAGACAAGGAAAATAAGACTAACAAAATAAGCGAAATCATTTTTCTGGTAACTTCTAAACATGGTCACTTTCTCTGTAAGATTTGATAAAAAGGGCTAAGCCTGTAGCTATTGTAGCATAGACCAAGATAAAAATGAGCGATTTCCATGAAAATTCCCCTTTTTTTGCGAAATTGACTACTAACTGATTGATATGATAGATGGGTGTCCACTCCGAAATATGCTGAACCCATTTTGGAAACATGGTTACTGGCATCCAAGAACCACCGATAATAGCAAGTCCAAGAAAGACGATATTTCCGACGATAGACATGATTTGTTGAGACTTAATTTGAGCTAGGAGCAAGCCAAAGGATAGGAAGACTAGGCTTGACAAGAGTAACAGAGCACCTGAACCAAGCCAATGTGAGAATGGCATCTCAACATCACGCGCAAAAGCTCCCACACAGAAAGTCACTAGGATAGCTACCATAAAGTTCATAAGAACACGGAAGATTTTAGAGAGGTAATAGGCCTGAATACTGATTTTTGAATGTTCGATATAGGTTAGCCAATGCTCCGTTTGGTCCTCTTTAAGCATGTAGGGGAAGGTAAAGAAGCCAAAGCTGGACATAGAGAATCCTGTCATGGTCAACATATAGGACAAGATAAATGCTTTTTGTGACTCTGGGTCAGGACTCATTTCCATACCTGAATACAAGAGGAAAAATCCGACGGGCATTCCGATAGACATGATAAAGACAGGCCAACTGCGCCATGTTTTTATCCATTCGATTTTAAGTAGTGCTTGCATTACTTGTCCTCCCTTGTGCTATCAAATAGGCTATCTAAAAGTGTCTTATTTTGAATTTCAATGTCAGAAATGCGACAGCCTTGAGCTTGTAAACTACTCCAAATACTTTCAATATCTTTAGTCATAAAGGTTACAACATCACGTTTTTCAGTTACTTCATAAATGGCTGCCAGTTTATCAAGACTTGGCGCAAAGCGACTTGGTAAAGTGACTTGTTTTTCCTTTTCCTCGCTACGCATGGCATATGGTGTAGTATCCCTGATGAGTTTCCCTTGATTGAGGACCAAGATACGGTCAGCTGTGTGTTCCACTTCTTCAATATAGTGGGACGAATAGAGGATGGTTACACCAGACTTTTTCAGGTCATTGATGATTTCCCAAAAGCGTTGGCGTGTCGTCGTATCCATCCCTGCTGTCGGCTCATCTAAAAAGAGAATGTCAGGCTTGCCAATGAGACAGAGGACAAAGGCAAGAAGACGTTTTTGTCCCCCTGAAAGTTTGTCCGCAAACTGCTGATACTGGTCGTCTTTGAATTGTAAGAGTGCTTGAATCTCTTCCTTAGATAATCCATTTTCAGAAATATCTTGGAAAAAAACAATCAGTTCCTTAACTTTTAATTTTGAGGGAATGGTATTTTCTTGGAGGAGAACTGCAATTTGATCTTGTGCTTTCCCCTTTTTGCCCTTGATAAAGACTTGACCGCTACTGGCTTTCTTATCACCAAGTATGCAGGACATTAAGGTCGTCTTACCCGCACCGTTGGGCCCAATCAAGGCAAGGCAGTCACCTTGTCCCACCTCAAAACTAATATGATCTAAAATCGTTTTACCATTGATCTTTTTGACAAGATTTGTGACTTGAAGGACCGCTTCACTCATGTTTGTGACTTCCTTTCTTTTGGTAGAAGGCTAGAAAAACATAACAGGCTGCAACTGAGACGCCCATAACACTGTAGAGTATATCACTGCTACCATGAAATAGGACATAGGCAAAGAGGATAGTCCAAATTGCCGCTAGGAGCATGATGCTCAGTATTTTTAGTAGTTTCATGCTGGATCTCCTAGTTTTTCAATTCATTAATAACAAGGTCGATAAAACTTTTAGCCATAGTGATGAGAATGTAGGCTGAGATAGACAAGCCAATAATCATGCCAAGATTTGAGAAGATAGCTTCAAAGTTGCCTTTTTCAAAGATATCAGTAAACATGCTAAGTCCAGCAAAGACAGTTCCGATAACAGCGTAGATAAGGTAAGATGTTTTGATTTTCATGAGATGACCTCTTTCGTTTTTTATTATTTCTAAGTTATGACTAAAGTATATCTCTTTGGTCATTCTCTTTTTAGCACCAGATGTCATGACATGACATGACATTTGTCATGTGACGTAAAAAAGCCGACCCAAGGTCAGCTCTCTATAGTCTAATATCTCTCAGCGAGTTCATAGTAAGTGCGGACGACACGTCCTTTATTATGCACTCTGACTTTTCGGAGCCAAAGGTCATCACCTAAGGAAAGTATCAAAAAAAATTCTTTATAAAAAAATAAAAGCCAACCCAAGGTCAGCTTTTCATTATATTACTAATTATTTTTTGAATGGTTCTTCCACCATGATGAGAGGATGGAACCTGAGATATTGTGCCAAATACTAAAGATAGTTGATGGGATCGCAGCTTGTGGCACGAAATATTTCATGGCAAGGGTTGCTCCAAGACTTGAGTCTTGCATCCCCACTTCGAAAGTAATGGCTTTTTGTTGTGGCTCTTCCAAACCAAGGATTTTTGAAAATCCAAAACCAAGGGCATAACCACAAAGATTGTGGAGCATAACGACTGGAATGACAAGGGCTGTCGCTGCTGTGAAAATATTAGCATGGTTGGCAGAAACAACTGCTCCAACAATCAAGAGGATAGCAGCTTGAGAAATCAAAGGCATAATCTTGATGATGGCATCAATTTTCTTACCAAAGATTGAGTGAACGAGTACCCCCAAGATAATAGGAACAACAACGATACGCAAGGTACTAAGAAAAAGGTTTTGTGCAGGAACACTGACATATTGACCAGCCAAGAAGGACAAGAGGGTTGGAATCATGAGTGGTGCCAAGAGAGTTGAGAGGGTTTCAATAGAGACATCCAAGGCAACATCCCCACCTGAAAGGAAGGCCATGACACTAGATGAAGTCCCACTTGGACAAGACCCAACAAGGATAACCCCTGCTGCTGTCGCACCTTTCAAATGGAAAATCATACAAAGTAACCAAGCCAAACCAGGCATGATGACATAGTGGGCAACAGTCCCAAGCACAACTGGAATTGGACGCTTAGCAATACGTTTAAAATCTTCAGTGGTCAAGGTAAGTCCCATACCGAAGAGAATCAATCCAAGTAGGTAAGCCGTATTGGGAATGACCCAACTACTAGTTGCAGGAAGGGCATAGTTAAAGGCCGCCCAAAGGATAACAGCTACAGTAAACCATTTGCTGAGCCATTTACTAAAAGATACAAGTGACTCCATAATGAAACCTTCTTTCTATTTTCACAGAATAGTATAGCACTTTCATCTTGAATTTCAAGGTAAATTTCGAATTTTCTGAAATTAATTTCAAAAAATAAACCCTCACACTTAAGATGTGAGGATTTTGTGATTTCTATAAACGTTAAGCCTTGTCTTGCGACTTTTCTCCAAACTGTTGAGCCCGTTCTTCGCCCCACCATAGTGGCAATAATTCGCCCAAAGTAATGGTTTGACGTGTTTCGTAGTCAACCATAAACTCCAAGTTACGATTGTCAGGATGGAGTTCCATTAGAAATTCTCGACAAGCCCCACAAGGCATGCCAGACGGTCCACCATGAGGTGGCTGGTCACGAAAGGCGATAATACGCTTGACCTTAGTTTGACCAGATTCTTGATACATATTGAAAAGGGCAGCCCTTTCGGCACATAGATGGAAAACACCACAAGTCCCTTCCATACAAAAGCCTGTGAAAATTTGCCCATCTTCAGCCTCAACGGCAGCCACTACGTGCCTTGCATAGACAAAGTCTGAGACTTCCTTTGGCTGATACAAGGCTTGAGCCTTTTCATACATTTTCTGCCAAATATCCATTTTTTCTCCTTTAAACACGATCACTTTCTCTGCTTATAGTTTTCTTCAACCATGCGACTAGGGCTAGACTGGCTAATAGTGTCATAGAACATGTCAAGTTGAGTTTTTAAGAGTGTCATCGTTTTATAAGTCTACAAACTCATTCAAATCTATTATTTCATCAAATTGTTGGATAATTCTATCGGTGTCTACATGTGTGATGTAAATAATTAATTTACTCGTTTGTAAAAGTCGATTCTCTATTTTTGATAACGTTTCAAGGTCAATACCAGAAGAAAATTCGTCTAAAAACAAGATATCAGTCTTCATCAATAAGGCTCTTGCCAAAGCAACTCTCTTGGCTTCTCCACCTGAAAGTTTTATAGTATCATTTGAAAGCATCAACTCTAAAGACTCTCTATTAGCCCACTTAGATAATTCTACAAATTTCAATGCCTCAAACAGTTCCTCTTCTGAAACATCCTCAGAAAATAGAGTAAGATTATCACGAAGTTTTGCATTGAACATATGAGGGTGTTGGGGTACATAAGCTACATTATCAAAGATACTACTCTCTTTGATACTTTTAACATCAATACCATTAATTTTAACTGTTCCTGTGTAATCGTTATACTCTCGTAGGATTGCTTTTAATAGTGTGGTTTTACCAGTTCCACTCTTTCCTTTTAATAGGTACTTCTTATGCTTATAAAACTGCCCATTAAAAGGGATAGCTTCCGAATTATTTTTAAAACGAAAATTATCAAATGATATAACTTCAATATGTTCCAGAGTATTAAGATTTTCCTCTATAATTTGAAATTCAGTAGAAAGAGTCTCTATAGTTTTCTTACCACTAATAAATTTAGCTAACAAATCAGAAGAAGCATATATTGGGTAAGAAATCCTGACTAATAATTGTGAGAATGCTATTAAACTCCCTAATGTCAGTTGACTATTTATGATTAATAGTCCCCCAATAATCCAACTACCGAAATAAAGAACATTTGAAAACAGCTGATTTAAACTGACAACAACATATTGAGATTTTTCAACATTTGTTTGGCGTTTAAGTAGCTTTAAAGTTTGAATATCAAAGACTCTATTAATGTCAAAACTCTTGTTGGCAATTTTCCAATCAGGTATACCTTCGATAAGATCTTGAATAGCTGATACTGAAGTATTAGTAGTTTCAATTAACTCTTCTTGTTTCTTTTCTAAAGGATTTTTAAAGAGTACAGCTACAAAAAGATTTGGTAAGCTTAAAAGCAGAGTTAAAGCTGCTAATAAAGGATTAAGGTAGAGAGAAACAATTATGGCAATAATTAATTGGCAGATTAAGTAGCCACCCCAGTATATGGAATAAAAATAATTAAATTCAATTTGATCTATTTGAGTAGTTAATGAGGCTAGAAGTTTGTCATTTTTATTTCCTGTGAGTAACTCTAAAGGTGTTTTCTGAATACCTTGGAAAATAACATTTCTATAAGCATACGCAGATTTCTTACTAATGATTGCTGTCAGTGATTGTTGAAAATAGTAGATAAGTGTTTGAATCAACAAGAACACAACTACAAAAATAGATGTAACAACATAGCGCCCCACTCCAAGTTTGATAGAGTCAATGATTAGTTGCATCAAATAGGCTTCACTTACCATTGCAATAGACAATAAGATAGTAAGTACTGAATATACTTGGATATCTTTTTTAACAACTTGATAAACAGATTTCATTAATCTCTCCTTTTAACATGTCAGAAAAATCAAATATTTCAATAAATAATAACATATAATTTTTTAGAAGTTTATTATTCAAAAATGACGCTAAGTATAAAGCAATACTTCATTAAATGAACAAAAACATGATAACTTTATACGAATTATCATGTTTCCTTTTTAATTCTTTATCAATGTCCTACATCTGAATATGAAATATAATAACGTTGCCCATCTTTGACAAAGCTATACCAATTTCCATCAGGTAAAATTTCATATTTATCCCAATCAACATCTCCGGCAGGAAGTGTAGAAACTGCTCCGCTATCTTTATCTGGTGCAGCATATACAGGTGTTTCCTCATCAAGTGTCAATGTTCCAGAAGTAGCTGTCCAAGCACCTCGACCACCTTCAACTCCTCCAACTTGAGAAGGTGATGTTGTAGTTTCTCCTGTTTGTGCAGTATCTGATGCTCCCGCTGCTTGAGCTTGTTCTTGAGAAGAAGCTTGTCCATTATCCTCTTCAGTTGAAGCTACTGACGACGAGGTTTGACTTGACTTATTATTCTTCTTAACGACCTTACTTGAGCTTGAAGATGACTTCTTAACCGTTTTGGCTGGGCTACTACTTGTGCTAACACGAGCTGATTCATGGCTGTTAAATTTAGTCACCAAAAAGACAGCAAGGATAACTACGATAAGAGCTAATACTAAACCAATAATTTTACTTGGAATTTTCATGATTAATATTCCTTTTATTTATTTTTCATTACAAATATAACATTTTTATTTCAATTTTTCAATACAATTTCATAAAATAATACAGAAATATGTTCCTGCCATCTTCTAAAATTGAATAGCCTTTAAAACTTAGTTAATCGCAATATAACGACGTGCACCTGAATATGATAAGTAAGAAATCCAATAATGGCCATCTGCCTAAATAAGGCTATCATAATCTTAAGTAGCCCTTTTTTATGATATCATATCTCAAAAGAGCCTGTTCAAAAGCCAAATCTCTGTCACTTTTAGAATTAAAACGCATCTCGAATATCCCCTTTAAAAAGAGGCTGGGACAAAAGTCCTAGCCTCTCAATTGTCTTTGGATTGTCGAGCAAGACGCAGTGGTTGAGTGGGCTCTACACGCTGATTTCATCAGCTTTTACAGCCCTACTCAACTGTCCCACTCTCATGTTCTATAATGGATAAACCTTGCGAAATTCTTCTAAAACAACCTTGCTGTTAGGTGTAAAAGTCATTCCTGCCTCTCTCAGCCACTCGGCGAAACAGTCCTCATGAACCTGACGCCAATAGGCCAGAGATTTGTCTCCTTCCCCTTCCTTAAAGGCATGGTCAGCTGACACTTGATGAAAAGGCTGAACAGAAACCTTTGTTATTTCGACAATGCAGACAGCCTGATCTTGGCTATCTAAAATGATATCAAATGTCCCTTCTTGTGGAAGGGCTTCACCCGCTAGAGCGTAAAGATCGTAAGCTGAAGCAGTTGCCGTCTTTTCACCTTTTAAAACCAAGTCTGCCAAGAGATCAGCTTCCACTCCAAAAGACCAGGCATCTATCTCATCTCCGATAGAGGGGTTAATTTTCTTGTATTGATTCCACATTTCTTGCGGTGTCATTTCTTCTCCTGTTTTTCTTTTACCTTCCAATTCATGTGAGAGGTCTTGTCCAATTCTGGAAATCCTCCTAACTCTGCCTTTACCTTCAATACTAAAGGCGAAGCATTTTCTTCTGTAATCTGCTCGATAGGAAGCCAGATTGCATTTGCTGAATCATTGCTTCCACCAAGAACCTCTTGAGGAAGGGATTGTTGAGAGCGTTCGAAATCGAGTACGATATCATAAAAGGCCATGAGATGGTGTACTGCGAAGTCTTGTCCTTCTTCCTGAACCATCACATCATAGATTCTAGGGTTTGAATAATCGCTAAGAGCATATCCTGTCTCTTCCAGAACTTCTCTCTTGAGGGTCTCTGTCAACCCCTCACCTAGTTCTTGGCTACCACCCGGTAGATCAAAACGATGTTGATAAGGTCCTCTCGTTTTCTCAATGCAGAGTAATTTCCCATTTTCAAAGCAAATGCCATAGACACCAAAGTGATTTTTTATTTCCATCAAATCCTCCTACTTTAATTCAAAGCTCAGTCGATAGTAAAAAATGAGTATAGCCATTCTTTTTGAAGACTATCATTTTACAATACTACTTCAAAACTATCTTCAGCAACTTTTACTGCTTCTATAATTTCATCTTCTGAAATTTTTCTTCTTTTCGAAATGACTATTTCATAATATCATATAAGTATGGTACTATACTTTCCCCGTCTAAATCATCTAAATTTTTTATCCACTTATACTCCACATGTTCTTCTGGATCTAATTTAATATTGATATTTTCATTTTGAAGTAAGTTGGCACTATAGACAAGTCTTGTAAATATCTTATTATTATCTATATTACTATCTTCATGAATAATGTTTTCTAATGAAATAACTAGGCCAACTTCCTCTTGACACTCCCTAATTGCAGCTTGTCTAGGAAGCTCCCCATCTTCTACACTCCCACCTGGAATATCCCAATAAGAGGGATAATAATTTTTTTCTCCTCGTTTAATATCACTACGTTTTATTACAAGATATTTATTTTTAAACATTATCAAACTATGTGCTATTAATTTATTTTCCATTAATTTTCTTTCCTTTCTCTTGTTCTGTAATTGATACTTCTTAATAATCGTTTTCATGCAATTGAACAATAGTTTCCTTGAACTCTTTGGTATATTTTTGGCTCATTTGGACATCTCCTTTGGTTAGATACTATTCCACCAAAACGTGTCCATAAAATCATACTAACATCAGACCGTAGTCTCCCTTATGACTAGAACGAGGACGCTCGATGATCACTTTTTCAGTAGAACTTGATCAATCTCTTTCATACACTACTCCTTCAACTTATCCTTACTATGTAACACTTGATTCACCTTGGTATTCCAAGCCTGTAACCCTTCTCCCTCTTAGTCTAGGTAAATCACTCTATCTTGTAATTGACTAGGAATCAAACCTTCAACACAAGCCTTATCTTTCGAAGGAATAATACACAAATAAAGAAAGGTATCCAAATCTAAACTATCTCTTACCTTCGCAACATGATAGCCATCAAAGATATAACCTGGTGCTTGAATTAATTCTTCATACAGGAAATGAAAACTAACGCCAGGAATGAACTTTTCTTGCAATTCTTCCTCAGAAGGTGCCCGTCCTAACAAACGCTCCATAGCGAGTCGGTAACCCGAAGTCGTATTAGACCATCCAAACATGATATAGTCAAAATAGTCTGCTGGATCAGAAGCTGCATTACGACTATCTGTAACTAGCTCAGCCCCACTTTTACCAAATACTTTAACCGCTGACATGAGTTTTCCAGTCTGAAAAATAGTCTGAGCCACCTCCACTGTACAAGTATGACTACAATAATCTGAAGTAACCAATTTTTTCTGGATATCATAGGTAGAAGCTACAAGCTGATGACTTGGTCTGTATGGAGGAAAATAGCTATGCTTTTTCAAGTAATCATGAATTTGTATATTTAATTCATGATTCTCACATTCCACAATGGTCTGACGATGATGGTCCTGTTCATAAGCAATAAACTTTGCTAGCTTCTCCAATTCCCATTCTTGAATCTTAGGATAGTTTTCAAGAGCAAATTGATACGTCCCATCCCACTGAAGACTATAATCTGCATTACAAACTTTTACAATCATGGTCCTTCTCCTTAAATTCTCTTACTTTTATTGTACACCTCACTACCCAATTAAAAAAGGAGAAGAATATACTGTCTTCTCCTTTTTTATAATGATCAGCCTTTTAAGAATGATAAGTTATGAATCATAATTCTTCCTTACGCTTGAAATTCTGTCAATATTTTGGACACATTTTTAAGAAGTTTATTTTCTTGATCTCGTTGGCTTGGTTGGTGACTTTTAAAGGCGTAGTAGCTAGACCGTGAAACTTGAAATAAGCGACACATCACCTTGATAGAAAACTGATGACTAGCACAAAGATGGAAAACACCACACGTCCCTTCCATACAAAAGCCTGTAAAAATTTGTCCATCTTCAGCCTCAACGGCAGCCACTACGTGCCTTGCATAGACAAAGTCTGAGACTTCCTGTGGCTGATACAAGGCTTGAGCCTTTTCATACATTTTCTGCCAAATATCCATTATTTCTCCCTTAACCGTGATCACTTTCCCTTTGAGACTTGATAAAGAGTGCAAGCCCTGTTGCTACTGCAGTATAAGCTACAATAAACAGGAGTGATTTCCATGAAAATTTCCCATTGATAGCAAAATTAACGACCAATTCATTGACATGATAGACAGGTGTCCACTCAGAGATGCTCTGAACCCACTTAGGGAACAAGGAAATAGGAACCCATGAACCACTCACTATAGGCAAGACAAGGTAAATAATATTTGCCACAAGAGACATGAATTGTTGAGATTTAATCTGAGCGATAAGTAAACCAAAAGCTAGAAAGAGTAGACCGGACAAAAGTAAGAGAGCACCTGACCCTACCCATCTAAAGAATGGCATCTCTACATCTCGGAAAAAGGCACCTACACAAAAGGTCACAATGATGGCAACCATAAAGTTTAGAAGCACACGAAAGATTTTAGAAAGATAATAAGCTGCAATACTAACTTTTGAGTGCTCGATATAGGTCAACCAGTGTTCAATTCGGTCCTCTTGCAACATATAGGGAAAGGTAAACAAACCAAAACTAGACATGGAGAAGCCAGTCATGGTCAGCATATAAGACAGCAAAAACTCTTTTTGAGCTTCTGGAGTAGGTGCTGAGAAGATACTAGAAAAAAGGAGGAAAAATCCGACAGGTATCCCGATTCCCATGATAAAGACTGGCCAACTTCGCCACGTTTTAATCCACTCAATTTTTAGTAATGCTTTCATGCCTTGTCCTCCCTTGTTGAATCAAATAGGCTATCCAAGAGTGTTTTATTTTGAATTTCAATATCAGAAATTCCACAGCCCGCTTCTTCAAGACTTTGCCATACCTTTTCGATATCTTTTGTCATGAAACTGATGACATCCCTCTTTTCAGTAATCTCATAGATGTCTGGCAGTCCATGAACAATGCCAACAAAGCTACTTGGCAGAGTGACCTGCTTCTCCTTCTCTTCGTGTCGCATAGCGTATGGCGTGGTATCTCTGATGAGTTTTCCTTGATGGAGGACTAAGATACGGTCAGCTGTGTGTTCCACCTCTTCGATATAGTGAGAGGAATAGAGGATAGTTGTCCCAGCTTTTTTCAAGTCATTGACAATCTCCCAGAAACGCTGACGAGTAGAGGTATCCATACCCGCTGTCGGTTCATCCAAAAAGAGGATTTGGGGTTTATCAATCAAACAAAGGACAAAAGCTAGAAGACGTCTTTGCCCACCAGAGAGTTTATCCGCAAACTGCTGGTACTGGTCTTCCTTGAATTGTAAGAGCTCTTGTACCTCTTGATTGGTCAAGGGATTATCAGAGATAGATTGGAAGAAGGCAATCAGTTCCTCCACTTTCAAACTATTTGGAATGGTATTTTCCTGAAGGAGAACCGCAATTTTATTTTTGGCCTTACCTGCCTTACCATCAATGAGGACCTGACCACTGCTCGGTTTTTTATCGCCAAGAATACAGGACATCAAGACAGTCTTACCTGCCCCATTAGGTCCAATCAAGGCCACACAATCGCCCTTGTTTATCTCAAAACTAATATCCTCTAAAATAGTCTTTCCCTTGATACGTTTTCCAAGAGAAGAAACCTGAATAACTGTCTCACCCATCAATGCTTTCCTTTCTTTTATATAGATGCCATGCTTGACAATATCGCTGACATCATTGGACTTCCCTTAATACTCCACTTCCAACTCCGTACGGAAGAGACTTCCGCTCAGATGAAGCCTTGTTTCAACTTGCTCGAAATCAGATTCAAAACGATCCACCTTTACAGATGACAGAGGATGTGAAATTCCAGTGGCATCCATGACACAGCCGTGAGGAAGTCGGATATGAACTTCACCAAACTTAGCATCAAGATGAACAGCTACCTGATCTGACGCAAAGCTGGCCTGACTCAAATCCAACCAAAGCTCACCAAAAGCTAGATTCATATCAACTGTTTCGACTTCTTGAGAATAGATGCGATACCTATCCTCAGCCATATAGGTCTTAACAGAAATATGAGGTCCCTCTTGGTCGTTCTTATTAACCTTATAGTCTTTAGTAAGGCCTTTGTTTTGACTACGGCCATAAAAAAGCTCTAAGGCCAAGCCAATTAGAAAGATACCACTAAAGAGATTCCACTGTGCAAAATCGAGGTTTAACAAGTCATGAACATAGGGTGATAAGAAGGCCAAACCAAGAAAAATGAGGAGGGGTCGCCTATTCAAGATACCAAAACAAAAGAAGGCAACGAAGAAAACCAGATTATAATTGACCATGATCCAAAAATCTGGAATAAAGGCACTAGCGATAAAACAAGCTGCTAGTAAAAGCAACAAGAAACTCCGAAGATTAAACCGTTGCATAAGAAGACTCCTTTCTAGTAAATGATTGCAAATTTCCAATTATTTTCACTATCAGTATAGCACTATTTGTAAACGTATTCAATGTTATATAAGAAGGATTTGCAAGAAAAAAAGAGCTTTCGCTCTTTCATTATTTTCAATGTTTGACAGTTACTTGTCCAAAGGTTACAGAGCCTGTTAGAGAAACTGTCGTTCTTGATAACTCTCGATCTCCTAGACTATCGTAGCCTTTCACTCCTGCTAAGCTTGTATGAAGCCCGTGTGTATCCACTTGCCAATCCTTAGGAACTCGAATGATAACCTGAGAAAAATTTGCCTGAACCACAATCTGAGGTCGGTCCGTCATAAACTGAGCCTGACGCAAATCTAAAGTCAAACGTCCAAAATCGGCATTGGCATAGACAGTTTCAAGATTTTGCGAAGTCACCACTTGCACAGACTCTGAAAAAAGAGTCTTAGCAAAAATCTCTCGCTCATGTTCTTTAGACACCTTGTAAGAGAATTTTTTCTTATAATTTGGCTTGCTCAAACGGTCCACTGCAATCCCCAAGATAAGAATTCCTACAAAGAGTGTCCATTCCGAATAGTCCAATCTAAAGAGGTCATGGATATAGGTCGATAGAAAAGCCATCCCCAAGAAAAAGAGAAATTTTCCCTTAGATTGCCAGCTCAAAAGCACAAAAAGCAAGGCTAAAATCAACTTATAATTAAAAGCCAAATACAAATCTGGAATAAAAGCTGTTGCGATAAAATAGGCAGCAATGATAAGTAAGGTAATAACACCTGAATTAAAGCGTTTCATAACAGTTCCTTTCTAAATCCTATCCTTGAGTTTTTCCACAAAAAGGTAGGCTGCTGGACAGAAAAGCGTATTTTTGATAGTCAGATGATTGATCTGATAGATTTTCTTACGATCCGTGTGAGGAAAGGCTGCACAGGCCTTAGGACGGACATCATAAATATCACAGAGATTATCAGGCCCTAAGAAGGGACAAGGCATAGACTTGAAGACCTTGTCGCCATCCTCATCTACCTGCAGGTACAGCTCCTCGAAGGCAGGTAATTTCATTCGAAAATGCTTGGCAATGCGAGTAATGTCCTGCTCTGTAAAGTCGGGACCAAGCGTCTTACAACAATTGGCACACTGAGTACAATCAATTTCTTGAAAGACTTCATTGTGTACCTGCTGAACAATCTTATCTAAATTTTTAGGAGCCTTCTTCTTGAGTTGTGCTAGAAACTTTCGGTGCTCCCCTTGCTTTTGACGTGCCAATTCCTCATAACGTTTGACATCAATAGTCTGTGACATGTATTTTCTCCGATAATTTATAATTCTGTCATCTATTATAGCATAAAAGAAATAGAGCCTAGCTTGAACTAGACTCTATGTCAGTTACATTGATACGATTCTACGATAAGAACGCGACGTTAGGACGAAAACCAAGATATAGGCTAGGAAGAATACGCCACAAACAATGATAGTAACCACTAACATAAGACTTGGATTAAGAACTCCAATGATACGCACAATCAAACTGATCATATGATAGGCAAAGGCCAAGTGAATAAAGGCAAAAATCAAGGGGAGGAAGAAGACAGTAAGGACTTGCTTTCCAATGGTTTGCTTGACTTGGAGGTCGTCCAAGCCAATCTTTTGAAGAATAACAAAGCGCTCACGATCCTCATAACCCTCGGAAATCTGTTTATAGTAAATCACGAGAACTGTGCCAAGCATGAAGATGATGGATAGGAAGATGCCGATAAAGAAGGTTCCACCAACAAAGCCATTTACCATGCCTTCTGCATCATATCGGCTATTTGCAGTGAAGTAAGACTTAGGGAGGCCAGTAGTTTGTCCAGCTAACTGTTGTGTTTCTTTATCCGTGATTTTGTCTAACAAATCTGAATTTTTCTTGGCATCATGTGAAGGGTCTTTGACATTAACACCAACATAGGTAGCTTGGGTGGTTGCTGTTCCTTTGATACTTTCTTGAAAATCATCCATATCAGGAACAACAAGGTAGCTATAATCAGAAACTATGATTGTGAAGAGGTTGGGTACTTTACCTTTAAGAAAGTCATTAAGGCTATCATGGATCTGGTAGGTTTGACTGTTGACAGACAAACTCTTTTGATCTTTTAATATTTTATTTTTAGTAAATAAGCCAACTTGATTCGAAGTCAGATTGAGGTCTTTACCTGTTAATTGTTTATAAGTAGATTGTGAGAAGACAAGAAAAATTGACTTTGGTAGAACTTTTCTTTCATTCTCAGAAAAGATGGTTAGCTTGTTTTTTTCTTGTTCTTTGATACCAAAGTAGAGGTAACTTGCTTCCACTTTTCTATTTACCTGATTTCCCGTCTGTACTAAGAAATCATCTATAGCTCTCCGTGTACTTGTTAAATCTACATTCGTCCCTGTAACTGAGTAATCATGCGGAGCAGAACTCGCCAGATAGTCTTTTTTTCCAGCATAAATACTTGCAGCACCTACAAGTGTCACCAAAACCATACTTGAGAGAATGGCAATGGTCGCCAGCCCAACTGCATTTTTTTTCATCCGAAAGACAAGGTTGGAAATGGAAATCATATTATTGGGCTTGTAATAGTAGCTCTTCTTCTTTTTCAAGAGTTGCAGAACAACTGTTGTCCCGGCATTAAAGAGAAGGTAAGTCCCTAGAATGACCAGTAGAACAGCTAGAAAAAAACTCATAATAGCCGTTACTGGATTCTGAACAGAGAGAGCAAGATAGTAACCATACCCCATAGCACCAAGTCCCAAAAGGGTTTGAATCACTAGAAAACGTCCCTTTTTTTCACCCTTAAGGCCATCTTTAGTTAATTGTAAAGGATTAAGCCGTAGCAATCGGAAACCATTTACCAAAACCAACAAACTAAAAATACAAACAAAGATGACAAGAACAATAGGAATTGTCATTACTTGAAAGGTCGAAACTAAACCAGTACTTTCACCGATAAGCCTTTGAAGAAAAGCATAAATGAGTTTATCGAAAAGTGCCCCCACACCTATACCTAGAAGCAAAGTCACAAAACTCATAATCACTGTTTCTTTTAGAATCATACTAAAGAGATGACGCTTCTCTAAGCCTAGCACACTATAGAGACCAAGCTCCCTTGAACGATTTTTCATAACAAAGCTATTGGCATAAAGAACAATAATTCCAGAGGATAGGGCGACAATTCCAAGTCCCATCCCCAAAACCATCTTGATAGCATCTGCCCCAGTCAAGTCATCCAGATGAGGATTAAGCGTTAAAGATGTAAAGATATAGGTAATGGCAATAGCCAGAATAGTTGCCAATGTATACGGATAGTAAAGCTTACGATTTTTTATGAGATTGGACAAAGCCAGTCTATTGGTTAGACGAAACATATTAGTTCACCTCACTTGCCATTGTAGTTAGTGTATCGGAAATTTCTTGGAACATTTGATGTTCAGACTTATCCCCTTTGAAGATTTGATTATAAAGAATACCATCCTTAATAAACAAAACACGCTGCGCACGACTGGCGGCCGCTGTTGAGTGAGTTACCATAAGAATGGTCTGACCGCTGGCATTAATAGTTTCAAAGACATCCAAGAGTGCCGCTGAAGATTTTGAATCCAAGGCGCCTGTTGGCTCATCTGCTAAGAGGATTTCTGGTTTAGTGATGATCGCACGCGCAACTGCAACCCTTTGCTTTTGACCACCTGAAATTTCATAAGGGTACTTCTCTAGCAAGGAATGAATTCCCAGTTGACGACTGATAGCTTCAACTTGTGTCATCATTTGCTTAACTGAGCGTCGAGAAAGGACCAAAGGTAGCAGGATATTATCTTTAACTGATAGGGTATCTAAAAGATTGAAATCCTGGAAAACAAACCCTAATCTTTCACGACGGAAACTGGAAGCATCCTTATTTTTAATAGTTGCTGTGTCCATACCATTAAGGTAGACACGCCCTGCCGTTGGTTTATCAAGCATGGCAAGAATGTTGAGCAGGGTTGATTTTCCTGAACCAGACTCACCCATAATAGCAACATACTCACCCTTCTCAACCGTAAAATGGATATCTTTAAGGGCTTCAACCTGATTTCCTTTGAAACGTGTTTTATAAATTTTTTTAACATGTTGAACATCTAGTAATGTCATAATAAGCTCCTTTATTAGTAGAATTAGGAGAGATTTTAGGAATCTCTTACTTAACTTCGATACCATTTTATAGAAAAAGCAGGGGCAAAACCATAACCCTTGCTTTCATTTGTCGTCTAATTTCTTACACTTTTGTAAGTTATCAATCAATGGCTAACTTCTTCTTTTGAAAATGAATGGAAACTGTGGTTCCTTGACCTACTTGGGAGCTAATACTAATATCATGTCCAAGATGATCAGCAATTTTCTTTGAAAGATAGAGACCTAACCCAGACGACTGCTGAGTCAATCGGCCATTGTAACCTGAAAAGCCACGCTCAAAAACCCGTAAAATATCACTATCCTTGATACCAATTCCAGAATCTTTAAGATAAAGCGTATTATCCTTGAAGTAGATTTCAATACCGCCACTCTTTGTGTACTTCAAACTGTTTGACAAGACCTGCTCAATGATGACTAAGAGCCATTTTTCATCTGAAATAACCTTAACATCCAAGTTATCTAGGTTAATGGTCAACCCTTTTTGAATAAAGAAAAGTCTATGCTTTCTAATAACTTCTTTAACCAAGTGTTCTAATGCAACCTGTTTCAACTGCAAATCATCATGAAAGTTTTCTAAGCGTAAATACTGCAAAACCAAATTAGTGTAGGCATCGATTTTGAAGATTTCTTGCTCCAAGAGAGACCTAGTATTACTATCTGTGACATCCTGAACTAACAATTGACTGGCTGCTATTGGCGTCTTGATTTGATGAACCCAAAGAGTGTAGTAGTCCATCAAATCTGTATAGCGCTTACGTTCCTCCTCAGTCTGATTCATCTGATTCTCCCTTGCATTTTCCAAGGTCTGGGCTAAGTAAAACTCCAAAGGACTTAAGGGAGTAATTTCCTCATATAGATATGCTAGCTTATAAGACTGATAGGATCTAAGCAAGTCCCAAGCCAGCATAATGATGGTCACAAAAGTCAGGATTGTCAGGGCATAATAAAGAACATCTGCCACCTCATCAAATAAAAAGGCAAACAAAAGCAAGAGGATTCCGTTAAAGATAACCAAGAGATAGAAAGGCAGACGAGACCTAATATAGTATTTGATAAATTGACACTTACCCATCATGACGCAACCCGTAGCCGACACCTTTCTTGGTTTCTATAAAATCATTCAAACCGACTGCTTCTAACTTCTTACGTAAACGTGCCACATTTACAGAGAGAGTGTTATCATCAATAAAGAAGTCACTATTCCAAAGCTCCTTCATGAGGTCTTCACGACTAACAATATTACCAGAACGCTCGAAGAGAACTTGTAAAATCTGAAACTCATTCTTAGTCAAAGAAACGACTTCGCCCTGATAAACCAAATCCATGGCTTTGAGGTTCAGTATCACACCTCTATATTCCAAGAGGCTCTGATCCTTACCAAACTCATAAGAACGACGTAAAAGCCCTTGAATTTTTGCTAGGAGAACATTTTGATCAAATGGTTTAGTCACAAAGTCGTCTCCCCCCATATTGATTGCCATAACGATATCCATGGCCTGATCTCTAGAAGACAAGAACATAATAGGCACCTTGGAGACCTTCCGAATTTCCTGACACCAGTGATAACCGTTAAATAGAGGTAAACCAATATCCATAAGAACCAAGTGGGGTTCTTCTTTTACAAAAATGGATAATACTTCCATGAAATCTTCAACAAGAACAACTTCGTAACCCCACTGTTCTAGTATTTTCTTGACTTGTTGACGGATAACCTCATCGTCCTCAACTAATAAAATCTTATGCATAACTCAACCTCTTTCATTTCTCACTATTATAACAAAAATGACATAAGAATCGCCCTTTCTCAGCAAATCTTACAATAATGTTAGATTGAATTTTGCAACTTTTTAAAGAGTGCATTTTTATGGAAAAAATTCTTTGAGTCTTCAAAGAAAATATAGTATTATAATAGAGTTGATGTTGGTTTATCATCAACCATCGACAGCTTCATCGAACAATGAGAACATTACTTATTTATGTCACGAATGGGCGTGACGTTTCTACAAGGTGCCGTAACACCTAACAATGAGTAAGCTAACATAGTCATAGAAAGATTTTTACTGTCTTTTTGTGATTTCAAAGGCTTGCTTTGCAGGCCTTTTTCTGTTATTCGATTGGTTTGATCTTTGTCAGAGTCTCAATGGAATCTGAGAAAATCAAAATACACTTTAGTTTTATTTTTTATAGGAGGTAATATGAAATTACTGGAAGACCGCATTCTCAAAGATGGGAATGTCCTTGGGGAGAACATCCTCAAAGTTGACTCTTTCCTTACTCACCAAGTGGACTTTGATCTCATGCGTGAGATTGGAAAGGTCTTTGCTGAAAAGTTCAAGGATGCAGGCATCACCAAGGTGGTGACTATCGAGGCATCTGGTATTGCTCCAGCCCTCTATGCTGCTGAGGCTTTGGATGTCCCTATGATCTTTGCTAAGAAGGCTAAAAATATCACCATGAATGAAGGGATCCTCACTGCTGAGGTTTACTCCTTCACTAAGCAGGTGACTAGCACTGTCTCTATCGCAAGCAAGTTCCTCACTCCTGAAGATAAGGTTCTCATCGTTGATGACTTCCTAGCTAACGGCCAAGCTGCCAAAGGCTTGATTCAAATCATCGAAGAAGCTGGCGCACACGTTGAAGCGGTCGGTATCGTTATTGAGAAATCTTTCCAAGATGGTCGTGCCCTTCTAGAAGAAGCTGGTTACCCAGTCGTTTCACTTGCTCGTTTGGATCGTTTTGAAAATGGTCAGGTCGTATTTAAGGAGGCAGACATCTAATGCAAAATAAAGAGAAACATTCGCAGGCGGCGGTCCTAGGACTGCAACACCTACTTGCCATGTACTCGGGATCAATCCTGGTTCCAATCATGATTGCTGGAGCCTTAGGGTATTCAGCTCATGAATTAACCTACTTGATTTCCACCGACATTTTCATGTGTGGTGTAGCAACCTTCCTCCAACTTCAACTTAATAAATACTTCGGTATCGGTCTTCCAGTTGTTCTTGGGGTTGCCTTCCAGTCAGTAGCACCACTTACTATGATTGGTGAGAAACATGGTAGCGGTGCTATGTTTGGTGCTCTTATCGTTTCAGGGATTTATGTTATCCTCATTTCTGGCGTCTTCTCAAAAGTGGCCAATCTCTTCCCTTCTATCGTTACGGGATCTGTCATCACTACTATTGGTTTGACCCTCATCCCTGTGGCTATCGGAAATATGGGAAATAATGCTGATAAACCAACTGGTCAAAGCCTCTTCCTTGCAGCTATCACCGTTCTCATCATCCTTTTGATTAATATTTTCACTAAAGGATTTATCAAATCCATCTCAATCTTGATTGGTTTGATTGTCGGTACTGCCATCGCAGCAAGCATGGGCTTGGTTGACTTCTCACCAGTGGCTGCGGCACCTATTGTCCACGTGCCAACACCATTCTACTTCGGAATGCCTAAGTTTGAGTTGTCATCAATCATCATGATGTGTATTATCGCTACAGTGTCTATGGTTGAATCAACTGGAGTTTACTTGGCCCTCTCTGATATTACCAAAGAACCACTCGATAGCACTCGCCTTCGTAACGGTTACCGAGCTGAAGGTTTGGCTGTTCTCCTTGGTGGACTCTTCAACACCTTCCCATACACTGGTTTTTCACAAAACGTTGGTCTTGTGAAATTGTCAGGTATCAAGACTCGCTTACCAATCTACTATGCAGCTGGTTTCCTTGTTCTTCTTGGACTCCTTCCTAAGTTTGGTGCCTTGGCTCAAATCATCCCAAGCCCAGTCCTTGGTGGCGCTATGCTTGTCATGTTCGGTTTTGTTTCTATCCAAGGAATGCAAATCTTGGCACGTGTTGATTTCGCCAACAACGAACACAACTTCTTGATTGCTGCAGTATCAATCGCTGCAGGGGTTGGTCTTAACGGCAGCAACCTCTTCAACAGCCTACCAAATGCTTTCCAAATGTTCTTCTCAAACGGTATCGTCGTTGCAAGCTTGCTTGCCATTGTCCTCAATGCCATTTTGAACCATAATAAAAAAGAAAAATAACACAAGAACACCTGAGTCGCTTGACTTAGGTGTTTTCTTTGAAATTAAAATCTTCAATTGTAAAGCAAAAGAAAAGACTAAGCAACTAATCTGTCTAACTTTTACTGAAAGTAGCTCTTGCTATTTAATTCTTACGATTGACTTATTTTCAATTCTATAGACAGCATCATAATCTTCCAGATTGTAATGATGGGCAATTTCAATAATGCTATTAGGCAACTGTTTCAAGACATTTCTAATTTCTCTCGAACTTGCTTCATCTAAAGACGCCATCATCTCATCCGCAAGTAAAACTTGCTTGCCCCTCAAAATAGCACGTGCAATCTCCAGTTTTATGATTTGACCACCTGAAAAGTTATCTCCAGTTAATTCATAGTCTAATTGGTGACAACAAGCCACCCATAGCCCAACCTTTTTTAGTGTTGAAATGAGCAATGAGTCAGAATAATCTTGATAAAGAGTTAGATTATGTCGCACACTTGTATGAAAGACATAAGGATTTTGATGAATTATTGCAACATTATCCAAATTTGGAGTCAGTTTCCTTCCATCAATGCTTTTGAAAATGATTTCCCCACTATAAGACTTATCTTGCCCTGATATTAACCTAAAAAGTGTTGTTTTTCCAATACCACTATCACCAACTATAAGGTTATGCTGAGACAATGAAAAAGTAACCGTAACATCTCGAAAAATCTCTTGATTATCATAAGATTTAGTGACGTTTTTTAACTGAATTTCTTCTAAAGTATGTGTGTGAAGCCCTTTTGAAGGAATTTCTGACTCACTTCCAAATGTCAATAATTTATCTTTTATCACTTGACTTGATTGAATACTTGCAATAGCCTCCAGAATCTGTTGTAAGGGGTTAATAAGATATGTTGAAGCAGACATCATAGCAATAAGTGTAGTAATTGAATTTTGTTTCATAACAAGACCAATCACAAATGGTCCAATCAAGCCGACAGCTTTCAGAGGTCCTGTCCAAAACATAACTAAATTCTGAAGTGTATAATACTTAAATTGTGTCGTCTCCATCTCACTAAGGGTTATGAGAGTTTGCTTTACATTCTCTTTTTCTGCTTGGTTGCAAATAATCGTTTCAATACCTTTACCAAAGTCTGTAATAGCTCTTAAATTTTTCTCTTTTGAGCTACTTAGTAATTCTCCTGACTCTTTTAACTTTCTCTTAAATATAAACTGAGGCAAAATCATCAGAAAGGCACCTACAGTAAAAAGACTCCCTACAATAATATTTTGTTTGAGCAGATAAATTACAGATACTAGGACAGAGGCGCCCCACACTGGCGAGATAAGAAAAGATTGGAGGAACTCCTGGTCTACAATTCCAAGATCTTGTGTCAAGAGTGAGCAAAGCTCAGAATCGGAGATGTTTTTAGGAAAGACAGCATGATTCTTTAAAATATTTTCTGATAGGCTTACATTAAACGCTCTAATAATAGAACGAAGCAGAATATTCTCTATATACATAAAAGCGTACACAACCACCCAAAGAGAGATACTCGAAAATGTAAAAACTATTAAATCCCGACTATCACTACTATCTATATGACCTGCCATCTGGATAATTACAGGTACTACAATGCCTTGACAGGAATAAAGAAGCGCAAAAATGATATAAAGAATAATGTCCTTTTTAGGAAGTAGCTTAAAAAATTTAACCATCATTGTGATACAGCAACTGATTTATTTTTTTCAATAATCATTGCTTTTACCTCCTTCAATTTGATACTATTATTTTAGTTTATTAATAGTATCAACTATTGAAATTTCGGAAATCCGATAAGGTAATTTTATATGGAACAAGGTCAAAAATTTAAACAGATTCGAAAACAGAGAAAATACACTATTCAGAGACTCGCTCAAGTAGCTGGATCTGTAGCGAGTCTTTCAGACTTTGAAAATAACAAAACATCACTCTCAAATGATACTCTTTTCAAACTTTTAAAACATCTAAAAGTCGAATATAATGAATTTTTCGAACAAGAATATCTTGTGGACGAAACCTACATAAAACTTGCTAATCAATTCAATCAAGCCTCAAATCATCTAGACTTTGAAGCACTGGAGCAAGTCGCAGAAAAGTTTCGCATTTTAGGAGAAACCAATTATAGTGATTATCTGATTAGTCTTTGTATTGACTGTCAGGTTTCAAAACTTCAAAACCGGTCAGTTAACCAAGATATTGCTACAGAACTTCAAAACTACTTCTTTTCTATTGATATTTGGACACTTCTCGATATTAATTTACTGAATATGGTAAAGGATATCTTCACAGAAGATGCGCTAAAAATCTACATTAAGGAATTCCTATCAATACTCAATAAAAATCCTAGAAATAATTTAGATCGAATCACTTTAGAAGTTATCAGTCGTTGTATTTTCCAAATCATTCTTTACGGAAATCAAGAAGATAGTGACTACTATATAAACGAACTAAAAACTATTCAATTACCAGACTATTTCATGTTACAAAAACTCTATCTTAAAGAACTAAAAGCCGCATACCTTTATAAATTTATCGATAAGAATATGGGAAAGACTATACATAAAGAAATTCTCCACTACTTGGCTTTTATGGGAGATGACGATAATTTGAGAGAATGGGACCGAACTTTCCGTCAATTATAGACTTTATTGGATAACAGTTGTACAATGATTATATAATTTGAAAAATTTAGAAAGGAAAACAGAATGCACGAAACACATTCTCTCCGTGAGCGATTTCTTGTTTTCTTCAAGATTTTTGTGCCCATACTGATCTATCAGTTTGCCAACTTTTCAGCAGCTTTTGTGGACACTACCATGACTGGTCAATACGATGCCCTACACTTGGCGGGGGTAGCCATGGCAACGAGTTTATGGAGTCCTTTTTTCACCTTCTTAACAGGTATCGTATCTGCCCTAGTTCCTATTATCGGACACCATCTAGGGGCAGGTCGCAAGGACCGAGTGGCACCTGATTTCTATCAATTTCTTTATATGGCTTTGGGTCTATCACTTATCCTCTTTGCCCTCGTTTTTCTGGGGGCTCCCTTGGTTTTGAATCATTTAGGTTTAGAACCTTTGGTCAGAAAGGTAGCCCTTGGTTATTTACGCTTTTTGAGTCTTGGTATTATTCCCCTCCTACTCTTTAGCGTGGTTCGCTCCTTCCTTGATGCGCTTGGTCTCACGCGCCTTTCCATGTACCTCATGCTTCTGCTCCTACCTCTCAATGGTTTCTTCAATTTCCTCCTCATCTATGGCATTGCTGGTTTACCAGAGTTAGGGGGAGCTGGAGCTGGACTTGGAACTTCATTGGCTTACTGGGCCCTTCTCCTTATTTCCATCTCGGTTATCAGAAAGCATAAAAAGGTTAAACCCTACCACATTGAAAAGATTCAACCCCTTGATAAAGCAGCTCTGCTTGACGCCCTTAAACTAGGTCTCCCTATTGGTGGAACGGTCTTTGCGGAAGTCGCCATCTTCTCTGGTGTTGGTCTGGTTATGTCTAAGTATCCGTCACTAGTGATTGCTAGTCACCAGGCGGCCATGAATTTCTCAAATCTCATGTATGCCTTTCCTCTCAGCATTTCCAGTGCCATGGCTATCATTATTTCCTACGAATTTGGGGCCAGACGCATGGATGCCGTCAAGAGCTACAGCAAGCTGGGACGGTTGACAGCCCTAGGATTTTCTATCTTTACCTTGATTTTCCTCTACTTCTTGCGTTATGATTTGGCTGAACTTTATGGGCATGAGCCTGACTTTTTGAGAATGACGGCCATTTTCATGACCTATAGCCTCTTCTTCCAAGTGGCAGATGTCTTTGCGGCTCCGCTTCAAGGAATCCTGCGTGGCTATAAAGATACCAAGGTACCTTTTTATCTCGGTGTCCTAACCTACTGGGGCATCACCCTCCCAGTTGGCTTCCTGCTTGAAAAAGTCACTGGACTTGGTCCCTATAGTTACTGGATTGGCCTGATTGCCAGTCTTATCGTTAGTGGTCTCTGTTACCAATGGCGCTTAAATAGAATCGTCAAACGATACGAATCACAACAGTAACACACCTGAAGCAGTCTTTTCCGACTGCTTTTTCTATGTCCAAATCTCGATAATACAGAAAAAAAACTCCTGCATATTGAAAACAGACAAACTGTTATCAATACACAGAAAGCTTCTTTTGATGAGTGATTAATTAAATTCAGATTTTCCTGACCTATTACCAAACTGGGATTCATTAATGAAAACATAGATGTTTAATATTGAAAAAAGTATCACAGAGACCAGCTGGATCAACTAGGGCACCATAAATCATGACTAAACCACATAGAGCTAGGAAATGATAAAGATAAACTACTTTCTCCCCTGTTTTAGGAAGTAAAAGAAAAGACCAGAACCACAAGACACAAATGGCTATTAATATGATTAGTTTATTTATCCATTCCATAATAATCTCCGTCAAAAAGATTTAGCACAATAAAACAGCCCTTAGGACTATCTGAATGTTATCACAAAATCTAACAAGCGCTGTCATTACTTCTTAAGGAAATATCTTAGTATTCTCTTGCTAGTCTTGTTTTGGTAAGTTAAGACATATAAAATCATATTGGGAGGTTGGGAAGACTCATTATTACACAAAGTACAATAATGTTTACAGACGCCAAAACCAGCAAAAGCTAAGGAGAAGGACACATTTACACTTGTCAGATTTCTCACTATTATAGTGTACTATTTTTTCTATATACGAAGTAAAACAAATTGGATAAAATTGTAAAAAAATGTAATGAAAGGTCACTTTTTTATCCTGAACGGTTAGGTAACATGTTATGTTAGCTTTAAAAGGCTTTCAATAATTTCTTTTACATTCAAAAGAGGCTGGTAGCAAGCAGTACCAACCTTTTATTTTATGATAAGCTTCTGCTAGAAAATCTGTTAATACTAGTGAATAATCAGTCTACTTGGTCAAGTAAGTAGGCGTAACCTTCTTTTTCCATATCGGCTTTAGGCACAAATCGTGTCGCTACGCCATTGATACAATAGCGTAACCCGCCCTTGTCACTTGGACCATCTGGGAAGACATGGCCAAGATGAGAATCACCCACACGACTACGGACCTCAATACGATCCATATTGTGAGAATGATCTTCCTTGTAGTTGGCTACCTCAGGACTAATGGGGCGAGAGAAACTCGGCCAGCCACAGGCTGAATCAAACTTATCCTTGGATGAAAAGAGTGGCTCGCCAGTCACCACGTCAACGTAAATTCCAGGCTCAAATTGATTCCAAAGAGGACTTGTAAAGGCCCGTTCCGTTCCATTTTCCTGGGTCACAGCATAGGCTTCTGGACTCAAACTTCCCTTAAGCTCCTCCTGACTTGGCTTGTGATAAGTACTTGAATCAATAATAGGATTAACGGCTTGATTAACATTAATATGGCAATAGCCATTAGGATTCTTCTTGAGATAATCTTGATGGTAATCCTCGGCAGGAATAAAGTGCTTCAGAGGCAACAATTCAACTGCCAAAGGCTGACCGTATTGCTCAGTCATTTCTTGGAAAACTTGCTCGATAATTGGCAAGTCATTTTCATCGGTATAGTAAACACCCGTACGGTACTGAGTTCCCATATCATTGCCTTGCTTATTTTTACTAAGGGGATTGATAATACGGAAGAAATGTAGCAAAATCTCTCGCAATGACACCTTGTTCGTATCGTAGGTCACTTGAACAGTTTCAGCGTGGCCCGTCTGACCAATAAGTTCATAGCGAGTCGTCTCACTACGCCCATTAGCATAACCCGAAACCGCATCAAGCACACCAGGAACACGTGAAAAGTATTCCTCCACGCCCCAGAAACAGCCACCAGCAAGATAAATAGTATGATTATTAGGATTTGACATTTTTAACACTCCCTTCAATAGATACTTGCATCTCCACGCCTTAAGTGTAACGCTTTTCAGCAAATTTCGCACTTAAGGTGACTTGGAGAGACAAAAAAATCCCATCATATATTATGTGATAGGACCCAAATAGATGACTTTATTACCTTGATAACTCTACAAATAAACAGATTGACAGGTAATCAATACATCAGGTAACAATTGGACAACAATTCCTTCATCAGGATTTTCAGAATCATCAAATAGGAATGCTAGTTCTCCAGTTCTCTCGATATACAATTCACTTAAACTAAATCTCTGTTTACTTTCAATACCAAATTCAGCTATCAACAGGGCTTGAAGTTTTTCTAACTGTTTATCTTTTTCCTCTAGAAAGTGAGAATATACCGATTCTTGTTGTTCAGTAATACCATCATTTTCATAGTACGCAGAAAAATCTACAGGAACAATTTGAGATTGTGAAAACAAATTTACTTCAAGCTGAGTGTAATACCCAAAATCAAATTCTAATTCACCAAATTTTGACTCTATCATGATTCATTACCTTTCTTTTCATTTAATTCTTTACATTTAGCGATTCCACCTTTATGTGGAATTGCACCGTGGGCATCTATAGGTACCAGATCTAAGGTTTTCATGTCACTTCTTTCATGATAGGTAAGCCTATGTTCTTTTCTATAAGCTTTTGCCTCTTCGGGACTGACTCCCATTTTGATAGCTAATTGTAAATCACCTTGTTTAAAATTTTTATTCCTTTTTTCTGAAAAGTTTTTTATTTTAAAGCTTTCTTTAGCTATAGGTGTAAAATCTGGTTCAAAATTTTTAAAGGTAATTCCATCAATACCATATGGTTGAAATATTTCCTTAATCGTTTTCTGTTCTGGATTCGTTTGTGTATTCTGCGGAACATAGTTTGGATCAGGAATCCATTTCGAATTTCCAGGCTCACCAGTCCAGTTACCATTTGTGCTAGGAATAAATTGCTTTTCAAAATTATTGTCATTTATTTTAAAAAGTGATTTTGTAAAATTTTCAATGTCTTGTCCAGACAATTTATCCTTTGGGAGAATACTTTTAAAATTATCGGCAGTATTTTTTACAGCTTCAAGATTTTTTCCTTCCATTAGTATACGCCCCCTTCTTTTGTTTGAACTTCTACAAAACGTTTAAATAGATTTTCGTAAGAGGAATCTCGAAACTGATGTTCTTCAATTACCAATGCCAAGATGATATTAATCGTTTCTTTAGGGTAAGATTCGATAGGTAGTTGGAAGTTATGTACAACAGTGTCAACCCAATCATGAATATCGTCTTCATCCTTTGATTTCTCGATTGCCCTATTGGCATCTAGCAATTCATACACAAGTTCTCTCAAACTCTTCAAATTAACGTCTCCGCTAGAATCATTGACTTCCATAAGAAGCCTTTTAATCTTTGAGCTGATATTTGAATTTAATATCAATTCACTTACACTAGAATAATCTACA
Source organism: Streptococcus salivarius (assembly GCF_009738225.1). Lineage (NCBI taxonomy): Bacteria > Bacillati > Bacillota > Bacilli > Lactobacillales > Streptococcaceae > Streptococcus > Streptococcus salivarius. The sequence continues at coordinate 1,374,095 of NZ_CP018187.1, forward strand.
TGCTTACCTTTGGTCATCCAATTTGTTATAAGATAATCTAAAATAACCGATTTGACATTGTTGGCTTTGAAACTTTTAGGCGTAGCACTTCCTACAAACGTATTCTGAAATGTATTAGACTCATGCTCAACTTTTTCAACCTTACATAAAACTGGTTGAATCCATTCATTTTGATAGACTGCTGCAACACCCTTTGGTAATTTGGCTAGTTCTATGATTTGGTCATCATTTAGATTAGCTGACTTCCCTACTAAATCACGATCTGAAAAATCAGGTAATCGCATGATAATCTTAGTATTGGTATTTCGGATAACTGACAAATCCATTAAACCTGGAGCTTGATCAGCAATAATAAATCCTTCTCCATATGTTCGCATTTCAGCAATGGCATTTGCCAACATCTCCACACTTTTACCTAAGAGATTAGCTGATTCAGCCATTTGTTCTGTTGATGTGCATTTTAGAAGGTTATGAGCTTCTTCAAGCACAGTGATGTGTTTTAATTCGGCATTCATATCTCCACTAGTCATGCGATACTCTTGCAATTTCAAAACCAAAATCCCCATTAGCAAAGATTTAGTCTCAGTGGAACCAACTCTACTGAGGTCAACGATGACATTTGAATCAAATAGATGCTCATTGGTGAGTTCATCATTTGAAAAGATTAGGCCATTAATTCCATTTGTCAGAGATTCGATTCGAGTTAATAAAGCTCCCTTGTAAGCACCTTTATTCTCATCATCATATTCACTGGAATCAATTATCGTCTTAATATTATCTGCTATATCATTGAAATTTGGATACAGTCTACCATAAGGGTTGGTTGATTCAAGGAGATTCCATCCACAATCCTGATAAGATTGTTCTACAGCTTTTTTTAAAACCGCTGGCATAGCCGCATACATCGGCCAGCACACATTGAAAATTTCGACTAGCCTATCTAGATGCTCTAAGATATGAATTTCTTTAGGGAAACTAAAAGGATTCAACCTCAACAAAGGTGTTAACTGAGGATTCGTTCCATAAACTGAAACATCGTCGTGATTACCAAAGACATGCTTATATTCTCCTTTTGCAGGTTCAACAACTAGGAATTTCAAGCCATTCTTTCTACCTTCATTGAGGAGTTGATAAATCGTATTACTCTTACCAGAACCCGTACTTCCTGTTACAAAAACATGCGAAGCCAAAGAGTTTTGTCTAAGGTTAACAGGTACATCTTCCTTATGATACATATGGAAAATATCTCCTAAATGAAGCATCTTATTAGTAACATCTTCTTCATCAAATTTAGCAATATTTCGTCCGAACTCTGCACACTCTAAAATCGGTAGTCCTGGAATAGATTTTCTAGGGAAGTTCAATGAAAAGGCCAATTCTTGACCAGTAAGAGGTACTGTTGGAGTCACAATAGATGGATAGACATTAAAGGTTGAATCAGCTAATAGCAGATTAGGATTCAGTCCAAATAAGGGATGGCGTAATTCTCTTAGATAAGCAACTATTTCTTCTGCATCACCACTGCTCTCACCCAAATCTCCTCTCCATAAATTAACTGAAGACTGACTCATAAATGACTCTTCTCCTTGGGTCAAGGCTAAGTATGTATGAGCAACATTATTCGCAATATTCTGGTCTTCACTGAGTACATAGGCAGCGAACTCCCACATACCCATAGCTGTTCCTTTTTCAAAACGTTTCATCTGTTCTTCAAGGACCTTAAGGGCGTGGGAAATATTATGATTGGTAAAGGACTGGGTAATGCCCTCGTTCTTACCAATAGTAGCAGTCACATTTGAGGCACGCGCAAAATTAGCACCGATATTAGAACCTAAGTTAACACCACTTGAAGAGCCCAAGGTTTGTCCAACCGTTTGAGATAAGGCACGACTAGCGGTTTTAGCGAGGGCACGGCTAACAGTTTTTGTAGTCGATTGACCAATAGAGTCTGCAGTACTTGTTCCATGATTTTTAGAGTAATGATAGTCAACAGTTGCTCCCACTCCAAATGGCGTCCCTTCAAGACTGCCACCAGTAGTATGTGATGATCCTTTATTTGTTCCATCTGTATGAGATGTATTGGTACCATCCGTTTGTCCAGACGAATCCGTTTGAGATTGACCACTAGTTTGCGTATCACCAGCAGATTGGTTAACTGATTGATTCTTACCATGTTGGATACCAGCACTGGCTCCAACATTGACTCCAAAAGTAGCCATGGAGGTCGTTGCATCTGAAGCTGTGAAAGTATAGTTGGTTTGCCATTTTTCATAAGGCGCTAAGGCTGAAAATAGCTCAGATAAACGTAACTTTCTATTTTCTATATCCTGAATAGGACTTGCTAAAAGGATTAAGGTATAGTTTTCGGATGGTTCTGACGGAATGATGCCATCTATCAATTTTTCAATGGTTTGACTGATAAATTTTTCAGATTTGGCAGTTGGTAAATTAGACACCGTTGCCACCGAATAAGGCTTAGAGTTTGCTAGACAAGGAATCCTACCAATTCCCTTTTCATTCTGGACTGTAGATCCAGGAAAGTTACCTTTAATGGCTTCTAACAATCGCTTGCGATAATTTTCGACATTGACATTATCAGAATCATTCTTAGTATTTACTACAGCCAGAAAAACTTCTGTATTGGTCTCAGTTCGATTGAAGACGAGAGCAATATTACAGTCTTCGTTAGAAAGTACTTCATAGACATTAACTAGTTTTTCTAAACTATTTTCTTTTTTGTCAACGACCCATTTTGTGATATTGAAATACCTGATATTATATGATTCCTGAAAGTCTGTACCAAATTCTACCTTATTTTCGATAGGAACATAGAGTTCTTTTATCTGTTCCAAATACGAATTGAAAATCTCTACTCCACATGAAGCTAATAAGCGATTCGTTAATTCCTCATCACTAATATTAGGTTGATCAGCTAGATATTTCTCTCTTTGCTCCTCAACTTGTTTAAGTTGCTCTGGGCTCAAAGCTGAAAGTTTCGCAACCTTGTCTGCAGCCTTAGCTCCTGCCTTATTAATAATGTTTTTTATTCCCATACGATTCACCCACAAAAAGCTATTTCCAAGTAATCATTTGTTTAATCTGGTTAGTATAATTTTCAATCTGTTGCTGCTGCTCCTCTAAGCTTGCAACTTCGTTTCTTGTTCTCTGAATTTTCGTATTTAAAGCACTCAATTCTGGACTAAATTCAATTATATTTTGAACAATTATACTTGTAAGATTTACTAGCCAAATTTTAAAAGCTTTCTCGTGTTCCGAACAAATACTTCCTGCAAATTCTGTCATCTTTGATTTAAATAAATCATTATAGGTCTTCTTAAGGCCAGATGCGTTAACTTTACTTGATTTCAAAGTAAAGTCTCCCAATCTAAAGACATAACTAAGTTCTTCTTTACTAAACTTTTCAAGATTTAATTGAGTAAAATCTACCTCTTCATAAGATAAAATCAATTGAGAAAGCTTTTGACGTTTTTCTGGTTCAAGTCCCATATCACCTGAAATAATACGCTCAAAATGAGATTTTATCTCAGAAGCATGATTAGACCAAAAACTGCTAGAAATACGTTCAAAGTCTACCCTTGAAAAATAAAGTTCTTCTACAAATTTATTTCTAAAATAATCAACTGTTTGTGCAGAAGCTAGATTCTCTAAATTGATTTTCTTTGTCTTGTTCTCACGTGTAACACTGAGATAGTTACTAAACTCATTACTGATATTTCCTAATTTTAGATTACTAATATCAATTTGTTGATGCTCAGTTAAATTTAAAGTTGGATTTAATGAGAGTATCTCTTTGTGTATTTCATTATAACGATCTAAAACATCATCTTTTTCAATGTGTTTCATGAGTTGCTCTTGAAAAATTTTCATTTCCTTTGGATACTTGATCAAAAGGTCATTTTTTTGGGATAATGAAATGGATTTCAATCTTTCAACAATGACAGATTTTTGGCCATCAAGATTAGCCTCTAATTCTGCCTCTCTAATACGTAAATCTTCGTTTTTCTCTGTAATTACTGCATTTGTTCTCAATAGTAGTTTGTCTAATAGAGCTTTTGCCTGTTGACACTTGTCATAGTGTGAGTAGCGGTCAACAAAGGTTTTAATAGAATCTTCAATGGTTAATAAACCACTATTTGCATAAATAAGGTCGGAACTTTTTTCAGCAGTTGCTCGAACGGTACTAGACATTTGTCTTGGAAGAATGTCAAACTCATACAACTTCTTATAGTATTTTGTTTCAGGATTTGAGTATTTTTCTCTATAAGTATCAAATTGCTCAGAGTAGAATTCTCCCTCTAAATGCCCATTTAACTTCGCTCCAAGTCCTAAAATTGATGAAACGTAATAAATGCCTTGAGCATACAACTCTCTAGGAACGGCTTGATTCATAATCTTATTTCTAAATGAATCACGTTTAAAATTTGTCAAGCTCAAATCTGCTGCCTCGGCCTTATTAACCACAATCATTGTGAACCGTTCATCTAAACCTTCTACTGAAATAAGCTTTTCTTTTAAATTACTATTATCAGTGCTGTCTAAGGAACTACTATCAGTAACAAAGACTGGCAAGCCATTTGACATACCAGCCATGGCATTAGCTAGGACTTCTGAATGTTTACTATTAGTTGATGAATTAGAACCTGGAGTGTCGAATATCGTAATTTTTGAACCTACATCTCCTAAAATACCTTTTGAAAATGGGACAAGTATTTCGATTAAATCTCCAACACCTTCGTCAGCAAAATCATTGATTACTTCTAAAACTGCACGTAGCTTTGAAATGATTGAATCAAAAGAATCATTCAATATTTCATTTATTTCCTTACCAAATGCATCAGTCTCATTTAGTCCATCATAAAACACTTGATCATCATGGAAAGTAAGAACAACTCTATCATCTTTAAATATAAAAGAGATTTTAGCACGATCTTCATAAGGACTAGCTGTGACCTTATAAATTTTAGCAGTCACAGGAATCTCAGCACTTGGAAGTAATTCCTGTCCAATCAAGGCATTAATAAAGGTCGACTTTCCTGCACTATAAGTTCCGAGCACACAGATAGGAACTGTATCTCCCGAAGCATCCGAAAAGCGTTTTAACTGTGCTTCAATTTCCTTGTTGCTCTCACCAATATTCTTTATAATCAGTGGCTCAAGATTTCTAAAAATACGATTAATTTCTGGCAGAACATCACGTGCATTCTCTAAATAGTTTGTTGATGATGACAAAATAATATTTGAAAACCGCTCATCTTTTAAAGCCTCTTCTAACTGTTGCTTCTCATCATTAGGCCCTTCAAAAATTAATTCTAGTTTTTCATCAGGAATAGAATATTCATTTTCAATTTCTTTTAAAATATCATATACCTTAAAGGGAAAAAAGCCACGTTGAAAAACGGCTGAAACTAGCTTGCTATTTGAGTTATTATCACTATTTATTGTCACCCAATTATCACTAGATAAGTCGTAGCGACTGAAAGTTACTGTCTTTTCGTAAGGATTACTTACTACTTTAATTTTATTCATAATTACTCCGATTATTTAAAAATACAAGTGTATTATATCACAGCAAATGGTTTTCTGTATGCGCTTTCTATAAAATCTAACTATTTTTATTTATCTAATGTTTAACTCATTTTCTACCCCACATAAAAATCCCACCACATATTATGTGATAGGATATTATTTTTATTCCATTTCGAAGCTTTCGCTCTTAATCTTATCAGGTAAGATGAGAGACAAAAGAATACACAAGATGGCTGGTATCAACCATGGCAGTGATGCTCCCGACAATGGGAGGAAGTTAATGAGGGCATTGAGTCCCGCAAGTTTAAACTGGCTTCCAATTACACTAAGCAAGGCAATCAGCGTGACTACTGCAACTGTCACTTGCATGCCAGGTTTAGACAAGGCCACGAACTTATTGGCAATCACAATCATAACAATCGTGATAGTAATTGGGTAGAGAATCAAAAGCACTGGTACTGAGAAAGCAATGATATTGTTAAGTCCCAAGTTGGCAATCGCAAACCCAATCAAGGTAAAGATAATGGCGTAAGCCTTGTAAGATACTTTCGGAAATGCCTTGTGGAAGAATTCCCCAGTCGCAACAATAAGCCCTGCGGTTGTTGTGAAGCAAGTCACTGTCACCATGATAGCTAAGAAAATCTGAGCCGCTGGTCCAAAGATGGCTTGTGTGGCTTGTGACAAGACACTTGCACCAATATTGGCATCTTTTGGTAATCCCGCTACTTGGAGTGGGAAATGATTCCCCAAAAAGGCTAATCCCAAATACAGAGCACCAAAGAGGATAGTAACTACGAAACCAACGACCCAAATCGTTGAGATATACTCTTTTTTAGACTTGAAGCCTAATTGGTTGAGTGTGACTACTGCTACTACACTGAAGGCCACAGAAGCCAAGGCATCCAAGGTGTTGTATCCTTCCAAGAAGCCTTTACCAAAAGCAGAAGCCTGATAGGCTTGACTTGCATCCTGAGGATTGTGACCAACATATTTAAATGCTCCTGCCACGATAACGACAACAATCATGATGGCAAAGATAGGCGTCAATATACGTCCAATACTATCTAGAATTTTAGATGGATTCATGGCAATCCAAAGTGCTAGAGCAAAGTAGATTACGGTAAAGACAAAGAGCCAAAGGCTAGTATGTCCACTTCCAATCAAAGGAGAGAAGCCAATTGAAAAGGCGGTGGCGGCCGTTCTAGGAATGGCAAAGAAAGGACCAATGGACAGATAAAGTACTGCCAAATAGACTAGAGCAAACTTAGGCGAGATTTTTTGAGAAATCTCATGAATGTAACCCTTAGGATTTAAAGTCCCGATAACCAGTGTTAGGATGGCAATACCAACACCTGATAGGACAAAGCCGGCAATGGCTGGCCAAAAATGACCTCCAGATTCAAAGCCTAACTGAGGGGGAAAGGTCAGGTTTCCCGCTCCAAAGAACATACCAAACAACAATAAAGCTGTAAGGCTTCCCTTTTTTAACATAAGTTTCTCCAATCTAAAACAAACAAGATCTTATGCCCCAAATAGACACAACTTGTTTATTATAATTTTAGTCAACTTATTTAGTATGACATGATTAGTTTGGAACTTCAAGCTATTGAAACGTATTTACAAAGGTTTTTAAAATTGCAAATTTTCTGTATCCTTGTACGAAAAAACTAGACAAGATTCTCATCTCGTCTAGTTTGATATTTTGATTATGGGTGACTGACAATCAGTTCAAGCTCTCCCTTAATTTGCCATGTTTCAACATCGCTAGGAAGAATAAAGTGGCTGCCTTTTGCAATTGGGTATTCTTGATCATCGACTAAGAGGCTTCCTTGACCGTCAAGTACACTAAACAAACTGTAATCAGCAGTCTTTTCAAAATCAGCCTTACCTGAGATTTCCCATTTGTAAACGGCGAAGAAATCACTTGCTACTAAGAGCGTTGATTTGAGGTCATCTACTTTTGTTGTGACTGGTCGACTGTTGGCTGGCTCACCGATAGTAAGCACGTCGATAGATTTTTCAAGATGGAGTTCACGCAGGTTACCTTGATCATCTTTACGGTCAAAATCATAAACACGGTAGGTCGTATCACTAGATTGTTGCGTTTCAAGAACCATGATACCTGCACCAATAGCATGCATGGTACCACTTGGCACATAGAAGAAATCACCTGCTTTAACTGGAACCTTAGTCAAAAGATTTTCCCAATCCTTACTTTCAATTTGCTGACGCAGTTCTTCTTTTGATTTGGCATTGTGGCCATAAATAATTTCAGCACCTGGTTCAGCAGCAATGATATACCAACACTCTGTTTTACCAAGCTCACCTTCATGTTCAAGTCCATAAGCATCATCTGGATGGACCTGCACACTAAGCCAATCATTGGCATCCAAAATCTTAGTCAAAAGTGGGAAGACAGGTTCTTGACGATTGCCAAATAACTCACGGTGCTCTGCATAAAGAACATCTAAAGTTTGACCGGCATAACGACCATTCTTAATGGTAGAAACACCATTTGGGTGAGCAGAAATAGCCCAGTACTCTCCGACATGGTCGCTTGGAATGTCGTTGCCAAAGACATCACGCAAATGCGTACCGCCCCAGATTTTTTCTTGCATAACAGATTGTAAAAATAATGGTTCAGACATAATTACTCCTTTTTCTAGGAACGAGAGGCCTTAACATTTTTTGGAATTCAAGAAAAGGTGTTGACTCTCTTAGAGATTAACAGTGAAGTCTTACATAAAATAACCAATCTCTTTAAGTTACCAGACTTCTGATTCTCGAAAAATTTAGGCAAGTTCTGATTGTTGATTACCTCAATTATAAGCATAATTTGTGAAAATATCAACAGAGTCCTTAAAGAAATCATAAGATTTTGGCTTAATGGCTGCAAGTCATTTCAATAGCAAATTTCCTTTAAGAATCCTACTTATTCCTTCATTTTTCGGATAGTTTGATTGAATTTAAAGACTTTTTAATCTATAATGTTAGTGATATTATGAAAGGAAATCTCTCAATGAAATTCTATTCCTACGACTATGTGCTAAGTCAGATTAGCCAACAAAACTGGGTTATGGTTGCCATTACTGCAGGACTTATTTTAGTGACCGGCGTATTTGCTTTTAAGGCCTTCAAAGAACGCCATGATACTAAGTTTCGTGAACTCTCTATTATTTCTATTTTAACCTTAGTTGCCGTGGTTCTAATTGCTATCAGTAATTTCCAAAGCAATCAATCAAACGATAACCAATTTAGAGCATCTCTTCACTTTATCGAGATTGTGTCTAAAAATCTCGACGTTGATAAGAGTAAAGTTTATGTCAATACTTCTACTACTACAGATGGTGCTATCCTCAAAGTTGGAAACAAATACTATCGTGCCATCTCAGGTTCAGAACCTGACAGCTACTTGCTAGAACAAATAAAAATTTACAAGTCTGATGTTGAACTCGTGGAGGTTAAAAAATGACATCTTTTTATCTTACTGTTGCAATTAAACTAGCTTTGGGGCTTATTTCACTCGTCTTTGTTATCAATTTAACAGGTAAAGGAAACCTAGCACCTAGCTCAGCTACTGACCAAGTACAGAACTTTGTTCTTGGTGCAATCCTCGGTGGTACAATTTATAGTAGTACCGTTTCAATCCTCCAATATATCGTGATTTTGATTATTTGGACGATTTTGATTTTACTTCTAAAATGGCTAATTACCAATATTCTCTTTATCAAACATTTGATTGACGGTAAACCAACTGTCATCATCAAACATGGTCAACTAGATCCTGAAGCTTGTCGCTCTAAAGGACTTTCAGCCTCTGATGTCGCTTTAAAATTACGTTCCCAAGGAATTTTTCAACTTAAAGAGGTTAAACGTGCAGTTATTGAACAGAACGGCCAATTGATTGTGGTTCGTGCGGGTGATGAAAATCCGAAATACCCAATCGTTACTGATGGGGTCATTCAAACAGAAATTCTTGATACTATTGGTAAAACGGAGGATTGGTTAAATGAAGAGCTTCAAAAAATGGGATATGACAACATTTCAGATATCTTCATCGCTGAATATGATAAAGGAAAGATTAATGTTGTCACTTATTAAACAAAATACTTGCATTACCGTTTAATATTGTCTACAATGGTCTCATCATAAAAAGGAGGTTCTATCATGGGAATCGAAGATAAATTGAATCAAGCTAAAGGCGCTCTTAAAGAGGGTGCTGGTAAACTGACTGGCGACAAAAAGACTGAAGTCGAAGGTGCTGTCGAAAAAGTGGTAGCAAAAGCAAAAGACGGTATCGAAGATGTTAAAGAAGGCGTTGAAGGTGCTGTTGAAGGCCTTAAAAATGCTTTTTCTAAAAAATAATAATAAATAAACAGAAGCTCTTTTCCTTTTTTGAAGAGGGCTTCTGTTTTTCTTTATGTTCTTAACTAGAATTACTTACGAGAATGCTTGCTTCCTTTTAAGGCAAATGAGGTTGTCATCATAACTGCTCCTAATGCGCCTAGTCCCAAACTGCTCACATCACCAGTATTTGGTAGACTTGATTTACTTGTTTGATTGCTTTGTGAACTTTTAGATGACTGATTAGCCTTAGAACTTGTTTGGGTATTTTGTTTCTGAGCAAGATTAGTTTGTACGACTGAGCTTACATTTTCCTTTTGACTCACGCCTACATGACCTTTTGATGCTTCAGAAGTTTGTTTTTGAGTAAGAATATTATCCAATTTCTCAGCAGTCTCTTGAGCTTGTTGTTGGGCACTGCTTGTCGCATTAGTCATTGTTTGTGTCGGTTGCTCTTTTGTAGGCTGGTTAGCAAGAGAGGTATTTGATTTAAGAGACGCTCCTTCAGAGCTTGAAGAATTTGATGTTGGCGTATTTTGATTTGATAAAGCTGTGTTTGTCGCTGTCATTGCTGGAGCATTGGTAGCTGAACTTGTACTACTTGTGCTATTTGTATTCTCAGAACTTGTCGAAGCAGATTGGCCCCACGGTGTGTTTACGCTTCCGGTATTGGTAGAGCTTCCCCCATAGCTAGTCGGTCCACCGTAGCCTCCGAAGTTATCAGACATTGAGCTATTGCCAAAGCCACCGCCTGGGAAGCCGCCCATGCCACCAGCACCAGGACCATTGTTTGTGCCTTCTTCAGTAGCTGTTGCAGTCACACTAGCACCACTTGATGTCGTAATGGTATAGGTTTCACCCGAAGTTAGACTCTCGGTACTAAAGACCACATTTCCAAATGAAGTTGTTGCTGTTGTGGTCGCTACAACATTTCCAGAACTATCTGTAACTGTGATGGTATCTCCAGCACTACCAGAGATGTTGGCCATGATATAAGACTGGCTTGAACCCGTTGTAAAGGCCTGAGCCATTCCTTGGTTACCTATGGCCCAAACGGTACCGCCAGAAATAATACCTGTTCCATCGTAGTCGATAGCAGCATTATCTGCACTTGTCTGAGCGACGTAGAGAGAACCACTTTTCACTGTCACATTGCCGTTACTGTCGATACCATCACCGTCTGCCAGAATAGTTACCGTTGCACCGTCAATATTGATGCCCACTTCATTTTCCAAGTCAGAAGTCGAATTGGTTAAGCTTGAAGTATCAGCGCTGTCCTTGGTCGTCCACTCAGTGGCGTTAATACCATCATCACCAGCAGTGATATCAACGGTTCCACCTGTCAAATTGATATAACGCCCTTCAAGGCCTTCGTCACCTGCTACAACTGTTACTTTAGAATTGCCTTCGACAGTCAATTCATCTGTAACCGTGATACCTTTATCAGTTGCATTAATGGTTACCGTTGAGTCGGTAATCGTCAAATCACCACTGTTCACATCTGTTTCGTCTTCGACCTGAATACCGTCATCAGTTGCCGTGATGTTGACTGTGGCATTTTTAATAGTTACAGCTTTCGTCGCATTGATACCATCCTTTGCCTCAGAAGTCAAATCAAGTGTTACAGAGTCAACCGTTACACTGTCAGCCTTGATGGCGTGCTTTTCAGTGCTTGAAAGGGTCAAGTTACTTCCAGTACCACTGGTAATGGTCAAGGCTCCCGCTGCTTCAATCGCATTAGCAGACGTCGAAGAAATAGAACTGTCTGAAAGGACATTAACAGTCAATTCTGCTGAAGAATTGGAAGTAATAGACGAATCCGTTAAGGTCACACCATCCAAGTAGATTGTAACTGGATCTGTCACGCTACCTGACACAATAATGGTATAGCTTGAACCATTTCCGGTCAAAGTGTATGATCCTGCTTGATTGATGGTAATTGTCGTTCCATCAACTGTGACAGTACCGCTATCACTTGTTACCACGGTTGTTCCATTGAAAGTAATCGTTGTCGTTGAGCTTTCTGAATCACTATCTTCAGACTCAGTTGTCGTCGTTTCAGTAGCTGAATCTGAGGCGCTGTTGGTTAACACTGAAGCTGTTTCAGATGCAGTGGCTTCAGTGGTGCTTGAGCTTGTATTAGAGCTAGTGTTTTCGTCTGCATTGTTCGTTTCAGATGCTGAGGTTTCACTAGTTGTGCTTTCAGCAGTTTCAGAAGAACTTGCTTCTGGAGTTGCGGAAGTACTTGAATGATCAGATGTTTCACTGCTTGTTGATGTAGCAGTCGTGTCCTCTGTCGTACTTGTTGTACTTATTGTACTTGTTGATGATGAATCAGTGTCTGAAGTTGAAGCCGCAGTTGAAGTACTTGTAGCCGATTCTGTGCTTGTTTCAGTAGTTTCTGATGTATTGTCGGTCTGAGTACTTTCTTCAATTAAATCAGCAGTGGTTTCACCTGTTGAAACCGTTGAGAGTGTTGATTCAGTGTTTGTCTCGTCTGCTGAAACCTTGCTGTCATTTAAGACAACTGAGCTACCAAAGATTAAGCTTGCTACCAGGACTGAACCTGCTGTTTTCCATTTTGATGATTTCTTAATGGCATAACGTTCTTGTGTTTGTTTGCTATGTTTGTATGTCATATGTTCTACCTCTTACTTACTTTTGAGATGCCTCTATTAAACACAAGAAACCTAAGACAAGACTTAAAGAAAGGTTAATCTTTCCTTAAAGTAAAAAAAGTCCCCAAGATATTGGGAACTTTCAATCTCTAGGATAGACTACTCTAAATTCTTCTAAAACAACTAGACTGTCCTGACTAAAATGTAATCCAACCTCTTCCAACCAATTGCTAAAGAGATTCTCATGAATCTCTTGCCAATAGGTTAGCCCACGGTCTCCTTCACCTTCCTTGTAGGCATGGTCTTTAGAAACCTCTTTAAATGGGATGACCTCAACTTTCGTCGTTTCAATAATACAAATAGCATTCTCCTTACTATCAAGAATGACGCTCAGTTCATTTTCCTTGGGCAATGGTTCATTCCCCACTGCATACAAGTCAAAAGCTGAACTGGTTGCTGTCTTTTGCCCCATCAATACGAGTTCTGCCAAATAATCTGCTTCCACGCCAAAGGCCCAGGCATCAATCTTATCTCCGATTGTCTGATTTAAAATCTTATAGGCTTGCTACATCTGGTCTGATTTCATCAATCTACTCCTGCTTTTACTCTCCTTCCATTATATCAAAAAACGCTAGATTATCAGACCTAACGTTTTCATCTTAATACTTAGAATGTTTGTAACCGTAAAAGGCATAGATCGCTGACCCAATTAGCACTGCCAAACCAAAGGTTAACCATGTCTGCCAACTGTACTGACTCATAAAGGAGAGGCAGACGATAATTGAAATAATGGGCAAGACAGGAACAAATGGAACCTTAAACTCATCCTTCTGTGGCAAACCCTTGTCCTTACGAAGAATAATGAGGGCAATAGCCAAGAGGACCAAGTAAGCCAAGGTCGCAATGTTAACCAAGGATGCCATATTGGCCAAAGAGAAGATACCTGCTGAGATAGCTGACAAAACGCCTGTCAAAAGCGTCGCATGATGTGGAACCTTATTAGTCTTTGAAACCTTTTGGAAGGTTTGAGGAAGGAAACCATCACGCGCCAGGCTATAAACCATACGGCTAAGGGCATAGGCCATTGAGATACATACCGTAATCAAGGTCATAATAGCAACCACTGATACGTAGTTGGCTGCCCAAGAAATACCGATATAGCGAAGGGCATAAGCCACAGCATCATCAACATTCAACTTGGTATAGTGAACCACTCCTGTCAAGACGAGAGAAACCACTGCATAAAGTGAAGCCACAATAATCAAGGCAAGAACGATACCTCGAGGAACGTTCTTTTGCGGCTCTTTAATCTCGTCTACGGTCATAGAGATAGACTCGAAACCAAGAAATCCAAAGAACATGAGAGAGGCTCCTGCCATAATCCCAGTTTTTCCTCCATAAATCTGACCAAAGCCAAATGGTGCAAAATCTGCCCAGTTGCTAGGATTCAAATGGAAGAGCCCCACTAAGATGAAGACCGCCAAGGCTGAAAACTTGAGCACTACCAATAGGGAGTTCAAACGTAAAGCCTGCTTGGAATTCATGAGAAGAAGAGCCGTCACCAAGACTAAGACCAAGACTGGCAAGAGGTCTATGTAAGTACCTTGACTGGGATTGAAAGGTCCACTGATGGCTTGAGGCAACTTAAGACCAAAGCTAGCCAGCAGCCCCTTGAGGTAAGCACCCCAACCAGAGGCAACACTGGATACGGCATTCATAAAGACAATCATGGTCAACCAGCCACCCATCCAGGCAGGATACTCCCCCCAGACAGCATAGAGGTAACCATAGACACCACCGGCTGATGGGTAACGTGAGGCAAACTCGGCAAAGAAAATCGCTGACATCCCAACACACACGGCTGAAATCAAGACTGAAATAATCAGGGCAGGACCAGCCAGAGTCGATGCCGCGGTACCAGTAATCGTAAAGATTCCTGTACCAACCATGGCACCGATTCCCAGAAGGACCACATCCCTAAGGGTCAGATGCCGTTTCATCTCAGTCTGAGCGAGACCGACATCCTTTTTACGAAAAATACTCATTTTTATACTCCATTTTTTGCGAAATACCGAACTATTATACCATATTTCTTGGTCTAAATGGGCCTTTTTCTGTATTTTTATACTTTTATTGGTGAATGCTATGTTGAAAATGGGGACTTCCAGTGCTTACTTTTTAATTTTCCATACATCTCGATTAAAAGGAGCTTGCTAAAGTGGTCATTTATCATTCTTTTTTGTTTCTCAAATCCTTACCTAGAAAGAATTTTCAATTTTTAGAAAAAAACATGAAAATCTTATGAATGCGTTTGATTCTTCTAATGAAAGATGTTAGAATGGGGTCATTAAAAAGGAAAAGGGGAACTTTTATGGAAAATAAAGTTCATTTTAAACTTCATAAAGTGAAAAAACAATGGGTTACCATTGCCGTATCTGGTTTGGCACTTGGTGCCTCATTGATTGGAGTTGGTGTCTCTGCCGACGAAGAAGCTGCGAATCAAGTCACCTCAGCAAGCACACCTGAGAGCGTCAGCCAAGATCCTGATTTTGTCGTCACAGAAACAACTGTAGATACGACAAAAGCTGATCTAGTCGCAACTAATAATGCAGCTGATACAACTGCTACTGTTACAACGGAAAAGCAGCCAGTCCTTAAAGAAGATCAAGCAAGTAGCACTTACAATTTGGCTAGTGGCGAAACGAGAACTTCTACTTCAGAAACAGCTAGCACAGTCACTGAAGTAAACAGTCAAGCACCAGAATCTGTTGAAACTACTGTCGTTTCTGGCGGTCAATTCAAGAGTGATGCTGAAGGCAACTGGTACTACCTTAAAGACGGGAAAAATCTGACAGGTGCCCAAAACGTTGACCATTTCGACCTTTATTTCCACGAGGATGGAAAGCAAGCCAAAGGTGAGATTATCACTGAAAATGGACAATCTTTCTACTATGACAAAGCCAATGGACGTAAGGTAACCAATACCTCTATCAACATCGATGGTCAAGCCTACAATGCTGATGCCCAAGGTCGTTTGACAGCAGTTCTCCCTGAAACGAACAAACGCAACCAGTTTATCGAAGATAATAACCACAACTGGTATTACCTCGGCAAAGATGGCAAACCCGTCACTGGTGCTCAGACCATTGATACATTTAACCTCTACTTCCACGAAGACGGTCGACAAGCTAAAAACGAAATCGTTACTATTAATGGTGATAGCTACTATTTCGATAAAGACAATGGACGTCGTGTGACAGGTCTCTACTACGTTGATGGTGCTAATCACAAATACTCAGGCTATTACTACTTCGACAAAGATGGCAAGATGGTTAAAGATGATTTTGTCACTGAAAATGGCAACACCTACTATTTTGATGCTACTGGCTATCAACCTAATTTTGTCTTTGTTTCGGATAAAGCTGGGAATTGGTATTACATGAGTGACTTCAAGGCAACTAAAGGCTTCTCAGCCCCATTTGGTTTCCAAACCGAATTCCTAGATCGTAGCCAAGCTGACTACAAGACAAGTGTTCAAAACCTAAACGGTCAACAGTATTACTTTGATCCTAAGACTGGTATCATGGTAACCAATCGTTATATTTCTGACGACAAGGGTAATTGGTATTACTTTGGTAAAGATGGTAAAGCACTTCACGGTTTTCAAACGGTAGACGGTAGCCTTCACTACTTCAATGACAATGGTCAACAAATCAAAGGAGACTTCCTTTACTACTATAACGATATCTATTATTTCGATAAAGACAATGGAAATCCCGTAACTAACCAATTCGTTAATAGAGATAACTCTTGGTACTACTTCGGAGCTGATGGTAAAGCCGTATCTGGTTTCCAAACCATTAACGGACAGAACCTATATTTCCACGAATATGGTGTCCAAGCCAAGGGACAACTGGTTACCGTTGACGGCAAAACCTACTATTTCGACCCAAATACAGGTGACAAGTGGGTTAATCGTTCACTTACCTTAAACGGTACGGTCTATAATTTTGACAATAATGGTGTGGCGACGACTAAAGCTGACCAAACAACAAATCGAAACCAATTTGTTAAAGGTACTGATCAAGAATGGTACTACTATGATGATAATGGTAAAAAGGTCACTGGTTTCCAAACCATTAACAAGGACCTCTACTACTTTAACGATAAGGGCCAACAAGTTCGAGGAGGTATTTTCAACCTAGGTGATAACTACTACGTCGCCAACAAAGATACTGGTGCTATCCTTCGCAATGCCTTCTACCATGATAAATCTACTGGTCGTTACGGTGACTTCTCTGAAAACATCTACTACGCTGGCAATGATGGTGCCTTCAAGACAGGCTGGTTAGAAGTCAACGGTAACCGTTACTACGCTAGCGACTATTCTGATGACGACACCCCTAAAGGAAACCTCTACACAGGAGTTATCAACTCTCAACTCTTTAGCCCAGATGGGAAACTCTTGACAAATGGTCTCTATCCTGAGTTTAAGCGTACTGGTGAAAATGCTTATGACCTTGAAGGTGTCTATGTCACAGATACCGACGGTAATATCAAAGAAGGTCCTTATCAGTATGATGGCAAGATTCTTGGATCAAAATATAGTAGCGTTCGCCAATCACAATGGTCAACTTTTGACGAATGGGACATTCTTAACGGACACCTCTACCATTTCGACTCTACACCAATGACCTTCACAGCACCAAATGGCCAAAAAGTAACCACAAACGTTGCCATTGCAACAACTAACAAGGCCCTTACATATCGTGGTGTAACCTTTAATTTTGATGCCAAGGGTATTGACGAGACAAAAGAAAAAGCCATCCACTTTGACCAATTGAAGACGGATCGTAACGGTACAAGTTATCTCTATGAAAATGGCCAAAAAGTCACTGGTTTGAAGACCTTTGATGGCGTTAGTTACTATTTCTATGACGATGGCCACCAAGCTAAAGGTACTGAGGTCGCAATCAACAATAATATTTACCAATTTGACCAACTGACTGGTATCATGACACGCAACGCCTTTTCAAAATCATATAATTACGAAGGTTCTCCACGTTTTCCATACTACCCAACACGCTACTATGGCAATGACGGAGCTGCTCTGACAGGTTGGCAAACCATCAACGGCAAGGACTACTACTTCCGAGCTAGCGGAAACCTTGAAACAGGACGTTTTGTCATCGGAGATAGAGCCTATAACGCTGATGACAATGGCGTGGTTGCTGACCGCAAGGGTGAACCTGCCTACCGCAATCGTATCGTCTACGATAAGGGCGACAACTATTATTACAATGATAAAGGTGAGAAAGTGACTGGCTTCCAAGAAGTTGATGGCAAGGTCCTCTACTTCGACGCTGAAGGCAAACAAGTCCTAGGACGCTTTGTCACAGTTGATAATTACACCTACTATTTCGACCCTAAAACAGGTGAAAGATACACTAACCGCTCTGTCCTCATCGACGGTAAACTCTATACCTTCGATAAAGATGGACATGTGGTGTCTTAAGATGAGATGAAACCTGAAACCGAGACGAAAGTCTTGGTTTTTTTGTGGGTTCTTTTAAAATTAAATTTTTCGAACTTTCTTCCATAAAAACTGAAAAATTGTAATTTATACTTGAGTTTTTCAAGAATTAATTGATAAAATTTGCAATACTTTTACTATTTTTTTCACAATATAACAGCTTCCGAATAATTAAAAAATTATTATAGAAATATTTGAATATATAAAAATCAAATGTTAAAATTAAGGTGAAAAGTGAGAAACGGAGGATAGAATTATGGAACACAAAACTCATTTCAAGCTTCACAAAGTGAAGAAACATTGGATTACCATTGCTATTTCAAGCTTAACACTTGGAATCATCGCTTCTACCGGAAATATCGCTTATGCTGAGCAATCGGAATTACCTCTTACTAATCAAACAATAGAAAATTCCATAGTTTTTGAAGAATCAGCTATCAACACATCGAATACTTTCATTGATGAAAAGACTACTAGCCAGTCCGAATCGTCTCTTGAAACATCAACAAATCATTCTACGACAACCGATACTTATACAGTCGACAACAACTCGAAAGTATCGCTTCCTGAAGATAGTACCGTACCATCTTCAAGTGAAGCATCTTTGGAAGGAGCTACTAATGTTTCTGAAGCTTCAAGTATTGAAACACAAGAAGATAACTCAATTACAGGAGGCAACTTCATAACTGATGAATATGGTAATTGGTACTATATTAAAGATAATCAAAAGTTAACTGGCTTTCAAACAGTGGATGGTGTTCCTCTTTACTTTGACCAGGATGGTATCCAAGCAAAGGGTAACTTTGTAACTGTGGATAATGAAACATACTACTTTGACAAAGATTCTGGTAGAAAGTTAACGAACCAATTTGTTACTGATGGTGGCTATGGATGGTACTATCTCGGAGCTGATGGTAAGGCTGTAAAAGGAGCGCAAACTATTGATAACTTTGATCTCTATTTTGATGATAGAGGATATCAAATTAAAGGTTCGCTAGTTAATATCGGAGAACAGACTTACTATTTTGATCCATACAACGGAAGAAAGGTTAAGGACAAAAAGATTTATGTCCATGGAGGTACATTCTATTTTGATGAATCTGGCGCTGCAGTAAAAAATCGTTTTATTTCTGATAATGAAGGTTTTTGGTATTACTTTGATAAAGATGGACATATGGTTACCTTCAGTCAAATCATCGATGGCTACTCTCTTTATTTTCATTCTGATGGAAAACAAGCTAAAGGTCAACTAATATCAATTTGGGGGAACCATACAGGAACACATTATTTCGATAAGGATAATGGTAGAGAGGTTAAGAATGCCATCTTCGAGCTTGATGGTAAGTCTTATGAAGCTGATGAAAACGGTATTGTTAAAGAACTCCCTCCATATCGTAACCAATACATTTCTGAAAATGGAAATGATTGGTCCTATTACGATGGTTTTGGACACAAACTTATTGGACTTCATAATATAGATGGTGTAAATGTTTATTTTGATGATAACGGAATCCAAGCGAAAGGAAAAATAACAACTATAGGTACAGACACTTATTTCTTCGAAAAGGATAATGGAGCAATGCGTACAAATCAGCTTTCTGTCATTCCTACCAGAGTGAAGAAAACCGTAAATGTTTATGGTACTGATATTGACATAGATGAGTACGTCAATATCACTTACTATTTTGGCCCAGATGGAAAGGCTATAAAAGGATTCCACACGATAGATGGACAAACCTACTACTTCAACGAGAAGGGTTGGGCACTCGATGGCATTATCCATGAAAAAGATGGCGACTACTTCCTCCAAAACTATCATTTAATTTACAATCAGTTTGTAAACACATACTCTGATAATCAAGATGATAAAACAATTACTGGTACCTACTATGTAAACGGTGAAGGAAAGGTTCAAGTAGGATGGCTTAACAAAGACAATAATCGTTATTATCTAGATCCTGAAGCAGGTGGAAAAGTCACTTACGGTTGGAAAGAAATTGATAATAAATTCTATCATTTCACTGAGAAAGATAATCAAGATTCTGCTGGTCAACTTATTCGCAATCAAACTTATCAAGATGGCGACATCTTAGTAACTATTGACCAAGAAGGAATCGTAACTCGTAGCACTGAGAAGCGTCAAACATTTGTTAAAGATGCTCTAGGAAATAGTTATTATGTCACTAATGATGGGACATTTTTAACAGGTCCTCAAGTGGTTGATGGTATCTCTCTTTATTTTGATAAAGATGGCAAACAAGTAAAAGGTCAATTACGTAAGATTGATGGACACATCCATTATTACGATAAACTCACGGGAGAAATGATGACAAATCGTTTCGTCACATTATTACTCGGAGAATATGTTCCAGAAGAAGATTATGAAAAAGTTATCCATTTTGGAATGCCCGCAGCTCCTGGAAGCGGTAGTGGCGACGGAGGGGCTTCTAGAGTCGCTAGATACTACTTTGACAAAGATGGCAAAGCAATAACTGGGCGTCAAACTATTAATGGTAAAGATTACAATTTCCAACAAGATGGGCGTGCCATCCTGAATAAAATGGTTGATTTTGGCGGTCAAAGCTACTTCTATGGCGATGATGGAGCCATGGTTAAAAATCAAACTGTTATGTTTAAATTTTTAGCTATAATGAGACAATTTACGGTTAGCTATCACTTTGATGAAAATGGTGTTGGCCACTACGTCCACTAGCATTAGTTGTATTTCTTTACCTCAATAACGTCTAATTTAGGAATACTACATCTAGGAGAGTCAAAACCACCTGTGAGAATGATAGTGTCTGTTTTTTAAAGTCAGTCGTACAAAATAAATGTACGGCTGTTTTTTATGCATACCGCTTAGACTTGTACTTCTCTATTTTCTTCTTAGCGATTGGGTATAACAAAGGATATCTGAAATTAAGGTAGCGTTTCTCACTTCCAAAGCCAGTTTCATGATCAATATTCAACATGGTATAGTGGATAAGGTTCGTCAAGACCAGAGTAACTAGAGAATAGAGAACTGCTACAATTATCAGGGATATGACAATAAATGTTCATATATTATTGATTAAAGTTTTTGAAATATAAGTTTTTTATTAAACATAAATCACTTTTATGAATCCTCTAGAAAATCATAAAAAGCCCTAATTTTTGAATGAAATTTTACATTAACACTCGTAATGTACTATTACTATCATGTTTTAAATCATTTTAAGTATCAAACAAATTTTTTCAATTTACATATTTTTAATTTTTTGACTTTTATAATCACCTCTGTTATAATCATCATATATCAAGGAGGAATTAATGAACATGAATAAGAAATTACATGCTACTATTGGTCTTAGTGCTGCAATTTTAGCACTTGGTCTATCATCTTCTGCACTTGCAGATGAACAAGAATTGCCAGTAAGTCTTCCCGCTACAGAGGCTCTTGATAACACTTCTTTTGAAAACCTAGTTGTTGAAAACATCCCTGCTTCAGCCGTTGATGTTAATCTAGCTAACGAATCAGTAAGCACAACAACTACTACTAATCCTGCAACTGAGGTTAGCTCAGCGAGCACTGCTATCCTTAGTGAGGAAGTAACTGCACCTGCACCAACAATTGAAAATACAAGCCCTGTAAATCTTGAAGAACCAAGTCCAGTTGTAAACACACCAACGGTTGATGAACGTGTGTCAGAAGTTCGTATTCATCATATTCGTCGTACAACTGAAGCAAGTTATTCACAATTTAGCTCTCAAAAAGATGTGCTTTACACAACGATTAAAGTACCTGCATTCACTGAATACGACACATCTGCTTTTGCGCCAGCAACAGTAACAGATGAAAACGGAAAAACATGGTATTTCGCTAAATACGACGACATAGTGCTTAACAATAAGAGTAATTACGGCGCTCCTAAAAAAGGAATTGCTTCAAGTCCTATGATTGATGTTACCTACTTCTATGATGATGTTGACCTTGCTCCAACTGTCGCACAACAAGCCCGTTTTGTCGATGAGAAGGGACAGGAAATTGCTCCAATCAAAGTCAACATGGTTAGACGCGATATTGATTTAGCTTACTATGCCTATTTCCCGACTGCGCCTGAAACGATCCAAGCTAATGGTAAAACATATAAGCTACAATCAACTGATGATCAAGAAATTAAGTCACACAAAATTCGTATTTCAAATACTGTGACAATCACTTATATTTACAAGGAAGTTACTGAAGGAACAGCTGAAAAACCTGTAACACCTGTTACACCAACAAGTGCTAAAAAACTTCGTCTTCCTAAAGGCAATAACGGTGTGAAAACGCGTATCCCTGTTAACTACAAACACCAAACAAATTCTTCAAACCAAGGAACTACAAAATTACGTCTCCCTAAAGGGAATAATGGTGTGAAAACACGTGTACCGGCTAAAAAGAACACTCCTATTCTTGCAGTAGACTACTTATAAGCAAAAAAAAAAACAAAGACAAACTAAACTCGTCTTTGTTTTTTTCATTCTTAATTAAAACAGCAGATTTTTTAAATCATATATTCCAAATCATAACTAGCATCAGAAAGAATACGTGCCAAAAATTGTTGTGTACGTTTTTCTTTTGGTCTGTAAAAAATGTCTTTTGGACTCCCCTCTTCGATGACATGACCACCATCCATGAAAACGACATGATTAGCTACATCTCGTGCAAACCCCATTTCATGAGTCACAACTACCATTGTTGTTCCTTCATGAGCAAGTTGTTTCATAACATCCAGAACATCCCCAACTAGTTCTGGATCAAGGGCTGATGTTGGTTCATCTAATAAGATAACCTCCGGCTTAACTGCTATAGCCCTGGCTAAACCAATACGTTGTTGTTGTCCACCTGAAAGTTGTGATGGGTAGTAATCTTTAAAATCCAGAAGACCAACTTTTTTAAGTGCTTCTTCAGCAATCTGTTGCGCTTCACTTTTAGGAACTTTCCTAGCAATCACTAAACCTTCCAAGATATTCTCGATGGCAGTCTTGTTTGCAAATAAATTGTAGTGTTGGAATACAAAAGCTGTCTTCTTTCGGATATCTAAAATATCTTTCTTTGATAACTTATCCAAAGAGTAGTCCTTACCCGAAATTGTTAATTGACCTCCATCTGCTTTCTCCAAGTGATTAAGGCAACGTAAGAAAGTTGTTTTTCCTGAACCTGATGGTCCCAAGATGACAACCACGTCTCCCTGTTTCACTTGTAGATTAACATCAACAAGAACCTGACGATCTCCAAATGTTTTTGATATATGTTTAGCTTCTAGCATAGTGACTCCCTCTATGTAAATTGCAATTTTCTTTCTCCAAGGTTAAAGAGAACTTGAATAATACCACAAATGATTAAATATAAAATGAAGATGACAAAATAAGATTCAAAATATTGATATCCATATGCTGCTTCAACTCGTGCAATTGCGGTAATATCTTTTATCGTCATAACAAAGACAAGTGACGTTCCTTTCACAATATTGATAACTAAGTTACACAAATTGGGAAGAGCAGACTTAAGTGCCTGAGGAAAAACGATTCTCAGATAAGCTTGTCTTGTTGTTAAACCTATGGCTTGTGCAGCTTCTAGTTGACCTTTATCAACAGTTTGTAATGCTGATCGAATGATTTCCGATAAACTTCCTGTCGTCATCAAGCTATAGATAATAAAAGCATAGTAAAGCGGATTAACTTTGAAGACATCTATGTGACTCCCAATTCCTTTAAAAAATTGATTTAACAAACTAGGGAACAAACTATAAAAAAATAAAATTAACAGAATTGGAGGTGTTGCACGAATAAACGCAAGATAAACAATTGAAAAAGTCTTAACACCTCGTACCTTATAAATTTGACCCAAAGCGAGAAATAAAGCAGGTAGAAAACTCAATAGAATAGCCACAACCATGATCCCCAGTGTTACCGGAACACCATATAAAGCCTTGATAAAGGTATCTATTATAAAAGTAATATTCATTTTTTACCTCTCTTTTACACTCAATTGTTGCTCTGCTATCCTAGAAATCAACGATAGAATTAATGCTATTCCCCAATAAACAAAGGCAACAGCTGTATAAGTCTCCAAAGAATAATTTCCTAAATGGCGACTAATCAAAAGGTTCCCTTTGCCCATTACATCAATAAAACCAATCGTATAAGCCAAAGCTGCATCGCGCATAAGGTTAAGTATAGCTGTTGTAATATTTGGTAAAGCAACCTTAAATGCTTGAGGGGCAATAATTCTTACAAAGGTTTGTTCAGAAGTAAGCCCAATACTAAGCCCAGCTTCTAATTGTCCTTTAGGGATTGCTTGATAAGCTGCTTTAAATACTTCTGATATCATTGCTGAAAATAGGAGAACCATAGTCACAAGAACAAATATCAATTTAGACCAATCATTTATATCCAATCCTAACCACCAATTAAGAAATTCTGGAACTCCGTAAAATACCAAGAATAATAGCACAATAGGTGGGGTACAGCGTAAGATAAAAACATATCCCTTAGCTAAATTCTCTAAAGCTTTATCCTTAGAAAGGCTTGCCCAAGCAATTAATCCTCCTAATAACGACCCAAGTAAAGTCGTTAATAAGATAACCAATAATGTCATCGGTAAGCCCTTTATGATTTCAGGTAATGCTCCAAAAACTTTTGAAATGTCATAATTGACCATAATTTCTCCTAACTAAACTCACTTCAGAAGCTTATCAAAACATCCTACTTTTACGACGTTACAATTTACTTATTTGTCTACGTATGAGAAGACATCCTCACCAAAGTATTTTTTAGATAACTTTTCAAGTGTACCGTCTTCTTTTAGTTCCTTAATTGCCTTAGTATATTCTTTTGAAAACTCTTCATTCTTACTATCACGATGCAAAAGTGGATATGTTGGAATTCCTTTATAAGGGAACCAAGTCAATTTATCTGCATATTGATGATACGCACCGTCTTTATCAGTTACAGCCTTTTCAAAAGATAATTTAATATCAAAGTAAGCATCATAACGATTTTCCAAAACCCATGCATAGGCATCTGAAACTTGGAAAGATTCCGCAGATGTTAACTCAATTGGTTGATCTTTATGCTCATCGTTGTAGTCTTTGATAACATTCCACTGAGCATTTTGTGGTGAGATTGGCACCAAGCGACCATTTTGTTTTGCAAAATCAGAGATATTTTTATATTTATCTTTATCATCCTTACGAATGGTAAATCCAATAATACTTGCTCCAATTGGATCTTTAGGAATAATAAACTTTTTAGCACGTTCATCTGTGTACCACGCGCCCTTCGTACCAATGTCATATTTACCTGACTCTAAACCAATCAAAAGATCATCATCACTTGTTCCAGTATATTCAAATTTGTACTGTGGAAGCTTTTTATCAATTTCCTTTAATACAGCTACCTCATAGCCATCAGAATTACCATCCTTATCAACAAAATCATAAGGAACATAGTTTTGAGTATGGGCAACTTTTAATGTTGTTACCTTTCCAGAATCTGATTTTGCTTTTTTATCTCCTGTTAAGCTACGTCCAATAACTGTAGCCCCAATAAGTGCTACAACAACTGCTCCACCAATAATCCATGTCTTTTTACTCATATTAATCTCTCCTTTTTCTTACAAAATTGCTGCTTCACGTACCCATTCAATACGCTCATGGTTAATATCACTTGGAATCGTGCAATCAGCACCAATGATTAACCCTTGGGTTCCAGTATCAGCAATAATCTCCCTAACCTTTTCTTGAATAGCTTTTTTAGTTCCAGTATATAGAAGACCGTCTTTTCCATTTTCAAATCCTCCAAGAACTGTGCGACCTCTAAAAATGTTAAGACCTTTTGCCAAACTAATTCCTTCAGGACCGACCGCCCAATTAACTACCTGAGCAGGATAATCTTTAAAGAGTTCGATGTTATTACGGGCTCCTTCGTAACCGCAAATATGTAGAATATTATGTCCTTTGGCTCCATTAGCTGCTTCTAAAACCTTTAATTCACTTGGAGCAATAATTTCTTTATAAATTTCAGTGCTAACTCGCTCATCTTGAATACTTTGAACACTTAGGTAAATACCATCAGCACCTGCTTCTTCAATCACCCTCTGACTAAGACTCGCAATGTCTTCGCCAATAACATCTAAAACATGCTTCAAAGCTTTTCGGTTTTCCACAATGTAATCTGCGATAAGATCATCGCCACCTGAAACTTTTCCAACTAACCATTTTAAATAAGTAACCGGAGCGAAGATATTGTAAATTGCAACAATATCTTCAGGAAAATCAGCAATCAGACTTTTTACAAGTTCGACTTGTGCAGAAATCCAAGGATGATTTGCACCTAAAGGTTCAATCGTTTGCAAATCACTGATTGACTTAAAATCTTTAAAAGCAGGTTGTGGGTATGCGAAGAAACCATCACTCATCAATTTAACAAAATCAGGTTTGACTTCTTCAATAAATTTTTTATGACCAGCTTTATTTTTATCAATAATTTCTGGATTTTCAAAACCATGTAACCACTCGTCTTCAGTAGTAAAATGATGCCAAAATCCTACTGGGACACGATCAACACTTTCTCCACGAAATGCTTTCAAAACTAACTCTCTTTTTTCTGACATAAGAAACTCCTTTTCTTTTATCCTAAAATCAACAACTCAATGAATTCACCTAAAATACTATAATCTCTTATTATCATTGGTTGCTTCAAAACTGAATGACATTATCTTATCAGAGATTATAACATCCGAAAAATAAAGAAATGTTATCCCTAGCCATAAATAAAATTTATGATATAGTAATCTAAATTACGTTAAATCCTATTGTTACTTCTTTTAAGCATATATACCTACATAGTATTATTACCATCAGCTATAAGTAATTCTTAACACCAAGATAGAGAATTACTATCACAAACATAATTTAGTCTCTAGTCTTCCTGGAGAATCACTTCTCTGACTAACTTTGCTATAATAGTCTCAAACAAATAAAAGGAGATTTTCTATGACATCCTTATACGATTTTACAGTTTCAGATCAAGCTGACCGACCCGTGTCTCTCCAGGACTATAAGGGCAAGGTCGTCTTAATCGTCAATACAGCAACAGGATGTGGTTTGACGCCACAATATCAGGGCTTGCAGGAACTTTATGACAAATACAAAGACCAAGGATTCGAGATTCTTGATTTTCCTTGTAATCAGTTTATGGGACAGGCACCTGGTAGTGCTGAAGAAATCAATAGCTTTTGCACCCTCAATTACCATACGACCTTCCCTCGTTTTGCCAAAATCAAGGTCAATGGTAAGGAAGCAGAGCCACTTTTTGATTGGCTTAAAAAAGAAAAATCCGGACCCCTTGGGGCTAGAATTGAGTGGAACTTTGCAAAGTTTCTGATTAACCGTGAAGGACAAGTTGTCGAACGCTTTTCTTCCAAAACTGATCCACTAAAAATGGAAGATGCTATCAAAGTTCTTCTTAATAACTAAAAATAAAACGAGAGTAAAACTAGAACGACAATCTCTGACTGTCGCTAGTTCTGCTCTCGTTTTCTGCGTTAAGAAAAATAGTATAGAAAGAAATTTCGCTTTATTTTAGAACAAAGCTGTCAATGCTGTAATTAAACCAAAGACGATACCTGGCGCATTTGCAGCAGCAAGGGGAAGGTCACGTTCTTTTTTAAAGAGACCATAGTAAACCCAAAGGCTACAGTTGATAGCCGCTACCAAAGGTTGGATAAAGTTTCCTTTATGACCAGACAGATTGTCCATGATTTGTGGTACGTAAGATACGTACATCATCACTGACATAAAGGTTGCTACCCAACCAAGGGTTTTCATTTGTTTATCAGACATTCGAGACTCCTCTTTTATAAATTTTTTCTTTGTACATCTTAAAAAATAGTACAAGGCATGTTTTAATGCACTAGAATTAAAACAGTGTCTATCTTACACTTTTACAATAGAGAATTCAAGAATTTTGGGGCAATGTTAAAAACATGTAAACTATCACAAGATTGTGATTGGTCACAATCTTGTGATAGTGAATTTAGTCTCTTATCTAGCGTTTTCATAATATTATCTTTTAATCCTTAGAATAATAGACTCTTTATGATTGATTATAACGAAATCATTCTGCTAAGAGTACTTCTTTGATGGTTTGTTTTTGGAGTTTTCTGTTGGATAGATAAAAGAGGCTTTCATAAACCACAGCAAAACCGAGCAGGGTCCAGAAGCAAACGTTCCAATCAAAGTTATGCTCAATCTTTTCAGGAACGGTGTCTTTGATCACACCAATCAAAATTTCCATGATGCCGTATTGATAAGCCGTCCCAAGGGCAAATCCTAGATAAGCCCAGAAACGATAAGGAGCGAGAATATGACTTTGGCATTCACAATCGGTGTAGCCAAAAGCCTTCATCAAGGCTAAGGTTTCGCGACTTTCTGAAACGACAATCCCCAATGACAAAAAGAGAATGGAAAAAGACAAGATCAAGCCAATCATGATCATCATGGTTTGGATGATATCATCTGTGTAATCCCTTAGGCCAAAGGACAATTGAATCATGGCCGCAAAACACATGGAACCAAAGACCACAAAAAACAGGATCGATTTTCTTCCCCAAATCAGCGACGAGGACAGCTCTTTTAGGAAGGATTTCTCTTTCTTGGGGGCCCTCTTTCTCCTTTTGACCTTAATCGGTGTTGGAGATTTTTTCAATAAGCGAAGGGCCGGCGTTTGTAGTTGTCTTCTAGCATAGCCAATAGCAAGGACCATAAAGAAAGTCGTTGGCAGCATCACCAAAGCAAGCAAGAGCTGCCAGTGAAAATGAATGGTAATTTCTGGCAGAATTCCCTTTTCATTTCGAAAGTCATAAAAATGTCCCATCATAAGAAAAGAAGCGAAATAGCCAAGAAGAGCCCCAACTCCAAAACTGAGTCCAAAAGCCCAAAATCGTTTCGCCAACTGGCCATTGCTATAGCCTAAAGCCTTTAAAATCCCTAATTGTTCCTTGTGGTCATCGACAAATTGTTTGATATAAAAACACATGAGAAGGATCGACGTCAAGGACAAGACAACCCCACTGACCATGGCCACCATCCAAGATAGCGAAACCTGGGCATCATAGTAGGTCTGAATCATGGGATTGGTTTTAGAAATCTCCAACTGCTCGATATCAAGATAAAAATTCAAGAAGAGATTGGCCACAAATACCGCACAAGCCCCAATGATACTGACGACAACTAATTTTCGAATATCTTTTACTGAAAACATGGCTTACCATCCAATCTCATAGGCAGTCTGAGGCTGATCATTGGTCACAACTTGGGTAATCTTGCCACTATTGACACGAATGATGGTTCTGCCCATATCCGCAATATTTTGGTTGTGCGTCACCATAATCAAGGTAAAGCCAAGCTTTTCCTTCAGTTTCCAGATATAGTCAAGAATCTTGCGCCCTGTTTCTTCATCGAGGGCTCCCGTCGGCTCATCTAAGAAAAGAATCTCTGGCTTTTTGGCCAAGGCCCGAGCAATAGACACTCTCTGCTGTTCCCCACCAGACAATTCACTCGGATACTTGTCCAGCTTATCACCAAGCCCCAAATCTTCGATGATCTGCAAATAATCATGACTGCTTGCTAGGTCAGCTCCCATCTTAACATTTTGTCTAACCGTGAGATTCGGTAATAAATAATACTGCTGAAAAATAAAGGCAATCTTCTCACGTCTAAAGGCTGTCAATTGAGCATCCGTGAGCTGAGACAAATCCTGCCCTTGAATGAGAATATGCCCCTCATCTACCTTTTCTAATCCGGATAATACGTTTAAGAGGGTTGACTTTCCTGATCCAGAAGGACCTAGGATAACCACATCATCCTGGTCTTGAATCTGCAAGTCAATCCCTTTTAAAACCTTGGTTTGGCCATAACTTTTGTGAACATTTTCTAGTTGAATCATTTCTTTCCTACCATTTCTTTGATGAGAGATTGACAAACTTCTGTCAATAAACCAATCACTTCTTCCATGCTGAACTGATAAATGCCAGAAGCAACCATAGAGGCCATCCCGTGTGAGTAGATAAATAAATGCTGGTACAAGCGACTAGCCTCCTCTAACGTCAATGGATAGTCTGCTACAATCGATTCCAGAACCAATTGGTAACTATGATCCTTCATGGGAAGAAAATCTTGAAAGCGACGAATCGGATCTGTGCTAGGATTTTGGAAAAGCAATTGAAAGAGTTTGGGCTCTTTTGAGGCGAACAGGATATAAGCAACCCCGACAGATCGAAAAGGCTTCTCATCTTCTAAAGCCTTTCTTATATACTCCACCACTACCATTTCCGCAGCAACAATAACTTCTGCTTGTAACTCAGACATATTAGCAAATTGCCCAAAAATGACTCTTGGTGTGGCTCCCAGTTTTTCGGCTAATGCTCGAGCCGTCAAACTAGCCAGGCCCTCTTCTCTCACCAATTGTAAAGCTGTCCCAATCATAGTCTCTTTACTAAATTTAACCTTGGGTGGCATAAGACTCCTTTCGCGCAACAGTTGTTACGCAACATGTGTTGCATAAAGAATACCATAACAAAGTAAGACTTGTCAAGAAAAATTCGTAAAGTATAAAACAAAAGACCAGCCCGCTAATACAAGTGAGGGCTGGTCTACTAATAAGATTCTAAGGCAAATCATTGCCTGCAGCAAGGTAGATTTGGTACCATTCCTTGCGCGTTAGGGTCACTGTTGCTGCTTTCCCTGCTTCAAGAACATGCTGGGGTTTGGTTGTGCCAATGACGGCCTGCATCTTTCCCGGATAGCGGAGAACCCAAGCAAGGGCAATCGCTGTCGGAGTGACCTGGTATTTTTTCGCCAAGTCATTGAGGACGTGATTGAGGGCCGCAAACTCTTCCTTGCCAACAAAATTCCCCTTGAAATAACCATGCTGAAGGACAGACCAAGCTTGAATCACCGTATCGGTTAAGCGACAATACTCAAAGACACTGCCATCTCGCACGGCTGCTTTTGGTCCTTCCATATTGACATGAAAACCAGCTTCAAAGCTTGGTGTAAAGGCGGCACTCAACTGCAACTGGTTGACCTTGAGTGGTTGTTTGATAGCCGTTTTGAGCAATTCTATCATCATAGGATTTTGATTGGACACCCCAAAATGACGGACCTTGCCCACTTGCTCCAAGTGATCAAAAGCTACCGCCACTTCTTCCGGCTCCATGAGGGCATCCGGTCGGTGAAGGAGGAGACTATCTAAGCGCTCGATCTGCAGACGCTCGAGGATGCCATCGACAGAGTCCAAAATATAGTCCTTAGAAAAATCAAAATAGGTAAAACCGTCTTTGCGAATCCCACACTTAGACTGGATCCACATCTGATCCCGAAGTTCCGGACGGCGCTTGAGAACCTTCCCCAGCAGGACCTCACACTGGCCATCGCCATAGATATCCGCTAGGTCAAAGGTGTTAATCCCAATCGACAAGGCCGCCTCCACCAAGGCCTCCACCTCATCTTCACTCATCTGACTGATTCGCATCATCCCAAGGACAATCGTGGACAGACGCTCATTTTCAGCAAAATCAATATACTTCATCTCTGCCTCCTTTTCTGTATCTCTATTGTAGTGAAAAGGGTTGCAAAAATCAATTTGAAATCAAAAAGCCCTCAGCTGTAACTGAGAGCTTGTTTGATTAGCGATAGCTAAGAGCACGTTTGATGGTCTTCCATGGTCCGAGATCATCGGTCTGGAGGATTAAACTCGCATAGATACGGGCAATAAGCACTGTTCCCACGATGGTAAAGAGGACCGCAATTCCCAATGAAGCCCAAGATTCAAGACCAGTCGCATAGCCATTGATGGTACGGAAAGGCATGAAGAAGGTTGAGAAGAAAGGAATGTACGAACCAATCTTCAATAAGAAGACATCACCGGCACTTCCCAAGGTGGTTACCCCAAGGAAGCTAAAGATAACTAACATCATTAGTGGCGAAATCGCTTTCCCTGAATCTTCAGGTCGTGCAACTGTGGAACCTAAGAAGGCAGAGAGCACCACATACATAAAGATCCCAAGGATAATGAAGAAGACCGTATTGAGCGAGATTGACTCTGCTAGGTGCTGGGTAATTGGAGAGTTTGGAGCGAGAAAATCCTTGACAACAGGGATATCTGCTCTAAAGATCCAAACAGCTACTAAACCAATCACATAGACAAAAATATGAGTAAAGATCACTCCGAAGAGTCCGAGCATGCGTGCGAAGAAATAGTCGGTTGCTTTGATACTAGAGAAGACCACTTCCATGATCTTGGTTCCCTTTTCACTGGCCACTTCTTGGGCTGTGATACTAGAGTAGAAGATCAAAATCATATAAAGCAACATTCCTAGACCACCTGCAACCATGGTCTGCACCATTTTCAAGCCTTCTTTTTTCTCATCAATTTTTTCTTTGAGAGAGACCTGTTGAGACAAGGCTGTAACTTGCTCTTTACTTAGATTGGCACGCGCTAGATTAATCCCTTGTTGAACTTGGCTTAATTTTGCGGCGACAAGGGTTTTCAATTCTGTTTTCATGGCTTGGTCGCCCACATAAGTGGCTTCTAGCTGGCCATCTTTTTCATCGACTGTCAAGTAAGCAGCTGCTTTCTCATCCTTGATGGCTTTTTTAGCTGCAGCTTCATCTTTGTAGTCTAAGGTCAAGCGATCGGTTCCTTTGAGACCTTCTTTGACAGCTGGCACTTCGGTCACCAAGACCACCTGATTCTTCGCATCTGTAGAAGAATCCGTTAGATAACCGATTCCAATGCCCAACCCTAAAATGATGAAAGGGCCCAAGACCATGAAGAGAAAACTCCATGATTTCACTTGTCTGATATAGGTTTCTTTCATTACGACAAACATCTGTTTCATACTTCTACTCCTGATTCAAGTTTAAAGATCTCATCAATAGTTGGAGCTTGGTGGTCAAAGGTCGCAAGGTAGTGGCCCTTGGTCAAGCGATCAAATAATTCTGGACCCGCTGACGCGTCATCCAAGATCAACTTCCAAGTTCCTTGCTTGGTCATGCTGACCTTGGTCACGTGTGGCAGAGCTTCTAGCTCTTCTTTGCTAAAGTCGTTAGAGACAAAGAGGCGAGTCCTGCCATAGCTATTCCGGACCTCTTGGACAGGCCCTGAAAGGACCACCGAACCATCACGGATCATCAGGATATCATCACACAACTCTTCGACGTTGGTCATGACGTGGTCAGAAAAGATAATGGTGGCCCCACGCTCTTTTTCTTCAAAGATGACCTGCTTGAGCACTTCTGTGTTGACCGGATCCAGCCCACTAAAGGGTTCATCTAAAATGATCAATTTAGGCTCATGGATCAAAGTGATGATCAGTTGCACCTTCTGTTGGTTCCCTTTTGAGAGGCTCTTGATTTTATCAGTCAATTTCCCTTTTACTTGGAGTTTTTCCATCCAGGTCGGTAATTTTTCCTTGACCTCGGCAGTGCTCATTCCTTTTAAGGCAGCCAAATAACGGACCTGCTCAAAAATCGTGAGTTTTGGCATGAGACTACGCTCTTCCGGCAAATAACCAATTTCTTTGTAAGTTTCTTGCGTAATCGCTTTGCCATCTAGGCGGATCTCACCGCTGTAGTCCAAAAAGCGCAGGATGCTGTGGAAAATGGTGGTTTTCCCAGCCCCATTTTTCCCAACCAAACCAAGGATATGCCCTTGTTGAGCAGTCAGATCCACTCCAAAGAGGACCTGATTATTGCCAAAGCTTTTTTCTAAATTTCTAATTTCTAACATGAATGACTCCTTTACTCTTTATAATAACGTTTGGTAATCTTGTATTGTGAAATAAGGATATAAATATAGAGAATGGATACGACCAACAAAGCCAATAGGATATCCGTCTGGAAGGCAATTCCAATGATTAAGAGAGCAATGAGAAGGCTCGGCAAGATATAATTGCTTAACTTGACGACCACTTCGAAATTTTCCTCGTAGCTAATCTGTTTTTCAGCTTCATCCATCCTACTCATCATAAATTCCCGCACTTCCTTGGCATTGGCATTGCGAGGGATTTCCATACCATAAATCAATTTAAAAGTCTTACGATAGAGTTGGTCAGCCACGACAAACATAGCAAATAGGCTAACAAAAATATAAAACATGGTGTAGCTTCCAAAGATATGCATATACGTTCCTGTCATCTTATCATCAAGAGAGTACTGTTGAGTATAAAAGATAATCACAAACATATAAGGTATCAGCAGAATCCCTTTGAAAATCGTAGCCAAGTCGTAACATTTTTTCATCTGACTTTCAAATATATAAGCCTCCTCATCTTCTGTTTCACTCATCTTGTAATAAGATTTTCGTGACATCAAAAGTAAGGACAATACAATCGCAAAAATGATTAGAAAAAGAATGAAACTCCCTACATACAAGTCCTCTTTATCAAAAAGATTTTGCAATTCAATACTTGTTTTCGATCCAAACATGCCTGTCAAAACTCCGATGACTCCTCCGATCAAACCAGAAACTGTAATGATCCCTACATTTCTCCAAAAACGGTAACGTGGAGATCGTTCTTGTTGTTGCTTTTTCATAATCATTCCTCTTCCTCTACAAGACTAAAAACATTTTCCACAGGCTCTTTAAAAACCTGGGCGATGGTGATGGCAATAATTACAGAAGGGGTATATTCCCCTCGCTCCAAGAGACTGATGGACTGGCGCGAAACCCCTGCTAGCTTAGCTAGCTCGGATTGGTTGAGCCCATCACGCGCCCTCAGCTCTTTCAGTCGATTTTTTAAAATCATGGCTTTCGCCCCCTTATAGTTGAATACCTTGAATATCTTCGATGCGGACTAATTTGGTTTCCCTCTGTTGTTTATGATTCACACGAGTCAGTTTGACCCAATCTTCATCGATATCTATAATTTCATACTCAAATCCAACACCATCTACTGTAACAGTGGCCGTTTGGCCTTTCAATTCTTCTAAAAGTCTAGACATGTCTTGATTTCCTTTCACTTGTTTTTCTAATCGTCTGATGCGTTTGTTCAACCTTTTTATCTTCTTTTCTGAGCTTGCATAAAATATAACTATAAAAGGGATAAAAAGAATCCATATGGCTCCCATAAGAATACCTCTCCTTCTTTCGTCTAAAACTATTGTAACGCTTCTTTTTATTTTTGACAACTATCTTTGTCAAAAATAAAAAGAATATTGTCAAAATCATTGGAAATATGATATAAATAACACAACTTTTCTAACATCTTATATCACTTCTCCTTCAAAAAAATGACTTAGAAAAATTGATATGCAAGATGCCCTTACGCAAGCGCCTGAAACCAAATAGTTTCAGATACTCGGAAGTTGGGAGAATTGTCTTAGCCCGAGCCTAAAAATTAAAAATCGAGGATTCAAACTTTACTCATAGAATTTCTTAGAAGGCCGCTGATATTTGCTATCACCTAAGGGAAGTTTTAAAATTCAAGCTATAACTTTCCTTGGGTATTACTATTTTTAAGATAAAAAAATAACAAGATTTCTCAACCCTGCTACTTTTTTGTCTTATCATTATGATTTTGTTCAGTCAGTATGTAGCCTACTGGCAAGCTGACTGACTAAATTAAAGTGATTATTTGTCGCCAAAAACTTTGAAGCGACCTTCTGTTTGAATGTCTTTATCTCCTGCTGGTGCAACGATTTGACCAAATGGCGCTTGAGCACGGAGTTTCCAGTTAGCTGGAATGTCGTATTTTTCAGCCAATTGGGCATCCACAAGTGGATTGTAGTGTTGTACGTTCATGCCGATATTCTTCTCAGCCAAAGCCAACCACGTCGCATAAAGGGCGATTCCGTGACCTTGCTCTGACCAAATTGGGAAGTTTTCAGCGTAAAGTGGGAATTGCTCTTGAAGGCCTTTCACTACATCTTGATCTTCGTAAAAGAGGATTGTTCCCTTAGCTTGAGTAAAACCTGCCAAACGTTCTTTTGTTGCCTCAAAAGCTTCTGCTGGCGTTACTTTTTCAAGCTCTGAATAAGCGATTTCATTCCAGAAAACATCTGACTCTTCATCCAGCAAGATCACCACACGTGATGTTTGTGAGTTAAAGGCTGTCGGTGTGTTAAGAACAGCTCCTTGAATGGTTTCAATCAATTCTTGGTTAGAGAGCTCAAGGTCTTTTCCCAAAGCATAAATTGAACGACGTTTTGTTTGTAAGTCTGTAAAGTAGGTCATAGTTATTCCCTCTTTCTTTGTGATGAATGTTAATTGTTAAAATTGTTAAGCTTATTTGTAATAACTTTGATTACAATAACCATTATAGACCTTTCAAATGTAATGTCAATAGTTACGACTCGAAAATCACTAATTATTAATATTTTTTCTTACCCGTGTCAAAATACCATCATTATCCTCGAAGATTAACGCATTAGAAGATAACCATTTGACCTCTGCTCCACGATTCTTAGCACGTTCTGCTATGGTAATCAAATCTTCTTTGTCTTCTACTTCAAGGACGTAGTAGGCAAGACCAATCATCCCTTTGTCACGTTTGGCTAAGTTTTTGCCACCCCATTCATTGACAGCCAAGTGGTGATGGTAATCACCTGAAGCAATCCAACTAGCACTTGAAATGGTAAACTTATCTGCCAGCTCCAAAACATCCTGATAGAAAGCCGTTGCTAGCTGACTATCTTTGACCGATAAATGAATATGCCCCATACGAGTATCCTTAGCTATCACAAAAGGCTCAACTTTGCGTCCCATCTCGTAAATTTCTTGAGCTGATAGTTCTTCTGTTACACCAACGATGCGACCATCCTCACGAATATCCCATTCAGCAACAGGCTTGTCTCTATAGAGCTCAATACCATTGCCTTCAAGGTCTTCCAAATAAAGGGCTTCACTATAACCGTGGTCAGCTGCACCGACAAATGGATAATCTAGCTCAGCAATATGTTTGAAAACATCTGCCAGATCCTCGCGAGACGGCAACAAAATCGCCATATGGTAAAGACCATAACTAGACTTGACCGCTTCCTCACGATTGGTTTCAATCAAGTGAACTAGCGGCTTGTTTCCAGCACCCAAAACAACTTCTGTTGCAGTTTGAGATAGGATTTCAAGTCCTATAACCTGTGTATAAAAGGCTGTCTGACGTACCAAGTCCTTCACATTGAGTACCGCTTCTGCGAGGTAAATCTTACTATTGTAGTCGTATGTCATATGATTTTCTCCTTTGTTGTAACTATATGAATTACATTATAACTTTTTTCTATTGTCACGTCAATCATTACAACTTGGAAATTAAAAAAGAAACCGAAAAACTTTCGATTTCTTATAGTTTAAAATCTAAAAATCAAACTCCAGCTTCTTTCCAGTTGGCCTTAGCATCCTTTAAAATACCAGCCAAAGTTTTCTTTTCGAGTTCTTTTTCCATTGCCATTTGAACGTCTTCTAGGCTCTGATCCAAAATCCCATGGATATTACGTCCTACTGGACACGCTGGATTAGGATTGTCATGAAAACTAAAGAGTTTGCCACTTGGACCGATGCTATCCACCGCACGATAAACCTGCAAAAGGTTAATCTCCTCTGATGCCTTGGCTAATGTGGCTCCTCCACTTCCCCTTTGAACTGAAATCAAGTCTGCTTTCTTCAGTTGCGACAAGGTTTTACGGATAATAACTGGATTAACCCCAACACTACCTGCCATTAAATCACTGGTTAGCTTAGTTTCATTTCCCTTATTTTGTGCTATAAGGGTCAAAATATGAACAGCAATGGTAAAGCGACTTGGTATTTGCATATCAGAACCTCTCATTCATCTTTTTCTTTTCAATCAATTATAACAAAACTAACGTTGTAAAACAAGGAGTTACAACAACTTAAAGAGTTAGTCTTACACAAAAAAATAGAGTCATCGTAGACTCTATTCTTTTGTATTTGATAATAACTAACTAGACCAATAATACATAGTATTCTAGCCTATTGAGGTTCTAGATTGGTCTTTTGCTTCTTACGAACACCTTGTCCTTCGATATGTTGTTTGATTAGTTCCACTACTTCATCATTGGTTGGTAAATCCGAGTGTTGGGCATCTTCACCTGTAACAGTGATTTCAGTATAACTTTTTGCCTGATTCTGATAGATATATTTCCCAGCGGACACACTAGCATCGGGAACCAATTCGTCCGAATCATAGGTGATGGTTCCCGCTACCGAATAGACATGTAGGGTAGACGGAATATTCTCCTTAGCAGCTATAAAGTCTGCTAGCATGACCGATTTATTTTTAATATTGGTTTCAGTGAAATTATAGGGCGTTCCGATAGTCATCAAAGAATTTATTTTGACATCGTAGTCGCTAAGATAATTTTCAATAAAAGCCGTATAAATCAAGCCACCATTTGAATGCCCCAACCCTTTAAAATTATTGAAATTGTATTTATTCTGCAAGGCTTCAAATGCCTGATTCATCATCTTGGTTTGTTTCTTGATATTGTAATAGCCATCTTTGTTATTCTCAAATCCAATAACAATGACTGGCTCGTTATCCTTATCCTTGATTTTACCCTCAAAGGTAATCCGTCCATTGTTCCAGACCTTGACTTTGAGAAGGCTATGCTTGACACCACGACGGTCTTGATTGAGTTTACGTACTAGGCCATCGAATCTATTTTCCGTAGCGGAGCTCCCTGGAATCATGATAATGGGAGACAATTTTGAATTATAGAAAGTCTCTATTTCCTTGATATTTTTCCTAGTCCAACTATAGGATGGGACGGCTAGCCCAATGAGAAAGAAAGCAACAAGGATAAAGACCAACTTAGTTTTTTTATTTAGTTTCAATGCTCTCTCCTTCCTCTTTTAGACCGTGTTGTACTTTATTAGACAGACGCACAAATGGAATAAAGATAACAATGTCGACTGCAAAACAGAGCAGACTAACAGCAAGAGCTCGTAAACTACCCCCAGTTCCGATAAAGGCGAAAAGAAGACTTGGTGTACCATCTGGAACTGGATAAACCGCAGCTGGCATAAGATGAATAGCCAAGGCCACCGCAGCAATGGCCATATTGATCATAGGTGCCAATAGGAAAGGAAGCAGATAAACTAAATTAAGCAAGACTGGTATCCCCACCATAAATGGAGCCCCATTGTTAAAGAGACTAGGAAAGACACTTAGAAGACTCACCTTCTTATCCTTATAACTGGTTGATGCTAAAAGCAGAGCCACCAAGAGGGCTAGCCCTGAGCCAATGCCAGCAACCAAGCCATAACTATGATAAAGATTTGTTAGTGTGTAAAGGTGGGGAAGCCCAGTCGTCGTATGATGGGAAACAGCATAGGTCAAATTTTCCAAGGCAAAACTATCCTCGGCAATTGAATTTAGGGCAAAAGCCTGACTATTTCCAATCCAAGCAGAAAAAGTGTTCAAAAGTCCCATCATAAAGGTTGAGAACAGGTGATTATCAGTTACAGTAAAGGTAGAGGTAACCTGCCTAATCGTCAGAAAAACATTATCTTGCTCTCCAATCACAAAGAGAATGTTAAGTCCAATAGCTAAAATGAGTGACAAAAAAATGGGACGGACGGTCTTTGGTTGATAAATATAGTCCTTGTCCACAATCTGATCATCACTAGCTCTTGAAAAGCGAAAAATCTGGCCAACCAGATAGCCAACAAAGATAGCCAACATAATGTTGATTGAAGCCGGTAAATTGATACGAGTCAAAACACCATCGTTTAGTGGTGACAGCAACAGCTCCTGCGATCCTATAATTAAGCTAACCAAAAGGGATGTCACACCAGCTGTACCAGTACTTCTACCATAGTGACCAGCTGTGTATTTTCCTGCAAAGTAGGTTGATAAGGGCCCGGCTAAGCCACCAAGAAAGTTGGAAAGATTAATGAGCACCTGCCCAGTTATCTTAAAGGCCGGTAACCAGTCAGAAACTGAAAACAATTGGTTAATATAACCAAGCTCCGAAAAGACAGATAGTGAAATCACCCGAATAATTCCTGAAAACAGAAAGAAGGGGAAGAGCGAAACCAAGGTTTTCTGCGTAATTTGGACGAAGCCTCGCTCACGAAACCAGAGAAACCTCTGGACCAAATAGTTTGTCATAAAAGACTCCTAGTAAAAGGCAAAATAAACTTTACATTCAACGTTTTTCTTCATTATAGCACAAAGAGAGAGGCCTTACCTTAATCGTGAGTTAAAGCACATACTATCAGAATTTAGTCACCACCATTTTCATGATTTCTTGAAAAATTTAAGAAATATTTGAGAATTTCTTGATGTTTATTTAATGACTTTATACTACAATAAAGATGAAAAGAAAGCGGTATCAAATAAGCGAAAGGAGGCTTATCATGAAAAAGGTACTTGAGGTCAGACATCTGACTAAACGTTACGGCCAACACCTAGCACTCGACAATGTAAACCTGACCTTAGAAAAGGGTGAGGTCTATGGCCTTATCGGAAGAAACGGGGCAGGTAAGACAACACTGATTAAAGTCATCACTAAACTCATCCGCCCTAGCCAAGGCAGTGTTTCCCTCTTCCACTCTACCTCCAAATCAGAGTGGACTCACGCACTGAAACGTGTTGGTTCTGTGATTGAAACACCAGTTGCCCTGAATCATCTCAATGCATGTCAAAACCTACGTTACTACTGCAAGATTCATCACGTTCCAAATCCTGACAAGGTCATTAATGAAATCCTTGATACAGTTGGACTTGGACACACTGGCAAGAAAAAATTTCGTAGTTTCTCACTGGGTATGAAGCAACGTCTAGGTATCGCTATTGCACTGATTGCAAAACCAGACCTACTTATTTTAGATGAACCGATTAATGGTCTCGACCCAGTTGCTATCAAAGAATTCCGCCAAATGATTAAAAAATTGAGCGAAGAGCAAGGTATGACAGTTCTCATCTCTAGCCATATCTTGTCTGAACTCTATCAAGTTTCAACCCGCTTTGGCATTATTGATCACGGTCACATCATCCGTGAAATCACTAAGGACGAATTCGAACATCTCAGCGAAGACTATATCGTTCTTAAAACTAACCAATTAGCCCTGGCTAGTCGCATTCTCCAAGACCAACTCCATCAACACTTCAAAGTGGTTAACAGCGACAATGAAATTCATATTTTTGACAAATCCCATGTTATAAAGGCAATTGTCAAAGAGCTGGTTAAACAAGAAGTTGACATCGATGAAATTTACTACAAACGTCAAGACTTAGAAAACTACTTCACACAACTAGTAGATTCAGAAAGGAGGTAGAGCCATGTTACACACTATTCACGCCGATTTCTATCGACTCTTCCGTTCTAAAGGATTTTGGATTTCTGAAATTATCCTAGCCCTAAACATTATTTCTGGTGTCCTATTGGGAGGCACAGGGCATGTAGGCGTAGAAACTGGGGCAAAACAAGCCGTTAAAAGCGCCTCTTCGTGGACTGGTGTCGGATCACTGATTAATTACTCTAGTAGTATCTCCATGACAGTCCTATTCACTTTAATTGTGGTCTCTATCATTTTGGGTGTTGATTTAGCACAAAAATTGTACAAGAATAATCTCACCTCTGGCATTTCACGGAGCGGGTTCTTCTTCGCCAAGGCAACCGTCATTGTAGCTATCACTTTAGGACAACTCCTCCTGTCTTACGGCCTTGCCTTTGTTCTAGGTACTCTTTGCCACGGTCTTGGAACTGTACCTGATCACTTTGTTAGAAACTTTGCCTTAACTTTCCTTCTCCAATTCTTGTGTAATCTAGCTTGGGTAAGTCTGACCACGGTTACCCTCTACCTCACACATTCTATCGTGACAACCTTTGTGACTTACACCCTTGGTTTAGTAGCTTTAACCGTACCAGCAGCAATCTTCCCTAAAGTAGAAATTTTGAAATACTTGTCACTCAACTTTAATTACGGCATGACTGCAGATAAAACTATCATTCAAAATACTGCAATCGTGACAGTAGGATTTATCCTAGCATTTACAGCTTTGGGCTTGATTACCTTTGAAAAACAAGATTTATGATAACAAAAATAACATCGCGCGCGTGCACGATGTTATTTTGATTTCTTGTTATTATTCGTTAATTGTCACAAATGCTTTATTTGAATTTCCAAATCCAGCATCAACTTTTAATTTCAAATTAGTATCAGAGATTGTATCTGGATTCAAATCAAAAACAACATTACCAGTTACTTCATTTTCTGGATTAACACTAGTAAAGAAAAGATTTGCATCATCATTTGCATAGATTCCTGCTGTTGAATCAGTTTCATACTCTGTTTTATCTTTGACTAGCTTAAAGTCAGAATCAGAAACTGTAATAGCCTTAGTACCGTTATTTTTTACAGTTACGTTTAGAATAAGATATGAACCTTTTGCATTCATACCAAATTCGCCACCTACATTTTGTACGACTTCTTTAGAATGAATTGTGTATTCTACATCTGCAATTTTAAAAGTTTCTGACATCTTATAAGTAGGAATGTCCTTACTTTTTTTATTTTTCTTATTTTTAAATCCAAAAATAACATTGCTATATTGATAATCGTTATCGGTTTTTGCAGAAGCACTTGTTTGGTTCATTAGAGAAATAATAACTGCACCGACTAAAAATCCAGATAGAACGATAAATTCTAAAAATTTTACTTTTTTCATTAATAATTACCTCCGTATATTAATTATATCAGATAAATTAAAGATTTTATAGTAAAAATTAAATTATCTTTACATTGTAATTCTCTAATCGTTATTATTTTCTAAAAGTTACAAAAAAAGATTATAAAAACATAAAGTTTATGCTTTCATAACCTCACTGTTAAATAAAACCATTCATTCTCATAGGACAAATGCAACTCACCCGCTAAGACTTGGACTAAGTGTTCGGTAATATAAAGTCCAAGTCCAGAGGAATCCTCGGTATCTGACAGGTTTTCAGAATAAAAGCGGGTCGTTAGTTGGTCCAGATGCTGTATCGGCTGTTGGACCATATTACTAACTGACAAATAAATGCCATCGTCCTTTTTCTGCAATGTCAGTTGAGCTTGAGTCTTACCATGTTTTAGAACGTTACTGATAATATTCTGAAATAGACGTTCAAAAATATCAGCATCCATTTCGCATTGGATATCAGGGGTTACTTGAATATCTAGTGTAATCCCTGTCTCCTGAAACATGTCATAGTAAGGCAGGATAGACTTAACCACAAGTTGAGAAAAGTCCACATCTTGAAATTGTGGTTGGATGGCCCCCTCTGTTAATCGTCGATATTCCAACAAGGCTTCCAAACGCTTTGAAACAGTCAGTAGATTTTTAGAAATCTTCTCCATAGCCATGTCATCTTCACTACTACTTCGAAGACTTTGCTGAGCATAGCCTCTCGCTACTGTCAATGGTGTTCGTATATCATGGGCAATATTACTGATAGCCATATCCATGGTTTTCTTTTCTTGGAGAGCGACAAGCTTAGTCTTTTCAATTTGGGTAAAGAGAGACTCAATCCGATTCGTTAGAGTAACCAATGATTTTGGCTGGTTTTTCAGAGTAATTCGTCGATGGCTTTCTTCAACTAGCTTTTCTTCAATCTGCTTTGAGAGAGATTTTACAGCCAAATAGTAACGAATTAGACAGGTAGTCGCTCCCAGAAGAAGTCCTATCAATACAATAAGCAGTCCTTCCATCAGTCTTCTCCTTTAAGTCGCACACCTAAGCCCCAAATCGTTTCGATATACTCCGTACCCGCATCCACTTGGGCTAGTTTCTTACGTAGATTACTCAACTGTGCATTCAATGTATTATCACCTGATAGATAAGGGGCTGCCCAAACCGTCTCATAAAGGTCCTCTTTAGTAAAAATTTTCTTTGGATTTTGAAGGAGTGTGTGAAAAATTTGAAACTCTTTCTTACCTAAACGAATGACTTTTCCCTGACAGGAGACTTCAAAACTGTCTGG
Organism: Streptococcus salivarius; assembly: GCF_009738225.1. Lineage (NCBI taxonomy): Bacteria > Bacillati > Bacillota > Bacilli > Lactobacillales > Streptococcaceae > Streptococcus > Streptococcus salivarius. The sequence continues at coordinate 1,418,152 of NZ_CP018187.1, forward strand.
GTTTATCGTGATATTTTTGACTTGATAGATGTTATCAGGCTTACTCCTTCCCTTGCTGTGTTCACGTAGTTGAACTGAGACACGCGCATAAACTTCTTCAAGATCAAAGGGCTTAACGATATAATCATTTGCACCATCAAGTAAGTACTGGCTAATCAAGTGCTTGTCACCCAAGGCTGTCAGCATAATGACAGGAACAGAGCTTCTTTGCCTGATAAACTTAAGCACTTCTTCGCCACCCTTACCCGGTAACATGATATCTAGGAGAACTAAATCAATCTCTTGACTTTGAAACAAAAGCTCTCCTTCGGTTCCAGAGTAGGCTTGGATAATATCATGTTCTTCAGAAAACAAGTTAAAAAGAATATTCTGGATATCCTCATTGTCTTCAATCTGTAAAATACGTGCCATGTCTTAATCCTCCAATGATACTACCAATTGTATACGCTCACTTTTTCTTTCATCTTAACAAAAAGCCAAATTAATGACAAGGTGCATTATGAGTTATTGATAGCATAAAAGGAAAAATAAAAACCGTAAGCCTCCACTTCCGAGACTTACGGTCAATTATTTATTAAGCAAAAGTCGTCACATCAGAAGCATCCAGACGAACAGACTCAAAGCCTTCTTCATTGGCTTTCCCAAGAGCAATGAGCAAAACTGGTACATGACGGTCTTCATCAAGTCCAAAGGCTTTGGCAAGCCCATCTTTTTTATAACCACCGATGGCGTTGGTATCATAACCATAAGAACGAGCAACCAACATCAACTGCATAGCAGCAAGGCTAGCATCAATGTGGACAATTTCATTCATCATTTCTCGAGGAGCATTTTCATACATTGGTACAATGCTTGACAGTTGTTTTTCTTTGACTTCTTCAGGCATTTTTCCTTGAGCAACAGCCTTGCCGTAGATTTCTTCAGCTCTTTCTTGGCTCTTCAAATCGGCAAAAATAAGGACCATGGCTGATGATGTTTCATTTTGCACCCCATTGTAGCTGACAAAAGGTGTCAATTTTTCCTTGCCTTCTGCGCTATCAACGACGACAAAACGCCAAGGTTGCATGTTGACTGATGATGGTGCTGTAACAGTTTTATCTAAGATTTCCAACAGTTCTTCTCGCGGAATCTTAACAGATGGATCAAAGTTACGAATGGAACGACGGTTATATACAATATCTGAAAAATCATTACTTACTACAGGCATCTTATGTCTCCTTTTTATGATTAAATGAAAATAATATAATCAAGATTATAACATAAGACAATTGTTATCAAAAATATTTGCTACAGACGACTAAAGATTAGTCTCCTTGAGTCCTAGGCGTTTCACTTCAGAGGAATAGTAAACCATGATGGTAATGAGACTGAGTGTGATTATCCAGATTGACCAAATCTGGATATAATGCATTAGAAGGGCTGAGATAATAGCACCAACGACAAAACTTCCTACGACAAAGCTATAATTGACAGCCTGACGACGATATTCTTTCTGATCACCGCTTCCCTGAATGGCATAATAGAGAGCCGTTAACATCCTTCGATAATTTCCTGAGGTCATAAAAATCACGAAAGGATGATTCTCAATCTGACTGCCAGTAAAGGTCTTCATCATGATACCTGCAGAAAAAGCGATAATTGGAAGCTCAATCAAGGGATTTGAAGGTAGGAAAGGCAGGATGGCTGTCATTACACAAAGTGGAAGCAGACCATAAACTCGCCAATAGGCATTCTTACGTTGGTCTTTAAACCACATGCCAAAAAGAAAGCCTAAAGAAAAGAAAAAGATTGAAAAGCAACGCAATAAGTTATAGTAGATACTACTGTTTCGCCAGTCAGCGACCAACAAAAGGATATTCCCAGTCTGTGTAGCAACTAAACTATGGTAGTACATATGACAAAAGACATCCAAAGCTCCTCCTGAAAAACTCAACAAATTAGCCATCAGACGCGTATTTTGAGGAAGAAGGTTTCGCGATTCCATAGCATAACTTCCCTTCTAATAGTGATTGATAGGATAGCCTTATTATAGCAAATTCGAGCACACAGAGTAGAAAAAAACAACCCTCACGAGTTGCTTCTATCCTATTAAAAATTAACTGTGTCAGGATTATCCTGAGTCTTGATACTAATAGATATCACGTCTATGACCAACTTCGAGGGCAAGTATGATTAGTTCATCGTCCTGAATATTGACAATAACACGATAGGCACCAATACGATAGCGCCATTGTCCAGTTCGATTGGCAACTAAGGCCTTACCCTTAGCTCTTGGATTATCTGTGACACGATTGAGATAAGACTTAATTTGTTTCCTGACAAAAGGGTCCAACTTTTTAAAACTTTTGGCAAATTTAGGGGTTGGTACTATCTTATAGGTCATCCCAATTTAGCACCTCCCCACCGTTTTCAAGATAGTCTTCATATTCTGCTAATGCCAAATCGGCTACTCTAGCATCGTATTCATCCTCAATGGCGTCTAAAGTCTTGGTACGAATTAATTCTGACAAAGATACGCCTTCAAATTTCGCAATTGCCTGCATGAACTTCTTATCTGCTTCTGAAACCTTCAATGTAATTGTTGTCATATCCTTAACCTCGTTCTCTTTTGTAACACCATTGTATTACCTCTCCTCCTTCTTGTCAATTTTGATAATAGGTTCATACTCTTATTCGTAAAACAATAAAAAAACAACCCTCACGAGTTGCTTCTATTCTATTAAAAATTAACTGTGTCAGGATTATCCTGAGTCTTGATGCCTTGAATCTTATCCAAGACTGCCATATCTTCCTCCGACAAATCAAAGTCAAAGATATCCAAGTTGGCTTCGATATTTTTTGGTGTCACTGACTTAGGTAGTGGCAAGAAACCTTTTTGAAGGCTCCAACGTAGGGCGACTTGTGCAACAGATTTCCCGTTACGTTCAGCCACTGCTTCAACCTCTTCATTTCCAAAAATGCTACCAGTACCCAGTGGGCTGTATGCTTCAAGAAGAATGTCACGCTCTTGGCAATAAGCAACCAAATCTTCTTGAGCACAACCTGGAGCCAAGAGAATTTGGTTAACATGTGGCACAATTTCAGCCGTTTCAAGGAGAGCTTCGAGGTGATGTTGCATAAAGTTAGATACACCAATGGCACGAACTTTACCATCTTTATAGGCTTCTTCCATTGCCTTCCAAGTGCCTGCATTCCCAGCCTTCCAAGCATCATTCTCACGAAGAGCCTTAGGATTTGGCCAGTGGATGAGCAAAAGATCCAAATAATCCACACCTAATCTTTCGAGTGACTCGTCGATAGAGGCTTTAGCCAATTCGTAATCGTGCTTGTCATTCCAAAGTTTTGTTGTTAGGAAAATATCCTCACGCGCCACATCACTATCAGCAATCGCCTTACCTACAGAAACCTCGTTACCGTAGATTTGCGCTGTATCAATATGTGTGTAACCCGCCTTAAGTGCGAAACTAACGCTGTTATAGGCTTCTTCCCCTTCTGGAATCTGCCAAGTCCCAAAACCGATTTTAGGAATCGTAACGCCATTTGAAAGTGTATATGTTTCCATCCTGTTCTCCTTTTCAATTTGTAACAGAATTATCTTAAAAAATATAAGATAAAAATGCAAAGATTTGCTACGATGTGTAGGAAAAAACTCCAAATGGTAGCTTGTGACCAGATGGAGCTTCTATCCCTTATAATTAATCTCTATCATCATAGCCTTTTGGATGGCTTGAATGCCATGCCCAGGCACTTTCGATGATTTTTTCGATGTTGTCAAATTGTGGTTTCCAGCCTAGTACCGTACGGGCCTTTTCAGAGGATGCAATCAACGTATCTGGATCACCAGGACGACGATCAGCTTTCTCAGCTGGGATCTCCTTACCTGTTACCTTGCGAGCTGCTTCAAGGATTTGGAGGTTTGAAAATCCAGTTGAAGAACCGAGGTTGAAGGCTGTTGACTCATTACCTTTGCGGAGATACTCCACTGCTAAAAGATGGGCATCTGCCAAGTCAAATGGATGCACGTAGTCACGAACATTAGTTCCGTCTGGAGTATTGTAGTCGTCACCAAAAATCATGATTTTCTCACGAACACCTTGAGCCACTTGGAGAATAATTGGCAAGAGGTGGGTTTCAGGACCATGGTCCTCACCGATAGAACCGTCAGGCTTAGCCCCCGCCACATTAAAGTAACGAAGAGGGACATACTTGATGCCGTAGGCTTGGTCTGACCACTTCATGATGGTTTCCATCATGAGCTTGCTTTCACCGTAAGGATTGATTGGCTTTTGTGGTGTGGTTTCAAGGATTGGAATTTCCTCAGGAATACCATAAGTCGCAGCTGTTGATGAGAAGACAATGTATTTGACACCACATTCGTTCATGACCTCAAGCAACTTCACCATACCAGCAGTGTTATTGTCGAAATACTTGAGTGGCTTTTCCATAGACTCAGCCACAAGTGAGTAAGCCGCAAAGTGAATAACCGCATCGACATCAGGATTTTCCTTAAAGACCTTACGCATAAAGTCCTGATCTGCCAAGTCCCCCTGGTAGAATACAGCGTCTGGATGGACTGCCGCACGGTGACCTGTCACCAAGTTATCCACGACAACGACTTTTTCTTGACCCGCTTCAACTAAACGGTCCACCATGTGAGAACCGATGTAACCAGCCCCACCTAAAACTAAGATTGCCATAAAATTTACCTTTTTCTTATTTTTCTATTATTATAACATAATTCTAGTCTACAAGACTAACCTGAGTTAAGTAAGGGGAAAGAAGATAAAAAATGGTCATCAACAGTTAGTTGACAACCATTTTTCTTTCTATCTCACCTTGACACAAAGGGCATCCCAGGCTTGGAGTTTGCCTTGGTCTGTAATTGGCTCTAATTCGGTATTTGCAATGACAACTTCTGCTCTTTCGAAATCATAACAGAAGTCTTGTTCTTGGTCTGATAGGTTGACTACAACCAGATAACTGCTATCTTTGGTTTTCCGAATGTAAGCAAAGACTTTGTCAGTTGTCTCCAAGAGTTCAAAGTCAGCATCTACCAACCAATCTTGAGTCTTACGAAGCTCTACGAGCTTCTGATATGTATAGAAAATTGATTCTGGATTGGCGAGGGCTGACTCAACATTTATGTCCATATAGTTCGGATTAACAGGTAGCCAAGTCTTATCCGATGTGCTAAATCCAGCATTTTTAGACGCATCCCATTGCATTGGTGTTCGAGCGTTGTCACGACCCACCTGACGAATTTGGTCCATGACTCTTTCTAGTGATGCCCCTTTTTCGAGAGCTTCTTTGGCATAGTTGAGAGATTCAATGTCATTCAATTCTTCCAAAGTTCTAAAAGGATAATTGGTCATGCCGATTTCTTCGCCTTGATAAATGTAAGGTGTTCCCCTCATGAGATGAAGGAGGATAGCCAAGGCCTTGGCTGACTTCTCACGATAAACACCAGTATCTCCCCACATTGAAAGAATACGAGGTAGATCATGATTATTCCAAAATAATGAGTTCCACCCTTGTCCCAACTCTAACTCAGTTTGCCATTTATTGAAAATAACCTTAAGTGCTGAAACATCCAACTCCTTCTCATACTCCCATTTAGGGCTATCTGGCTTATGCTGAAGTCCAATATGTTCGAACTGGAAAACCATTGAAAGTTCTTGATTATCAGGATTTGAATACTGTTTAGCAATTTCAGGTGTCGCTCCCCAGGTTTCACCAACGGTTAGAAGGTCATGCTTGCCAAAGCTCGCCTGGTTCATCTCCTTGATGTAATCGTGAAGCCTTGGACCGTTTGTATCAATCAGTTGATCTGGAATCTTACCAATCATATCAATCACATCCATGCGGAAACCACCGATTCCCTTATCAATCCAGAAATTCATCATGTCATATACTTTCTGGCGCAACTGTGGATTTTCCCAGTTGAGGTCTGGCTGTTTTTTACTAAAGAAATGCAGATAATATTGGCCTGAGGTCTCATCATATTCCCAAGCTGATCCACTGAAAATCGAGGTTAGCTCATTGGGCTCATCTCGCCAAATGTAGAAATCACGTTCAGGGCTTTCTGGATTTTCACGCGCTTCGATAAACCAAGCATGCTCATCAGACGTATGGTTGACCACCAAGTCCATGATAATTTGGATATGACGCTTCTTAGCCTCCGCCAAAAGCTCATCCATATCGTTCATATCCCCAAAAATGTCCGCAATAGCCTCATAGTTAGCAATATCATAACCATTATCATCCATTGGGCTATCATAAACAGGAGAAAGCCAAAGAGCTGTGATTCCAAGTTTTTGAAGGTAGTCTAGCTTACTTATAATCCCCTTGAGGTCACCGATGCCATCACCGTTGGAATCCATGAATGACTTGGGGTAAATTTGATAAATTGTAGCCTTGTGCCACCAGTATTTTTGCATGATTCTACTCCTAGTATTTATTATCATCGTGAGTCTGATGGTTCTATTTTACGTTTTTCTAGAAGTTATGCAAGCGTTTTCTCTCGTTGTTTAAAACATTTCAATGACCTATACTCCAGACTCCTTAAATTTTTGGTAATGTTGAAAAACAATAGAGTTGAAATGTAAGGTTAGCCTTTGATTATTTTAACAATACAAAAAAACGATAGTTAATACCTTAACCATCGCTTTTTACTTTTTGGGCAAGACCATAACAAAGCGCCTCCCCGTAGAACTTTCCTCAAATCTATAGCTAAGTTCCTCATGTTCTAGAAGGTATTTGACCACAAAAAGCCCTAATCCTCCTTCTTTCTTAGCTTGAGCTTTAGTTGAAGAATTTTCTTTAGATACAATTGTATTTTCAATGACAAAATCGGTTCCTCCATTTTCTAAACCTATTCGAACCACTCCACCCTTATCAGAATGCTTGACGGCATTACTGATAATATTTGAGAGAACCAATTTTAAAATAGCTAAATTCATGAAAATACTAGTTATCGGAAGATAATTTTCAATTGATAGGGAGCGAGTCTCAACCAACACTTGATTTTGAGTGAGTATGCGATTTACCACATCATCTAACTGGATCCACTCCTTTTCACCACCTAATTCTTGGATAGAAGATAGGGACAGGATTTCCAGGACGATCTGGTTCATCTCATCGACGATATCGAGGGAGACCGATAGGTAGCGGTCCCGATCCTTGTAGCGACCAATATTATCTCGCATATTTTCTAGGATAATTTTCAAGCTAGCTAGAGGCGTCTTGAGTTCATGCGAAGCCCCTCTTAGAAATTCGACCTTCATCTGCTCCAACTTCAGATTTTCCTGTTTCTGCTTCTCTAGATTGTCGATCACTTCTAAAAGGTGGTGATAGAGGTCGTTGATGTGTTGCTTGAGAACGCCGATCTCATCCTGCGAGTCAATGGGGAGACTGGCTGTCCGATCCAGGCGCTTCATCCGCTTGGTCATCCGCTTGATCTCAAGGATTGGAGCAGAAATCATGCGGGCATAGAGATAGGATGCAATCAGCGACAGAACAAAAGAAGCAAGGAGTGTATAGGGAAGAAAGCCCAGACTGATATCTCGCGCTTCCTTTTGCGAATCGACGGTCGCTAAGAATTGCAAGGTTAAGTCGTTCCCTTCCTTGGTCTGAATCTTTCGCTCTTCAATAACCACCGAATTATTTTGGCTATCAGGGTTCACGAGCAGGTCATCCTTTACCTCTATGGCATTTTGTTTTTGCTTTCCTTTGATAGACACCTTGATATCATTGGTCTTGGAATAAAGGTCGATGACCGACTCAATGGTCCCTTCTTCCTGACCCTGGAAACTCTTGGCCAGTGCTTGCGATTTCTTCAAAATCGTCTGGCGCTGGGACTCGATATAGCTCGATGGAAAAATAAAGTAAACCGAAGCATGGAGAAGGATAACTAAGCTACTAAAAAGGGCAAAGGTGATCAGAAAGATTTTTGCAAAGATACTCCGTTTGGTCATGGTCTCTCCAATTTATAGCCGACATTGCGTACCGTAACAATACAGTCTAGCTCCAGTTTTTTTCGTAGTTCCTTGATATAGACATCGATCACCCGGTCAAAAGGAATCTCTTCCGTCTCCTTCCAGACGGCATCGAGGATCTGAGAGCGGGTCCGGGCCTTGCCCTCATGCTGGAGCAAGTATTCCAAGATTTCCAACTCCTTGGCATTCATGGAAATAGCTTGCCCAGCTAGGCTGGCTGTATAACTCTCAAAATCCACCCGTGCCTCTCCATAGGTGAAGACCCGTGAAGGTTGAAGCTTTTTAAAAATAGCTTCGATACGGACCTTCAAGAGGGACAAGGAGAAGGGTTTTTCCAGGTAGCCATCTGCCAACTCTCCAAAGGCTGTCAACTTATAGTCCTCGTCATGGAAGGCCGTTAGCATGAGGACAGGGACTGAGCTGGTCTTGCGAATGGTCTTGAGGACTTCCAAGCCATTGAGGATAGGAAGCTGGATGTCCAGCAAGACTAGATCCGGCGCTTCTTTGTGAAAGAGGTCCAGGGCCTCCTGCCCATCGCCTGCTTCAAAGACCTCATAGCCACATTCCATGAGATAGTCGCTCATCCCTTCTCGAATCAGGACTTCATCTTCTACGATTAGTATCTTCATACATTATCCTTTTCATCTATATATAGTCGCTTTCTTTCATTATACCGTTTTTTATAGGTGCAGCAAACTTATCATTCAACATCAACTAAGAGGTCTTTGGGTTTCTTGTGAAGAAGCCAGCGAGAAGAAATTAAGGATACCAAGCTTAAGATAAAGCCACCGACTAGAATAACTACTAAAAGTTGCTTAGGTTGGACTGTCATATGAATCTGAGTCAGAGTCTTACTGAAGCTCTCTGCCTCAGCCCCTCCACCGAGATTTGCAGCTAGAGATTCTTTTGTCATTTGCTTATTGATACCTTCCGTAACATTGGAAAGGACTGTTTTACCAACTTTTTCGGCAAAGAAACTCGCTAAACCATATGATAAAAGAAAGGCTGGTAAGGCAATCATCAGTAATTCCATTAAAAATTGACCCGCAACCTGTGTCTTTTTAAGTCCCAAGGCCAAAAAGATACCAACTTCTCTACGACGAGCATTTAACCATAAAATCAACAGAAGGGTTAGCAATAAACTTGTAAAAATGAGACTTCCAATAAACATACGATTTGCCACACGATACATCCCAAGAATAGATTCCTGTAAAGCAGGGTAGTTTGATGAACTCTTAACAAGATCGTAGAGGGTCCAGTTAATGTCCAACTTTTGAATCTTTGCTATCAAGGAATCAATATTTTGATCACCTTTAGCAAAGAAAGTGGCATCCTCATAAGTGGTAGTTTCTACGGTATTACCATAGAGTTTTGCAGCTGTGTCTAAATCAGTGATGAGGGTGTTTTCATACAACTCCTGAGCATAGGTAACGGCAGCTTGATTTTGACCAGAAAATAAACCTTTGATAGTCACTTCTACTGTTTCATCAGCCCTTTTTTCGTTATCAGCATCATAGAGATTAGATTTAAGCTTTACTTTATCTCCTACATTAAGACCATTCTTTTTAGCTAAACCTTCGTGCATCAAGATTTGATTATGGTCCTTATCGGTTAGATGTTCTCCTTCAACTAGTTTATAAGCACCTGAAACAAATTTATCTTCTTTTGATGAGTCATTGACTCCTGTCAACATCAAGGTAGACTTAAAATTTTTAGCACGTTCTGGCGATTGATTTTGTAGCGTTTGCTCTGTTTCAATAATCTCATAATCTAGTAAATCACCAATACCATTTATCCGTTTAATAGTCGAAACAATTCCTTTAGTCTCACTAATCTTTTTAATATCTTCTCCCTTAAGATTTCCAGCCCCTCGAGGAGTTCCAGGATTCGTGTTACGATTAATCTGCATTGAAAAACTATTGGTAATTGCCCCTAGACTCTTGGATGCAGCTTCTTGGGTTGCACTTCGCATAGCAAGTCCTAACAAACTAAGAGTACTCATCAAAAGAATAATAGTTAACAGTAATAGTGACTTTGACCATTTTCGTGTAATATATGCAAAAGCGTTTCGAAACATAAGAGCCCTTTCTTTATTTTTTCTTTTCTATGAGTTGTTTCTTCTTCAACTCTAAAACCACATCAGATGCCTGAGCAACTTCCTTACTGTGCGTGACAACTATAACACATTTTTGGCGATCTAAGGCCATTCTTTTAAGGATAGCAATAATATCCTTGGCAGTTTCCTCGTCTAGATTTCCTGTCGGTTCATCTGCTAAGATAATTGGAGCCTCTGAAACCAAAGCCCGCGCAATAGCTACACGTTGTTGTTGCCCACCTGAAAGTTGCAGGACATTTCGATTAATTTGTTTTTCATCTAATCCCAATTCAGAAAGTATCTTCCTATCGGCATTTTTATTAACAAGTCGTACATTTTCTAAAGGTGTAAGATAATCAATGAGATTGTAATTTTGAAAAACAAGCGCAACATGGTGTCTACGATGATAACTAGAGCCTTTTTTCTTGATATTTTCTCCATTAAACAAGACCTGCCCCTTCTTGGGATAATCAAGACCTGCCAAAAGGGAAAGTAAGGTCGTTTTTCCCGCTCCAGATTGCCCAATAATACTATAAAATTTACCTTTCTCGAAACGATAATTCACCTTCGAGAAGATAGCTTCACTTTTATTTTGATAACTATACGTAACATCTTTGAGTTCTAACATAGTGTTCCTTTCTCCTTAACTCATATTAGATAAGATTTCTTTTGGAGTTTTGCGCCAAATGAGACCTGTTGTCACACCGAGCGATAATATTACCAAGACTAGAAGACATAGATAAGATAGCCCTAAAGGTAGTCCCTGAGGAATTTGATCTAATAACTGAAGAGCCTGCTGCTGTCCTTGCTGTCCTATAAATTCTTGCAAAAACAGTCGACTTAGTAGTCGTCCAATAGCAAGGGCTGGTAGCAAAGACATAAGGGACACCAACAATATCTCCATAAGAAATTGAGCAAAAATGCGTCCCTTGCTCTTCCCAATTGCTAAAAGAATACCTATCTCATGATTTCTCTCACGCGTCCATAGTGCCATTAAAAACGAGAGGATACCTGCTCCTGTAACAATTAAACTAATCATCATCGTTCTGACTATTTCTTGTAGCGCTTGAGACGATTCCTTCAAGGAGTCAAAAGCCTTTCGGTCCTCGTCCAAACGTAGACGATACCAATCGATATCTAATTGTTCCACTTGTTTAATGACTTGGTCGATTCTATCTGGATTCTTAATACCAAAGGATAATTTTGTCACTAACTTATCAGTCAAATTAAGCAGCTGGCTAGAGTCCTCATAATGGAGGAAGACTTGATTTTCACTTAAATCTGAGGACATTCCAGTAAATGTCTCCTCCTTCTTGCCAGAAAAAATACCAACGATATCAAAGCTCATTTTCTTAGCTCTATTTTCAGTCACCTGAAAATTGGACAAGGTCAGCTTGTCTCCGACGCTTAGCTTATTTTTTCTAGCAAGCGATTCATGAATCATAATTTGACCTTTAGCAGATAAGTGCTTTCCCTTAAGAAGTTGAAAAGCACCACTCCTAAAATCAACACTTTGTCCTGTTCCCTTAGTGAAAGTGGCTCCCAAGGCTTGATTAGCCTCATTATCAAGGTCATCACGTTTCACCGTTTGTTTTCCTGTAACGACCTTCTTATCGATTAGTCGTACTGGGCTTATATATTCAGGTATCGTTGTCATCACATCAGATAGATGACTAATCTTTTCCCCCTCTTTCCAGGAAAATGCACTGCCTCTTTCTTTACTTACCAGAGCAAAACTTGCCCCACTTGACTTCCTGATTTGTGCTTTCATTCCTCCACCAACTTGCATAAGAGAGAAACAAAAATACAAGCAAGATAATATCAAAAATAAAATGAGAAAAAGGATAAAATTCCGCGTTTTTTTGCGAAAAATATAAGCAGTTGCCTGTTGTAAGAGAACCATCTTCCACCTCCATTTAAGACATTGGCCCTCAGCTATACCAAAGATAAGTGAGGATGCTTTAATTTCTTATTCTAATTATAGACGACAAATGTGAAACCTTTATGAAATTAAATATTCTAATCATGATTGACTTTAAACTCTTTTTCTCCAACAAATCGACTTTCGCTAATAGCATTTACCTCAGGCATTTGATATAATTTTCCTCAGAGGTATTTTTATTTATGAAGAAACAAGCTTTTAGTTCTGAACAGTATTTGAATCTGCAACGCGACCATATTTTGGAGCGTATTAACCAGTTTGACGGGAAACTCTACTTGGAGTTTGGTGGTAAAATGTTGGAGGATTTCCACGCTGCTCGTGTCCTTCCCGGTTATGAGCCTGACAATAAAATCAAGCTCCTTCAAGAGCTCAAAGATCAGGTTGAAGTGGTCATCGCCATTAATGCTAGCAATATCGAGCACTCTAAGGCTCGTGGTGACCTTGGCATTTCTTACGATCAAGAGGTCCTTCGTCTGATTGATAAATTCAACGAACTCAATATCTATGTGGGTTCTGTTGTTATTACGCAGTATTCAGGTCAACCTGCAGCCGATGCTTTCCGTAACCAATTGGAAAAAAATGGCATCACATCTTACATCCACTACCCAATCAAGGGCTATCCAACGGATATGAACCATATCATTTCTCCTGAAGGTATGGGAAAAAATGACTATATCAAGACTAGCCGTAACCTTATCGTCGTTACTGCTCCTGGTCCTGGTTCTGGTAAATTGGCGACATGTATGTCTAACATGTACCACGACCAAATCAATGGCATCAAATCAGGTTATGCAAAATTTGAAACCTTCCCAGTTTGGAATTTGCCACTTCATCACCCAGTCAACTTGGCCTATGAAGCTGCCACTGCCGACCTTGATGATGTCAATATGATTGACCCATTCCACTTGGAAACTTATGGCAAAACTACGGTAAACTACAACCGTGACATCGAGATTTTCCCAGTCCTCAAACGTATGCTTGAGCGCATCCTTGGTGAGTCACCTTACGCTTCACCTACGGATATGGGTGTTAACATGGTTGGTTTTGCCATTACGGATGATGAGGCAGCCAAAGAAGCTTCTAAACAAGAAATCATCCGTCGCTACTATCAAACCGTCCTTGATTTCAAAAATGAACGTGTTCCTGAGACTGCTGTCAAGAAGATTGAGTTGCTCATGAATGACCTTGGTATTACTCCTGAAGATCGCCAAGTGGTTGTTGCAGCACGCACTAAGGCTGAAGAAACAGGTGGTTCTGCTCTTGCCCTCGAATTGCCAAATGGTCAAATCGTCACTGGTAAGAATTCAGAACTCTTTGGTCCAACTGCAGCTGCTTTGATTAATGCTATCAAGACTTCTGCAGGTATTGATAAGGATACTAAACTTATCGAGCCTGAAGTGGTTAAACCTATCCAAGGTCTGAAAATTGACCATCTGGGTAGCCGTAATCCTCGTCTCCACTCCAACGAAATCCTTATCGCCTTGGCCATTACTGCTGCCAACAATGCGGATGCGGCCCGTGCCATGGAGGAACTTGGTAACCTCAAAGGTTCTGAAGCTCACTCAACAATCATTCTTACCGATGAAGACAAAAATGTTCTTCGTAAGCTCGGTATCAATGTGACCTTCGATCCTTACTATCAATACGACAAATTGTACCGTAAGTAATTCATGATTTAAAACAAGAAAGACCTCAGTTTTACCAACTGGGGTCTTTTCGAAATCACTTTAGCTGGAGAAAAAAAAGGGAAACTCTATCGAGTTCCCTTTTTGATAACCCACTCTTTCGTCTCGACCCGTTCCCAATGAAAAGGGAGTGGCCTAGCATTATTATGAAAAAGTGAGTTAAAGGTATCAAACAGAGGGCTAAGCCACTCCCGATTCTAATCAGCCTACGATTTCTAACTTGAGAAAAGGTAAGCTAAAAAGCAAAATTATAGTAGATAGGACAGCAACAAGTGGAAGATAACGACCTCCAACAAGATAAAGTAACAATGGCGCTATCGCTATAAAGCGATTTAGAAAATTGCTAGTAACACGGACAATTTGCCCGTCCTCCACCGTAATAGTGTTAGACTTGTAACCCAATTTTCCGACACTCAAACGAGCTTTTGACGATGGTAGGGAAACGCTCACGTCTTCCACTCCAGAAACTGTCCCCACAAGACTACTGTCTACGCGAATAGGACTCTTTCTAGCTACCTTGCTCGCTTCAATTGTAATACTAGCCACTAGTCATCTCCTTTTCCTATCTTTTCATTTATAGTATACACCTTTTGAAACGCTTACACAAGGGAAATGACTGTTAAATCAAGATTTCTTGAAAATGTTTTATGTTTTCAAAAGTTCTTAAACCGCTTTGAGGGACTTTGGAAATATTGGTTTTTAAATAGTAAAAAGGGCTCAGTCCTATCTAATACAGAACTGAACCCTTTCCTATAACAATTTGTCTATCCTGTTGGGATAAGTGCCTGAGGGGGATAGTATTCCTATACGGGAATAGAGGCACTTTCCTTACAAAAGACCTCATTTACTTAGTCCAATCCATTAACATAAGCATCTACTGCTACGATTGCTTGGGCAATATCAGAGGCTTTCACTTCAAATGGCATTTGATGGATAGTTTCTCCTTCAATAGTCGCTTGTTGACCAACCTTGAGAAGATCTTCGTAGCTTGCATTTTCAAGATGCATTTCTTTAAGAGTAGTTGGCATGCCAATTTGTTGATAGAAGCGAATGTATTTATCCAAAACTTCTTTTGGACGATTTTCTAAGAACAATTGCACAAGAGTTCCGTAGGCTACTTTTTCACCATGAGTCAAATGGTGAATATCGCCAGTGAGAGCTGTGAAACCATTATGGATGGCATGAGCAGCAGCCAAACCACCACTTTCAAATCCAATACCACTAAGAAGGGTATTAGCTTCAATAATATTTTCCAGGGCAGGCGTTACCACTTTAGCTTCACAAGCGGCCATGGCTTGTAGACCATCTGCAAAAAGAATCTCTTCACAGCGTTCAGCAATGGCAACCCCTGCTAGAGTTTGGTGTTTACCTAGCATAGTTTTTCCGTTGGCTTGCATAACTGCTCGAGCTTCTACCCAAGTTGCTAAGCCATCTGCAATACCAGATGCTAACAAACGTTTTGGTGCTTGAGAGATCACTTTACTATCCACCAAAACCAACTCTGGGTTCTTAGAATAGAAGATATAGCGCTCAAAGGCACCCTCGTCAGTATAGATAACAGACAAAGCTGAAACTGGAGCATCTGTAGATGCGATAGTTGGGGCAATAACAACTGACGATTGTAGAAGGTCTGCAATAGCTTTAGCACTATCGATAGTCTTACCGCCACCGAGTCCAATAACTAAATCACAGCCTTCTTCTTTGGCTAGGCTGACCACACGATTAATTTCATTATCCGATGCTTCTCCATTAAAGAAGACTGGTACAACTGTGAGTCCATTTTGAACAAGGTATTCTTCGAAACGTTTACCTACAATATCATAAACTACTGAGTCACATAGTAAAACAGGATGAGTTCCCAATTCTGAAATGGCTTTTGCATTTTCAAATAAGGCATTTTCACCTTGAATGTAACGTAACGGACTTGCAAAATTTCTCATGTCTTTCTCCTTTGACATAAATGTATTTATATAGAATCGGTTAAATAGACCTATTCCTATCTTATGCAGGGCTAAATCCTTTTAAGAGACTGTCTATCTTTTGTAGTCAGTACATTATACTGGTCTTGTTTATCATCTAATCGCTACTCTTCTTCTGGGTAGACCAAGCCCCAGTCTTTGCGGAGTTGAGTCATAAGTTCCATGACATCTCGGCTGTAATTGAGGTAGGTATGATCATCCTCGCCTGCAACAGTTGCTTCCATGTCTAGGACCTCATACTGGAGGGCTTTGGCGGTTTCTCCGGCCTCGATGACTTCTTGTGAGCCATCTTCCGTATAGGTGATGACTGCCTTTTGCCCACGTGGGTACTCGTAAAGTTCGATATAGCCCTTGTCATAAGCGATGGTGCCACGTTTAGGTTGTTTAGCATGAAGACTTAGCGTCACCGTCGCCATTTCCCCTTCTGCATTGGTAAGAAGAATGCCCGCTTGCTCATCAACGCCAGTCGGAGCTAATTTGACCTGTGAAACCATCTCTGTCGGTTGTGAGGTCATAAACCAACGCACGAAGGATAGGGCATAGACACCGATATCAAGTAGGGCACCACCAGCTAGATTACGATTGAAAAAGCGGTTGGTCATGTCATATTCTTTGTAAGAACCGAAGTTCATCTGGATGACCTTGAGAGGACCTAGCTTACCACTTTCCACGATTTCAGATAGTTTTCGATAGATAGGCATATGGAAAATGGTCATGGCTTCTGCCAGTTTGACATGATTTTCTTCGGCGAGTTGGATAGCTTCTGCCAATTCCTCACTATTTAAGGTGATAGATTTTTCACAGAGGACGTGTTTACCTGCTGCGAGTGCCTTGCGAAGAAAATTGATATGCGTATTGTGAGGCGTTGAAATGTAGATAATATCCACTTCAGGATCTTTAAACACTTCATCAATCTCTTTATAAACCTTTTCAATACCGTATTTTTCAGCGAAGGCAACACCCTTATCATAGGTGCGATTAGCAACGGAATAGAGTTTACCACCTAGAGCCTCTAAAGCCTGTGCCAACTCATTGGCAATAACACCCGTCCCAAGACTAGCCCATTTATACTTAATTTGATTTGTCATAGTTTTCCTTTATTCTATTTTTGAATGGTTAATTCATTTATCTGTGATAAGATTTCAACTTCACTCGCTCCTGCCTGAAGCAAGGCTGATGCCGCATAGGCCCCCTCAATGAGAGGTACCTGCTGAATAAGGATTTCCTTGTCTGAAAATTCTTCAACCATCTCCAAATTCATGCGAGCACTGCCCAGATCATAAAAGGCCAAGAGACGTTTAGCAGGTTGACTATCCACTGCTACTTGAACATGGTCAAAACTAGATCCCAGTCCACCATCTTCAAGACCGCCTGTAGCCGTTAAAGGAATATCTGGTGCAACTTCACGAATCAGACTCACCAAACCTTTAGCGATATCAGCAGAGTGGGATACAATCACAATTCCAAGTTCTGGCATGTCCTATTCCTCCGCTTCTAGCAAGGCTTTGAAGAGTAGACCAGACGAATAAGAGCCTGGATCAATGTGACCAATTGAACGCTCACCGACATAGGAGGCACGCCCCTTGGTAGCTGCAACATCCTTGGTTGAAAGAACAGCTTGGTCAATGACATCATTGGTTAGTTGACCTTGTTTGACAGCTTCAACAACCGGATGCCAAACATCCACCATGGTCTTTTCACCAGCTTGTGCATGACCACGTTTTTTAATCATCTCGAGACCCGCCTCAAGCACTCCTGCCAGATCTTGACCAGCTTGTTCAGCCTTCATCATGCCCATAAAGGCAGACCCATAAAGCGGACCTGACGCACCACCAACTTTACTAATCAAGGCCATAGAAACCGCCTTGAACACTTCTGCTGCACTTTGTGGTTCAGTGCTGTTAATAGCCTCAATGGCTGCCGCCATACCACGCGCCAAGTTAGCACCATGATCACCATCTCCAATAGGACCGTCTAATTCAGACAAGTGGTCTTTTTCTGCTTCAACTTTTTGGTTAAAGCCTTGCATCCATTTTACTGCAACTGTTTTATCCATAATATACCTAATTTCTAGTTCTCACGTCAGACTACCAAGCAATAGTCTTAACTGGACTCTCCAAAGCCTCAAGCCAAGCCTCATCTTCAATCTTCATCAGAGTCAATGAGAGGCCTGCCATATCAATAGATGTCATGTAATTACCTAATTTTTTATATGCCACATCTAGTCCGGCATCTCCAAGAATGCTTGCTACATCATTAGCAAAGACATACTGCTCCATGAGAGGTGTCGCACCCATACCATTGATGAGAAGGGCATAGCGTTCGCCTGACTTAGCCTCAAAGGCTTCAAGGAGCTTCCCTGTCAATTCTTCAGCTAACTGTCGAGAAGGTTGCATAGACTCCTTGCGATAGCCTGGTTCACCATGGATACCAATACCGTACTCTATTTCATCCTCTGCTAGGACAAAACCAGGCTTGCCGACCTCAGGAACTGTCGCACCGCTAAGGGCCAAACCAATAGTGTGGATATTAGGAACAATCTTGTCAGCCAAGTCTTTGATTTCAGCCAGAGACTTACCTTCGCGAGCCGCATGACCTAGGATCTTATGCACGAAAATGGTACCTGCAACCCCACGACGACCTTGAGTATAGAGGCTATTTTCCACAGCAATATCGTCGTCCACAACGACACTGGCAACCTCGATACCTTCCATTTCAGCCAATTCTTGAGCCATCTCAAAATTCATGATGTCCCCAGAATAATTTTTAACAACCATGAAGACACCAGCCCCTTGATCTGCTTCCTTGATAGCTTCCAAAATTTGATCAGGCGTTGGTGACGTAAATACTGCACCTGCGATGGCTGCTGAAAGCATACCATCACCTACAAAACCAGCGTGAGCTGGCTCATGACCACTTCCGCCACCAGAAATGAGACCAACTTGACCAGCAGCCTGCTCATTTCTTACAATGATGTCAAAGCCGTCAACACGATGCACCAAATCACTGTGAACATAAGCCAAACCATCTAGCATCTCTGTCACAACATTTTCAGGTTTATTGATAATTTTTTTCATGGAATTGCCTCCTTTTCAAAGGTATCATCTATTTGCACTTACATTTGTTCCCTTCTTTAATTGCTAAGACCCCTATAAATAAAGGACTTAAACGCTTTTTGAGAAAGGTAGCGTAAAAATATGTAAACGCATACATTTTATAATTTAATTGTAGCATTTGCCTCTACCAATAGCAAGGCAAAAGGCAAGCCCCCCCATTTTCCTGCCCCCTATCATTAAGTAGAAGAAAAATCTCATAGAAAGTCCTATTTTAGTCGTCAAAGCTATTGAAAAACCACCATTCAAGCCTTATAATGGAATGACGAATTAAGCGCTAAGGAGGTTCAAATGACCATCGATTTTCCAAGAGAGACAGAAATAGAAACCAAAAATGAAATGGATGCCGTCCTTCAGGCAGGCCGTGTCCTTATGGAGAGCGGTGCTGAGATTTACCGTATCGAGGACACCATGGGACACATGGCCAAGTCTCTTGGTATCAGAGACTTCTCCACTTATGTGGTCAATCGAGGAGTCATGATTTCTGGACTCAACCGCTCAGGTCTTAAAGAGTCTCGTGTCCTAGCTACCTCAGTCCCGTCTATCCATCTAGGTAAACTAGAGGAAGTAAACCGCCTGTCTCGAGAACTGGCAGAACAGCCAAATCAGCCTGTATCTAGCATTTTCCAAAAGCTGAAAACCATTGAGCAGAAGACTTTCTATCGTCCTTTAGAGGATATTATAGCCTGTGTCATTGGTGCAGGGAGCTTCTCACTAGCCCTTGGAAGTAGCTGGATTGATGGAACTGCTGCGGCTATATCGGAAGTTTTTGTAGGGATTGGCATGCAACTCTTTTCCCGTTTTATTCATACCAGTTTCTTGCAGATTATCCTTTCTAGTGCCATTGCCGCTTTATCAGCTAACATTCTCTATTATTTGGGTATCGGGCAACATCGTAGCGTGATTATTCTGGGCACCTTGATGATTTTGATTCCTGGGGCTTACTTTGTAAATGCCATTCGAGAATTCACCCAGAACAACTACTATAGCGGTCTGGCCCTGATGTTGTCAGGGGTCTCCACTTGTCTATCTATCTCTGTCGGTGTTCTTGCCATGATTTCCATCCTCCCCTTTGCGGAACAGTTATCAGGCATATTCTCAACACCGTCAACCTCATGGCTGGGGGTCTTGATTCAGACCTTCATGGCAGGACTAGGGACAGCAGCCTTCTCCGTGCTTTACCGAGTGCCTAAGAAATACTTCTTGGACCTCGGAACCCTAGGAGCGGGCTCATGGCTCCTCTACCTCTTGATTTGGAACAATACCCATCACGAGGTCTTAGCCATCCTCTTCCCTGCCCTATTAGTCACTATCACCTCACGCTTTTTGGCTCACTACCGTAGATGTCCAGCTACAGTCTTCCTAGCCTCAAGCATGTTCCCACTCATCCCAGGGATGAGCTTCTACCGTGCGGTCTACTTCCTCTTAATCGGAAATGCAGACCTAGGCCTCAGCTTCCTACGAGCTTGTTTCCTGGCCTCCTTTACCATCGCCATCGCCGTCAGTTTGACACAACAAATCCCTAGCCGCTATTTTGTACTAGGGAAGAAGAAATAAATTGTTGAAAGCCATTGGTTTTGTATACCAGTGGCTTTTTTGGTGGCGTTCTAAAATCAGTGGATAGCATATTATGAATATCAAAAATACCCTACTCAAGGATCTATCCGCTGCTAACTTAAAGCAAATACATCATTAACTCTCTTTAATGAAAGTTTATCATTCATATACTATCAGTTTTGTTTAGAAAAGAGTTGGAAAGAGATTTCTATAAAAGACGAAACCGTTTACATAATTCTTTGATTTTATTAGAATTCGGTGATAAACTTAATATGTAAGCAAGAATTCTGTAATACTACTTTAACTCCACTCATAAGTTAACTTTATCCTTACTACTATTGTTTAATTTAATGAAAGGACCATTATCATGGAAAAGAAAGTATATTTTATACTTCACAAAGTAAAAAAACAATGGGTAACCATTGCAGTAACCGGTCTAGCTCTAGGGCTTAGTTTTGCAAGCTTGGGCTATGTGAACGCAGCTGAACAGACTCCCCCCATCTCAGAACTAACTGTTGAAAGCAACATCCAAGAAAGCGCAATTGATGTCATAAGCTCGTCAACTAATGAAGTCATTACTAAACCAGAAGAAAACAAATCTTTCGACGCCCCCAATACAAGAGAAAACATCACTGAAACTACTTCTACTGAATCTGATCTAAGTACCACTGAAGCAACTGTTACAGAAACAAGTACTTCTGAAATTAACTCTCAACAAGCTCTTCGTTCGGAAGTCTCTACTGTTACTGGCAGTGAAGTAGTAAGCTCTGGAACACCAGATTCTGAAACAAATACTGCTCATAAAGTAGAAGAAAGTCCCGTGATATCTGGAGGTCATTACACTAGTGATAGTCAGGGCAATTGGTACTACATTAAGGACGAGAAAGCACTTACTGGTATGCAAAATATTGATAATGTTACGGTCTACTTTGATGCCGATGGTAAGCAAGTCAAAGGAGACACCCGTCAAGTTAACGGAGCAACATATCACTTTGAGAAAGATAGCGGACAACTTACTCGCAATGCTTTTGCATCTGATAAGAATGGAAATTGGTACTACTTAGGCCAAGATGGGAAAGCACTTATAGGTAAACAAGTTATTGACAATATACCACTCTACTTTTACCCTAATGGTGTCCAAGCTAAAGATGCCTTTGTCGTCCTAGATGGAAATTCCTATTATTTTCAAAAAGATAGTGGCCAAATGGTTCGTGACCGTTTTTGGTCAGATGACGATGGAAACTGGTACTATAGCGATAAAGAAGGAAAACTTGTCACAGGCGAACAGTCTATAGATGGCTTCGATATGTATTTCTACCCAGACGGTGTTCAGGCTAAGGGTGAAATCGTTACAATAGGTATCGAACCCTATTACTTCGATAAGGATAGTGGTCATAAGGTCATAAATACCGACATTACTATCAATGGAAAAACTTACCACGCAGAAGCTAATGGACTTTTGATTGAAACTGAACAGAAACTTCCTCAACGTCCACTTGTTTCTGGTGGCCATTTCCAAGAAGATTCCTCAGGCAACTGGTACTATTACACCGCAACAGGAGAGAAACTAAAAGGATGGCAAAATGTAGATGGAGTAACTCTTTACTTTGACAAAGAAGGTCGTCAAGCGAAAAATGGGGAAAGAATCATTGACGGCTCCCATTACTATTTTAGTCACTATTCAGGTGCTGTAAAAACCAACTATTGGCATACTTGGTCTATTGAAATCAGAAGACAGGAACCATTTGCTAAAACGTATAACGAATATTATGGTTCTGATGGTCGACGTTACTATGGATGGCATCGAGTTGGCGATCAACTTTATTATTTTGATTATAATGGTCGAGTTGAAAATGATCTTACTATCTTCAAAGGACAAAACTACCTCTTTGATAATCATGGAAAATTGGTAAAAGATGCCTTTTATATTCAGTCATTACGTGTCTTTGTTGGAACTTTAAATACTAGCTATCGCTCCAATAAATTTGGCCAAGTACTAACCGGAGAACATCATATTAATGGTGATGACTACTATTTTTCAAATTCTGGTTCACCAGTCACTGATATAGTCAAAAAAGGTGGCAAGGACTATTACTATTTTGAAGGCAAACTTCTAAAAAACTATCTCGGACCTTTACTCAAACGTCAGGAACTGGATTATGATGCAGTCTACTCTGGCATCGTAGGTACAGATAAGGATGGGGTTTTACTTACTGGTGTTAGCACTGCAAATAATGGTAAACTCTATTATTTTGAAAATAATAGATATTTTGATAATAGCAATATCCCCAAAATGTTTACAGTTACAACACCTACTTGGAAAACGATTGATGGTAAGCTATACCACTTAGAGCCTAGCATAAACAGAACTTACAAGAATGGTGGAAGAAGTTATACCGATACCGTCAGGGAAGAAGTAGACATTATTGACCACGGAGTACGAACAAAGACCGATAAGATTAAACGTATTATTGGTGATAATTATAGTAATCTATACTATCTTGATGAAAACAATGATTTTTACATCGGACATCTACTTCCAGAAAACACAGATTTAACTAAAATTGAAGAAACTGTAATTCAAAGTGACAATAAATTCTATGCTTTCAATAGAACAAGTTCGCTTTCCGAAACTTCCCCTCTCACAGTTTCCAAGACCTTAGTTTACAATAAAAAAGCCTACCTCATTGATGATAAAGGAGTAGCGACCGAAACTAAACTAACAAATCGTTTCGAACACGATGATGCATGGAATTGGTACTACTTTGATAACGAGGGAAAAGCTGTCACCGGACTCCATTCAATAGATAATGTCACTCTATACTTTGATAAAGAGGGCAAACAAGCTAAGGGAAGACTTGTCGAAATTGACGGTCAAACACATTATTTCGATAGAGACAGCGGAGCTATGTGGACTAACCGAACACTTGAACTTAATGGTATTCGTTATATCATTGACCAAAATGGTTATGTAACGATGAACAAACCTGGACAATTTATTCAAGATAAAGATGGTGATTGGGCTTATATTAAAGAAAATGGACAGTTAGCCACTGGACTTCAAATTATTAATCATCAAAAATACTACTTTGATCCAACTGGAAAACAAGCCAAAGGAAAACAACTTCTGCTTGATGGAAAGTACTATTTCTTCGATGAAGATACTGGTGCTATGTTCGTAAATAAATTCCATGAAACAGGCGATTACTTTTCTAAAAAATATACTTATTTTGGCGAGGATGGAAGCCAGATATTTGGTTGGGCAACTATTGACGGTAAACGTGTTTATTTTAAAGAAGATGGCTACCAAGTTCGAAATGATACATACAAGATAGGTGGTTTCGATTATTTCTTCAAAAAAGACGGTAGTATGCTTGCTAATGATATTGACGGCAACTACAAATACTATTATGCTGATAAGGACGGTCATCTACAGTTCGGGTGGGTTAATCACAATAATGAAACCTACTATATTAGCCCACCATGGGGAGCTGAAGACCGAACATATCTAAAAACTATCAATGAAAAGACCTATCTTTTGGGCCCTAAAGGACGACTTCTAAGGAATACAGCTACAGACACCTCGACCTCTTGGAATGGTTTCTGTATCTCTGATGAGAATGGAGTTGTAAAAACAGGTGTCATTCGGTTAGAAGATAATAGGCTCTATTATTTCAATCCTAAAATTTATATGACTACTCCTTTTAGTGGCGAATGGGCAGAGTTTGATGGTAAACTTTATCATTTTGAAAAGCCGATATCAGTTAGTCCAGAGTCAAAAGGTTCTCCAATTACCACTAACACTACGCTTGAAAAAGATGGAAAAACCTATATTATTGACGAAAATGGCGTAGCTACAGAGAAAAAGGATTAATATCAAACTAACAACTGTAAGTATTTGAAAAATACCTCATTTTTGCCAAAATGTATTCAAAAACACCAGAAATCATTTTTTCTGGTGTTTTCTTTTTGTTTTCTAAAACCTAGTAAGGCTACCGGCAAAATCTCTATCATCAATCTACTTCAAGTCAAAATATTCCTTAACATCTTTAGCATAGCCATACTGCTGGTTTAAACGCTCGAGCAAGTTTTTGTTATGGCCTGGATAATTGTCATTCCTCACCTTCACCCTCATACAAACATGCCACCAAGCGTTCAAAGGGCTCTATATACTCCCAATACTCAAAAGGGAGATTTGAAATCTTACTTAGATCATTATCATCAAAATGATACACGAGATGGCGTAGTATTTGATTTTCAATATAATGGATATCTCTCAACTGCTCGAGACTGATTGTATCCAGTTCTATGATGTAGTGACACAAATCATCAAGTGCTTTTACATCAAATTTTTCTCCTCGTGCAGGAAGTAGAGAAAGCTTTGATTCTCACCTCTTTTATTATCTTCTATCAGATTCCTTTTATGCATCATTCTTGAATCCTTTCCTTAATAGCACCATTATAACACTAGAAAATGATTTCCCAAAACGACAATAAAAGATCAACTAAATCCAACTTAGCAGGTTGAATTCAGTTGATCTTTTTGGTCATTTTACTAATCATCACAAGCAGATAAATCATTTAAAAGACAAACTGCCGAGTGATGTCAATCCTCTTGCTAGATTAATGTTACGCTCTGATTTTTCTTGGAATTCTGTGAGAGTCTTACTCAAGTCACTCACTCCAGAACTCAGTGATTTACCTTTAGAAAGATTGCTGACTGCTAGAGCCTGAATAGCTCTCCTTAATTCTGCAAGAAGCTCGTCATTATCCTTCTTCCCAACTTCTATTTCATTTTTAAACGTTACGAGCAACTCTCTCTCATTTTCAGTTGTTTCTGGATTTATAATAAGATTATAGATATTGTTTAAGATATCCGTAATTTGGTTGTTGTTACTTTTTGTCATCTAGATTACCTCCTATAACCTGTAGCAAGATTAGGTCGAGCAAGTGAATTAAATTGGTTAATTGTTTGTGTTGTCATGAGCAACGACCTCTTTCAATAGTTCGCTGTGACATCATTATACACATCTAACATAGCAAATTCAAGAATAATAATATCCTTCGACCACAAATGGTCCAAATATAGCACCAACAGACAAAAAGAAGTAAGCACATCGAGCGGTTATTTTTCTATTGCTTTATTGACATAAAAACATATGTCTAACGCTATTCCTTATATTTTTCTATCATTCTTTATGATACAATAGCATCAATTTATTTTTAGGAGGATAATATATGACTTCTACTATTGGTATTGTGAGCTTATCTAGTGGAATTATCGGTGAAGACTTTGTCAAGCACGAAGTGGACTTGGGGGTCCAACGACTCAAAGACCTGGGACTCAATCCTATCTTTTTACCTCATTCGCTAAAAGGCTTAGACTTTATCAAAGAACATCCTGAAGCTCGTGCAGAGGATTTGATTCAGGCCTTTTCTGATGATAGCATCGACATGATCCTATGCGCCATCGGTGGAGACGATACCTATCGCTTGCTACCTTATCTTTTTGAAAATGACCAACTACAAAAGGTCATCAAACAAAAGATTTTTCTTGGCTTCTCGGATACGACCATGAACCATCTCATGTTGCATAAACTAGGAATCAAGACTTTTTACGGGCAATCCTTTTTAGCAGACATTTGTGAGTTAGACAAAGAAATGTTGCCATATAGCCGCCACTACTTTAAAGAATTGATTGAGACTGGAAAAATCTCAGAAATTCGCCCTAGTAACGTTTGGTACGAGGAACGGACTGATTTTAGTCCCAAAGCCTTGGGAACACCTCGTGTCAGCCATGCAAATACAGGTTTTGACTTGTTACAAGGCAATGCTCAGTTTGAGGGAGAAATCCTCGGTGGTTGTCTTGAGTCTCTCTATGATATTTTTGACAACTCTCTACACGCAGATAGCACAGACCTCTGCCAAAAATACAAACTTTTCCCTGACTTATCCGACTGGGAAGGAAAGATTCTATTGCTAGAAACCAGCGAAGAAAAGCCTGAACCTGATGATTTCAAAAAAATGTTGCAAACTTTAAAAGAAACTAGGATATTTGAGGTCATCAGTGGACTCTTGGTCGGGAAACCTATGGATGAAACCTTCTATGACGACTATAAGGAGGCTTTAATGGACATCATTGATAGCAATATCCCGATTGTCTATAATCTGAATGTCGGCCATGCCACACCAAGAGCGATTGTTCCCTTTGGAGTCCACGCGTATGTAGATGCAACGGAGCAAGTCATTCGCTTTGACTATCACAAAGAAAGCTGAGATGAATTTCTCAGCTCAGATTGAAGTAATCAGACGATTACTTCTCTTTATTTTCTTAAATAGCGAAAATTGGGTAACACGATACTCAAGATAAGAACTATAAAAATGCCCAAAACCATTATTGTAGTATAGGGATTAAAGCAGAGACTTATTAGCAAGGCAAGACTTATTCCAATCATTAGGTATCCCAACTTTCTCACTACTGATTTACTGCTCTGGTTATGATTTTTTGTAGCCAGGCCAATACTTTTAGGAAGATAATTTCCAATCACTAGAAAAATAAGTGCCACTAACCAAATCATAGTCAAGCGAACTTGAACATGGCCTCCTAAGGCAACAGTCAATATAAGACCTTGGATAAGCACAGCAGAAATTGGGACTAACCATAGCATAAACTCTTTTAAGAATGGGATCGTTATTTGTTTAAAGAATGAAAAACAGAGATTATATATGATTAACGCAAGAAAAGGTAGGGCTACTATTGCTAGATTGCGGTTCATAAAACCATTGGCTTGCTCTTCCACATTAAAGTGGATTGCAATCTGATTTGGCAGTTGTTTGTAAAAGACTAGTCCGATAATAACCGGTGTAAGTATTACTATATTACCAATGACTCTTTGCACATTATTTTTCATCTTCTTTTCCTCCAAGTGATTGAATCCAAGTTAAAATTTCTTCAAAAACGGTCAGGTTTAAACTGTAGTAGATAAAATTCTTCTGCTTTTCTTCTTCAATAAGTCCCGCTTTTCTCAAGGTAGACAAATGATGGGAAACTGTTGCGGGAGCTAAATCAAACTGCTGGCTGATTTCACCAGCGGACTTGGGTCCAGACTTTAGATAGTCTAAAATTTCTCTCCTCACAGGGGCAGAGATAGCTTTTAGTGTTTCAGATAAGCCCATGAGTTCCCTCCTTTCTCCAAATCCGACGTGTCAGAAGTCCAATACCTAACACATAAATAGCTAAAATAAGTTCGATTAGTAAGAGATTGCTGACTATCCCTAGCTGATAAGCACCTGCCAAAAAATCAATGGCAGCATGGAGTATAATTGCCCAGAAATAGAATGAAAGTCTATGCTTAGTGACTGCTAGAAAATCCCAAGCTGTAAGCAAGACTTGTAACACCAAGGCAACTAGTCTTTCAAAGAGAGACATAAGCACAGCAAAGCCTGTTAATTGGTTGACCTGACTCACAAGAGTTGAAGGTAACTGACTGGCCTGACCTGAATGGATGGCCTGCAAAACAATGATGTTAGTGAGTAAGCCCATCACTCCAAGGAAGATAAATTCACTAAGACCATGTCCAAAACCGTAGGCTACAATATCAGACGTCATCAAACTTCTTTTCTTTGCAAGTACCTTAAAAACCAAATAGCGAGTTGTTTCTTCAACAAGGCCAGCCATAAGCCCTCCATAAATAATGGTGAACCATTTAGAAGAGTGACCAAAGCTTGAAAGAACTAGGGCATTGATAGGTCCTTCAATCATCATGACAGGTAAGGCAAAACCAATCAGACCGACTAAAAAGAGCTTGATTGAAAATTGCCATCTTTTCTTCAGAACGATAAAACTAATGACGGCGATAACCAACATGGTAAGAATTGCCATAAAAAGGAATGTTTCCATTTGATTTATCCTTTCATTGAAACGGAATAAGAATACTATCTTGGTGAGAATACCTATTTCTATACTTTTCGAAATAGATTATACGCTTTTCATAGACTACAGTCAATTCTATTTCGAAAAAAATCGAAATAGGGATACAAAAAAAGACCGTTTTCACGATCTTTCTTCTTGAGAATTTTCCCTCATTCTCGGCTGTGTGTTCTCTGGTCAGTCACATGAGCTACTACTGCTTATCTTCCTGGGACATATTCGCCAGTGTTGGCATCGTAGTAACGGCGTTGGCCGTTGACTGTGACGTAGGCACCTTTAACTTGGCGACCTGATTGGTCAAAGTAAAGGTGTTGGCCATTTATGACTTGTTCTCCTGTTACAGCATAGCCATCTGCTCCGAAGTAAGCCCAGACGTTAGGCTCGATTTGAGCAAAGCGATTAGTTACAGGTTGACCGTCGTTTTCGTCATAGTACTTGTAACGACTGCCGACCTTAACGGCCTTGCCCTTGTATTGGATACCATTTTCGTCAAAGTAGTATTCCTTGCCATTGATAGTCCACTTGCCTTTAAGGGCTTGGCCATCAGTATTGAAGTAAGACCATTGGTTTGGTGCAATCTCAGCAAAGCTACTTGTGACAAGAGCTCCACTGTGGGCATCATAGTAATAAGTCTTACCATCTTCGACAACAGTTTTCCCCTTAACTTGGATACCATTTTTATCAAAGTATTTGAGGTAGCCACCGTCTGCACGAACTTGCCCGATAGCCAATGAACCATCATGTTTGAAGTACATCCACTGGTCATCGCCTACTTGGAGGTAGCGTCCGCTAGCAAGAATACCTGAGCCTGGCTCATAGTAATATTTGATGCCATTCTCTTCGATAATTTCACCTTTAGCTTGGCTACCATCTTCCTTGAAGTAATAGAGGTGACCATCAATGTATTGACGTCCTGTGACACGGTTACCTTCTTTATCAAAGTAGTTCCATGCCTTAGTTGCTGGATTGTAGACAAAGATGCTACGTCCGATTTCGCCTGCTGGTGTGATGTAACGGGCCTTACCATTTTCAAAGATAATAGAATCAGCTCGGTTGCTGTAGGCCGTACCGACACTACCATCTTGGTTAAAGTAATAAGTCTTACCATCAATGACACGTGAACCAGTCACAGTGTTACCATCAGCGTCAAAGTAATAACGTTTACCTGTGCTGCTATCTGTCGCAAAGACATTGCGTCCCATGTCACCAGTTTCTGCAACATAGTAATGCAATTTGCCATCATCTGTACGGACAATACGATCCTTGGCCTGAATGCCAGTTTCACGGTCAAAGTAGAAATGGTGGCCACTCCAATGAAGGTTACCTACTACCATGGTTCCTTGAGTCGTAAAGGCACGCACCTGCTTACGCTTGTCGTCAAAATCAACAAAAGCATTCTTAACCATAGCACCGTCTAAACCGTAATAGTAAGTATAACCATTGTTAGCACGACGAAGGGCATTACGCAATTGGATACCATTGTCAAAGAAATAGTAATCCTTGTTATTGATGTTTCGAGCACCCTTGGTCATCTTACCGTCACCACCGAAGTAATACCAGTTGCCGTTACCGTCTTGAACAAATTCATTCTTAACGGCTTGGTTATCACGAAGGAAGTAAACATCTTGTCCACGACGTTGGAAGACTTGAGTGCTTGTGATGGCACCTGTGTCACGAAGTGGTGTTGGCAAGAGTTGGCTGTTGTCTGAAGTATTGAAGTACTGGTTGGTCTTATCATCGCGAAGGACAAAGTTGATGCCTCGTCCAAGGATGTTGGTTCCGTTGAAGTACTTAGCAGACCATTTGGTAATCTTTTCGTTCGTAGGTAACTGCTTACCATTTGAGATTTGTACACGATTGAAAATAGATGGGTACTTAGCTTTTAACTCATCAAGGAAGGCACCTCCGTACTTGCCTTGATAGTCTGTACCATCTGTGCGGGTATTGGCCACATAGGCTTGGTCAACAATTTGGTAGCCCGCCTGATGATAACCGTAACCATTTACACGTGTAGCGTTAACTACTTCTTTACCAGGAAGGTTATAGATTTGGTCTGGCACCCAGTCAGCAATGGCTTGAATACCGTCTTTGTGAAGAGCTCGGAGGACGTTAAGGAGATCCTCAAGTGAGCCGTACTTGTTATTTTGACTCAAGGCCATATCATAACGGTCATCAAAGGCATAACCATTGTCAATCGTTGAATCAAGGAAGGTACCATCCTTACTTGAAACGTACTGTGGTGGAAGTCCAACAGACGTAATACCCCAAGCTTTGAGCAAGTCAGTGTTCTTAGCCAAGACACGGTTCATGTAAAGTTCTGGCTGATCGTCCGCAAAAGCTTGGAAGTTTGAGAAGGCTTCATACATAACTTGCGAATCAAGAGCTGCTGAAGACTTGTAAACTTGACCGTCGCTATTGGCACGGTTACTTGGCTGTGTACGTGCGTCTTGGTTAGCCTTAGCCCCGACTGGTACCCAGACACCGAGGTAACCTGATACTTGCACATTTTCCACACCAAAAATATCATTGGCATTGAAGGTCAAGTTTCCGTTTCGGTCTGTTCTCTTAAGAAGGTTTGAAGGGACATCAGAATCATTTAGATAGGTCTTGATACCATCTTTGGTTGTCAAAAGCAATGGACGGTAAAGCTGATTACGGTGGGCTCTACCCATGTTCATCGTTACAGTTTCATTGCTACCCAAACGGAAATCATAGTTGTTGGTCATGATGACACCCATCCCTTGCGTACGGGTTTCAGAAGTTCCCCAATCAGTTCTGTTATTGGCACCTTTACCATAACGAACTGATGTCAAGAGGCCGTCATTTCCGACTTTCTTCACTTCCATGTCTTGACCACCAGCTACATACTTGATACGGGCACGCAAGAGAGTGTCGATAGCATCAAAGTAAGGCGTCTTTTTAGCCATGTAGTGACCATCCTCACGATAGAGGTCACCGTAATAAACACGTGTTACAGAGTCCTTATTGGTCAACATGAGGGCATAGACAGATGGCAAGTTGTAAGACGCATATGTCTTATGAGCTGTATTGATATCCGCATTGTAGATCTCGAAGGCTTTCTTGATTTCCTCACGGGTGAAATTGTAACCAAACAAATTTGGGTTAATACGATCACGGATGATACGTTGGATAATGGTTTGCGCTTCAGTATCGTGGGCACGGGTGAAAATATAGTTGGCCATGCGCTCACCGTTCTTATCGTTAGCACCACGTGGATTCAAACTACTGTTGATGAAGGCCGTCATGTCCCCAAGCTGCATACGTGTATTTTTATCACGCATCAAAAGGTTGGTAAGGGCATTACGAAGGGCATTATCAATCGGCAGTTGTGCCCCTTTAGTATCCTTGTTGTAGTATGGGTCGTTAGCAGACCAAGCTTCCAAGTATGATAAGTGCTTAATTGCATTAGCTTCAGACTTGTCAACACCATAGGCTGCTTTGAAGTAATCAGAAGCGATTTGGAGAAGGTCAGCATCTACATTGTCCAAGGCATCGACACGCAAACCGTCAAAGTTGGCTGTTGGGTCATTGGCCATGATGCTTCCGATATTCATCATGAAGTGGAGCCAGTTAAGTTGCTCCGCTTGAACAGCTGGGTTTGAGTTGTCAATATCGTTGGCAAGCAAGAACTCAAGACCACCGATAGAATTGTCCTTGAAATACTTACGTGTGCCAGTCTGGTTAGTCGGTGTGCGGTTAAGCAAGCGATAATCAGAGTTGGCGTGGCTAGTACGGTTACCAGTATCACCCTTACTGTTGTTAAAGAGCAACTGTCCACCTTGCAAGTGGTCGTATGAACTATTTTCAGTGCTACTATTCCAACCTGGCTGAGTCTTGATAAACTGATCAATACTTGTACGCAACCAGTTGGTATTTCCTTCACGCGCGATACGTTCTTCAATCTTAGTCTGAACCATCTTGGCAGCTTGATCTAGACTTTTCTGACTAGAGTTAGTTGAAAATGATCCTGCACCAAGACCTTGATTTTGCATGTAGTTAAGGTAGTTAACCTGAGTCGATTTGTCAGGCCACCAAACCATCAAGAGCGGACGTTTGTCAGCCTCGGTTGAAGCTGTCCAAGTCTTACCATCCTTGAGAATGCTCTTTGGGCGGTACCAAGCATCCGCAGTGATGAAGGTATCCAGTTGGTCCAAAGATTTGTCATCGTTTTTGTAGAGCTGGTTTCCAGATGAAAAATCCACAGTCGCCTTGATAGGTTCTGTTGAAAATTCATCCTGTGACTTGGTCGCAAGAGCCCCTGTTTCAGCATCAAAGTAATAAGACTTACCGTCTTGCTCAAAGACGAAGTTCTTACGCACACTACCGTCACTATTGACATAGTATTGTTTACCGTTGATCCATTGGATACCAGTCGCTGTGTTGGTGTTGGCTTCTCGAGTTTCTGCCAAGGCACGACGACTACGTGTACGAGCTTCAGTATTTGCCGTATCAGTTGTTGCCGCACGGTCTGTAGTAGCTGTTGCAGTCGCATTATTTGTATCTGTAGGTGTAGCACTCGTATCAGCTGCAGCTGCTTGCACATTTGTACTTGGTGCTGCTTGACCTGAGTTAGTATCAACTGTCGCTGTGTTTGCAGCAGGTGCCGCTGCCCTATCTGTGGCAGCTGTTGTCGTGCTAGTCGCATCTGCGACAGGAATGGCCACGCTCGCAGTATTAGCATCAGCTGAGATAGTTGGTGCTACTGTAGTTGCTGCATCATTAGTTGTAGCAGGCGTTTCTTGAAGCAAATCCTGACTGCTATCACCCGACTGATTTGCAGGATTTTGCTCGTCGGCCTGAACCTGTTGATCCGCCAACAAAGTTCCACCAGCAACGGTGACCATTGAGAGTGCTGTCACCCCAATAGTCACCCAGTTCTTCTTCACTTTATGCATTTTAAAGCGTACTTTTTGTTCCATAATAGTTACCTTTTTCCCTTATATTATCTCTATCATAAGCTATTTGACAAGGGAATACAATTACACAACTATAATGTCAGCTTAATGTATCTAGCTTCGTTTTCTCAGAAAAGGTCCTTTAATAATTGGCCTAATATATGCCTATTGTGAATAAATGCACTAAGAATAAGATAAAAACAACTATAATCGTTAGGAGCTAGACTTTTGTAGACGGTAGAATTATCCTACAAAATTAATGTAATTTTAAATAAAAAAACCTTCATTTCTAAGATGAAATAAAGGCTTGGTTACGGGGACTAGCAAAATCCTGCGAAAGTATGCGTGGTTTATGGGTTAGGAGGTTGCGATGCTTTCCATATTTAGTAGTCCACAAAACTCTTGATTGCTATTTTTTACTCATTTTCCATGTACTACCACCTAGTGAAAAAGGCACCTATGGTTTCAATAATGGCATAGAGTAATGGGTATTTTCGTTTTCTGAAGTCTGTTTTATAAAAGTAGTAATTTGAAATGAAGATAAATAATATGACAGTAATACTCAAAGCTAAGATAACCATGATTTTTCTCCTTTAGAAGGTCAATTACACCTCGAGTTTAACGAAAATAGTTCCCCACAACTACCTCTAACTCTATTTTCTACATACAAATATAATATCCATTATAACACGGCTATGGCTTCTTCTTGTGAATATGAGAGGGACAAAATTATTAGGATTTAAGCATGAAAAAGCATCTGGGTGTACACTGACAGTTTCTCTAAAACAACTCAAAAACCAGCTAATGCTGGCTTTTTCGTTTATTTAATCATCTAGAGTTATGATAGGAAAATAATAATAATAATTTAGATAGGAAAAGGAAAAATTCGCTCTAGATTTTTAAAGTACATATTAATTAGCGACGCTGTCTCAATTCACCAGTTTTGGAATCGCAGAAGAGGCGTTTACCACCAACATAAACATAACGTCCTTTAACTTGACGACCTGAGCCGTCGAAGTAAAGGTGTTTACCATTGATGACCTGTTGTCCAGTCACTGCTTGGCCAGCTGAGTTAAAGTAATACCAGCAGCCACGTGCAGCTTCGACAAAGCGGTTTACCACTTGCTCACCAGTGTGGGCATCAAAGTAACATTTTTTACCTTGGACAGTGAGCAATTTACCTTTGACTTGAGCACCATTGCTACCAAAATAGTAAACTTTATTGTTAATATTTTGAAGACCTGTCACTTTGTGACCATCTTGGTTAAGGTACGCCCATTGGTTAGCCGCAATTTGAATGAATTGGTTAATTACTGCTTGACCAGTGACGGCATCATAGTAACGACCTTCAGCCCAGCCACCTTTTAGCTGGCTGTGGTCTTTGTTGAAGTAATAGAGTTTACCATCAATCACTTTGGCACCTTGAACGAGGCAACCAAAAGCATCCGCATAATACCAGTTGTTGTTTTCAAAGATAAAGCGTGACACAGCCATTTCACCTGTTTGGGCAGAAATGTAGTATTGCTTGTTGCCTTGTTGCATCATCTGACCTTTGATTTGACGGCCTTCTGAGTCAAAGCAGTATTCTTTACCATTGATGATACGTTTTCCTGTCACAACGTAACCATGTTCATCAAGGTAGTACCAAGCTTGGTTTTCTTTATTTTGAACAAAGGTATTTACAGCCATATTACCAGTATCAGGGATGAAGTAACGGATACGGCCATCTGAGAAGCGAATAAACTTGTCTTTAGCTTGGATACCTGTTTGTGTATCAAAGTAGAAGGTTGTGCTACCCATTTCAAGGAGACCAGTAGCCATGTGACCATAACAATCGAAATAGCGTACATCCTTACGGTAACCTGCAAAATCGTAGAAGCCATTGATAGCTTTCACACCATTTTTATCGTAGTAATAGGTATAGCCATCGCTACCTTTCACAAGTGAGTCACGAGCTTGAAGACCATTTTCAAGGAAGTAATAAGCCTTACCATCGATAACCTTTTCGCCTTTGACCTTTTGGCCATATTGATCGTAATAACACCATTGATTTTCACCTACACGTACAAATGAAGACTTGGCATTGTTCGAATCAACACTTGGTTTAGTCTCACCTGAGATGATTTGGTAACCTGAATTATTTTGCTGGTTACCTTGTGAAATGATAGTGACATTAGCATTTGAACCATTCGAATGCCCTACTGATACGTTTGGAAACAGTTTATTAGAATTCGAAACGATAGTAACATTCGGCGTAGTTCCTGAAGCCGTGATGGTGATAGTCGTGTTTCGACCACCATTCCAATGAATGCCGTTTGAGTTAGACGAACTCGTCGTAATTGTCGCAAAACCGCTAGCTGACGATGATGATGACCATGATGATGAAGACGAGTAAGAATACCAAGCTGAACTTGATGAGCTTGAAGAACTTGACGCACTAGCACTTACTGATGCCGAGCTGCTACTTGATTGGTAAGCAGAACCCGTTTGTGATGAATTAGAGTTTTGTGTTCCTACTACTTGTGAAGTTTGTGATGAACTAACTTGACCAGCTCCACCACCAACTACAGTCTGAGATGAGCCTCCTGTTGAAACAGATGACGAAGACTCGTAGCCTGTGCTCGTTTGACTTCCATAGTTAGATGGCACTGCTGACACATGAGTAGCACCTTCTGTTAAGGTTGGCGAATAGCTTTCATTAATCAATGATGCACTTGACTCAATGCCTGCATCTGTTTGTTCAAAACCATCTCCATTAGGAAGTGACACTTCATCTGCTTGTGCCGATTGGTCCGCTAAAAGAGCTCCACCCGCAAGTGCAACCATCGACAGCGTACTGACTCCAATAGTCACCCAGTTTTTCTTGACCTTGTGCAACTTAAATCCAACTTTCTTTTCCATAACATACACCTTTCAATATAACTTTATTTCTCTATTCTATGTTAAGGGATTTTGGAAACGAATACAATTACAGATGCATAACTCTAGTCTCATAAGACTAACCTTCTACCCATAATCCATTTGAAAAAACAAGCCTAAGATATATAGCTATAGCTTTTATATGTTAGAAAACGTTCCCAAAATAAGTTTGGATTTTGTTAAATTCACACAGAAATTCCGATGTTTAGCCGTTTTAGCTCTTCCTTCATTAAAGGACTGAGCATAATTTAAAGCTAAAGTAAGCAGTTTATTGAGGAATCTATTAATCAAACTCATTGTTTGCTTACAATCTGCTTGGCATATCAAGAGATAGTAATAAAAGAAAAGCACTTGAAACATTTTTTTCAAGTGCTTAAAAGTGCTGAGACTGGGAAGGTACCTACTGAATTTTAATCCAAAAGCATCTAGGATAGTCCCAAAATCACATTTTCTTCTGCCCCTTATCGATTTCTGACCCAAGCTCCAGTATTGGCGTCATAGTAACGACGTTGGCCTTTAACCCAGACGTAACGGCCTTTGACCTGACGGCCAGAAGCGTCAAAGTAGAGGTGTTGACCGTTGATGACTTGTTCACCTGTTACTGCTTGTCCTGAGGCGTTAAAGTAATACCAAATACCACGAGAAACTTGGATAAAGCGATTAGTTACGGCTTCACCACTATTGGCATCAAAGTAGTATTTCTTACCTCTGTATGTCAGAAGTTTCCCTTTAGCTTGGACACCGTTACCTTCAAAGTAGTAAAGTTTACCATTGATATGTTGGAGACCAACTACCTTTTGACCATTTTGGTTGAGATAAGCCCATTTGTTGGCACCAACTTGGACAAAGCGGTTGGTTACGGCCTGACCTGAGTCACCATCATAGTAACGGCCGTTGGCCCAGGCACCCTTGACTTGGCTATAATCATTGTTGAAATAGTAGTGATTACCATTGATGACTTGAGCACCTTTAACCAGTTTACCATAGCCATCGACATAGTACCACTTGTTGTTTTCCGTCACAAAGCGTGAGCGAGCAATTTCACCGCTATCACCATCAAGGAAGTAACGTTGGTTATTGATTGTGACAAAGTGTCCTTTAACCTGACGGCCTTCATTGTCAAAGTAATACTGCTTACCGTTAATGGTTTGTAGTCCTGTCACGGCATAACCGTTGCTATCGAGGTAATACCAAGCCTTGTTCTCAGGATTTTGCGCAAATCGGTTGACCGCGAGATTTCCTGTATCTGGGATGAAGTAACGCGTGCGTCCGTCCGCAAAACGGATGAACTTGTCTTTGGCTTGAATACCAGTCTTTTCATCAAAATAGAAGGTTGTGCCATACATGTCGTGGAGGCCACGATACATTTGACCGTTGCCATCGAAATAGCGAACGTCTTGGCGAGGACCCGCAAAGTCATAGAATCCATTAAAGGCCTGAACCCCTTTGGGATCGTAGTAATAGACGTGACCATCACTGCCTTGGCGAAGGACATGACGTAGCTGGAGACCATTGTCTAGGAAGAAGTATTTCTTGCCATCAATGACCTGTTCACCTGTGACCATGTTGCCGTTCTTATCAAAGTAATACCACTGGTTGGCACCGACTTGAATGAAGGTATTCTTGGCAAGGTAGCCACTCGTTGAGAAGTATTGGACCTTATCTCCCACCCTACGGAAACCAGTTGCTGTGATTTCAGTCATTTGTTTAGGAAGGAAGGTTTGACCTACTTTAAGACTGAAGTATTGGTTGGTAGCGTTATCTTGTAGGACATAGCGAGCTCCAGTACCTTGGATATTGCTTCCATTGAAATACTTGGCTGACCATTGCGTGATTTTCTCATTGGTAGTCAATTTACGGCCGTTTGAAATCTGCACGCGCTCAAAGATTGCTGGGTATTTTGCCTTCAATTCATCAAGGAAGGCACCACCGTACTTGCCTTGGAAGTCATTTCCAAAGGTACGTGTTTTAGCTGCGTAGAGGCTGTTGTAGATTTCGGCATTTGGACGTGGTGTACCGTAGCTATTGGTACGAGAAGCTGTTACCACTTCTTTTCCAGGAAGATTGTAAATTTGGTCTGGAACCCAGTCAGCAATGGCTGAGATACCTTCAGCGTGAAGGGCACGAAGGGCATCCATGAGGTCCTTGAGCGAACCGTATTTGTTGTTCTTACTCATGGCAATATCGTAACGGTCCTCGAAGGCATAGCCATTTTCAATGATAGAATCCAAGAAAGTACCGTCCTGACTAGACACGTATTGTGGCGCAAATTCAAAGGAAGTAATTCCCCACTCTTTGAAGAGTTTGGCGTTTTGTGCAATAACATGGTTGGTGTATTGACTTGGTGTCTTAACGAAATCTTGGAAGTTTGAGAAGCCT
This sequence comes from Streptococcus salivarius, assembly GCF_009738225.1. NCBI lineage: Bacteria > Bacillati > Bacillota > Bacilli > Lactobacillales > Streptococcaceae > Streptococcus > Streptococcus salivarius. The sequence continues at coordinate 1,456,661 of NZ_CP018187.1, forward strand.
TCATAGATAACCTGTGAGTCGAGAGCTGCTGATGATTCAAAGACCTGCTCACCCTTCTTAGTCGTCGAAGCCTTGGTGCGGGCATCTTGATTTTCTGAAGCACCTACTGGCACCCAAACCGCTAAATAACCTGAAACTTCAACGGTTGAATGACCAGTAATATCGTCTGCCGTGAAGGTCAAGTTTCCTTGATTGTCCGTATAGCGAACCAATCCATCTGGCACATCAGCATCCTTGAGGTAGGTTGCAAGCCCTGTCGATTTGCTGAGAAGCAATGGACGATAGGCTTGATTTTTATGGGCAGCTCCCATATTGACCACCAGACGGTCATTGGCTCCCAATTTCATATCTGGACGGTTGGCTGTTAGGACTAGCATTCCTTGGTTACGTGTTTCAGCAGTACCAAGTTGATTAGCTTCTTCTGCACCCTTACCATAACGCACAGATGACATGATTTCATAGCCATTGAGCTTAGTAACCTTCATGTCTTGACCACCAGCTACATATTTGATGCGAGCACGGAGCAGGGCATCGATGGCATTATAGTATGGTGATTTTTGAGCCATGTATTGGCCATCGTCGGTAAAGAGATCACCGTAGTAAACACGAGTGATACTGTCTTTATTGGTCAACATTGTGGCATAGGCAGCTGGGATATTGTACTGAGTGTACTGTTTATCAGCCTTGCGCATGTCCGCATTGTAGATTTCGAAGGCCTGTTTGAGCTCGTCCATGGTGAAGGTGAAACCATCTGTTTTTGGATTAATCTGCTTACTGATGATATTAGCCAAAACAGCTTGCACTTCACTATCATGGGCACGCACGAAAATGTAGTTGGCATCACGAGGCGTGTGTTTTTGCTCGCTTGAACGGTTGTTAAGAGAGTTAGTAATGACACGTTCCAAGCTACCACGGTAATTGCTCTTACGCAAGAAAGTCGTCAAAAGCGTTTCACGTAGCGGATTGTCAATGGACAACTGAGCACCCTTGGTATCCTTGTTGTATTGATGGTCGTTGTAGGACCAAGCTTCAAGGATTGACAAGTGAGCAATAGCGTTGGCTTCATTATCAGCCACACGGTATTTTTCCTTGAAGTAATCAGAAGCAATCTGCAAGAGGTCCGCATCCACATTGTCCACCGCATCGATACGGACACCATCAAAGTTGGCACTTGGATCATTGCCAAGGATAGAACCAATATTCATGATGTAGTGGAGCCAGTTTAGTTGCTCGGCCTGAACAGCTGGGTTAGAGTTGTCGATATCGTTAGCCAAGAGCAACTCGTAACCACCATTTGAACGGTCGATATGGTATTTGCGTGTCCCTGTTTGGTTAGTCGGTGTGCGGTTCATGAGACGGAAATCTGAATTGGCATGACTTGTCCTACTATTATTGAGGAAGGTCAGAGCACCTCCTTGCAAGTGGTCCTTACCAACTAAAAGATTGTCCTCACTCTCAGAGTTCCAGCCAGGCTGTGTTTTGATGAAGTCTGACATCAACTGACGAAGCCAAGTGGTATTGCCCTCACGACCGATACGTTCCTCAATTTTAACTTGAATCAAGTCAGCAGCAGATGCCAAGTCGTAACTCATCATATCTGTCGTATAGGTCTTATCACTAAAGCCTTGTTGACTCATATAGTTGAGGTAGTTGACCTGTGTCACCTTGTCTGGCCACCAAGTCATCAAAAGGGGACGATAATCTTTCTCAGTTGAAGGTGTCCAATTTTTCCCATCCTTCAAGATCTGTTTTGGACGGTACCAACTATCAGCTGTCAAGAAATTGTCCAAGTGTTCGAAACTCTTGCTTGATGTGTCGTAGGCTTGGTTGTAAACCGCATTGATAGAGTTATTTGGAATGGCATCGGCACGATACAAAGGTTTACTTTGATCTACCATAGCCCCAGTCTCATCGAAATAATAAAGACGCCCATCAAGTTCAATGGCTGCGTTCTTTTTCACGACGCCATTTTCAACATAATACTGCTTACCATCAATAGTCTTCAAATTTGAAGCTACTGGTTTATAGTCAAGACTTGGCTGATTTGGTTGGACCGGCTTGTTAGGTTGAGACGGTTGATTTGGTTGAACAGGTTTGTTGGGTTGATTTGGCTGCGTTACAATGGTCACATTTGGTCTTGTGCCATTTGGACTTGTCACCGTCACGTTTGGTTTAGGAGTGTTTGGCCCTGTGATAATGGTTACATTTGGTGTCGTACCGCTGGCCGTAATCGTGATGTTCGTATTACGGTTGGCATTGATACGAATAGTGCTATCAGCAGCGCGTGTGGCAATTGATGGCGCTGCATTGGTCAATACTCTAGGAGTAGACTGAGGTCTTGTTTGCACACTTTCAGTCTCAATTCTTTGGCTGGTTTGAACCTCAGTCTTTTTCTGATTTTGATTGTTTGCTTTAGCTGTTGCATGCGATGTTGCTACACGACGCCCACCACTGCGAGTGGCTTTGAGGCTAGGAGTAACTGAAGATTCCGATTGTCCTACCTGATTACTCGGCGTTTCTGACTGAGTTCTTTCTTGAACAGTTGCCTGTGTTGTTACCTGACCTTGTGAGGTCTGTTCAGCGATCTGTGTTTCTTGAGTTTGTGAAGAAACTGCCACTCCCTGACTGGCAACTTGACTAGTTTTTGCTTGAGCAGTTGTCTCTTGGCTAACCGCACTTGCTACCACCTGAGTGCTTGTTTCGTGACTTACGCTGGCTGTTGCTACTGCTGACACACTTACTTGGGCACTAGCTTGCTCAGTAACAGTTGTTGTCGTCACTAGACTGGCAGTACCATCCTCACTCAGTTGCTGCAGGCCATCACCATTTGGCGTACTTGTCTCATCGGCCTCTACTTTTCCTTGAGCTAGGAGACTTCCACCTGCCAAGGCAACCATTGAGAGGGTCGTCACCCCGATAGTTACCCAGTTTTTCTTAACCTTGTGTAGTTTAAAACGTACCTTATTTTCCATCTATATCAATCATCCTTTTTCTGTTGTTGTCTCTACTCTATGATATATTCAGACAAATTACAAATAGGAAAAAATCATCTTCTTTTCATAAATCTCTGCCACTCGCTCAGTTTTATTAACTTTGATTACTGAAAATGAGACCTTACACCGCATGTAAGGTCCTAAATAGAAAGTTTTCGATTTTCAAACATCTTCAAATACTTATCCTTAAAGGCTTTTAAACATTAAAGTAAGCTTCAATTAACCTTAAGAGATAGCAAAACTATGAGAGAAGTAACCCCTAAAAAGATAATTCTGAAAAGAAATTTTTAGATAGAAAGACTCTATTTTTTCATCTGACTAAGACCATAGTCTGTCTATGAGGAGCCAAAAATTAAAAATATAAATGATTTTACACAGGTGAATTCTTATTTGACTAACGAAACTAAATATAGAATCTTTTATGTCACTTCTTTAACATTTTTGATAATTCTGTTAGTTTCTATTGTTTATTCTTAAAAAAGGATTATAATGAAGCTAGGTGGATATGTAAGCGTTTTAATTCCGCTTCAAAGGACACTTGGGGATTATCTAAAAGATTGGCATTAGTTGACTAATGCCTAAATAAGAATCATAGTGGGATGACCATTCCTGAGTCACTTTGAACCATCAAACTAGGGCTCATTTCTAAAAATACGGCATCATTTCAAACTAGAGCTCTAGAGGGACGCCTCATACTAGTAAGCTCTAGTTTTTTGTGTCTTAGAAATCCAAAATAAACGAGATTTTCCATGCTTAGAAAGGAGGAAAATTCCGAACGGCTCTCGTTTTTCTAGAATCATTTCGTTAGGACTCATGTTTGCCTTGATCAGTCTCACAATACCGAAATTGAGGAGACTTGGAGAAATAAGGATTGTCATTAAGAAAATTGCCCCACATCGTTAGGGACTCTACCCAATGCTCACTCTTCATAAAATCTCGTGACAGCCCTTATTTTTTGATATGTAAAAAGTTTAAAATGAAAGGAGAATTACCATGGAAAAGAAAGTACATTTTAAACTTCACAAAGTTAAAAAACATTGGGTAACTATTGCAGTGACAGGACTCACTTTAGGATTGTGTTTTGCAGGACTAAGTTACGCTTCAGCTGAAGAACAGCCTACCCCTGTTAATGAATCAACTGTTGAAGCCATCATCAAAGAAGGCGCTATTGACGTTGAGGCTCCAACGACTAATGAAGCCACAGCTAAAGCTGTAGAAAACACACCTGCTACCGCTTCGAGCGAAACTGCCACAGTATCAGAAACACCAGTAGTCACCTCAGAAGTGGCCTCAACAGAAACCGTTTCTGAAAAAACAAGCTCTGAAGTCACAAGCACAGCTGGCTCAGAAGTAGCTAATTCTGAAACTACACATCCTGAGGTAAGTGCAACAAATACACCTACAAACAACGAAAACCTCATCATAAGTACTTCTCCTGATAAAACAACTTTAGATACCTCACAAAAAGATGGCGATTTCACCATCACTGTTGAAGCGGAAGGTATCACAAAAAAGACAGATAAAAGAGAGAGTTTCGTTTCAGATGCAAATGGTGTTACCTATTATGTGGATGCAAAAGGGCAGCTTGTTACTGGACCAAAAGACATCAACGGTTTCCAATATTACTTTAACAATGACGGCACTATGGTAAAAGGGCAGCTTAGGAAAGTTGACGACAAACTCCACTTTTACGATGAAAACGATGGCAAGCTAGTAACAGACCGTTTTATTACATTCAAAGACAGCCACTATATTCCAGAAGAAAACTATAGTAAAGTTGTTTACTTCAATGAACCTGCTTATATCGAACCAAACTATTATGTAATGCCTGGATTAGAACGTTACTATTTTGATAAAAATGGTAACACACTTAAGAAAGGTCGTCAGACGATTTTAGGTGATGACTATTACATCTATGACAATGGCCAAGTTGCTGTTCATAGACTAATGGAATTAGATCACAAACGCTACTACTTTGATGACAAAGGGGCCTTAGCTAAAAACAAACAATTTCCTATCATCGAAAAGGGTCTTCGGAAGTCTATGCCATATGTATTTTATTCAGACCACAATGGGGTGGCTGATTATCTCAATAAACAACTAAACATTGTGACTTATCCGTTCCCAATTTACTATACTCTTCCTTCAGAAAATAATATAGAATATCCAAAAAATCAATTTATGATGGACTACGAAGGTCGTTGGTATTACTTCAACAAAGACGGATTTCCAGTCACTGGACCTAAGACTATTGATGGCTTTGAACTCTACTTCCATGAATCATCTCGCCCAGAAGGACATCAAGCTAAAGGTGAATTTATTAATATTGATAATAAAATCTACTACTTCGACAGAGACAATGGTCGTAAAGTCAAGGATACATCTTTTGAGTTAAACGGTATCCATTATATCGCAGATAAAGAAGGGAACATCACTATCCAAGGTGATTCTAGATTCCATAACCAATATGTCAGCGATGATAAAGGCAACTGGTATTACTACAACTCCGATGGCAATAAACTCATTGGCGAACAAACCATTGATAACGTCAAAGTTTACTTTAAGGACAGTGGAGTCCAAGTTAAAGGACAATTCGCTCCGAATGGTCACTTCTATGACAAGGATAGTGGTGAACTTGTTACCAATGCTTATGTAGAAGACAATGGAAACTGGTACTATGTCGATGAAAATGGTCAAAAACTCATTGGAAACCAAATTGTCGATAGTTATCATGTTTGTTTTGACGGTAATGGTCGTCAACTAAAAGGTGAAGCTAGCTACTCAAATTCAGGTCTACCAAAACATTACTATGATTTGCATAATGGACAAATGGTTATCAACTCTCTTATTCAAATCGATGGTAAGACCTATAAAGCTGATAATGAAGGTAAACTCTCTGAAGTACCATATGCTTTAAACTATCGCAACCAAATTGTTACCGACGAATTTGAAAACAGCTATTATTATGACTACCAAGGAATGATGGTCAAAAATCAATACGTTACTATCTATCACCTAGAGAATGACTATCTTAACCCTAAAATTAAAAAAGTCACCTATTATGCAGGGTATGACGGAAAATTCCTTCACGGTCCCCAAACGATAAATGGTGTTGCTGTTTATTTCAATGTCTATGGTGAACAAATCAAAGACCAGTTCGCAGACGATGGTTACTATTATGATAAAGATACCGGTGCTCGTGTTAATTTAGGAGTCAACCAATCAGTTATGATAAATGGTAAATGGTATTATGTTGACCATAACGGAAAGCGATCTAAAGGTGAGTTTATTAAACAAGGAGGAAACAAATACTACTACGATAAAATTAATGGTGAGCGTGTCATTGGAACACTTTTTGAAGTGAACGATAAACTTTATATTTCAGATCAAGAAGGTGTCATTACTGAAAAGAAAGATGATATCAAAAAAAATGGACTGTTCTATGATGACTACCACAATATCCATTATATGAATGATAATGGTCATCTAGCTAGGAACATATACGTTCCTTCTGACCACAATGGATTTAGTGATGATACAAAACCGTTTTACTATTTTGGTTCCGAAGGAATCGCTTTAAAAGGGGAACATACTATTAATGGTGAAACAGTATTCTTCGATGAAAATGGAGAGCAAGTAAAAGGAGGTTTCGCAAAAAACGGTAAATATTACAATAAACATACAGGTAGCTTAGCAAGAAATACTTTCAGAGATCGTACTGTAAGAATCGCTCGTGAATGGCGTGCTAATGGTATCTCAACTACATTCCGCTACTACCTAGATAATAGTGGCTACAAGGTGTCAGGTTATCAGACTATTAACGGTGAGGACTACTACTTCTACCCTGATGGACCACAGTTAAAAGGGGATTTCGCACCAGATGGTAGATATCACGATAAGGACACCGGAGCTTTAGTCACAAAACGTTATGTTCAAATAAAACCTTGGCATTTTATCACCGACCTAGGTAATGAGCCTATCGACCATAATTATGTTCAAGTATTTCAATTCGATAGATACCCTAGTCTAGCAGACACCTCAACTGGTGCAATTACTAGATATTTTGGTAAAAAATATTCTAATAGTTGGTACTACGTCGATGAAAATAGTCAAAAGGTAACTGGACACAAAACTATCGATAATGTGAAGGTTTACTTTGATAAAGATGGTAAACAAGCTAAAGGTATTGTTGCTGATGATGGTTATTACTATGACAAGAATACTGGTGAACTTGTTGACTTAGGACGTGACAAATTCGTTGACATTGACGGTTATCGTTACTATGTTGGTAGTGATGGTAAATGTTATAAGGGTGAACAAAAGATTGGAGATGATTACTACTATTTTCACGATGATGGTAGACTAGGCTACGATGAATTGCGAACAATTTGGGCGGGAAATGACTACTTCTACCATTATTATTACCCAAAAACTGGAAAACGTGCTAAAAATGTTGACATTACTTTTAATCACTCAATTCGTTACAAGGTGAAAGCTGAGGTTGTTCATTTCGATGAAAACGGTGATGGAAGAGTTATTAAATATATTTACGAATAATATTTATTTCACACATATAATTCCAATTTATCTTTCAATGAAAGGAGAATTATCATGGAAAAGAAAGTACATTTTAAACTTCACAAAGTTAAAAAACATTGGGTAACTATTGCAGTGACAGGACTTGCTTTGGGATTGAGTTTTGCTGGCCTTAACTATGCTTCAGCTGAAGAACAACCTACCCCTGTTAATGAAGCAACTGTTGAAGCTATCATCAAAGAAGGTGCTATTGACGTCGAGGCTCCAGCAACTAGTGAAACCACAGCTAAACCTACAGAAAACACACCTGCTAGTGCTTCGAGTGAAGCTGCCACAGTATCAGAAGCACCAGCAGCTGCCTCAGAGGTTGCTTCAACAGAAACTGTTTCTGAAAAACCAAGCTCTGAAGTCACAAGCACAGCTAGTTCGGAAGGAGCTAGTTCTGAAACTGCACATTCCGAGGTAAGTGCTAGCCCTGAAGTAGTCGAAAAAACAGTGGTTACAGGCGGTCAATACACTAGCGATGACCAAGGCAACTGGTACTATGTTAAGGATGGCAAGGCGCTTACCGGTCTACAAACTATTGACTATGTAGACGTTTACTTTGATGCTGATGGTAAGCAAGTCAAAGACGATATTCGTCAGATTGATGGCAGCACCTATCATTTTACTAAGGATAGTGGTCAAATCACGCGCAATGCCTTTGCCTCTGACAAAATGGGCAATTGGTACTACTTTGGTCCAGATGGTAAAGCACTTACAGGTAAACAAGTCGTTGATAACTTCACACTCTACTTCTACCCTAATGGGGTTCAAGCCAAAGATGCCTTTGTCATTCTTGATGGCAATACCTATTATTTCCAAAAAGACAGTGGTCAACTGGTTAGCAACCGTTATTGGTCTGATGACGAAGGCAACTGGTACTACAGCGACATAGATGGTCGCCTCTTAACCGGCGCTCAAACCGTCGATTTTGTGAATGTTTACTTCTATGACGATGGTGTCCAAGTTAAAGGGGACTTTGCACCAAATGGCCATTATTATGATAAAGATACTGGTGCCCTCGTTACCAACCGCTATGTCGAAAAGGACGGCAAGTGGTACTATGTCAATGATAAGGGCGATAAATTAGTTGGTCAGCAAACCGTAGATGGTGTAGAAGTCTATTTCAATAGAGACGGTGTCCAAGCTAAAGGTATTTTTGCCAATGCTGATCATTTCTATGACAAAGACACAGGTGCTGCTGTCCGAGACCAAATCGTCGAAGTCAATGGAAAACGTTATTATGTCGGTCCAGATGGTAGAAAGGTCTATTCAGGAACACATATTGTTCATGGGGAAGAAGTGAATCTTATCGTTGGAGATGGTCATCAAGCCTTCGGAGAATTCACATACTACGCAGATAGTGGAGACTATATCGGATTTGATGGTAAAAAGGTCACAAAAGCTGGTTTCGTCAGAACCAAAGATAATCACTGGTATTATCTAGACGGTAAGGGAAACAAATTAGTCTCAGTTCAAGTTATCGATGGCCAACTCTACTACTTTGGACTCCCTACTCGTAAATACTACTACGGAATGCAAAGTAGAGGTGAGCTCATCTATGCGTATTACAGTGATACTATCCCTAACAGTAGCCACATCTACTATCTGGATGAAGCCACAGGCGCTGCTCTTAAAAACCAGTACCATGAATGGGAAGGTAGTTGGTATTACTTTGGTCCAAACTGGTACGCCTTGACTGGTGAACAAACCATTGACAACGTCCCAGTCTACTTCCACACTAATGGTAAACAAGCTAAAGGGGAACTAGTAACCGTCGATGGTAAAATCCACTACTACGATGCTAACTCAGGTGCCCGTTTGTCAAACATTACCATCACTATTAAGGGACAAACCTATCATTTTGATGCTGATGGAAATGGAACACTTATTAGTTAGTGTAGTTATAGAAAGTCCTTCTCAATAATAACAGTTTAAAATGAAAGGAGAGTTATCATGGAAAAGAAAGTACATTTTAAACTTCACAAAGTTAAAAAACATTGGGTAACTATTGCAGTGACAGGACTCACTTTAGGATTGAGTTTTGCAGGCCTTAACTACGCTTCAGCTGAAGAACAGCCTACCCCTGTTAATGAAGCGACTGTTGAAGCCATCATCAAAGAAGGCGTCATTGACGTCGAGGCTCCAGCAACTAGTGAAGCCACAGCTAAACCTACAGAAAACACACCTGCTACCGCTTCAAGCGAAACTGCTACAGTATCAGAAGCACCAGTAGCTGCCTCAGAAGTTGCTTCAACAGAAACAGTCTCTGAAAAACTAAGCTCTGAAGTGACAAGCACAGCTAGTTCTGAAACTGCACATTCCGAGGTAAGTACAACGACTAGTGAAAGTGTTACAGCTGAGAATGTGTCATCTGTTGGTGATATCCCAAACGAAAATACCACGAGAGGAACTGACCGTTCTGCCTTTACTGAAAAAAGGAATGGATTTGCCACCGAACAAGAAGAACGCATCGAAACAGTTAACTATGTAGGTAGTCTTATTACCTTAAGACATCCTTATTACGTTACTTATTACTACGATAATAACGGTAATAAGCTTATGGGATGGCAAGATATTAATGGAGAACGCTATTATTTCAAAAAAGAGCGAGAACATCCTGGTTTCGAAACCATTGATGGAAAACTCTATTACTTTACAGATAGTGCACGTATGCTCCATGATGAATTTGTTGAAGAAAATGGTCAAACTTACTATCTAGGTAGCGATGGTGTGCGAGTTTCTGGCTTACAAGATATCAACGGACAAACCTATTACTTTAATCCTGATAGAAACGACCAACTTAGCTACGACTTGAATTTGGTTGGTGACAAGCTCTATCTGTTTGGAGATGCTGGCAAAGAAAATGCAGGACAATTAGTTAAAGACACACATCTCAACAACGGTGATTTCAAACTGAATATTGATCCTAATGGTATCGTTACGGTGGCAAATAACCATCCAGCTTTTCTACAAGATAATGCTGGGCATTGGTATTATATGAATACAGATGGAAAGCTAGTTACTGGACCACAAACTATTGATGGCTTAACCTATTACTTTGACTCAGATGGTAGACAGGTCAAGGGTGAACGCCGTAAGGTCAATGGTAAATCCTATTTTTACGACCCAGATAACGGCGCCCTTGTGACGAACCGCCTCGTCACCTTCAAAGCTGGACGATTCATTCCTGAGGAAAACTATGCTAAAGAAATAAGATTTGACTCTGCTCCTTATGCCAATTATGACAACAACGAACATCCTGAACTCGAACGGTATTATTTTGGTGCCGATGGCCTACCAGTCACAGGATGGCAAACCATCAATGGTAATAAGTACTTTTTCCAAGATGATGGAAATATGGTCGTACACAGATTTTTCAATAACTATTACTTCTACAATGATGGTACCATTGCTAGAAATATACGATTGAATATTCCTACACACTATATTATGAGAGAATTTCCAAATATCTATGAATTTGATAATGATGGGGTTGGTAAATTCATTTCTAGTGATTTTAAGGACCTTCGACCTAAGAGCGCTCATTTTTCTCAAGATAAAGAGGGCTACTGGTACTACTACGATGAGTATGGACTTCCTGCTATTGGTGCCGAAACTATTGATGGCTACGATATGTATTTCCATTTAGGAACTCATCGCCAAGCTAAGGGAGAGTTCGTTGATATCAAGGGCAAGGTTTACTATTTTGATAAAGATAACGGTCGAAAAGTCAAAGATACAACTTTTGATTTCGATGGTAAGACCTATGTGGCAGACCAATCTGGTGTCATCACCATTAAAAGTCAATCAACTGAACGAAACCGCTATATCAGTGATTCCGAAGGTAATTGGTACTATGTCAATGACAAGGGTTACCTCCTCCTTGGTGCTCATACCATTGATAACGTCAAGGTTTATTTCGGCACCAATGGTGTTCAATACAAAGGTCATTTTGCTCCTGATAATCACTATTACGATAAAGATAACGGTGCTTTAGTAACAGATAGATTGGTTGAGGATGGTGGCAAAGAGTTTTATGTTGATAAAGAAGGAAATAAGTTTCACGGTGCTAAGTATTTGGACGGAATTCAGTACTACTTTAGATACGGCGAAAAAGTGAAAGGTGAGTTTAATTATCCATACCGTGGTGATCATTATTATGACAAAGAGACTGGTGCCCTTGTAACCGGAAAATACTTCGAACATAAGAATAACTGGTATTATGCAAATAGTAAGGGAAATATTCTGACTGGTAGAAGAGTTATCGATGACAAGCATGTCTACTTCTACGATGATGATTACGGACAATATAAGGGCATACAAGCTAAAGATAAACTCATCATTTTAGGTGGTAAGACTTACTATTATCTTCCTGGCTCTGGTAATCGTGCTGATAATGTAACCTTGACAATCAATCACGTTACTTATTACTTCGATAATGACGGGGTTGGACATATCCTTCGATAGTCATTTACAAGTGACTATGGTCAATTACCCAGCACAAAAGGAAGTCGACCAACTGTCAACTTCCTTTTTCATACTATCAATAAGTGTCATACAAATAGAAGCCAATTATGAACAATTCTAAAACAATTACGATTATCTTGTAAAAAAACTTGTTTGTCATAAAAAAAGGACTATAATAAAGATAGGTGAACATGTAAGCGTTTTACTAAAAACATTGAAAGTGTACTACAAGGGATTAGGATTAGGAACTTGGCTTTAGACTTCTAACGTCAAAATAATTTTTTATGCATGAAAACTGGTCCTTAGGCACTTTGGCATGATAATCTAAGGCTCTTTTCATACACACATCTGTCTATAATACAAAACTAGAGCTTTAGAGAGAGTGCTTCAAACTAAAAGCTCTAGTTTTTTGTATTTGAAGACAGATGCCATAGGCTGGATTCAAAAATAAAACGAAAGGAGAGAAATAAAAGTATTAGGATAAATAAATAAAATCACTTGTTTCTAGATATAAACTACACAGCATAAGCATATTCTCCTTGCCACACATTTGACGTGCTCGCCTATAAAATCTTCTTATGGCTTTAACATGGGAGATTTAGATATGGGGCTCAGTCGTTTTAACAGATCTTCTCACTTTTAACATTCTTCTGACGGCCTAGCTCCTTTATGTTACACACCTAAACATCGGTGTTCATTTTTGAAGGGAGTCTATTATGAATACTGAAATGAATTATCATTGGCAAATGTCAAAGAAACATGTTGTAGCACTTTCCTGCGCAACCGCTCTAGCTACTTTTACTTTAGTCGCACGACCTGCATTTGCGGATGAAGCGAAAACACCTGAAACTTCTATTCAACCAACTGAAATTCTTGCACCTGTACAAGAAACTGCAGTAACTAGTGTTGAGGTCAAAGTACCTACTACAAATCCTATCTCAACTAATGCTGAGCTACCTACTAGTACAAGTACGGTTCTTAGTGAAGCTCCTAGCAGTGAAGTCTCATCATCTGAATTAGCAAGCGAATCACCGGTAGAAATCACTTCTGAGCAAGAAATTAGCAATCAAGATAATCAGGCAAATAAAGCTACACCAATTAAAACGGCAACTTCAGAAGCCTCTACTACAAAAACTTCGGTAGAAAAAGTCAATGAACCCATTCCTGTCGAAGAAACAAAAACACCTATAAAAAACAGTGAACAACCTGCCCCAATCGATGAAAATGAAAAGCTAGTCACACCTTCCGTAACACTTGAAAATGCACCTCATATTTCTGGTGGACATTATTATAGTGATGATAATGGTAACTGGTATTACAAGGATGCAAATGGCAAAAATCTTGTCGGGCTGAACTATGTGGATAATGTTCCTGTTTACTTTAGCCAAGACGGTATTCAAATCAAAGGTGGTTTTGCAGAGGATGGCCGATACTATGACAAAGATTCTGGTGCTCTTGTAACCAAGGCCTTTAAAGAACTCTTAACTTATATTGGTCGTGATGATATCAACGGTCAAAACATTTATACTACTGATTGGTACTACCTTGATGCCGACGGACGGCCACTTAAAGGTCCTCAAAATCTTGGTGGTACAAACATGTACTTCTTCCCTAATGGGGCACAAGTTAAAGGACGTTTTGCACCTGACGGACACTACTATGATAAGGACTCTGGTGCGCTTGTAACTAACAGCTTTGTCCATGTCTACAACTGGAATTATCAAAATCAAGACGGAAATCATGTGAATCACTTTGTCATCACCATTCCTAATAATTCAGTCGTTGGACCTAACGGTGAAAACCAATTTTTGGATATGAGTCATTACCCACTTTCTAGCAATGATTTGAATCGCGAAGATTTCTACTATTACGTAGATGATAAGGGGGATAAACTGACAGGACCTCAAACCCTAAACGGCATCCATGTCTATTTCGACCAAAATGGTAGACAACTTAGAGGTGAGTTTGCATTTGACGAAGATGGTACTGTTCATTATTACGATGCGAAAAACGGTGCACGTGCTGAAAATACCATTGTTAGAACAAATACTGGTGCCTTCAAATTCGATGCAAATGGTAATGGACATTTGATGAAACCTGGCGAAGAAATAGATACCCCCGTCACTCCTACACCTACTGTCTCCCTAGACAATGCACCACGAGTTTTTGGTGGTCACTATTATAGTGATAACGAAGGCAACTGGTACTACAAGGATGCAAACGGTAAAAACCTCATCGGTCTCAACTTCGTTGACAACATTCCAGTCTACTTTGACAAGGATGGCAAACAAGTCAAAGGACGTTTTGCAGAGGATGGTCGCTATTACGATAAAAACTCTGGTGCACTTGCAACAAAACGCTATCTTGAAACTGAAGATGGCAACTGGGTTTACGTCAATGATAAAGGCGATAAACTCAAGGGAGAACAAACTATCGATGGTGTTAAAGTCTACTTTGATGATTTCACTGGTACACAAGTCAAGGGACATTTTGCACCAAATGGTAAATACTATGACAAAGATTCTGGGGCTCTCGTAACCAATGCTTTTAAAGAAATCTTGACTTATATTGGTCGTGATGACATCAACAATCAAAATGTCTATACTACTGCCTGGTATTATCTCGATGCTGATGGTAAGCCATTAACAGGACCTCAAACCTTTGGAAATAGTCACTTGTACTTCCTTCCTAATGGGGCACAAGTCAAGGGACGCTTCGCCCCTGATGGACACTATTATGATAAAGACTCTGGTGCTCTCGTCACTGATAGCTTTGTTCATGTCTACAACTGGAATTACCGAAATCTCGATGGTGATCGCATCTTCCACTTCACTATTACCATTCCTGGAAATGATCTCGTAGATCAGGATGGACAGTACCCAAGAGAAAGTAAAGATTTAGATCGTGAAGATTTCTACTACTATGTTGATGCTAAAGGGGATAAACTGACAGGACCTCAAACCTTAAACGGCATCCATGTTTACTTCGACCAAAACGGTAGACAACTTAGAGGTGAATTCAAATTTGACGATGACGGAACTGTCCACTATTACGATGCTAAGAATGGAGCACGCGCTGAAAATACCATTGTTAGAACAAACACTGGTGCCTTCAAATTCGATGCTGACGGTAATGGACATTTGATGGGCCTTGGTGAAGTATAAGTATATAATTCAAATAACAACTATTGATATCGCATAATTACTCTCATTTAGGAATCGCTAAAAAGGAAGTCGTTCAAAATCGACTTCCTTTTTCATATCACATGTAAACTTTTTCTTCTACTTTAAGAAAACTTTAGGCTTTGCTTTATATACTATAACCATCCTAAAACTTTTCTTTTTCATAATCTCCTAAATCCAGGGCTTAGGTCCTGGATTTTTTTGCGTGAAGGAGAAGTAAATGAATTTATGAAATTTGAATCATTGCTTTTCTTCTTTTGCCTGATTAATCATATCTAGGAAATAAGCATGTACCCTTTCGTCACCCGTTAATTCTGGATGAAAAGAGGTCACCAACATCTGCTTTTCTCTAGCTGCCACGATAGCCCCATTGACTTGTGCTAGAATATCCACTTCTGGTCCAACAGCTTCAATAATCGGCCCACGAATAAAGACCATTGGGATCTCCCCTATTCCTTTAAATTCAGCATCTGTGACAAAACTGCCCAATTGGCGTCCATAAGCATTTCTGGCTACAGTGATATCCATATTTGCCAAATGTTTTGTTTGGTCTCCCACTATGGTTTTGGCCAACAAAATCAGACCTGCACAAGTTCCAAATACAGGTAGTCCAGCATCAATTTTCGTCTTAATCGGCTCAAACAAGTCTAAATCATGCAAAAGTTTTCCCATGACTGTCGACTCTCCCCCTGGTAGAATGAGCCCGTCTAAATCAGCGTGAGCTTCCCAATCCTGTCGATTTCTGATTTGAACCGTTTCAACCCCAAGTGCTTTCAAGACCTGCTCATGTTCTGCAAAAGCACCTTGCAAAGCCAGTATTCCGATTTTTGTCATCTATTTTCCTCGCTCTGCCATTAAGATGTCAATTTCGTCCTTGTTGATACCAACCATGGCTTCTCCCAAATCTTCTGACACTTGCGCCAAAATATCGGGACGATTGTAGTTAGTTACTGCTTTGACGATAGCTTCCGCACGTTTTTTCGGATCTCCAGACTTGAAAATCCCTGAACCAACAAAGACACCTTCAGCACCCAGCTGCATCATAAGCGCAGCATCCGCTGGTGTCGCTACACCACCTGCCGCAAAATTGACAACAGGCAACTTGCCATGTTCGTGGACATAACGGACCAAATCAATTGGCACCTGCAAGTCTTTAGCAGTAATATAGAGTTCATCTTCTCTAAGATTTTGAATACGGCGAATCTCTTGATTCATGAGTCGCAAGTGGTGAACAGCCTGAACAATATCACCAGTCCCAGGTTCACCCTTGGTACGAATCATTGATGCCCCTTCTGAGATACGGCGAAGAGCCTCACCGAGGTCCTTAGCTCCACAGACGAAAGGCACATCAAACTGGGTTTTATCCACATGAATAAGGTCATCAGCCGGTGTCAAAACCTCACTCTCGTCGATATAATCAATCTCAATCGCCTGCAAAATCTGTGCTTCAACGAAATGACCAATACGCACCTTAGCCATCACTGGAATACTAACGGCGTCCTGAATTTCCTTAATCATCTTAGGATCACTCATACGTGACACACCACCTACTGCACGGATATCAGCCGGAATGCGTTCCAAGGCCATGACCGCAGCGGCTCCTGCCGCCTCAGCGATACGTGCTTGCTCAGGATTTTGAACGTCCATGATGACGCCTCCCTTAAGCATCTGTGCCAAATTTTTATTTAAGTCGTAACGATTTGTCATTGCAATCACCTCTCATGTTTTTATGCCCTTTATTTTACACAGGATGATTTTTGAAGAAAAGAGTCTTTTTCTCAAACTGTATGGGGACAATTGCTCTTTCAATCATATCTATAGACGAAAAAATAAATAAATTAGGAAAACTCTTTTATAGGCTATAACTATCACGAATATAAGAATCTTTTTATAAAATCATGGCGTTTTTGTATCCGTTTTCTATTGAAGTTATTAGAAAATAGGATTAAAATATAATCGTAAATTAATTTTTGGTGTTCATGATGTTTTAAATGTCACAGCATGAATTTACCAAGTCACCATACAAGGGGGAAAATTATGGAAAACAAAGTTCGTTTCAAACTTCATAAAGTTAAGAAACATTGGATCACAATCGCTGCCTCAAGTTTGGCTATCGGGGCTTCACTAATTGGACTAGGACAGGTCGGAGCCGATGAAGTCAAACCAGAAACGACTGCTGTTAACAGTCCTGAAAATGTCGTCTCTGACAGCAATCTTGAGACAAGTGCTAGCCTTATAACAAGAACCGAAGTAGCTCCAACGAGTACAGTTGTCGAGAATACTTCTAGTGCAGCAGTATCTACTGACACTACACCTACTAATGTCGCTACTCAGCCAATAGAAACAACTGCTACACAGCCTAGTAACGAGGCCGATAAAAAGGTTGAAACCGCTCAATCTAGTGAAACAACTATTGCTGATAGGGGTGCTGAAGTCTCATCTGAAACAAGCGACAACGTAACTACTTCACAGGAAACACCCTCACAAGGTGGCAAGTTCACATCCGATGATCAGGGTAACTGGTATTACCTAGACAACGAGGGCCACAAACTAACTGGCCCACAAACCATCGACAGCTTCAACCTCTACTTCCATGACAATGGCATCCAGGCAAAAGGTGAAAAAGTCACTATTGATGGCAAGGACTACTACTACGATAAAGATAATGGGCGTAAGGTAACTGATACAAGTATTGAAGTAGATGGTAAAACTTATCTAGCAGATGCTGATGGTATCCTAACCGAAAAAACACAACTACCTACTCAGGTCGTGACCGGTGGTCATTTCCAATCTGACAACCAAAAAGATTGGTATTACTACACTGCCAACGGTGAAAAATTGACTGGTTGGCAAAATGTTGATGGTGTCATCCTTTATTTTGATAAAGATGGGAAACAAGTCAAAGGACAAGAACGAGAGATTGGTGGAAAATACTATCGATTCGATGAGAATGATGGTTCTCTATTAACGAATCAGTGGCATCGCACTTCAATTTTCAATGGCTATAGGACAGAACCTCAATATACAACTTATACTAATTACTTAGGCGAAGATGGTGCTGCATTTATTGGATGGCATACCATTGACAGTAAACGTTATTATTTCAAACCTGACGGACTTTTGGCTAAAAATGATACTGTCACAATTGATGGGAAGATTTATCTTTTTGATTACCAAGGACAATTGGTCAAGAACAAATATGGCATTGTTGAAACTCCTTCAATGTTCCATGCAAACACTTCTACCTACCGTACCAATGCTAACGGCGAAGTCTTAACTGGTAAACAAATTATCGATGGAAAAGAATATATCTTTGCTTTAAAGGGTCAAGTTCTTGATGGTATCATAGGTTATGACAGCAAACTTTATCTAGTCACAGATAGTAAAATAGAAAAAAACTATTTTGGAGCCCTTTTTTCAAAAAAAACATTTTGGGGCGGGCCTAGTTTCTCTGGAATCTATGGAACTGATAAAAACGGTGTCCTCCTCGAGGGCATCCAACGAGGCTCTGATGGTCACCTTCACTACTTCCAACCTGAGGTAAAAAGTGTTGATAAGCCTACATGGAAAGAAATCGATGGCAAGCGCTATCGTCTAACAAAATCATATCGAACAGAAAGATATGCTGGTATGTACACCACTATTATCCTTACTAACGACACTTTGAAAGTCGATGATAAGACCTACACAATTGATAATGAGGGAGTAGTGACTGAATTTACGGCTAAAAACCAATTTGTTCGCGATGATTTCTGGAACTGGTACTACTACGACAAAGAGGGCAAACTCCTAACAGGCCGTCAAACCATTGATGGTGTTCAACTCTACTTTGATAAAAATGGTAAGCAAGTCAAAGGTAGCCTAGTAGACATTGATGGTAAAACTTACTACTTTGACAAAGACAGTGGGGCTATGTGGACGAATACCACTCTCGAAAAAGACGGCAAAACTTATATCATCGATGAAAACGGTGTGGCTACTGAGAAAGTGAATTAAAAAGGAAAGACATAATATTTCTACCACTTTAAGAAAACTTTAGGCTTTGCTTTATATACTAAAACCATCCTAAAACTTTTCTTTTTCATAATCTCCTAAATCCAGGGCATAGGTCCTGGATTTTTTTGTTTTTAGAAAAGTCTGTAGCAACTAAAATCATTCCCTCTCTCACTCGCATCACAATGTAATCGTTTTCTTATTTTTGTCTAAATTTCTTATTTTTTCTTGAAAGTCTCTAAAATAGCGCTATAATAGGACTTAGGAAATGGAGGAAAAAGTATGAAAGTACATTCTAATTTTACTGGACCTAAGTCCAAAAAACGTCTGATTGCATTCTCATGTGCAACTGCTCTTGCAAGTTTTGCCTTTATCGCAAAACCTGCCTTCGCTGAGGAAGCTAAGGCTGACAATGCATCTAACCTTGATACGACTGCTGCTACCACTGCCAATGTAGAAACTACCGCAGACCTCGTCGAAACAAAGGTTGTCGAAGCACCTGTTACTACTGAAAATGTGGCTAGCACAGAAAACACCACAAATGTCTCAGAACAAGCCTCAACTTCTACAGCAAGTTCTGAAACTGCCAGTGAAACAGCTTCAACAACTACAAGCGAAAGTCAAGCACCTGCAGAATCGGTCTCAGGCCAAACACGCGAAGCTGTAACTACAGACCGGGCTGCCAGTGAGGCTGCATCAGCAACCGCAGATACCAATAGTGAAACCAATGTTACCGGTGGTCAATATTATAGTGATAGCCTTGGTAACTGGTATTATAAGGATGCTAGTGGTAAGAACCTAACTGGTGCACAAAAAATCGATGGGATCAACGTTTATTTCGATGAAAATGGCATACAAGTCAAGGGAAACTTTTCAAAAAATAAACAATACTATGATGCAGATTCTGGTGCTCTTGTAACGGATTGTTATATTAATCATCTTGGTGGTGTTTACTATGTCGATAAAAATGGTGAACCATTAAAAGGCGCACAAACCATTCAAGGAAAACAAGTTTATTTCAATGATTACAACGGCCTTCAAGTTCGAGACGGATTTGCTAGCAATGAACACTTCTACGATAAAGATGGTAACCTTGTAACAGATAGCTATGTTTTTAGCACTAAATACAACTATAACAACACTATCTATCCTTTCTATGTTGATAAAAATGGCGACAAATTAAAAGGTGAACAAATCATCAATGGAAAATCTGTCTATTTCGATAAGTATGATGGAGCACAGGTGCGTAATAGCGTTGCTGACAATGGGCGTTTCTATGATCAAGATGGTAATTTAGTTGATCTAGGGAAAAAACACTACGTGTTCATCGATAACCATTGGTTCTATGTTGATGAAGATGGAAAGATACTTAAAGGTGAACAAGTCATTGATGGTGTGAAAGTTTACTTTACCCCTTATTACGGATATCAAATTAAAGGGGATTTTAATTCTGACGGCCAATTCTATGACAAGGATACTGGCGAGCTCGTGACAAACCGTTATATTCAATTAACACGCTACGAATCGAACGGCTCTATGGCTCCAACTCTAGAGACCCATTGGTATTATCTTGGGGCAGACGGAAAAGTGGTAACAGGTCCACAAGTTATTGACGGCGTTCGTGTCTACTTTAACTATAGAGGACACCAAGCAAAAGGAGACTTTGGCTACGATGGTTATTATTATGATAAAGACACTGGAGCACTCGTCAAAAATAGCTTTGTCTCCTTAGAGCAACCATCAGGAACCCTTATTTATTACCTCGATAACGAAGGCAATACAATTAAGGGAGAACAAATTATTAATGGTAAGCATCTCAACTTCGGTAAATACGGTATTCAAGTTAAGGGAAATTTCGCACCTAATGGACTTTTTTATGATGCAATTACAGGGGAACCTGTTACTAATCGTTATGTTCAAATCAATGACTTGAGTAACTCATATAATACCCATGAAAATAAAGATAAATGGTTCTATATCGGTTCAGACTCTAAAGCTCTTAAAGGAGAGCAAGTCATTAATGGCGTAACCGTATTCTTTGACAAAGATGGGGTTCAAGCTAAAGGGATTTTCGCAGATGACGGTTTCTATTATGATAAAGATTCTGGTGCACGCGTTAATCTTGGAAACAATCAGTTTGTTCAAGTGAACGGCAACTGGTACTATCTTAATAACGAAGGTAAAATTGTAAAAGGTGAACAAGTCATTGATGGCAACAATTTTTACTTTGATAAAGATGGCAAGCAAGTTAAAGGGAACTTTGCAGAAAATGGAGCGTACTATGATGAAAATTCAGGAGTACAAGTAACCAATCGTTATGTTAACTTCAATAACAATTGGTATAGAATCGGTGCTAAAGGTACTCCTCTTAAAGGGGCTCAGGTCGTTGATGGTCATAATGTTTCCTTTGACCAAGACGGTAAACAGATTAAGGGCGACTTCGCTTCAGATGGCTACTATTACAGTAAAAATTCAGGAGACCGAGTAGACTTAGGACAAAATCATTATCAAAACATAAATAATAATTGGTATTATATTGGTAATGACGGCAAACGCCTTACTGGTGAACAAGTCATTGACGGTGTCGAGGTCTACTTCGATAGTACTGGTAAGCAGGTTAAAGGAAACTTTGCTGAAAACGATTCATTTTACGATAAAGATAGTGGTGCCCGCCTTAAGGAACAATTTGTCGATTTGAATGGAAAGACTTATTATGTTGATGCTAAAGGCAAAAGACTTAGAGAAGGGGGAGTTCGAACTATCAATGGTAAAGAGTATACCTTTACGGGCGGTGCAGATCCCCACCTTGCTAGAGAAGAATTTCTATATCCTTACGGCTACTCTTCATTCTACGATTTGAATAACAAAGAAGTCAAAGGGCCTCAATTCGTTAAGGCCAAAAACGGTAATAGATATTACATTACCGCTTCTGGTCACGTCCCATTAGGGCTTCACATTATCAACGGAGAACTTTATATGTTTGATGCTCCGACAAATAAATATGCTGATGGTAGGGTTAGTGCGAATGGCTTGACTAAAGACTATTTCCCATCACTTATTCCTAATGGTAGCCATATCTATTACTTTGATAAGGAAACAGCTACTGCTATAAAAAATCAATATAAAGAGGTTAATGGTAACTGGTATTACTTTGGACCTAATTGGTATGCACTAACCGGTGAACAAACTATTGATGGGGCTCATGTCTATTTCCATAGAGATGGCAAACAAGCTAAAGGGGAACTAGTCACTGTAAATGATAAACTTCATTATTATGATCCTAACAGTGGTGCACGTACTGAGAACACTACCCTCACTATCGAAGGTAAGACCTACCATTTTGATGCTGAGGGAAATGGAAAACTCCTCAATTAGTGTAAGTGAACAGTAATCATTATGAAAAAGTAATTCCATCTTCCACTTTAAGAAAACTTTAGGAATCGCTTTGTATACTACAACTATCCTAAAACTTTTCTTTTTCATAATTTCCTAAAATCCAGGGCATAGGTCCTGGATTTTTTTGTTTTTAGAAAAGTCTGTAGCAACTAAAATCATCCCCTCTCTCACTCGCATCACAATGTAATCGATTTCTTATTTTTGTCTAAATTTCTTATTTTTTCTTGAAAGTCTCTAAAATAGCGCTATAATAGGACTTAGGAAAATGGAGGAAAAAGTATGAAAGTACATTCTAATTTTACTGGACCTAAGTCCAAAAAACGTTTGATTGCATTCTCATGTGCAACTGCTCTTGCAAGTTTTGCCTTTATCGCAAGACCTGCCTTCGCTGAGGAAGCTAAAGCTGATAACTCATCAAACCTTGATGTGACTGCTGCTACCACTGCCAATGTGGAAACCACAGCAGACCTCGTAGAAACAAAGGTTGTCGAAGCTCCTGCTACTACTGAAAATGTGGCTAGCACAGAAAACACCACAAATGTCTCAGAACAAGCCTCAACTTCTACAGCAAGTTCTGAAACTGCCAGTGAAACAGCTTCAACAACTGCAAGCGAAAGTCAAGCACCTGCGGAATCAGCCACAGGCCAAACACGTGATGCTGTAACTACAGACCGAGCTGCCAATGAGACAGCTTCAGTACCTAATGAAACAAACGTCACTGGTGGTCAATACTATAGTGATGACCAAGGCAACTGGTATTATAAAGATGCCAGTGGTAAAAACCTCGTAGGCGAACAGACTATCGATGGCCAAAATGTTTATTTCCGCAGTAATGGGCAACAAGTTAAGGGGCCTTTACTCGATAGGAATAATAATCTATTTCGTTACTACGATGTTGATACTGGGCAACTATGGACGAATCGATACCTTGAATCCCAAGGTAATTGGTACTATTTAGGTAAAGATGGCTATCCACTCACTGGAGAACAAACTATCAATGGTCAAGAAGTCTACTTCGATTATAAAGGTGTTCAAATCAAAGGTGACTTTAGCGGAGAGGACTATAGCTATCCAGATCAAACTTTCTATTACGACTCTAACTCTGGTGCAAGGGTCCGAAAAGAAGGTCTAGTTCAGAATAAAAAAGGCCAAACCTTTTACATCAAGAACGATGGTTCTAAATTTACAGGAATACGTGAAATTGATGGTAATATCTACTATTTCAAAGCACGTGAAGCTGCCTCTCCTGTTGATACCGGCGTCCTACAAAAAGGAATCAGCATTTTACTAGAAGAAGGGCAAAATTCACCACGTACTTATGGTTTTGGTACCCCTACTAATATTACCCGTCGCTACTATTTTGACTCAGTTACTGGTCAAGCCGTTAAAAATCGCTATGTCCAAGAAAATGATGGCTGGTACTATTATGGTGCAGATGGAAATGCTATTCGTCCTCAAGATGGTGAAGTCAATATAGACGGTCAAATCGTTTACCTCTATGCCAATGGTCGTCAAGCTAAGGGAGAGCTTGTTCTCGACAATGGTGTTCTTCGCTACTATGATCCTAATTCTGGAGCACGCGTCTCTAACACCACTCTAACAATTAATGGTATGACCTATCGATTTGATGAAAACGGCGTAGGTATGGATGCTCCTAACCCAAATGGTTATTATAGCGACGATAATGGAAACTGGTATTATAAGAACGTAAATGGAGACAACCTCACTGGTGCTCAAATCATTAACGGTCAAAAGTTATTTTTCCGCGACAATGGTCAACAGGTTAAAGGTGCTTATGGTGATTCCTACGGTGATTTATACGCATTCTACGATATTAATTCTGGAAATCTTGTAACCAATCGTTATGTTGAATACATGGGTAATTGGTTCTATGTAGGTAAAGACGGTAAGCCAGTCAAGGGAGCTCGAAATATCGATGGACAAGATGTCTTCTTCAACTATCGAGGGGTACAAGCTAAAGGAGGATTTGGTCAAGATGGCGTCTATATGCCTGAGTACTATTACGATAAAGATAATGGTCGCAAAGTAACCAAAGCTGGGTTTGTTAAAGATAACAGAGGCTTAACTTACTATCTTGACGAGAAAGGTAACAAAGTCCTTGGACTTCATGAAATCAATGGTGATTTATATTACTTCCGTCGAGGAGGTGCCTATAAGTACACCCAACTGGGTGACATGTGGCAAGACAGTATTAATTACATCGATGGTAAAATCTACTACTTCGGTCATGACGGTAGAGCAATTAAAAATCGTTTCTATCAATGGGGTAATTACTGGTACTACTTCTATGCGGATGGTTCAGCAGCTACTGGTGCCGTTCAGATTAATGGACAACAACTTTACTTCGATAAAAATCATGGTAGACAAGTTAAAGGCGCTTTTGCACCAGATGGTCACTACTACGATGAAAACTCTGGTGAACTCGTCACTAACCAAACACGTACTATCAAAGGTGTAACTTATCATTTTGATGAAAATGGTAACGCGACTAAAGTTTAAGCTATTCCTTACTTTAAGAAAACTTTAGGCTCTGCTCTATATACTATAATCATCCTAAAACTTTTCTTTTTCATAATCTCCTAAAATCCAGGGTATTGGTCCTGGATTTTTTTGTATTTTTAACTCTTGAGACTGCTAAAATTGTGATATTGGCCATTCACTCGCTTTTTTATGTAATCGTTTTCTTATTTTTGTCTAAATTTATTATGTTTCCTTGAAACTCTCTAAAATAGCGCTATAATAGGACTTAGGAAATGGAGGAAAAAGTATGAAAGTACATTCTAATTTTACTGGACCTAAGTCCAAAAAACATCTGATTGCATTCTCATGTGCAACTGCCCTTGCTAGCTTTGCTTTTATCGCAAGGCCTGCATTTGCTGAGGAAGCTAAAGTTGACAACTCATCAAACCTTGATACGACTGCTGCTACCACTGCCAATGTAGAAACGACATCAGACCTCGTCGAAACTAAGGTTGTCGAAGCACCTGCTACTACTGAAAAGGCAGCCAGCACTGAAAGCACTACAAATGTCTCAGAACAAGCCACAACTTCTACAGCAAGTTCTGAAACTGCCAGTGAAACAGCTTCAACAACTGCAAGCGAAAGTCAAGCACCTGCAGAATCGGCCTCAGGCCAAACACGCGAAGCTGTAACTACAGACCGAGCTACCAATGAGGCTACATCAGCTAACGAAACTTCAAACAGCGAAACCAATGTCACTGGTGGTCAATACTATAGTGATGCATATGGTCACTGGCATTATAAAGATGCTAGTGGTAAAGACCTGACTGGACCACAAACTATTGATGGCGTTAAGGTCTACTTTAGAGATAGTGGTGTTCAGGTTAAAGGGGAATTTGCCTGGGACGGTCACTATTATGACAAAGATTCTGGTGCTCTTGTTACCAATAACTATGTAATTAACTATAATGATTTTCCCATAACTAACTCCTACGTAGACGAAAATGGAAATAAGGTAATTGGTTCCAAAGAAATTAATGGGGTTTGGAATTACTTCGATTATAATGGCAGACAATTAAAAGACAGATTTGATCCTAATGGACGTTATTATGATAAAGATGGGAAATTAACTGACTTAGGGATTAACCGCTACTTCCAAATTTCCAATCATTGGTACTATATTGGAAGTGAGGGGAAAATCTTAAAAGGACCGCAAACGATTGATGGTATCAAAGTTTTCTTTGATGAAGATGGTAAACAGGTTAAAGGAAATTTTGCTAAAGACAATCATTATTACGATAAAGATTCCGGTGAGCTTGTTACTAATAATTACGCAAACATTTATAGTAGCACCTATTACTTAGACGAAAATGGTTATAAAGTAACTGGCCACAAAGAAATTAACGGAATCTGGAATTATTTTGATAACTATGGTGAACAAGTTAAGGATAGATTTGCTCCTAATGGCTATTATTACGACAAGGAGGGTAAACAAGTTGATTTTGGTACTAACCGCTATTTCGAACTAGATGGCAAATGGTATTACGCAGGAAATGATGGTGCTATCCTAAAAGGAGCTCAAACCATTGATGGTGTTCAGGTCTATTTTGATAGCGATGGAAGACAAATTAAGGGGAAATTTGTTCGAGATTCCTCAGATTATAAATATCGCTACTATGATAAAGACTCCGGTGCTCTTGTTAAAAGCCAATACATTATAGATTATAATAAGAACACACAAAAATATGAACGTTACTATGTAGATGAGAATGGTATACGTGTTTCTGGACCACAAACAATCAGTGGTGCCTCCGTATACTTCAGCAATTATGATGGTCATCAACTTTTTAATGATTTTGGTGACGGTCACTACTATAACCATTATGGTAACTTTACAGACCTTGGTACTAACCGTTATGTTCAAATTGGAGAGAATTGGTACTATGTTGGTAATGATGGAAAAATTTTGACTGGTGAACAGACCATTGATAATGCTCATGTTTATTTTGATCGTAGCGGTAAACAGGTCAAAGGTGGGTTTGATAACAATCAACAGTTCCACGACAAAGACTCTGGTAATCTAGTTACTAACAGGTTTGTCACATCAAATGGTAAGATTTACTTTATTGGTTCTGACAGCAGAGCTGTCAAAGGTGCTACTGTAATTGATAATATCGAGTATCTCTTCGACAAAAATACCGGTGAACAAATTAAAGGTGGGTTTGTTGATTACTCTGACAAACTAATTAGTAAAGAGAATTACAATTATAATAATGATCCTGTTAAATTCTACGAAAAAGATACAGGAGCCCTTGTTAAAGATAAGTACTTTACAGTCAACGGTAAGTGGTATTATTCAGATAATAAAGGAAAGATTTTAAAAGGTCCACAAACTGTCCATGGCGTACAAGTTTACTTTGACCGTTACAATGGACAACAAATTAAAGGTACATTTGCCGATGATGGCTACTTCTACGACAAAAATTCTGGTGCTAAAGTAGATTTAGGAACAAGCCGCTATGTCCAAGTTAACGATAATTGGTACTATATTGGCAATGATGGGAAAACATTAAAAGGTGATAAAACTATCGATGGTATTCAAGTTCATTTTGACACTAAGACAGGGCAACAAATTAAAGGTGGATTTGCTGACAAAGATGGTAAACTAGTCATAAAAGAAAAATATCATCTATCTGGCACTCCTATGAGATACTATGATAAAGACTCTGGTGCTCTTGTAAAAGATCAATACTTCAGCCATGATGGTAAATGGTACTATGCAGATGCGGAAGGAAATATCCTTAAAGGCTCACAAACTATTGATGGGGTGCAGGTTTATTTTGACTCTTATGGAGTACAAGCTAAAGACGCAATCGCAGAAGGTTACTACTACGATAAAGACTCTGGTGCTCGTCACGAAGTTCCTCGTAATCAATTCATCAAAGCCGATGGCAAACTATACTACTTTGATAGCGAAAAACAGTATTCTAACTACCGAACAATAAATGGTAAACGATACTATATTAAAGACGATGGAGAAGTCTTGAGAGGTTCTTTTGATCGTTATGACAATCCTCCTTACTTCGATGATGAAACAGGTGCTGCTGTCGAAAAACCTGGCTTTATTAAGTCTGGTGATAATTGGTACTACGTAGACGAAAAAGGAAATAAAGCTTCAGGTCTTAAAGAAATCGACGGAAAATTATATTACTTTTCTTACAATCCTACCAATAAATATGAAACCCACAAACAAATTCGTGGCGCTTTAGGAAAACCGAATTGGTTCTTCTATTCTTATAATACTGATACAAAAAAACCAGAAGACAATCCAGCCTACTACTTTGACGCTGAAACAGGTGCTGCTGTAACTAATCAATTCGTTAATTGGAAGGGCAACTGGTACTACTTTAGTAACGATGGTAAGGCCCTTCTCTTTGATCAAGTCATCAATGGTCAACACCTTTACTTTAATTATGAAGGTAAACAAGTGAAGGGTAATTTCGTTACAGACTACAAGGGAACTCGTTACTATGATGAAAACTCTGGTGAGCTCGTCACCAACCAAACACGTACCATCAATGGTGTGACTTATCACTTTGATGAAAATGGACGTACAAATCAATTGTAAGATAAGTCAGGAAATCGACTAAAATTATTCTTATAAGACATCTATACTAAGGAAGTTGATTAATTTCAACTTCCTTTTAAAAATCCAAGAAAATAATTTTTGTCTACTTTAAGCAAACTTTAGGATTTGATTTATATACTATAACTATCCTAAAACTTTTCTTTTTCATAATCTCCTAAATTCAGGGCTCAGGTCCTGGATTTTTTTGTTTTTTATGAATCCTGGATTTAGTAAGAACTGGCAACATCTCACTTAATATTCATAAAAAAGCATACTTTTCTTTTTTGTCTACTCCTTTTCACATTATAAGAAAGCCTTTTCATTTTAATCTTGAAAAGGCTTTCTTATTGTCTTATAATATAAATTAAAAGGGGGTATTTATTATGGAAAAAAATGATAAGGCCAAAAAAAACGCATCTAAAAAGTATCTGATTGCGTTTTCATGTGCATCTGCTCTTGCTAGTTTTGCACTTATTGCCGGAGCTGCTTTTGCGGATGAAGTAACTGCTAGTGAAACACTCAAGAATGACACGACAGCAAGTGTTACTGCCAATCTTGAAACAACAGCAGATTTAGTTGAAACAAAGGGAATTGAGGCTACTGCTTCTGCTGAAAGTTCAACAGTTGCTCCAGAGTTAGCAAGTTCGGAAAACGCTAGAGAAAGGGCTTCAGCAAGCACTAATGAAAGTCAATCACCTACTGAAACAGCTAACGTTGAAGCACACACAGCTTCAACAAGAGACAGTACCACTAGTGAAACAACTGCGACAACTCCTGTTATCAATGAGGACTTAAACGTTACAGGCGGTCAATATTACAGCGACCAAAACGGCAAATGGCATTACAGAGATGCCAATGGTAAGGATCTGACTGGACCACAAACCATAGATGGGGTTCAAGTCTATTTCGATAAAGAAAATGGCATACAAGCTAAAGGCGTTTTTGCTAAAGACCCTAATGATGCTAAAAAACTAAATTTCTATGATAAAGATTCTGGTGCTCTTCTCAAAAATCAATTTATCGTTGCCTACAGCAACGATACAAAACAATATGAACGCTATTATCTAGATGATAAAGGGAATCCCGTGTATGGTGAGTATCGAATTAATCGTCGATCATCCTACTTTGACGATAAATTTGGGACTCAAATCATTGATCGCTTTGCTCCTAATGGACACTTTTACGATCAGGATGGTGTTTTCGTCAATTTAGGTACCAACCGCTTTGTTGAAATCAAAGGAAAATGCTACTATCTCAATGATAGAGGACAAATTATAAAGGGCAACCATATCATCAATGGAGCTCAGGTCTATTTCGATGAAAATGGTGTTCAAATAAAAGGGAATTTTGACAAGGATAACCGCTATTATGATGAACACACTGGTAAGCTAGTAAGCAACCGATTCGTAACAGTCAACGATAAGAGCTACTTCGTTGGCGCAAAAGGTGTAGCCATGAAGGGTGCTACTCGTATTGATGGTAAAGAGTACTACTTCGATAAAAAGACAGGTGCCCAAGTGAAAGGTGACTTCGGAGGTAATGGTAAATACTACGATGCCTCAACTGGTGCACTTGTAACCAACCGTTATGTCAATGTAGATAAATATTGGTACTATGTTGATGCTGAGGGCAAACCATTAAAAGGTTCACAAACCATAAATAATGTTCCTGTCTACTTTGATTCTTATTATGGGCGACAAGTTAAAGGTGATTTTGGAGACGACGGTTACTACTATGATAAAGACTCTGGTGCGAGAATTACACTCGAAAAAAATCGTTACCATAATATTAATAACCATTGGTATTATGTCGGTTCAAATGGCAAAATCCTTAAAGGCGACCACATCATCAATGGTGCTCAAGTGCATTTCGACAGGGTATTTGGAATACAAGCTAAAGATGACTTTGTAGATGAAGATGGCATTAATGTTCTCTATGATAGCTTTGTTGTCTTTGGTAACCCAGTTAAGTATTATGACAAGGATACTGGTGAACTTGTTAAGGGGCGTTACTTTACAACTCGAGGCAAATGGTTCTATGCAGACAAGCAAGGCAATATTCTAAAAGGTGCCCATACCATTGATGGTGTTCCTGTCTACTTTGACGACCACCTCGGAACACAATTCAAAAACGTAGTTAAAAATGGCCACTACTATGATAAGGATACCGGTGAACAGAAGGATGTCCCACGGAACCAATTTGTTCATGTTGATAATGGTCTCTTCTATTATGATAAAGATGGAAAACCACTTTCTGATTCTCATACCATTAATGGTGTAACCTATTCGTTCTATGAAGATGGACAAGCCCGTCGAGGTACTTTTGGACCTTACGGTTCAGGACCTTTCTATGATAAAGTTACTGGAGCCGCAGTCAGAGAAAAAGGATTCCATCAAGTAGGTGGCGATTGGTACTATACTGACGAAAATGGTAATAAACTTCTCGGTCTTCAAGAAATCGATGGGAAACTCTATTATCTCGATAATACAGAGTCTACAAGCTTAGTTACTGGTTATCTCGCAAAAGATAAAGTGCTTAGTCCTGAGCAAAAAGAGTCTACTAGATATCCTCGGACATCTAGTAGTACTATCATCGAACCTAAAATCCACAGTTACTACTACTTCGATGCTGAAACAGGTGCTGCGGTAACTAACCAATTCGTTAATTGGAAGGGCAACTGGTACTACTTCGGTAAGGATGGTAAGGCCCTCCTCTTTGATCAAGTCATCAATGGTCAACACCTCTACTTCGATTATGAAGGTAAACAAGTGAAGGGCGATTTCGTTACAGACTACAAGGGTACTCGTTTTTACGATGAAAACTCTGGTGAGCTCGTCACCAACCAAACACGTACCATTAATGGTGTGACTTATCACTTTGATGAAAATGGACGTGCAAAGCAATTGTAAGATAAGTCCGCAAATCGACTAAAATTATTCTCATTCGTCATACAGATAAACGACAAACAAAAAGTCCAAATCAAACTATTGATTTGGGCTTTTTGTTAGGTAAAGAATTTATTAGTCCTTTTTCAGTCTTTTTAGGTGTTTATAGAGACCGAAGGCACGATCCAGTTGCATAGATTCGATAGGACGTTTGCCCTTGATATAGAGATTTCCATTGGTCGCATTCATCAACCCTGTCTTAGAAATGGCATAGCCGGTAATCATGCCACTATAAAGGAATTTTTTCAACTCCTTGACATCTAAAACTCTGCTTGAAGGTTCAAGAACACCATATTCTGCTTCATAAATATCCACTAGTCTTTTAAACTTATAGGCTGTTTTTATGGACATATCTCCGACATTTCCCTTGGCATAATAATGATAGAGATTCTGTGGGCTTAAGTCTGCTGATGCCACCTCTTGACCATTTGGTGAGTAAGGTTGTGATTTAATGAAAGTATTAAGCTTGCCAATATCAATATGGGAGTCGCTAACATTTTCCTTAGGAATAGGGAAGTCATTCCTATCAACAATCTCCCTTCGTCTTATGGTAGCTAATAATTCATAAGGCTCGACTCTAAGCCTTTTAGAAAATTTTTCCAAAGTATCAAGCGATACCGTTCCTGTTTGATTGATCAGATTATAGTTGGTTTGAGCCATACCAGATGAGACTACAAAGGCTGTCATGCGTTCTCTGACTTCCCCCTCAGCCATATCTTCCGTGATTTCCAACTTCTTGCGAATATTGTGCCACAAGTTCTGGGTGACCTGATCAGGATCTCTTGGAAACTCAAAACCCTCATGCTGATTATCTCGAGCTAAGAGCTTCCCAAGTGTAATCTTTTTCCCAGTCACCTTGGCCAGACCGTTAGTAATGGCTACAATCTTTGGAATATTTCCCTTAGGCTTGTTCATGAAAAGCATCCGAAGGCTTCCTGACGGAATCCTCGTAGCTTCTGAAAGCTCTTTGTAACTCTTCTTATCTTTCCAAAATTCCCCCATACGAGCTTTTTCCGCATTTTCCCAGAAAAGCTCCTTAAGGGATTTGGGGGTATTCGGCTCATTCGATAATAGTCGTTTTGACATAATTGTCTCCCTCTAAAATTGCTGTTTAAACTTAGTCCGAGTCTATTATCTCATATTTTTAATAAAAATCAAATCAAACCCTAATGGTATTGATTTTACTATATAAAAAGGATTTAGCTCCGTTTTACACAGAACTAAATCCCTTGAAGAGGATTATATCATAAATTGGTAAATTATAGCCTAAAGCATACCCAACCAAAAGAAAAAACTTAATACGCTAGCCCAATCAAGGCCAGAAGCAAATACTAAAGATTTAATTGTCCTTCCACTCAGTTGACTAAAATAGGCCCATTTTTTTCTGTTTGAAACCAATAAAACAATTGGAAGATATAGACTAGCTCCTAAAAGAGCTGGACAATACTTTTGAACCCCTATTGAAATAGGAAATATAATTATAAAAACTAAACTTAACAGTGCAAACAGTGAGAAAACACTCATAAAAGAAGGTATGACACGAGAAATTCCCTGCATACTTTTTTCAGGTCGTTCCTCATCTCCATAGAAAGAATATCGTAAACCAACATCCACCAAACCGGCGAAGCCAATCATATTATTCAAGCTATTAATAGTCCAACTTGTCTCTAGTAAGTAAGATAATTTTTGTTTCTGATTAAGCTCTTTATTTAAGATTTTATCATAGAATATCATAAGTGCAACAGCCATAAAACCAAGCAAAGCTAAACTAATGACTTTTATTGGAGAGAGTTCTCCAAAGATTGCTCCAATCTTATCAAACGAAATTGTCTTAAAAAGTCTGATTATCTCTACAATAACCAGACTAGCAATAGATAAAAATAGCACAAGTTTGATAAGTCTCTGCCATTTTTTCACGCCATTCAAAATTGTTCTCACAATCTCTTCCTCTTATCCTAACAAAGTTTGTAATATTGGAATAACAAGGATAAATAGAACCGTACTTAGAGTCACCACATTCGTAGAGAATTCCACATCTCCTTTTCCCTGATTAGCAAGGATCGGGAGAACAGCTAAAGCTGGTGTAGCGGATTGAATCATAAAGGTCTTAAATTCTACTGTCGCCATATTTGGTGCAAAGAACTTCAATACAAGAAGCATAATCAGAGGAGCTAGGATAAAGCGTCCAACTAAAGTGACAATTGTATCTTTATCAAAAGTAATAGTTTTCAAGCCTGCCTTTGCAAGAACGATACCAATATAAATCAGAGATAGGGGAGTGACGATATTTCCAACATAGGTTAAGGTATTCGTTGCGAAATCTGGAATAGAGATTCGAAGAATCAAAAATAGTAGAGCCACAAGAAAACCTACAAGCGGAGCTGGTAGCAATTTCTTCCAGTCAAATTTACTTGTCTTCTTGCTTTGACCCGATTTACTGTCGCTCGTCATCAAATACACGCCCAATGTCCAGGTGGAAATCGTGTTGGTGATATAGTAAATTAAGAAATAT
Organism: Streptococcus salivarius; assembly: GCF_009738225.1. Classification (NCBI taxonomy): domain Bacteria; kingdom Bacillati; phylum Bacillota; class Bacilli; order Lactobacillales; family Streptococcaceae; genus Streptococcus; species Streptococcus salivarius. The sequence continues at coordinate 1,490,839 of NZ_CP018187.1, forward strand.
GGAAGAGCCTGATCCCCAAAAAGAGCAACGTTTAAAGGTAAACCAATAAAAATAGTATTGGCATTCACAAAGGTATTAATCATGGTTCCTCGCCGTCCTGGACGAACCTTGAAAACCACAACTGCAATATAAGCTACGATATAGCCCAAGATAAAGGCCACAAATGTATAAAGGAGACCGCCAGAAAGACTGATTAGCTTATCTAGTGTTAGGTATTTCATCACCGACACAAAGATTGACGCTGGCAAGGCTACATTCATGATCAAACGAGACAGGTTAGGTCCAAAGTCATCTCCAAACCATCCCTTCACCTGAAGAATATACCCCAAAACAATAATAGCGATAATCGGAATGATACTCGTAATCGAGGTTAAAAAGAGTGACATAGGTATCCTTTCTAAATTACTTAAGTCCACAGCCCATACAAATCTGTCGCTAGCGAAGGATAGACAGCAGCAATGAATTATTTATACTCTGGATACCACTTCAAATCACGAACTGCTTTGGCCATATCTGTTTCCTTAGCACGCGCAAGACCTTGCTCTTGTGCTTTTTTAGCGACTGCTTCTGCTACTTTAATAGAAACATCTGCTACATACTTGAATGGTGGCAAGACAGGAGCTCCTGGTTGGCCTGGATTGACAATACCACTCAATGAATGAGCCGCAGCTCCAATCATTTCATCAGTCAAAAGACTTGCTTCAGAAGCCAGCATACCTAGACCAAGACCTGGGTAAATCAAGGCATTATTGGCTTGACCAATCACATAGTCGACACCTTTATAAGAAACTGTATCAGCAGGAATTCCTGTTGCTACAAAAGCTTTGCCATCTGACCATTCAATCAAATCTTTGGCACTAGCTTCTGCTAGTTTGGTTGGATTTGACAAAGGGAAGATCATCGGACGATCTGTATTTTCACACATAGCTTCTACTATTTCTTTAGTGAAGGTATTAGGCTGAGTCGAAGTTCCTACTAGAATGGTTGGCTTCACAGTCTTCACTACTTCAAGCAGGTCAGTCAACTTGTCTGCATTACTAAAGTCAGCACGTTTCTTAGCAAACGGTTTTTGTTCAGGAGTTAGGTCATCCATGTCATCAAAGAGAAGACCTTGTTTATCAACCATAAAGAAACGTTTATAGGCTTCTTCTTCAGAAAGACCTTCACTCACCATTTCACGAAGAACACGAGAGGCAATTCCTGCACCCGCAGTACCACCACCATAGCAGAGATAAACTTGATCTGTTAATTTTTCACCACTAATATCCAGTGAACCAAAGATACCACCTAAGGTAACGATTCCTGTACCTTGAATATCATCATTAAAAGTTGGAATTTGTTTCCGGTATTTTTCAAGAATATTGGCAGCATTCAAGCGGCCGAAGTCTTCCCAGTGAAGGTAGAGTTTAGGAAAGAGACGTTCTGCTGTTTGAACAAATTGGTCAATGAAGTCGTAGTAACGATCTCCGCGAACCCGTTCGTGACGATTACCTAAGTAATTAGGATTGTTACGAAGTTCTTCACGGTTAGTCCCTGCATCAATAACTAAAGGAAGGACCATAGAAGGATCGATTCCAGCAGCACCCGTATAGACCATCAATTTCCCAACAGAAATATCGACACCATTTGTTCCCCAGTCACCGATTCCAAGGATTCCTTCTGCATCTGTTACAACAATGAGGCGAATCTCGCGATCCCCGGCAGCATTTTTCAAAGTGGCTTCAATATTTTCAGGATGATTGATATCAAGATATCCCGCATATTGTGGATCTACAAAGAGGTCACTATAGCCTTCAATGGTATCTGCAATGGTTGGATCGTATACAATTGGATTAAATTCCTCCAAATGTTGAGAAAAGAGGTAATAGAAAAGAGTTCGGTTGGTATTAAAAATTTCCATTAGGAAAAGACGTTTTTCCAAATCATTGGCTTTTGTTTGCATTTGTGCATAAGTTTGCGCCGCTTGTTCTTCAATCGTTTGAACATACGGTGGCAGTAAACCAATAAGGCCTAGTTCCTTTCGCTCCTCTAAGGTAAAGGCAGTACCTTTATTGAGGAAAGGGTTGTTTAAAATATCATGTGCAGTCATAATGCAACCTCCTTTTTACTTATATTATACTACTTAAAATAGTCGTTTTAAAGAACAATGTGCTTTATAGTGTCCACTCATTTCTTTTATGTTATAATGGGCAAAAAGAATTATGACAGAATCAACTATACAACCAGTTATCATCTTTCCTCCAGATACAAATGGACAACCACTTTATCTGTGCCTAACCCTATAACACATTTGTTTTACAGGCTGTATAGTAGCAACAATTGTGATGGTACTAATAGAGACTAGCATATTGAACTAATAAACAACAATATGGATTTTATAGTATACTTTGTATTGTTTAAAAAGTTATTTTTGTCATTTAAAACTTGTATTCTGTTTATATGACAACTAATAATTATCTACAAAAATATATTTCACAAAAAGTGAAATATTTTCGTAAACAAAACAAAATGAGCCAGGAGGAACTTTCGGAACAGGCAGGACTCGGACTCAAGTATATCAATCAATTAGAAAACCAAAATGTGAATCTGACCATTCACAGTCTAGAAAAAGTGATTGTCGCCTTAAACTTGACACCAGAGGACTTTTTCAATTTCAATAGCCTCGAGCCCACCACTGACCAAACCGATAATCTCTCATTGAAAAGAGTTAACATGAAGCTGAAACAAGTTCCTGTTGATAAAAGGGAGAAAATCCTAGCTATTTTTGAAGATATTCTTGATAACCTATAATCATCTCCTGACTCATCATCATATTCTAACCTAATAAAAAAGTTATAGTCAAACACATCACTACGGATAATATTTACTTATCATCTCATCTAGCCTTGTCTATGTAACTCTTTTTAACAATTTTTTGAAAGTGTGATTTTATGAATCTTAAAGACTTATACTATTTTTATGACCTAAGCAACTTGCAATCTTTCACTGAAGTAGCTCGAAAAAACGGGGTGAGTCAACCATCTATTTCTTATGCCATTAAACGTTTAGAAAAGGAGTTTCATTGCCAATTACTTGTGCATGATCCTTCTCATAGGACATTTAAGCTAACTCCACAAGGTGATATATTGTTACGACATGTAAAGAAAGCTCTTCCAGAAATACAAGGTGCCCAAAAAGAAATACTTCGAAGCATTTCTCCCTATGATACAATTGGGTTTCCGCCTCTTATTATTGACTATCTTGTTCGTAAAGAGCCTGCTTTTATTGAAAATGTCTCAGCACTTCGAAACATTCACCCTATACAAGAAGGTTCTATTGAACTTCTAGACCTCTTGTCTAAGGGAGAACTAGATGCCAGTTTTATTGGAAGCTTAGAACCGATTATCGATAAACGATTTTCAGTTAAAACTCTTATGACAAGTGATCTTTATTATATTCTACCTTCAGGCCACTCATTGGCAGATAAGGAAGCTATCGCTTTCTCTGATGTTCTAAATGAAAATTTTATTATTTTAGACGAACATTTTGTTCATCTAAAAGCTTTTCAACATTTGAATAATCAATATCATCATGCTGCAACACCATTCTTTCAAACAGATGATATTAATTTGCTTAAGCAACTCCTTCGTAAAAAAATTGGTATCAGTCTTCTTTCTGAAATCGCTATAACAAAGGAAGACAAAGATTTAATTTCTATCCCAATGGTTAAAGAGGAACGCATGTCGCTTTATGTTTCACTACTTACACTTAAGGAAACTAATCTTCATCCTGAGGTAGAAAACTTCTTCCAAGAACTATTAAATTAAAAGCGATAATACTAAGCTAATTAAGATACATCTAACAATAAAAGGAAACTCCCCTCGTACTTAATGTACTGACCCCAAAAAGTTAGACAAATAATTTAAGCAAAGGATTTAGTTCTGTATTGCACAGGACTAAGTCCTTTTAGTTTTATCTTAATGCGTTTGTTATTGTAATAATTAATATAGTCTACAATAGCTTGTTCCAAATGCTCAATTGACTTAAACGTCTTCTCATAACCATAAAACATCTCAGACTTAAGAATGCTAAAGAAGGATTCCATCATGCCGTTGTCTGGACTATTGCCTTTACGTGACATGGAGGCTTGGATTCCTTTCTCCTCTAAAAAATGATGATAGAAATCATGTTGATATTGCCATCCCTGATCACTGTGTAGAATAGTTTTCTCATAGCACTTCTCTGTGAAGGCTTGTTCCAACATCATTTTTACTTGTGCTAAGTTGGGCGAAGTAGAAAGATTGTAGGCGATAATTTCGCTGTTAAAACCATCTAAAACTGGTGATAAATAGAGTTTTTGGCTGCTTGCTGGAATGGCAAACTCTGTCACATCTGTGTAGCACTTTTCCATTGGTTTTAATGCTTCAAACTGGCGTTGAATGAGATTCTCTGCTTTCTTACCAACCTCTCCTTGATATGAAGAATACTTACGTTTACGACGAATTCGAGCACTTAAACCAAGAACCTTCATCAGACGTTGCACTTTCTTATGATTTACCATGAAGCCACGATTTCTCAATTCAAGAGTCATTCGACGATAGCCGTAATTTCCTTTATGCTCACAATAAATTGATTGAATTTCAGCTTTAAGCACTTTATCTTTGTCAAATCCATCTAGTTGTTTCAACTGATAGTAGTAAGTTGAGCGAGCTAAACCAGCCGTTTCAAGAAGTAAATCTAGTCGAAATCCTCCTGTGACCATTTCTCTAATTGTCTCTGCCTTTCTCGCTGTAAGGCTTCGTCCCTGTCTTCTAGTTCTTTTAACTTTTTTAGGTAAGCCACCTCGGTACGTAAGCGTTCATTCTCCTCTTGGAGTCGTTCTAGTTCTGTCATTTCTTCCCAAGTTTTCTTACGTTTACGTCCCATTTTAGGTACTCTCTCTCTTGTTTTTTCAACAATAGTATACCCATTTTTCTTGTATTGTGCTATCCAATTTTTCAACAGAGAAGGATTGGGTAGAGCATAATCTAAAGATACACTTTTTCGTGAACGACCTTCAAGCAACACTTTATTAATTATTTCTTCCTTTAATTCGGGAGAATAGTAACGATTCTTCCCTTTTTTGACGATTTCTATTCCGTAACGTTCAATCAACCTCACCATATATTTTAGTCCAGAAACATCCACACCAAATCTTTTGGAAAGCTCTTTGAAGCTTCTCCCTTGTTTTCTCAGTTCATATATCTGAATCTTGTCCTCATAAGTTAATTTCATAATAAAAACACCTCAAAAATTAGATTTTTTCTGTCTAACTTTTGGGGTGCAGTTCATAAACGAAGGGAGTTGTTTTACTAATAATTCCAGTTTACCAAGAGATAAATGAGACTCGAGCCAAACATATCCGCCAAGGCATGCATGAGGAAGAATGGAAGCAAGTTTTTGACCTTGTATTTATAAAGGAAATAATAAAGTAGACCAAAGACCACACCGATAACCAGAGCCCATAGCATGCCCTGATAGGTATGGAAGGACACACGGACAATGGTTGAAAAGAGCAAGACCCACCATTTATACTTGTCCTTTACTGAGGTCAAGAGCCCTAAGAAGAAAAATTCCTCGTAGAAACCATTAAGCAGTCCGTAAGCAATGGCCATAGGTGACAAAGCCATAAACTTATCAATAACAGCCATAGGATTAATATAGGCTAAAACTTGAGGACTAAAATAATTATACTGTCCTGACAAGGTGCTAACCATATCGGCAAATAGACCTGAGATAGCGAAAATAAAGGGTACCCAAAAGAGAACAGACCACTTTAGGCGTATAGGTAATTGTTTAAAGTCAAAATGACGTATCCAGAGATATATAATCGCTAAGGTTAGGAGAATAATCTGCAAGGTGAAATTACTTGAATAGCCTGCTCCTTCACTGGCTGTATTTGTTGAAGTCTCACTGATTGCTGTGGAAACGCTTGGAGCCAAACTTGCCAAATATATTTGTGTTGAACGGACAATAAACTGTCCAAACATAATGAGCGTAACAATACCGATATCAAACCACCTCAGATTCTTTAGTGGTTGTTCGGGACGAATTTTCTTGAGTAAAGACATTGGTCTTTCCTTTCTTCTATCCTCTTGATCGAAGACTGGTTTATTCTTTAAGTTTATTATAAGTCATAAACCTTAACATAATACTAAAATTTGCAATAAGATTAGTATTTCATTTAAGGAAAGAAAAAGCAAGGGAAAGCATGTTTCCTTTGCTTCAAACTTGTTATTAATCATTCTTTTTAACAACACTAACTAAGACAAGGAGTTGGAAAATAGCCAAAACAAATAGGACCACAAAGCCATTTCGACTACCTTGAGCCGTTGCTCGTGCAAAGTCAATCTTGTGGTTAGCTTGACTCATAGCAACAATTAGAGATGCTAGTATTGTTCCCACTGCTCCTGCAAATTGTTGGAGCGTGTTAAAGATGGCATTAGCGTCGGCTCGTTGATCAAGCGACAGTTGTTTCTGTCCATTGGTCATGACATTACCAAAGGCAACCCCAAGTCCCGTCATGAAAATCATGTAAAAGGCGAGAATCAAAGTATTTGAAAGGGAGAGGCCAAACAAGCTAAATAGCAACTGAGCAAGAACAATAAGGCTTGCTCCAATCAGAATTGGTTTACGAGCTCCCATCTTATCTAAAATGATACCCGAAAACGGAGCAAATCCTGCACCAATGATAGCTCCTGGGAGGAGCATCAAGGCTGCAAGAGTGGTATTAGAGTGGTTAACCAACTGCACATAGTTTGGCAAGAGGAAACTCATCGCAAGGGAACCCAATTGGAAAGAAAAGAAAGCGATGATATGACCTGTCAGTTTACGATTTTTCAAAATAGAGAGGTTGATGATGGGATTTTCTAATGTTGTAGAACGCCAAATCAAAATGGCAAGACCTAAGATTCCAATCAAAAGCCAACCTAAGACTGAGAAGCTGAAGAAGGCATGTTCAGCAACCCCATGAAGACCTAAAATCAGGCCCAAGAAAAGAAAGATGGTAGCCACTAGACTGAGGATATCTAAAGATTCACGTTTAACCTCACTCTTTTGCTCAATCGAGCGAAGCCCTGCAATCAGTGAAGCCAAGAGAATAGGAAACTGAATGAGGAAGATAGAACGCCAACCAAAATGCGCTGTCAAAAGTCCACCAACAGTTGGTCCAATCGCCGGTGCAACTGCTGTAATCAGTGTCCCAACTCCCATCATGAGACCAATCTTACGACTTGGCACCTGCTCCAAAATGATGTTAAACATGAGAGGTAGAGCAAAACCAACACCCATCCCTTGAACCAATCGTCCCAAAACAACAAAGCTAAAACTAGGCGCTATAAAGTCAATGAGAACACCTAAAATAGACAAAAGGTTTGCGACCAGAAAGATGGTTTTCATCTTAAACGAGCGCTTGAGATAGGCAGATAAGGGCACCACGCAAGCAACGACTAATAGGTAGATGGTTGTAACCCACTGTACTGTTGACGTATTAACCGAAAATGCCTTCATCAATACAGGAAAGGTGATATTCATAGCTGTTTCACCAGCCACTCCACAAAAAGAAAGGATTCCTGTCGCAAAGATGACACACAGGATCTTGGTGGAGATTTTTTCTTCTGACATGAGTATTTGTTCCTCCTAGATAAACTTAAAGATTACGATAGTGTTGTAATATTTTGAGAAAGATTTCTCTCTCTTTAGCTGAAAATTGCTGGGCAAACTCTTCCTCTTCTTTACGAAGATAGGATTGACAGGCAGACGCGATTTTTACCGCCTTATCCGTTAAAACAACCGCTTTTTGCCTAGCGTCTTTCGCTGAGATATGTCGTTCGATAAGGCCTTTTTTCTCCATCCGCTGTAAGAGAACTGTCGTTGTCGAACGCTGAATCTCAAATTCGTGCTCAATGTCACGTTGAAATACCTCATGATTAGCATGATTGGTTATAAAATCGATAATGGCCATCTGATTTCCAGTCAAATCATATTGCCTAGCAAACTGATCAAAGTGGCGCATCATATTGTTATTGGCTTGCTTCAACAAGCGTCCAAAATGGTCCAAAACATGACTCCTTAACTATATTGTTAGCTAACTAGCGATTAACAGTGTAGTAGAATTATTAACTCAAGTCAATAGATTCTTTCAAAAAATAGAAAAACTCAAGAACTTAAATCCTTGAGTTGCTTCATTTAGTCTTTCTTTACAGGAATTTCCTTAATCACACGCGCAGGGTTTCCACCTAGAACCACGTTGTCTCCAAAGGACTTAGTCACAACAGCGCCTGCCCCAGCCACTACATTATCCCCTAGGGTAACGCCAGGAAGGATGGTCACGCCTCCACCAGCCCAGAAGTTATCACCGATAGTAATTGGAGCCCCATATTCAAGGCCTGAATTACGCTCGGTTGGATCAAGAGGATGTAAGGGCGTCAAAAACTGACAATTAGGGCCAATCATGGCATTGTCACCAATCCTGATAGGACAGACGTCTAGCATAGTCAAGTTCCAGTTAGAATAAAAATTTTCACCGATATGGATATTAACACCGTAATCCGTAACGAACTGAGGATTCATGGCAAGATTTTCACCAGTCGAACCAAACCAAGATTTGACAATTTCAGCTCTCTTGAGACGGTCAGGTTCCGCATTAAAGGCCATTTGGTTTTCTCTCGATTTAGCTGCTAGAGCACGTAGCTCAGGATCACTCGGTTTATAAAAGTCACCTGCAATCATTTTTTCATATTCTGTCGGCATGGTATACTCCTTTTATGGTTGTTTTCCTATATTGTAGTATAGAAGTGATGTTACCACAAGCGAACAGATATAAACTAGATAAATATCTCAACTTAAAAAATATTACTAAATATAGATTGTAACCATAGCTCCATTATTTTCATTAGAAAGTTTCAGTTCCCAATCATGAAGTTCTACGACTCTTTTTACAAAAGATAACCCTATTCCAAAATGGTGATTTTGAGAGTCGTTTCCTGACTGATTATCTTGGTAAAAGAGCGATCCTACATTATCAATCATATTAGCTGAGAACCTTGAGCCATCATTCCAAACCGATAAAACAATCTTATTTTGCTCAGATGATAATTTTATAACTATCTTTGGCATCATTGATTGACTATAGGACATTGCATTATTCACTAGATTAGTAATTGCTCTTAAGAATAATACTAAGTCAATATGAATAGTAGTATCAGATGGGGTTTCATTCAATACATTTAAAACACAAGTCCCAGTTGTCAGAGGAGTTAATTCTCTAATCAAACATGACGCAAGCTGCTCCGAAGTAATATGCTCTTTATTGATATTATCTTTATAAAATGTTTTTGAATATTGAATAAATTGATTAAAATAATTATCTAGTTGTTGACTTGAAGATTCGATATCTAATAAGCATTGAGTTAACTCAGGAGACAAATCAAATGTTTGAAGATACTCAGCATTACCTGAAATTATTGTTAGAGGTGTCTTTAAATCATGTGCTGCGGAAGACACTCTGAACATTAGCTCTTGCTTTTGTTTTTTCTCTTTTTCAAGCATCTTTTGAATTTTATCCTGCATCTTCATAATATGTTCTTTTGTCTCAATAAATTCAAATAACCTTAGTGGCTTAGAGTATTTGTTATTGTCTGAATATAAGCTTTGTTCATATACTGTCTTCATCTCTCTCTGAATTTCATATAGAAGTTTTTGTACATTTCTTACAATTATAACAACTAAAATGACACAAAGATAAATCCACGAGCTAACACTAAAAAACATAGTAAAGCTATTCACATTGTTAGCATTAATTCCTTCAACCGCTGTAAATAGGGCAGGAATAATGTAAAAAAAACAAATGCATAACAAAAATTGAAAAATAATTTTCAAATAAGTTGCTCTTATCAACTGCTTTAATGTTATTGATTTTGCCATTTATATCCCCCACCCCAAAGAGTTTTAATTGGATCAATACCATAAGGTTTCAATTTTTGTCGAATCTGATAGATATACTCTGTAATACTTCGGTACTGAACTTCTGAACTTTGAGGGTACAAATATTCATAAAGCTCCTCTACACTAAAGATTTTAGTTTGATAGGTAAACAACAAATATAATAAATTAAATTCCCTTCTCGAAAGAGAAATACTATTACCGTCTACTATTAATTCCTTTCCTACCCTATCAAATTGAAGTAAACCACTAGTCTCAGTATCTCCGACAGAAAGTAGCCTTTTATCTCTTCTAATATGCATTTTGACTCTTGCAACCAACTCCTTCATACCGAATGGTTTGGTAATAAAATCATCTGCACCTATTCCAATAGCTTCAACAATATCTTCTTCAAGGTTTTTAGCAGTTATAAAAATTATGGGTGTTTGAATCTGACTTCTGATACTACTACAAATATCAATACCACTCACTGGCATCATTATATCCAGTAAAATCAAATCAAATCCTATGAAGTCACATAGGTTAATATCTTTAACAGAATTTCTAGTTTCAACTACATAGGAGTTTTTCTCCAGAATATTCTTAATCAATCTTAAAATTTTTAAATCATCGTCAATAACTAGAATTTTAGACTTTACCATTTTTTTCCTCGTACGTTTTGAATATATTGTAACATAATTAAAAATCGAAAATACATTTCAAAATTAGCATATAATTGATAGTTCAATAAATTGACTTTCTACCAAATCTCAATAATGCTCATTTTTAAGTAACAGAATATGTGCTCCAAAGTCTTGTATCTATTTTTCAGTCAATCTATCTAAATTCGATGTTGTCTCATCTAAAAAAACAATCTTTATTTGACTTACTTTAAAAATTCCTTTCTAATAAGGCAATAACTCGTAAAGAATAATCCAAAAAGCCAAATTATAAATACAATAAAACGCATTATAAAATAGTTTGTATGTATTAGCTGAAAAACTAAATCATATATTATTACACTTGAAGCTATTGGTAAAACCCTATCTATAAAAGGCAACACGAGTATAGGAAATAATAGCAAAATTGCAAGTGCAATCATTGAATTACCGCATAAAAAGGAAAAAGAGTAACCCGCTAAAAAGTATACAACTGAACCAAACAAGTAATAATAAAAATTTACTTCACTATGAATACCCTGACTAAACATCATTACTATTAAACCTGCTAATACTGACTGTGTTAAACATTCTAGTAGATCTATTAATAATATGTATAATGCTGCCTTCACCCTACTTCCGTTGTTCAGGTAAACTTGCTTATAACTTTGTGTCCTCAATTCTACACTTGCATTTAAAACTCCATTCCCTAAAAAAGAGAAAGATATTATAGTTAATAAAACAGAACTGTTAAAAGTGATAGAATCTTCATTAACTTCGAATTTTAGATATCTTAATAAACTTATTATAATAACAAATACTAACTGAAATAATAAATAAACCTGTATAGGTAATAAACTATATTTTTTATATAATAAGCTATGCAATTGGCTTTTCATTCTTCTTCCCCCATTTTATTTTTTCTAAATAAAATAAACAAATCGTAGTAAGGAAAGTTTCAAATAATAGAAGAATCGCTCCATATAATTGAGTTGTCTGACCGGCTTCGACCCTACCAAAAGCAAAAGACTTAGCTCCAATTAAAGGTAATAAATTATCTAAAATAGGAGAAATTGCCTTAAGTATGCCTGATAAAGAAAAAACTAACAATAAAACTATCACAATCAAAGAAGGAATTGATCTTTTTGTTATTTTTACAAGTAATAGAGAGAGTAAATTAAGTGTAATTGTAAAAGCTCCTATTCTAGTGAAAACATCAAGCATTAAGCCTATAGACAGAATACTTTGTAACTTACTAACTAACATGAATTTTAGAAGTAATGCATTTAATAAAAACAACGTAAAGGTCGTCATTATTGAAATAACAATTATACTAAATATCTGTGAAAACAACCTTATTTTCCAGTTAGCACAAATTAGTGATGAAAACTCATCCTCACCAAATTGATAATCAGTTGCTAGAATTAATGCTGACAATATAGGCAAAAATAACACGGTTGCTTGATAAGGAGATGATAAAATAGCATCTCTCACCGTTCTATAAGGAGTCTCAATTACATTTTGATCAATATTTACTGAGTTGGCAGCACCAGTGTGTAGTGCATTAATGACTTGAATGTTTTGATAGGTAAAAAACAAACTAACTACAACTAAGATAAAAAATCCCATTTTAAATAAAGTTAGATGACTATATTTATATAAATACCCCTTAATAACTTGACTTAACATTTTATACTACTCCTTTCATGTACAGAGCTAAAATAGGCGTTTTCAAAACTATCATATTGCTTCAATACTTGCTCACGCTTGTCGTTTAGAACAACATGACCATTTGAAATACCTACAACTCTATCTACGGTTAATTCAAGTTCGCTCATATAATGGCTAGTTAATAGTACTGTTTTTCCTTGTTTCACAAAATCTTTGAGAAACTCTCTTAACCAACGGATTCCCTCTGGGTCCAACCCATTAATAGGTTCGTCTAAAATCAAAATATCTGGGTCTGCAAGTATTGCTGTTGCCAAGCCTAATCTTTGCTTCATTCCTAAAGAATAATCTTTGATTTTCTTCTTACCAACATTTTTTAATCCAACAATTTCTAAACATTCAGTACAACGTTGCTTACTTAGTCCACAAGAAAGTGCAATCCATCTTAATTGCTCATAACCAGTTCTACTTGGATAAGGTTGATAACTATCTAAAAAAGTTCCTACTATTGAGATTGGCTCAGCTCCTAACTCACTATATGTTGTTCCTAAAATAGTTGCCTTTCCACTATCAGCTGACTCCAACCCTAATAGTATTTTTATTAGGGTTGATTTCCCAGAACCATTAGGTCCAATCAAACCAGTAATTTCACCTTTATTAGCTTGAAAAGTTATATTTGATAATACAACTTTGTCATCGTATGTTTTATTTAAATTAGTAATATTAATCATTTTGTTTTCCTTTGACGAATAGAACCTTTTGAAATTTCATAAATTAATGCTTTCACCAATAGGATTATTATCAAACTCCACCCATGCATATGCATTATAAGGGGAAGTTTTAAAGTCTGAAACCCAATCTGGAGAATATCTTGTTATAGTGAAGGTACCTTTCACTATAATTGTAGTTTATCAATATCTTTTCGGAAAAAAATCAGAGTTAATAGTTTTACATATTTTTAATAAAAAAATGTTCTGAGATAGTCTTTAAACATCTTATTTTAGATAAGAAACAATCCACAAAAAAATCCCAAGTGCTCTATGCAACTTGAGATTTTCTTTCTGTCTGGGCATGCCTGAGTCATTCAGGTCTTTTGATTATTTTTCTTTTTGATCTTTGTGATCTTTTTTATTTTTCTTCTTACGTCCGTTGCGGCCAAGTCCTAGACCTGTTACCGATACGGTGAAGCCTGCGATATTGATGGTTTCTTCAATCTTACCTTTGCTTGCTTCTTCCTCATTTGAGAGATTAATTGGCATCTTGTGTTTAGAGCCTTTACCCTCAGCTTGACCAGAAACAGGTGCTTCAAAGTCGTCGTCTGGTCCATAAGTGACTGGTCCCTCATGAGATTCCATTTGTTCTTCGACTTGGTCGAGAACTTCTAGGTCTTGAACCTCTTCAACAACGATATCGTCTGCCTTGTTTTCTTTAGGTTTACCATTGATATCGCCTGTAAGCGGGATATAAACAACGGTTTCTTCAAGGTTACGTTGACCAACGGTCTTACCTTCAACCTTATCCTTATCAGCGCTGTAGCCTTCTACTTCTGGTGTGATGACTGTTTCAAACTGACCTTTATTTGAAGTCCAGTAGCTTGAACCAAGCTCTTCACCAGTAACCTTATCTATAGTCAAGCTACGAGTCCATTGAGCGGTTTGGATGTTATTAGCAGGAAGTTCTGCTTGTCCATCGCTAGATGTGTAGAGAACTGTGAAGGTTACATCTTTGATATAGCTTTCACGTTCTGGCCATTTAGCACCATCAGGATTTGCTGGGTTGATTGGTGTACCAGCTTCTTGGATGTTATCTGGACCTACTTGAACAGTACCATGACGAAGGGTAACCATGAAGTTTTGGTCAACATGTGAATCACCATCAAAGATAACACCGTTTGTGAAGCCATCTGCAAGGAGGGTATAACCACGATCACTGTAGTACTTGATGCGCTCGATTGTTGAGTATTCAATCACTTCGCCTGACTTACCAAGCAAGTCGACCACTTCAAGTTTCTTACGAGTTGTACCGTCAACATAAGTAACTGTAGCTTTCTGAGCATCCTTAAGGTAAGTTACTACTTCCATGATTTCAGGTGTTTCTACAGAAACATCAGTCATTTCAGCTACTTCCATACGGTCTGGTGTAAATCCAACAACCTCTGGAGAAGGAACAGCTGAGAAGCCAGCTTGAGTACTTGACCATGCTTCATAATTGATAGCGCCTGTAACAAGGTTAACGTTAGTCAAACGTTTGAAATCAAGAACTTCAACGTAGTCGTCGCTAGCCAAGCCGCCCTCTTCGAAGACATACTGGATTGTACGTATCACATCGGCACGGTTTTCAAGCATCTCTACGCTATTTGGCCAAACTGGACTATTAACATCGTTTGGATCTACGACTTCACCTGCAACTGGTGCTGGCATATCTGGGTCAATAAGAACCAAACGTTCACGAAGAACAACTTCGAAGACTTGATCAAAGTCAGAATCACCATTGTAAGTGTGGTCAAAGGCTGCCGCATAACCATCGTTGACGAGCTCGTAACCTTGTTTGAGCAAGTTTGCGATTTGTTCATCAGTAGAGTAGTCAATCTTCTCACCTGAGCTTCCGATGACAACATCACGAGTCAATTCGGACTTATCAAGCTCATTCATGTAAAGGATAATAGCTTTTTGCTCATCCTTAGCATAAACCACGTTGGTATCTTGACCTGGGTGTTCTGGAATAATAAAGGCCTTTTCAGAAATGTAACCAAGAACATCTGGAACGACTGTTTCCATAGCCATGGTTGGATCTTCAGGATCGTTGTTGTAGCTTGGAGTAGGTGCATTTTCGATTGGTGTACCATACTCATCTACTGGAATAATCTTACCAAGCTCTGTGTAAGTAACTGTATCTTCCACTTCTGGAAGGTCAGGGCGAACTTCAAGTCCACCAGCTTGACGTTTATCCGCATAGAAGCCATCTACAACTGGAACTTCTACAACATCGTAAGTGAAGCTGTCTTGATCCCAAGTGCTTGTTTGTTCCACTTGGTTAAATTTACCGTGGAAGCTGAAGCTATCTTGAATGTTGATAACTGGATCTTTGTAGCCTGCACCTTGGAAGGTAACCGTTTGTTTCGTATCTTGCGTGATATCATCCAAGATTGGCTCGTAAACCAAGGTTTGGTCCATGCTGAGGTCAATTGGCAATACCAATTCACTTTCAGCTTGGTAGCCAGCAACTTGTGGTGCTGGTGTCTCAATAACTTGCGTAGCATCTTGAGGATCATTAGCATAATGAACTGGCTCTGCATCCGCGATTGGATTACCAAAGCTATCAACAGGGATAATCTTACCGAGTTCTTTATAGGCAACACTGTCTGTTGCTTCTGGTTTATCAGGTGTAACAACCTGCATACCAGCAACTGCCTTGTCCGCAAAGTAACCTTCGATAACTGGAACATTGACTTTAGCGAAAGTATAGCTGTCTTGATCCCAAGTGTAAGTATCTTCTGCTTGGTTGTACTTACCAGTGAAGCTGAAGTCAGACTGAATATTAACAGACGGTGTTGCTTCGCCAGCTCCTTTGAAGAAGACAGTTTGCAAGGTTGGTTGCGTGACATCCTCTAGAATTGGAGCATATTCGACAAGAATATCGTCTGTCAAGCTCTCAGGCATGACACTTTGTTGCATTGGACGGTAACCCGGAATGTGTGGAACAAGTGTCTCACTAACCTTAGTTGGGTTATTGGCATCATTGTTAAAGGTTGGCGTTGGAACGTTTGGAATCAAGCGTCCATTCGCATCAATAGGAATGATCTTACCAAGTGGAACGTAGGTAACGGTTTCTTCTATATTATCTTCAGTAACATCTCTACCCTTAACTTCTACTCTATCCGCAAAATAGCCTAAAACAACTGGTGCATAGATATCATAATATTTGGTTTTGTTTGGAGACCACTCTGTCTCATCAACAAGCTCACCTGTAACCTTGTCGAAGGTAAGAGTACGCACCCAATAAGCCTTTTGCACATCAGCATTTGGCAAATCCGCATTGCCATCTGTACTTCTGTAAAAGACTGTGAAGCTTACTTCTTTTTCGTAAGCATACTTAGATGGCCATTTAGGTCCATCTGGATTATTAGGATTGATTGGAGTATCTGGGACTTGTTCATTTTCAGGTCCCACCTTAGCAACATCGTGTTGCAAGAGGACAAACCACTCTTGATCATCAATATCCTTATCATCAAAAATGGCATCTTTAGGGAATTCGTCCTGAATCAAGTCATATCCCATGTCCTTGAAAGTCTTGATACGTGTTGCTGTCCCGTATTCAATCGCTTCACCCAATTCACCGGTCAACTGGTCACTAACCAAGTAAGCACCGGTAGTTTCATCAATATAAGTGATGCTGGCTTTCTTGAAAATTTTACGATACACAACCGGAGTGTCCGCTCCTGGTTTGTTCGGTACTACACTTTTAATATCTGTCATATAATCTTGAACAGCTGGTGTTGCTGTCTCACCCGCCTTTCGTGGATCTTTTTTGTTATTGTTATACTGCTTAGTCAAAGCACCTGGAATATATTCCCCATCTTCTGTCACAGGGATAATGCGTCCCAATTTCCTATAGGTCACATGTTCCGTTACCGTTGGCACATAGGGCGTGACAACGTTAAAACCCGCTTCCTTTTGGTCAGCGAAATAGCCCTGGACAACTGGTACCGATATCTTAGGATAGGTATAACTGTCCTTGTCCCATTCGATTAAACCAGTCTTCCTATCCCTAGTCCCTGTGAAGACATGGTTTTCCATGACTTCAGGATCTGGAGTTTGCGAATCCGCTCCTTGAAAAATAATCTCTTGCTTAGATGGAATCCTCACGGTTTCCGATTGAGCATGATTATCAAAGAGAACTTCGTCAGCTCTGGCAAAATCTAATGGAGAGGGGGCACCGTGGTCAGAGCGACTTTTTGGGTTAGTCAATAATTTAGAAAGATCTATAGTATCAACTAAATCAGAGTGCGCTGATTTATGTGCAATATGCTCTTCGGCAGTTCTTGCTGCTGCTTCAGTCGCATCTTCCCTATAGGCTCTCAAAAATACTCCCCCTTTCTTCTTTTTATGAGAAATAAAATCCTTTACTTGCTAAGTTCTCATGGAAATCTTTTCTATTAAGATTTCATTTTCCCTCAGAGAAGCTAACAAGTTCTTATCAAAGATTAAAATTTTTGATATCTCTTATATATACTATAATACGAGAATCGAATTTTTACAAGTAAGGTGTAAGAACTTTAATCATTTTAACCCCTAAGTGAAAAAATAGCGCTTTAATGTGCAATATCTATCAAGTAGTTTACGAAAGTGACATCAAAATGAGATTACCCCTATAACTTAAATGATGAGTCTTTAATGGTGTTTTCTCTCCCTAGAGACACTCTTACAAGAAATACACTTAAAACGATTACAACTACTTCTCATCTTTGGAAGGCTAGAGCCTTACCTTAGTTGTAAGGGAACAACCTAAGAGAATGACACAGACAAGGTCCGTGCCTAGTCCTCGACTATGGAATGCCAATAAATAACTGGCATTACTCCTAGTATAGATTGACTTTGACGCTTCGTCAATAGATTGGAACCATTTAATGAAAATCCCTAAATTCAAAGTTTTCTCGTATTAAATTATGTATTAATAATAGTTATTTGGATTAGGCTATTTTGATATCATCCTTGGCACCAAATAGTCAGAGGTATTTTCACAACTAACTCAAGAAACGGGTTAAATTGACTATTCACAGTCCACATCTAAGTCTTTACGGAAACCCAGTTACGCCATAAAAACCGAGACTGTTGTCTCGGTTCATACAGTTTGGAAACGATTAGATTTGTCCTCGGCCTTGAGCGTCAAAGTAAACCCACCATCCTGGACTCACTTCAACCCAACGGTTAACAGCCATCTCACCTGAATTTGGATCATAGTAACGAACAACGCCGTTCACACGAACCAAATGACCTTTGATTTGCTTACCATTGTTATCAAAGAGGAGGTTTTGACCATTGATAGTAACCATGCCTTTGACAGCATTACCATTACCATCGAAGTAATACCAGCTACCATCGATTTCATGGAATTGATTACGGTAAAGCTCACCTGAATTTACATCATAGTAACGAAGGTTGCCATCAACATTAGCCAAAGCACCTTTCACTTGACGACCATTTTGATCAAAGTAGAGGTTTTGACCATTGATATTTTGTGAACCTTTTACGGCTGCACCATCATTATTGAAGTAAGCCCAAACACCTGGTTCGATTTCTGCGAATCGGTTGCGAGCCAATTCACCTGAGTTAGCATCATAGTAACGGATAGTACCATTCTCATTAACAGTACGCCCTTTAACTTGGACACCATTGTTATCGAAGAAGAGTTCTTGACCATTGATGTTTTGGTGACCTGTCACACGTTTACCATTACCATCGTAGTATGCCCAAACGTTATTACCAATTTGTACGAATTGGTTGCGGCCTGATGTATTGTTATTGTTGTTATCTGGTTTTGGATCTTGTTTACCGTTTGCATTCAAGACACCGTTTTGGTCGTAGTAGAATACTTGACCTCTACGGTTTTGACGGTAACCATCACGCAATTGCACCCCATTAGCGAGGAAGAAGTATTGTTTACCATCGATAGTCTTTTCACCGATTGCCATGCGACCTGAGTTATCAAAGTAGTAAACATTTCCGTCGTTATCTTTGATAAAGGCATTCTTAGCACGTTTGCCATCGTTATAACGATAGTAAACACTGCCCCAGCTCTTCTCAAACTTACCACTACCATCACCGTTTTGGTTGTCGTTGTTAGTAGATTGGTTGCTTCCGACTACTTTTGGAAGGCTAACTTTACCACCATTTGTACCGTAGTAACCACTTAGACCATTCTTAAGCACGTACTCTGAACCACGGTCAAGAATGTTAGTACCATTCATGTACTTCGCAAACCACTGTGTGATCTTCTCGTCAGTAGTCATACGTTTACCAGTAGAGATTTGAACACGATCAAAGATTTGTGGGTAAAGACGTTTCAATTCATCAAGGAAGGCACCACCATATTTACCTTGGTAGTCGTTACCAAAAGTACGTGTCTTAGCAGCGTAGAGGCTATGATTGATGATTGCTCCATCTTTAGTTTCACCATAGTTATTAACACGAGTTGCTGTAACCACTTCATCACCTGGAAGGTTATAGATTTGGTCTGGAACCCAGTCAGCAATCGCTGAGATACCTACAGCGTGGAGTGATTTAAGAGCTGCTTTCAAGTCAGCCAATGAACCGTACTTATTGTCCTTACTCATAGCAATATCATAACGGTCTGTAAAAGCATAACCATTTTGGATTACTGAGTCAAGGAAGCTACCATCATCACTTGAAACGTACTGTGGTGCAAATTCAAATGATGTGATACCCCATGATTTGAAGAGGTTTGCATTTTCAGCAATCTTCTTATTAGTGTATTGTGATGAATCTTGGACGAAGTCTTGGAAGTTAGAGAAACCTTCGTAGATAACTTGTGAATCAAGGGCAGCATTTGATTCATAAACCAAACCACTGCTGTTCTTTTCTTTACTTGGTGCTACACGCACGTCTTGACTTTCAGAAGCACCTACTGGTACCCAAACTGCAAGGTAACCATCAACTTGAGGGTTACGGATACCACGGATTTCGTTTGCATTAAATGTCAAATTACCGTTACCATCAGTGTATTTGACAATGCCGTTAGCATCGCTATCATTCAAGTAAGTAGCCACACCATCGTTTGTTGTCAAAAGCAATGGACGATAAGCTTGGTTACGGTGAGCCGCACCCATGTTAATTGTCAAGTTGCTTGTCAAACGAAGGGCAGGTTGGTTTGAAACGATAACTGCCATACCTTGGTTACGTGTTTCTGCTGTACCAGTATCAGAAGCACTATTAGCCCCTGTACCATAACGTACAGATGTCAAGACACCTGCAGCATCCCAACCATTAGTATTACCATAACCGATGTAGTTAACCTTCATATCTTGACCACCGGCTGCATAGCGGATACGGCCTTTCAAGAGGGTTTCAATAGCATCATAATATGGTGATTTTTGGGCCATATATTGACCATCATCTGTGTACATGTCACCATAGTAAACACGTGGCACAGTGTCCTTATGCGTAAGCATCAAGGCGTATGCTGATGGAATATTATATTGTGTGTATTGCTTGTTAGCACTACGCATGTCTCTGTTGTAGATTTCAAAGGCTTTCTTCATTTCATCAAGCGTGAAGGTATTCCCTGTTGATTGAGGGTTGATTTCATTTTTGATGATTTGACCAATGATTGATTGTACCTCTGAATCGTGAGCACGAACAAAGGCGTAGTTAGCCATGCGTTTAGAGTTTTTACCACTTTCAGAACGGTCATTGATACTATTTGAAATAAGTGGTTCAACTCCTGAGCGGTTACCAATTGGACGCAAGAGTGAATATACCAATGCTAAGTGCATAGGGTCATCCATTGGCAATTGGGCACCTTTAGTGTCTTCATTGTAGTATGGGTCATTGTGAGACCACGCTTCCAAGATAGACATGTGTTTAATGGCTTGATCTTGGCTTTGGTCAGAACCATACTTAGCTTTGAAGTAATCTGAAGCAATTTGAAGAAGGTCAGCATTGACATTATCCACGGCATCGACACGAACACCATCGAAGTTTTCATCTTCAGAACCACCAGTAATAGTACCGATGTTCATGATGTAGTGGAGCCAGTTCAACTGCTCAGCTTGAACCGCTGGGTTTGAGTTGTCGATATCATTAGCCAACAAGAACTCGAAACCACCGTTACTTGTATCCTTAGTATACTTAGGATTGTGTTTACCTGTTTGGCTAGTTGGTGTGCGGTTCAAGAGACGATAATCAGAATTAGCATGGCTTGTACGACTATCGTTGTTATAGAGAAGGGCACCACCTTGCAAGTGATCGCTGTTATCAAGATTTTCAGAAGTTGAATTCCAACCTGGTTGGGTCTTCACGAAATTTTTGATAGTTGTACGCAACCAGTCAGTGTTACCTTCACGCGCAATACGTTCTTCAATACGTTTTTGAACTTCAAGCGCTGCTTGGTCCATTTGAGTTTGTGAGCTGAATGACGTATAGGTCTGATTGGTACCGAGACCTTGCTCCTTCATGTAGTTGAGGTAGCTCGCTTGGATAGCCTTGCTTGGCCACCAAACCGTAAGCAATGGACGTTTGTCATTTTCAGTTGAGGCAGTCCACTCTTTACCATCTTTCAAGATTTCTTTTGGACGGTACCATGTGTTGGCAGTAAAGTAACCATCAACAAGTTCGATATCTTTATCAGTTGTACCATAAAAGGCATTCTTGTCACCATTTACAGTAACGTTTGTGTTTGTGCTATCAGCTGATGAACCTGTTCCACCGTTCTTGTCGAAACGGTATTCTTTTTGGTTAGACAATTCACCAGTTTCAGCGTTAAAGTATTGGCTTCCGCCGTTACGTTCGAGGACATAGTTCTTACGAATAGTGCCATCATCTTCAACGTAGTATTGTTTACCATCGATTGTTTTGATGTGGCTTGGACCATCAGTTACGACATTGTTAGTTGCTGGAAGGTCGTTATTTACTACTGTGACAGTATTGTTGCCGTTAACTGGAGTAGCACGACGGCCTCCTGTAGGACCACGGCGGGCACCAGTCGCACGACGTTCACGTGTCGCTGCACGGTCTGTAACTGTTGTTGTATCAGTTGTAGTATTGTTATTTGTTGTATCAACAGCTGTATCGTTAGTTGCTGTTGTATCAGTTGTAGTATTGTTATTTGTTGTATCAACAGCTGTATCGTTAGTTGCTGTTGTATCAGTTGTAGTATTGTTATTTGTTGTATCAACAGCTGTATCGTTAGTTGCTGTTGTATCTGTTGTAGTTGCCGCACGATCAGTGCCGACTGTCGCTGCCGTATCAACAGCATTCGCTGCAACTGTATTTGTTGTATCAGTTGTCAAATCGAAAGTTGCTGTTGGAGCTGCTTGGTCAGTTGCGGCATTGTTTGTCGTTGCAACTGCTGTAGTTGGATCCTGAGCAGTCGTTGTATCGTTAGATACAGTCCCCGTATCAACAGAAATATCGGGGATGGCTACAGTAGCATCCGTGTGTTCGTCGGCCTGAACGACACCGTCGTTAGTCCCTAATGAAACAGCTGAGACTGCACCGAGTGACATCCCTGTAACTGCGATGGTTACCCATTGTTTCTTAACTTTGTGCATCTTATAATGTACTTTTTTGTCCATAATAAAAAGACTCCTTTTTCCCATTTATAGCTTCATTCTAAATCATTGAAAGCTTTTTTTCAATAAGATTCGATAAATTTTCATAATTTTTAGAAAAGTCCTTTTATTACTTTAATGACATTAGTTTTAAATGAGTGTTTTGGAATATAAAAATACTCATTTTAGTGTTGTTGAGAAAAAGATAATTGATAATCTATAGCTATTTAGAATGATTATTGATAAGGTACTTCTTTTAATGGGATTACAAGGAAATCTAATGAAAATTCACAAAATCCTTAAGGCACTTCTCTCAAAGCGACAAAAAATACCATCCTTACCAAACCATTAGGTCTGTTAAGATGGTGTCTTTTTTAGTCTAGCTTCTCATATAAAAACTAAATTCTAACTATCTAAGCCATTCATTACTTACTGAGGTGTAAGGGCTTTAAATTGGGACCTATAGTGCCAGTAAGAAAGCAGAACACGAGCAACAATTCATCTTATAAAAATGGCTCAAAAGCCTATCGATCTTGCTGAAACTAAGGAAAAAAAGGAGTATAATAAAGGTGAAAATAGTTAACCTATTTAGATACAAATAGAGGGGTAGGTGAGAAAGATGTCAGTACAACATACAAACTTCAACACAAGCCAAGATAAGGGTAAGACTGGTCAAGAGGTCATTAAGCCGGACCTCATTAAGAATAATTCTCCAGACAACAGAGTTGCTTCTATTCTCCTGTCAATTGCCTTTTATTTAGCCATAGTCTATCTTGTCTTATTCTTGCTCTTCGGTCTGTCAAATCCTTGGGGAATGCTTATAATAATTTTCCTAGCACCTAGTTTGATTAGTTTTATCATTGCAACTATTTTAACAGGTATTGGTCGTAAAAAAGGTAATAAAAACTTCTTATACACAAGCATCATTTTTTATATAGCTTCTGTCCTTTTGGCTTATGACCCTGACTGGGGAGTTTTTCGATTTATACCGATTCTGTTAACTATTCTCGTAACTGTGGGAACAGTGATGTATAAACAAGATAATGAGAAAACCAACAAATAGGAGTCCATGTTTAAGTGGTCTCCTATTTTTATGTAGTCGTTAGTATTTCAAAAGGTTTGTTCCATTTTGAAACTATCACAACATCTCCAAATCAAAAAACACCTTCTAGCTAGAATGGTTAGCTAACATGAAGGTGTTTTTTTGTGCTTATCTGAGCATTGCAAAGACTATTACAATTCTGAAATACGAATAATCTTCGACCTATTCTTCATTTTTCTTACGTTTGGCAAGAAAGACGAAACCTGTTGCAGTTGCCAAGGCACCCAAGGCCATACCTAATGATGAGTTTTCCTCACCAGTCTTCGGAAGTGATTGGCTACCACGTTTGTGCTTAGGATCTTTCACTTCAGAAGTTGATTCTGAGGCACTCATTGAGGCAGAGGTTGAAAGACTTGCTGAAGTACTCAATGATGTTGAAATACTTGTTGATGCACTTGTGCTTTCAGAGGCACTCAAGAATACTGATGTAGAAGCGGATACGCTCGCTGATTCTGACGCTGAGACTGAAGCAGATGTGCTTGCTGATACAGACTCGGATGCACTTTCACTTTGTGATTCGCTCAACGATACAGACTCACTAGCTGAAATCGAAGTACTTACTGAGGTTGACACAGACTGTGATTCTGAGACTGACTCACTTACTGAAGTTGATTCTGAGTTTGAAATGGATTCTGATTCAGACACAGACGCACTCTCTGAAACGGACTTGGAGTTCGATACTGACTGCGACTCTGAAATTGAGACACTTACTGAAGTCGATTCTAAGGCTGAGACTGAAGCGGATGTACTTGCTGACGCTGATGTACTCAATGACGTTGAAGTACTTGTGCTTTCAGAGGCACTCAAGAATACTGATGTAGATGCTGACTCGGATACTGAAACGCTTGATGAAGCAGTTTCTGATGCAGATGCACTTGCACTTTGCGATTCGCTCAACGATACAGACTCACTTGTTGAAATCGAAGAACTTTCTGAAGCGGCTGCGCTTGCTGATTCTGACGCTGAGACTGAAGTTGAAACTGAGTTTGAAATAGACTGTGATGCTGAGACAGAAGCACTTTCTGATGCAGACACTGAATTAGAGACTGATTGTGATCCTGAAACAGATGCATTCAATGACGCTGACTCACTCAAGGATGCTGATTCAGAAGCCAAAACTGATGCACTTGTGCTCTGTGATTCACTCAAGGATACAGACTCACTAGCTGAAACTGAAGCACTTAATGATGCTGACTCTGAGTTTGACTCAGATTGTGATGTTGACGTTGATTCACTCTCTGAAGTCGAAACTGAATTTGATTCTGATTGTGAAGCTGATGTCGATTCACTTTCTGACGATGACTCTGAAGTTGAGGCAGATTGTGATTCTGATACATAGGCTGAGACTGAAGCTGAAACTGAGTTTGAAATAGACTGTGATGCTGAGACAGAAGCACTTTCTGATGCAGACACTGAATTTGAGACTGATTGTGATTCTGATACATAGGCTGAGACTGAAGCTGAAACTGAGTTTGAAATAGACTGTGATGCTGAGACAGAAGCACTTTCTGATGCAGACACTGAATTAGAGACTGACTGTGATCCTGAAACAGATGCACTCAATGACGCCGACTCACTCAAGGATGCTGAGTTAGATGTCGAAACCAATTCACTTGTTGAAATGAAGCTTGAAGCCGAGTTCGAAACAGATTCAACAGTTGAAATAATCGCAGAAATTGAAGCACTGAAAGCTTGAGACTGACTTTCAAATACAGAAGCACTTAATGAGCTCGAAGTACTCAATGATACTGATTCAGAAGCCGAAACTGATGCACTCGTGCTCTGCGATTCACTCAATGATGCTGACTCACTAGCTGAAACTGATGCACTTTCTGACGCTGATTCTGAATTAGATACAGACTGTGATTCAGAAACTGAGGCACTCTCTGATGCTGATTCGGAGTTAGATACAGACTGTGATTCTGAGATTGATTCACTTACTGACGCTGACTCTGAAGTTGAAGCAGACTGTGATTCAGAAACTGATGCACTTAATGACGCTGAAACTGAGTTTGACTCGGATTGTGAAGCTGATATTGACTCGCTCTCTGACGCTGAAACTGAGTTTGAAATAGACTGTGATGCTGAGACAGAAGCACTTGTTGATGCAGACACTGAATTAGAGACTGATTGTGATCCAGAAACGGATGCACTCAATGACGCCGACTCACTCAATGATGCTGAATTAGATGTCGAAATCGATTCACTTGTTGAAATGAAGCTTGAAGCCGAGTTCGAAATAGACTCAACAGTTGAAATGATTGTAGAAATTGAAGCACTGAAGGCTTGAGATTGACTTTCAAATACAGAAGCACTTAATGAGCTCGATGTACTCAATGATGCTGATTCAGAAGCCGAAACGGATGCGCTTGTGCTCTGTGATTCACTCAATGATGATGACTCACTAACTGAAACTGATGCACTTACTGACGATGAAACTGAGTTTGAGACTGATTGTGACTCAGAAATTGATTCGCTTACAGATGCTGATTCTGAGTTTGAGACTGATTGCGACTCAGAGACTGACTCACTCTCTGAAGCTGACTCATAATTTGAGACTGATTGTGAATCCGAAATTGACGCACTTACTAAGGCTGACTCTGAAGTTGAAGCGGATTGTGACTCAGATACTGACGCACTTTCTGATGCGGATTCTGAGTTAGACTCTGATTGTGATTCTGATACAGAAGCACTTACTGACGATGACTCGGAATTAGACACTGATTGTGATTCGCTTACTGATGCACTTTCTGATGCGGATTCGAAAGTTGAGACAGATTGTGATTCAGACACTGATGCACTCTCTGAGGCTGATTCTGAGTTTGAAACAGACTGTGATTCAGAAATTGATTCACTTACTGACGATGATTCTGAATTAGACACTGATTGTGATTCAGACACTGACGCACTCAATGATGCTGACCCAGAATTTGAAACAGACTGTGATTCTGAAACTGAAGCACTCTCTGAAGCGGATTCAGAATTTGATACAGATTGTGATTCTGAAATTGATTCACTTACTGAGGCTGACTCTGAATTTGAAACCGATTGTGACTCAGATACTGAAGCACTTTCTGAAGCTGACTCTGAGTTTGAGACAGACTGTGATTCCGAAACTGACTCACTCTCTGAAGTTGAAACGGAATTCGACTCTGATTGTGACTCAGAGATTGACGCACTTTCTGAAGTCGAAACTGAATTTGATTCGGATTGTGACGCTGATGTCGACTCACTCTCTGAGGCTGAAACTGAATTTGATTCGGATTGTGAAGCTGATGTCGACTCACTCTCTGAGGCTGACTCTGAGTTGGAAACAGACTGTGATTCAGACACTGACGCACTTACATAGGATGACTCAGAAGTTGATACTGATTGTGATGTCGACGTTGAGGCACTTTCTGAAGCTGAGACTGAATTTGACTCCAACTGTGATGTTGATGTTGACGCACTTACTGAGGCTGAAGTTGAGTTCGACTCAGACTGAGATGTTGAAGTTGAGGCACTTTCTGAAGTAGAAACTGAGTTTGACTCGGATTGTGATGCTGATGTCGACTCACTCTCTGAAGTCGAAACTGAATTCGATTCCAGTTGTGATGTGCTTACTGATGCACTTTCTGAAGCTGAAACTGAATTTGACTCGGATTGTGATGTTGACGTTGAGGCACTTTCTGAAGCTGAGACTGAGTTTGACTCGGATTGTGATGCTGATGTTGATTCACTCTCTGAAGTCGAAACTGAGTTTGACTCGGATTGCGATGTTGATGTTGATTCGCTCTCAGAGGTAGAAACTGAGTTTGACTCGGATTGTGATGTCGACATTGACTCGCTCTCTGAAGTCGAAACTGAATTCGACTCGGATTGTGACGCTGATGTTGACTCACTTTCTGACGATGACTCGGAAGTTGAGGCAGATTGTGATTCTGAAATTGATTCACTTACTGACGATGAAACTGAGTTCGATTCAGACTGTGAAGCTGAAACTGATTCACTTACTGACGCTGATTCGAAGTTTGAAACAGACTGTGATTCTGAAACTGACGCACTTAATGAAGCGGATTCGGAATTAGACACTGATTGTGATTCTGAAATTGATTCACTTACTGATGCTGACTCTGAGTTTGAGACAGACTGTGATTCTGAAATGGATTCACTTAATGACGCTGACTCTGATGTTGAAGCAGACTGTGATGCTGAGACTGATTCACTTACTGATGCTGATTCGGAATTTGAGACAGACTGTGATTCTGAAACTGACGCACTTAATGACGCTGATTCTGAAGTTGAAGCAGACTGTGATGCTGAAATGGATTCACTTACTGACGCTGATTCGGAATTAGACACTGATTGTGATTCAGAAACTGATGCACTCTCTGAGACTGATTCGGAATTAGATACAGACTGTGATTCTGAAACTGATGCACTCTCTGACGCTGATTCTGAAGTAGACACTGATTGTGAGACTGAAACAGACGCACTTACATAGGCTGACTCGGAAGTTGAAACAGACTGTGATGCTGAAAATGACTCACTTGTTGAAGCTGATTCTGAATTTGAAACAGACTGTGATTCTGAATTTGATTCACTTTCTGAAGTAGAAACTGAGTTTGACTCGGATTGTGACATTGATGTCGACTCACTCTCTGAGGTAGAAACTGAATTCGATTCGGATTGTGAAGCTGACGTTGATTCACTCTCTGAAGTAGAAACTGAGTTCGATTCAGACTGTGAAGCTGAAACTGATTCACTTAGTGAGGCTGATTCTGAATTTGAAACAGACTGTGATTCAGAAACTGATGCACTTTCTGAGGCTGATTCGGAGTTTGATACAGACTGTGATTCAGAAACTGATGCACTTTCTGAGGCTGATTCTGAGTTTGATACAGACTGTGATTCAGAAACTGATGCACTTTCTGAGGCTGATTCGGAGTTTGAAACAGACTGTGATTCAGAAACTGACGCACTCTCTGATGCTGATTCTGAGTTAGACACTGATTGTGAGTCGCTTACTGATACACTTACTGATTCTGACTCTGAGTTTGAAACAGACTGTGATTCAGAAACTGATGCACTCTCTGACGCTGATTCGGAGTTTGATACAGACTGTGATTCTGAGACAGACGCACTTTCTGATGCTGACTCTGAGTTAGACACTGATTGTGATTCAGATACAGACGCACTTTCTGATGCTGACTCGGAATTAGACACTGATTGTGATTCGCTGACTGATGCACTCTCTGACGCTGACTCGGAATTAGATACTGATTGTGATTCGCTGACTGATGCACTCTCTGACGCTGATTCGGAGTTTGATACAGACTGTGATTCTGAGACAGATGCACTCTCTGACGCTGATTCGGAGTTAGACTCAGATTGTGATGCTGACGCTGATTCACTTTCTGAAGTAGAAACTGAGTTTGACTCAGATTGTGATGCTGATGTCGACTCACTTTCTGACGCTGAAACTGAGTTTGATTCGGATTGTGATGTCGATGTTGACTCACTCTCTGAAGTAGAAACTGAATTCGATTCGGATTGTGATGTTGACGTTGACTCACTCTCTGAAGTTGAAACTGAATTCGATTCGGATTGTGATGCTGACGTTGATTCACTTTCTGAAGTTGAAACGGAGTTTGACTCGGATTGTGAAGCTGACGTCGATTCACTTTCTGAAGTTGAAACGGAGTTCGATTCGGATTGTGATGCTGATGTTGATTCACTTTCTGAAGTTGAAACGGAGTTTGACTCGGATTGTGACTCACTAATTGATTCGCTGACTGAAGCTGACTCTGAATTAGAAACAGACTGTGATTCTGAAATTGATTCACTTTCTGAAATCGAAACTGAGTTTGATTCGGATTGTGAAGCTGATGTCGATTCACTCTCTGAGGTAGAAACTGAATGTGACTCGGATTGTGATGCTGACGTTGATTCACTTTCTGAAGTAGAAACTGAGTTTGACTCGGATTGTGATGCTGACGTTGATTCACTTTCTGACGCAGAAACTGAATTCGATTCGGATTGTGAAGCTGACGTTGATTCACTTTCTGAAGCTGAAACTGAGTTCGATTCGGATTGTGACGCTGACGTTGATTCACTTACAGAGGCTGACTCTGAATTTGAGGCAGATTGTGACTCACTAATTGATTCTCTGACTGAGGCTGACTCTGAATTTGAAACTGACTGTGATTCTGAAAGTGATTCACTCTCTGAAGTTGAAACTGAATTTGATTCCAGCTGTGATGTGCTTACTGATACACTTTCTGAAGCTGAAACTGAATTCGACTCGGATTGTGATGCTGATGTCGATTCACTCTCGGAAGTCGAAACTGAGTTTGACTCGAATTGTGATGTCGATGTTGATTCACTCTCGGAAGTAGAAACTGAGGTTGACTCGGATTGTGATGCTGAAATTGAGGCACTTTCAGATGCTGAAATTGAGTTCGACTCAGACTGAGATGTTGACGTTGATTCACTCTCTAAAGTTGAAACTGAATTTGATTCGGATTGTGATGTCGATGTTGACTCACTCTCGGAAGTCGAAACTGAATTCGATTCCAGCTGTGATGTGCTTACTGATGCACTTTCTGAAGCTGACTCTGAGGTTGAGACTGAATTTGATTCGGATTGTGAAGCTGACGTCGATTCACTCTCTGAAGCTGAAACTGAATTCGATTCGGATTGTGATGTCGATGTTGATTCACTCTCTGAAGTTGAAACTGAGTTTGATTCGGATTGTGACGCTGACGTTGATTCACTTTCTGAAGTAGAAACTGAGTTCGATTCGGATTGTGATGTGCTTACTGATTCACTTTCTGAAGTTGAAACTGAGTTTGATTCGGATTGTGATGTCGATGTTGATTCACTCTCTGAAGTTGAAACTGAGTTCGATTCTGATTGTGACGCTGACGTTGATTCACTCACTAAAGTAGAAACTGAGTTTGATTCGGATTGTGAAGCTGATGTTGATTCACTCTCTGAGGCTGACTCTGAGTTTGAGACTGACTGCGATTCAGATACTGACTCACTCTCTGAAGCTGACTCGTAATTTGAGATTGATTGAGAGATCGATGTTGATGCACTTTCAGATGCTGAAGTTGAGTTCGATTCAGACTGAGATGTTGATGTTGACGCACTTTCTGAAGCTGAGACTGAATTTGACTCCAACTGTGATGTTGATGTTGACGCACTTACTGAGGCTGAAGTTGAGTTCGACTCAGACTGAGATGTTGAAGTTGATGCACTTTCTGAAGCTGAGACTGAATTTGACTCTAACTGTGATGTGCTCACTGATGCACTTGTTGAAGCTGATTCTGAATTAGAAACTGATTGTGACTCGGAAACTGAAGCACTCTCTGAAGCTGACTCGGAAGTTGAGACTGATTGCGATTCAGACACTGATACACTCGCTGAGGCTGATTCGGAATTTGATACGGATTTCGACTCTGAAACAGACGCACTCTCTGAAGCGGACTCACTTTGTGAGATGCTTGTCTTCAAGGATTCACTCAAGGAACTTGAAATGCTCGCCGATTTCACGGCACTCAAAGATGTACTTGTTGAGGCTGATTGACTTTGCGAAACGCTAGTCTTCAAGGACTCACTTAATGAACTTGAAACGCTCTCCGATTTCACGGCACTCAAAGATGTGCTTGTTGAAGCTGACTCACTTTGCGAAACGCTTGTCTTCAAGGACTCACTTAATGAGCTTGAAACACTAGCTGATTTCACGGCACTCAAAGATGTGCTTGTTGAAGCTGACTCACTTTGTGAGACGCTTGTCTTCAAGGACTCACTCAAGGAATTTGAAACACTTGCTGATTTCTCAACACTCAAAGAAGCACTCGTTGAAGCAGACTCACTTTGCGAAATACTAGTCTTCAAGGACTCACTCAAGGAACTTGAAATGCTCTCAGATTTCACGGTACTCAAAGATGCACTTGTTGAAGCGGATTCACTTTGTGAAATGCTGGTCTTCAAGGACTCACTTAATGAACTTGAAACGCTCGCCGATTTCTCAGCACTCAAAGACGCACTCGTTGATGCTGACTGACTTTGTGAAACGCTGGTCTTCAAGGACTCACTCAAGGAACTTGAGACACTCGCTGATTTCACAGTACTCAAAGACGCACTCGCTGATGCTGATTCACTTTGCGAAACGCTCGTCTTCAAGGACTCACTCAAGGAACTTGAGACACTTGCTGATTTCACGGTACTTAAAGACGCACTTGTTGAAGCGGATTCACTTTGTGAGAGACTTGTCTTCAAGGACTCACTCAAAGAACTTGAGACACTCGCTGATTTCACGGTACTCAAAGACGCACTTGTTGATGCAGATTGACTTTGTGAAACGCTAGTCTTCAAGGACTCACTCAAGGAACTTGAGATACTCGCTGACTTCACAGTACTCGAAGACGCACTTGTTGAAGCGGATTCACTTTGTGAAACGCTGGTCTTCAAGGACTCACTTAATGAACTTGAAACGCTCGCCGATTTCTCAGCACTCAAAGACGCACTTGTTGAAGCAGATTGACTTTGTGAGACGCTCGTCTTCAAAGACTCACTCAAGGAACTTGAGACACTCGCTGACTTCACAGTACTCAAAGACGCACTTGTTGAAGCGGATTCACTTTGTGAAACGCTCGTCTTCAAAGACTCACTCAAGGAGTTTGAAACGCTCGCTGACTTCACAGTACTCAAAGACGCACTTGTTGATGCAGATTGACTTCGAGATTGACTCATCTTCAAGGACTCACTCAAAGAACTTGAGACACTCGCTGACTTCACAGTACTCAAAGACGCACTTGTTGAAGCAGATTGACTTCGAGATTGGCTGGTCTTCAAAGATTCACTCAAAGAACTTGAAACACTTTTTGAGGCTACCGTGCTCAATGAAAGGCTAGTCGATGCAGATTGCTTAACAGACTCACTTCGACTTTGAGAAATAGATTCCTGCTTAGACTGACTGGCACTTTGCGACACTGACTGGCTGTAATCACTATCCGACAATTTCACCGTCACAACATTGGTCGTACTATCTTTATAAGTAATCGTTACCGTACCATCACTATTAACCGTATAAGACTTAATACGGTTAGCGACCTCTGGATTCAAGGCAGATACAGCCTCAATAATCTTACTCTTATCTGCATCTGTTAAGGCAGTCAGGCTGGTCACCTGAATAGTGCTTGTCGGCGCCACACCCGGTGTACGATCTGACAAGCGACCCTGAGTAATACGAATCTCACCCAAACCATTTGGACGGTTCATATTTGACGCATTGTCAATAGCAGCAACATTACGTTGCCATGTGTTTCGGAAAGAATGATAAAGGTCATCCTTCAAATGAATGGTCGTTGTGATGGTTGCAGGATTATCAGTCGTAGCTGTGATATCTCCCGTAATCGGTGCAATATTACCAGTTCCGTACTGGCTACTACCAAAGAAATTGCCGTTCAAGGCATTGTCATTCAAATCGGCTCTTGCAACAACTTTCATTTCTTTAAGCTTGCCACTGTCATCTGTAGCTGTGAAAGTCAAAACAGCATCATCACCAGCATAGAGGGTATAGTTTTTCCCACCGCCTTCGAGAGGCGTTGACTTAGGTTCCACACCATCAACAGTCAACTTGGCCGTCACTTCAGGACGCGTTCCGTCCGTTACAGCCACGGAATTGCTAGCATCGGAATACACCGCATAATCACCATACATGATGCGAGCTTTGGCTGTTACACCACCTGTTTGTAACTTAACAGTCGGCGTCACAATCGCTTGACCCGAAGCATCTGCCACAGCTGTTCCCACTTCGTCGTCATTATTATATAGAACGACTGTGGAACCTGGCTCAGCTCCCGTCACCGTTACAGGCGTCTGTGTGTAAGCCTTGTCCAATAATCTCGTTTCAACGGTTGGTGCTGCTAGTCGCTTCACTGGAGCCGTCACATCATTAGTGGTGTTATCTTTATAAGTAATGGTTACCACACCAGATGATGAAACGGAATAAGATTTAAAATCCTTTGAAGTGGCAATATTTGGATTAGTAGCCTTAAACGCTTCCCAAACCTTATCTTTTTCGGCTTGAGCGAGATTACTTGTGTCATTAACATAAGTCCCCGTTGTCACCGCCGTAATCGGATTACGAATGCCATCATTTTGTGGCAAAACCTGAATACGAAGCGTACGTGTCACTGACTGCCTAGCCGTATTAGTCACTACAAAAGAAACATTATAAATTTTCCCAGGCGTTACGACCTCTGTCTGCCCAACAGTCCCCACAATATTAAAGGCGACTGCACTATTTTTCAATGCAGAGGTCTGAGGCACGTTGATGCCATTCACTCGATCACTACCAGAAGCGTAGCCAATGCTTTTAATACTATTTCGTGTAGGAATGGTTTCAACAACATTATAAGCTTGATTGATGTAGTCAGAGTTATAAACAGAAATCAAGGCATTGTTAGCCAGACCTAAATTATACTGGGGTGCACGGAGGTTGCTATCAGCATCAATGCGAGAACCATTACGAGGATCACGCTGACCAGATGTCGCACGAAGCACCGCATTGGCAAGACTATTTCTAGCCTGACGAGCCTGAGTTATCGTAGGAGACACATCGCTATCACGATCAGCCAGACTGACACGAATGGCATCCAAGGCTTTATCTCCCTTGAGAATAGCAACCTCCGTATTTGGCAAATCAACAGCTTGAGCTTTATAGGTATAAATGTCTAAGGCTAAATCTTTGAGACGCTTTTCTTGTTCTAAACGCTCAGCATCAGCCACAACCGAGGCAGCTAGTAGCCCAGTCGCCGTATCAGATAATTGGCGATTCGTTTGCACTTCAGATGTCAAGGATGTGTTTAACAAAGTTGACTCTGAGCTGACAAGGGATAGCCCTACTTTAGAGTCGCTACCACTATCACTCTTGCTAACTGACTGAACAGATGCACTTGCACTATGCTCTGATGATTTTTCAGCTGCGCTCTCTGACAGACTATGTGAAGAAGAATCCGTCTGACTTACTGATTCCGACTTAGAAGTTAATGAAGCTGACAAGGAAGCAGAAAGCGAGGCACTCAATGACAAGGATGTCGATCTTGAAGCTAATTCAGAAGCAGACACCGATTGGCTACGTGATAAAGACTCACTCAAAGAAGCCTCCGAAGTCTGACTTGACGCAGTTTCTGATGACTCTTGACTATTTACTTGACTCTCTTGAACACTGGACACAGACTCCATATTTCCAAGAACAACGGAATCAGATGCAGCCAAAAGATCAGTCTTAGCTCCTGCTTCACTTTCCAAAATCGGCTGATTAGTCATTTCATCTGCATGAGCTACTTGAGTCGCAACAGAACCACCTAACAAGGCCCCCGTTGCAAGCACTCCCTTAAGCACTGTCTGACCTGAAAAAGCAGGTGCATCCACCTCTACCTGATGGCCAGCAACAGACGGTGTATCCACGCCTCCTCTAAGCACCTTGAAAAGACCAAAATTCGACGTCGCCGCACGAAGCCAGTGCTTCCCTGACTTAACCAATTTAAAGCGTGTCACACGATCGGTTTCACGATATTGACCTTCATTCCTTCTAAAGAACATATATACTCCATTTATTTTTGATTAAAACACTCCTTTAAATTTTATCATAAAATTAAGCAAAAAATCTCATTTCAAGATTGCTTTCTAGCAATTAATCACTTCTTTCATCCCCCTAAAAATACGATAATAATGGTAACCCTAAGACTTATTAAAACTATTTGTATTTTTAGAATATCAAACTAAAAAAAATCCCCTACCAATTAGGAAATCACTCTAATCGATAGGGGATATTTGATTATCTCGCTAGAAGATAATGATTAAACTTACTAAGACTTAGAAGTCTTCACTTTCTTCTTCATCTTTCTTACGTTTAGCAAGAAAGGCGAGACCTGTTGCAGTTGCCAAAGCACCCAAGACCATACCTAATGATGAGTCTTTCTCACCAGTCTTAGGAAGCGCTTGGCTACCACGTTTGTGTTTAGGATCTTTCACTTCAGAAGTTGATTCTGAGACACTCAATGAGGCAGACACTGAAGCACTTGTTGAGGCAGAGGTTGAAAGACTTACTGATGTAGAAGCTGACTCTGATTCTGAAGCGGATGCGCTCGATGACGCTGAAGCAGATGTGCTTGCTGATTCTGACACAGACACACTTGCACTTTGTGCTTCACTCAACGATACAGACTCACTTGCAGAAATCAAAGCACTTACTGAGGCAGATTGTGATTCACTCAATGAGACACTCAATGATGCTGACTCTGATTCTGAAACGCTTGATGATGTACTGATAGAATCTGAGGCAATGACGCTTTCAATATCTAGGCTTTCAAGTGATAGAATGGCTGGCTGACCTTTACTTGAAATTACAGAATTAGAAGCCGAAATAGAGGCGCTTGCCGACTCTGACGCACTTGCTGATTCTGAAGTACTTACTGAGGCTGAGGCGCTGGCTGACGCTGACTCAGATGCACTTGCTGAAGCTGAGGCGCTTGCTGAAGCCGAGGCACTTGTTGATTCTGAAGTACTTGCTGAAGCTGAGGTGCTTTCTGAGGCTGAGGCGCTTACTGACTCTGAAGAACTTGCTGATTCTGAGGCGCTGGCTGACTCTGACGCACTTGCTGACTCAGACGCACTTGCTGAAGCCGAGGCACTTACTGACTCAGAGGCGCTTGCTGAAGCTGATGCACTTGCTGAGGCTGACGCACTTGCTGAAGCTGAGGTGCTTACTGACTCAGAAGCGCTTGCTGATTCTGAAGCACTTGCTGAAGC